>CAVPPF010000003.1:0-227860 GCA_963707435.1 uncultured Actinomycetota bacterium | reverse complement strand
CGGTACCGGCCGAAGCCGTCACGTAGATGGCTGCTACCGCTACGTCGGGGTCGACGGATTCCGGCGATTCCAGCAGTCGATCGACCACCCCGCGAGCTCGCTCGCGGGCGTTGCCCTGCCTGCCGGTCGTGCCGAGAGTGCGCAACAGGGTGCCGCGCAACTTCCGGGTGAGGTCATCCTCACCTTCCGCCGGTTCCCAGCCCAGGCGGTTCGGCGGCCGGCTCGAGGAGCCGGCGCACCCATCCTTCAAAGGCGGGCAGCGACTCGGGTTGTACGATGCGGCGCAATCGCCCCAGGCTTCCGCTGAGCAGGCCCCAGATCGCCGCTTCGGTTTCGTCTTCGTAGCGGGCGGCCAGGTCCAGATAGGTGCCGGAGGCGACCCGTCCGGCCTTGACATGTGCCCACGTGTCGTCGAGCAGTGTGTAGCGCTCGAGCGGATCGAGCTGATCGAGACGGTTGACGAGGCTGTCCATCAACTCGGGCGTGTACCGGACCCGGTAGAACCCGTTCCCTCCGGCGTTGGCCACCGCCCACTCGACGGGACCGTTCGCCCGGACTTCTTCGGGGGTGGCTCCGACGATGGCCGTCGATGTCTCCTCCGTTGCCCCGTCGCTGAAGCGTATGACGATCGGCACGTGCCATTCGCCACCGGTCACGTCGGGGAGGTAGGCGAAGCGTCGCTGTTCGATCAGCAACCCGTCACCTTCGGGTGAATGGGAGATCTCCACTTCGGGGAAACCCCCCTGGAAGATCCACGAGTTCATCATCGCACCGACCGGCTGGCCGGACGCCTTCTCGAGGGCACTCCAGAGGTCGTGGGTTTCGGTGTTGCCGTAGGCGTGGGCCCGGAGGTAGTCGCCGACGCCCTGGCGGAAGGTCTCCTCGCCGAGGAACTGTTGCAGCATCCGCAACAGCGCCGAGCCCTTCTGATAGGTCAACGAGTCGAACATCTGGTCCGCTTCGTCCGGGGCATCAACGTCGAACTCGACCGGCCGGGTCGAGGCCAGCGCGTCGGTGTCGAGGGCGTACCGCGCGATGGTGCGAACTCGAGCCAGGTCTTCCATTCGGGCCGGAACGAGTCGGACGCCATCATCTCCATGAACGTCGCAAACGCTTCGTTCAACCAGATCCCGTTCCACCACTTCATGGTGACCAGGTCGCCGAACCACATGTGGGCCAACTCGTGGGCGATCACCGAGCTGACTCGTTCCAATTCCACCTGGCGGGCGACATGGGGATCGACCAGCACCGCGTTCTCGCGATAGGTGACGGCTCCGACGTTCTCCATAGCGCCAAACGCAAAGTCGGGGATCGCGATGAAATCCATCTTGTCCCCGGGATAGGGGATGTGCGTAGTAGTCGGCCAACCAGCGGAGGAAATACGGCGCCGGCTTCAGGCGCAAACCCGGTCAGGTGGGCCTTGCCGGGTGCGTGCACGACGCGCAAGGGGATACCGTCGACGTCGACGGGTTCGGTCGCCTCGAGAGCGCCGACCACAAAGGCAACCAGGTAGGTCGACATCTTCATCGTGTCGGCGAACCGAACGGCCACCTTGCCGTCTTCGGCTTCGCGCCGGTCGACCTCGCGAGCGTTGGAGACGGCCAGCAGGTCCGGCTCGACGACCAGCGTGATTCCGAACACTGCCTTGAACTCCGGTTCGTCCCAGCACGGGAACGCGCGACGCGGGCGTCGGTCGCTTCGAACTGGGTGGTGGCGAGGGTCCGTTCGACACCTTCGTGGTCGGTGAACGTGCTCCGGTAGAAGCCGGCGCAGTTTGTCGTTGAGGATGCCATCGAAACCGATAGAGAGAGTCCAATCGCCGGGCGCCGCGGCGGCGTTCAACGCCAGCCGGGCTCGTTCCGGTGTCCTCCTCGTAGGTGACGGTGGCAGTCAGAGCCTCGCCGTCGCCGTTGGTGAGGGTGATCTCGGTCAGCTCGAGCTCGATAGCGTTGAGGACGATCTCCTCGGTGGATTCGCCGATCGTGATGGCGATGTCCACCCGGCCGGTGAACGTGGCCTCGTCCAGGTCCGGTTGGATGGTGAGGTCGTAACGGTGTGGGACAACGTGACGGGGAAGGCGGTAACGGCTCTCGGTCAACTGGTCTCCTAAGTGCGCAACCACCCGATGGTAGCTTCCGGCGCGTCCCGGCTTTCCGGTATCGTGCCGCCCAGGAGGCACCATGGACCGTGTGCTCGAATGGGGCGTCGATGTCGTGCTGTGGTTTCAGCAGGCCAGCCCGCAACTCGACGCGTTCTTCGCGTTCTTCACGTTTCTCGGTGACGAGGAGTTCTACCTCCTGGCCCTACCTTTGATCTACTGGAGCGTCAACCGGGCCGTCGGCGTGCGGTTGATGGTGGTCTTCCTCCTGTCCGGTCTGGTGAATCAGGTGGCGAAACACCTCGCCGCCCAACCCCGACCCTTCCAGTACGACGCCCGGGTCAAGGAAATCGTGCGCGCCGATGGCTTCGGTCTGCCGAGCGGTCACACCCAGAGCGCCGTAGTCGTGTGGGGGTATCTCGCTTCGGTGGCGCGCAAGCCGTGGGTCTGGGTGGTGGCGGTCACGTTGATCGTGCTGACTCCTCTGTCGCGGATCTATCTCGGGGTCCATTTCCCGACCGACGTGTTGGGCGGGTACGTGCTCTGGCATCCTCGTGTTGTGGCTCTGGCTGCGGTACGGCAACCGGCTCGAGGCATGGTTCTTCGAACAGGAAACCATTCACCAGCTGATCATCATCATGGCCGTCCCGGCGCTGGCGATGGCAGCCTGGCCGACCGAGGAGATGGTCACCGGGGGCGGCACCATGGTCGGGATCGGAGCCGGACTGGTCCTGGAGCGCCGCCTGGTCGGGTTCGACGTGGGCGGATCGGTTCTCCAACGAGCGCTCCGTTTTGTGTTCGGATTGGTGGTTCTCGCCGGGTTGTGGCTGGGTCTGCGGGTGGCGTTCGATGGGCTCGAGCCGGCCATCATCCTGCGGCTCGTCCGGTATGCGCTGGTCGGATTCTGGGGGGCGTTCGGTGCCCCCTGGGCCTTCCTGAAGCTGGGCCTGGCCGAGCGAGAGGTCGACTTCGAACCCAAACCGATCACCTGGTAGCCGTTCCCAAGACCGTTCTTGCGTGAGTTTCCCGCGCATATTCGCGGTTTCTCACGCAAGAACGGGTTTTAGTGCTCGGCGGCGCGCCAGGCGTCGCGGATACGGACCTTGGCACCGATCTGGAGCACGCCGCCCCGGTAGACCCTTCCACCGACGCGGATCATGGCGTAGACGGCGGCCACAATCAGGCCGATCGACAGAGCGATCTCCCAGGCGGGCACCTGCGTGACCGACGACCGGATCGGCATGACCATCGGTGACGTTGGGGGGATCAACGAGAACAGCCGGACCGTCGCCAGCTCGGGGTCGCTGGAGGCGATCAGCGAGAAGAAGTAGCCCGGGAGCATCAACATGATCGGGATCATCCCTGCGCTCATCGCGTCTCTCCTGGCGGGACACCAGAGCACCCATCGACGCGTACAAGACGCTGAAGAAGGCATAGCCGAGGAGGAACCAGAAGACGATACGGGCCAGCATCCCCGCCCCGATCCCGGCGAGGTCGATGCCGCTCACGTTGATCAGATTGAGCATCAACACGGTGGCGACGCTGACAATGATCAGCTGAACCAGGCCGAGCAGACCGATCCCGAGCACCTTGCCGGTCAGGATCTGAGACGGCTGGACCCGGGACAGCACGACCTCGACCACCCGGTTGGATTTCTCCTCGAGCACTCCCAGCATCACGAACTGTCCGAACATCAAGATGGCCATGTACATGAGGAAGGCCCCAACGAGCCCGGCGATCCGCCGTGGTTCTGCCGCCGGGTCGGGCGCTTCCAGGTAGCGAGTGGCCAGCGGAGCGGGAGTCAACAACCGGGCTGCTTCGTCCGGGGTGAGGCCCAGCTCGGCGATCGCCGCGGTCCGTTCGGTTGCCTGCGCGGCGGTATCGATGATGGCCGCCACGGTCTGGTTCGATTCGTTGAGCCAAACCAGCTCCCGGTCCGCGTTCAATATCGCTCGCACGTCCCTATCGCGGAGGGCTGCTTCGGCGGCGTCGAGTGACGAGAACTGCGTGAAATGGACTTCGAGGCCGAACCCCGTTGCGGCTGACCGGGCGACGGCTTCGAACCCGGGCTGCAGCGCTCCGACAACGCCGATCTCTTGGGCTGGTTGGTTCTTCGTGGCGTTCGCCAGGAGCGGGCCAATCGTCAGTATCAGAAGAACAACGGCCCCGGTCGAGACCAGGAAGGCTTTGCTCTTCGCCCGCTGGGTGAAATCCCGCCGGGCGATCTCATACGTCTGGCGGAGCGGTTTCATGATTCCACCGCCTCGCGAAAGAGGTCGGTGAGGCTCGGGGGTTCCACGGTGAAGGTGGTCACCTCTCCTTGCGCTTGAGCCTTGGCGAGAACCTCGTCGAGCCGGACGGAGGCGTTGACCAGGTAGCGGGGTTGGGTGGCCGACCCCGGAACCACGTTGATTCCATGTAGGTCGGGAACCCATGCGCTCCCATCGACGGAGACCTGGAGATGGCGGCGACCGGACGCCTTCTTGAGTGCCGCGACCGCGCCGGAGAGCACGACCCTTCCCTGGTTGATGATCACCACGTCCTCGCATACGTCTTCAACGAGGTCGAGTTGGTGGCTGGAGAAGACGACGCCGACCCCTTCTGCGGCGAGGTCTGCGAGCAGTGCGGCCATGGTTTCCATTCCAAGCGGGTCGAGGCCGGCGAAGGGCTCGTCGAGGACCAACAGCCCGGGCTCGTGGATGAGGGCGGTGGCGAGCTGGACCCGCTGCTGGTTTCCGTGTGAGAGCCGCACGGTTTCATCGAGGGCCCGGTCGCTGAGGCCGAGCCGGCTCAGCCAGAAGTCTGCGCGTTCGGCCGCAGTGGCTCGATCTAGTCCCGAAAGCCTCCCGAAGTAGGTCAATTGATCGTGGACTTTCATCTTCGTGTACAGACCCCGCTCTTCGGGCATGTAGCCGAACTGGAGCCGTTCGGCGGGACCGACTGGCTGCCCGTTCCACAAGATCTGGCCCCGGTCGGGGCGGACGAGACCGAAGACGGAGCGCATCGCGGTGGTTTTGCCTGCTCCGTTCGGTCCGAGGAACCCGACGATCCTTCCGTCGGGGACGTCGAAGGTGGCGCCGTCGAGGGCGATGACCGATCCGTACCGTTTGTCGAGGCTTTGGAGCGAAAGCAAACAGCAGCCCCTTGGTCTGCCTTTCCATCGTCGCGCTCGAGCGACCCGTCCCGTCGAGAGGCCATCCGACGGTATTCGTCGGGACGAATGGCACGGGCCGGTGCGTGTCGGATTCGCGGCGCCGTGTCTTCAAAAGACTCCTAATCTGTCGGCGTGAATATCGAGGAGACCGGCCGGCGCGTTTCGGTCGAGAAGCGCAAGGCGAACCGTTATCTGAAGACGTTGGGAGTCGTTGTCTCCATAGGGTTTCTCACCGCGACCCTCGTCGGATTCATGGGCAGCCTGTGGTGGCCGTTCGACCTCGCATCGAACTTTCGCCCGCACTACGTAGTGGGACTGGGCGTGGCGATTGCTCTCCTGGCGTTGGCAGGGGAGCGGCGGCTGGTTTGGGTGACGCTGATGGCCATGGCGGCCAACCTGTATCTGGTGCTGCCGTTGTATCTGGGCTCACCCGCTCCCGCGGCCGGCGATTCGTCGTACCTCCGCATCCTGACGTTCAACGTGAGCAGCGACAATCAGAACACTGCCGAAGTGATGGAGCTGTTCCGATCGAGCAATGCCGACCTCATTTTCATCTTCGAGGGCGGTCCGCAATGGGAAGCGGCCATCAATGGCGCCGGGCTTCCTTACGATCTGTCGCCCGGTCTTTCAACAGCGTTTGCGATTCGGCAACGCGATCCTCGTTCGCCCGGGGCTGGAGGTAAAACTGCGAGGTGTCGGCGGGGCCGCAGACACTCCTCGCGCCCGGGAGCTCGACATGGAATTCGATGGTGTGCCGATTCGGATTCTTGCCCTCCATCCACCATCACCGACCTCAACCGGCAAGGTGAGTACCCGCGATGAGCAGCTGGCCGCCGTGCCCGACTGGGCGGCCGCCCAGGATCGTCCCGTTGTCATCGTCGGCGACCTCAACGCCTCCCCTTGGTCGCACGCGTTCCGGCCGCTAACCGATTCCGATTTGGTCAATTCAGTGAACGGCTTCGGCCTGCAGGCCACCTGGCCGGCCCTGCTCGGTCCGTTCGGGGTTCCGATCGATCATCTGCTGCACAGCGCCGAGTTGACCACCGTCACCAGAAGGACGGGACCGAGCCTCGGCTCCGAGCACCGGTCCGTGTTCATCACGCTCGCCCGAGCCGCGGTTGAGCTGAGTCACACCTCGTAGGTGCCCGCCGTCGTGTCGCCGCCCGTTCCCGTCCAGTTGGTGTGGAAGAACTCGCCGCGGGGCCGGTCGATCCGCTCGTAGGTGTGGGCGCCGAAGTAGTCCCGCTGGGCCTGGATCAGGTTGGCGGGCAACCGTCCCGACCGGTACGAGTCGTAGAAGGCCAGCGCCGTCGAATAGGCGGGGACGGGGATGCCGATCTTGACGGCCTGACGGACCGTCGCCCGCGAGGCCCTTCTCCGATTCGGCGAGGGCCTGTCGGAAGAACGGGTCGAGCATCAGATTGGTCAGATGTGGATCGGTGGCATAGGCCGCGGTGATGTCGTCGAGGAAGGCCGCCCGGATGATGCAACCCTCCCGCCACAACGAGGCGATCCTTCCGTAGTCCAGGTCCCAGCCGTACTCGACGGCGGCCGCCCGCAGCAGCATGAACCCCTGGGCGTAGGAGATGATCTTGGCGGCGTACACCGCCTGCTCGAGCTTCTCAACCCAGATCGACTTCTTGTGGGCGGCGATCTCCCGCCGGGTCCCGGCCGGCGTGTTGGGAGCGAGACCGTCGAGGACATCGCCCCGTGGGCCGGTGAGCAGGCCGGAGGCAGCGATCCGTTCGTCCTTCAACGCCGACACGATCCGGGCGAACACCGCCTCGGCGACCAGGGTGGTCGGCATGCCCAGATCGAGGGCGGAGATGGCGGTCCATTTGCCGGTACCTTTTTGCCCGGCGGCGTCGAGAATCGAATCGAGATGAGGTGCATCGGGCTCCTCCCGGTAGGCGAGGATGTCGGCGGTGATGTCGATGAGGTAGGAATCCAGGACGCCTTCGCCCCACCGCCGGAACGCCTCGGAAAGCTCGTCGGGGACAGCTTGAGGCCGTCTTTCATGAAGTGATAGGCCTCGGCGATCACCTGCATGTCGCCGTATTCGATGCCGTTGTGGACCATCTTCACGAAATGTCCGGCCCCATCCGGGCCAACCCAATCACAACACGGCGTCCCGTCGGCCACCTTGGCGGCGATGTCCTGGAGAATGGGACGGATGTGGGGCCACGCCGCCGCGCTGCCGCCGGGCATGATCGACGGTCCGTGGCGGGCGCCTTCCTCACCGCCCGAGACGCCCGTTCCCACATAGAGGGCGCCGGCCGCTTCGACCCGGGCCGTGCGGCGCACGGTGTCGGAGAATTGCGAGTTGCCTCCGTCGATGATGATGTCGCCCGCATCGAGCATCGGCAGGAGTTGGTCGATCATCGCGTCGACCGCATCCCCGGCCTTCACCATGAGCATCACCTTGCGCGGACTGGTGAGGGAGGCCACGAGATCCTCGAGAGAATGGGTGCCGATGATCCTGGTGCCCAGAGCCGGCCCCGCCAGGAAGTCGTCGACCCGGGCGGTCGTCCGATTGAAGACGGCCACCGTGTAGCCGTGGTCGTCCATGTTGAGGACCAGATTCTGCCCCATCACCGCCAGCCCGATGAGACCGATATCGGCAGTTGCGGTCATGGAAACTCCTTGGAGGCTGGTCGATGATCGCTGAGGCTACTCCGGCGGGAGAGTGCGCCTGAAACTCCAGGTGCGGTACCGTATTACTCACTTCAGATCGTGATTCAAGCGCCGATATGACGTAGGTGACCGTGTCCCAGGCCGAAACCGAAAGTAGGAACATCGCGTTCGATGGACGCATCCGCCTCAATGGCGACGCCGCGCCCGAACTCGAAGTGATCGTCGAGCTCACCGAGGATTTCATCGTTCTCGACCACCCCAGCGGCCAGCTGGGCCGCTGGGACCGAAGCACCGTCCAGGTATCTCCCATCGGACGGGGCTGGTTCAGCATCAACGTTGAAGAAGAAACAGTCACCTTCCTGCCCCGCAGGCCCGGCCACTTCGCAGCCTCCACCCTCGATCTGGTACCCGTCGAGGCGGTCAAGAAGCATTGGTGGCAGCGCAGCACGACCAAGCAGGAGAAGGCCGACGAGACCCCTGCCTTGAGTCGCAAGGAACGGAAACGCCTCGCACGGGAAGAAGCCGCGAGGGCAACGTTTGCGCCGTCCGATGCGGCTGCCAGCTCTCGCACCCCCGGCGACCGAACCTGCACCGTCGGCCATCCCGGATGCGGACCAGACCGCCCCGGCCCCGACCCCGGTCGAGCGACCGGCCGCCCCGGTTACGCCCGAGCCGGCTCCGGCCCCCGAGATGCCTACCCCGAGCGCCCCGGCCCAACCCCAGGCCGAGCCGGCTTCCCCTGGGATGACGTGCCCGTCCCGGAGATTCCGGGGCGCAAGCCAAAAGACAACAAGAGACCTCGCAGTGTTCCCGAAGCGGCACCGCGTCCCGATCCCGAGCCGAAGACAAAACCGTCGCGCGAGAAGGCTCCGAAACCGCCGAAACCGGCCCGGACCAAAGAGCCCCGTGGCAAGGCCGTCGAACTGGCCGGAACGACCCGCCCGGTCAAGCAGACCGGGCCGAGGAAGAAGAACGCTCTGAGCAGAGCCTTCGCCGGCTTCTGGCACGGCCTGAAAGGCATCGCCCTGCGGGTCTCCGATGAACTGCGGCAGACGGGCATCGTTCCGTTCGACCGGCTCCCGGCCGCCCCCGCTCGTTCCCGGCCCGAGCGAGAGCCACCAGCACGTCTTCGAGGAACACCGTCTCCCCGGTGGGCTGACCCGCAACGTGTGTCACGCCTGCGGGTTGGTCTCGATCGGTGGGTCCGGTGAGGACGATTGACCGTGGTCGATTACGCTGACCTGAGTCGTTAGAGGAAGCTCAGCGCATGGAGATTCTCGGTATCGACATTGGTGGGTCGGGCATCAAGGGAGCCCCGGTTGATCTCGAAACCGGACAGCTAGCCCGGAGCCGCCTCAAGATCCTCACCCCCCAGCCTTCCACCCCGAACGCTGTGGCCGCGGTCGTTGTCGAACTCGTCGAACACTTCGAGTGGGAGGGCCCGATCGGCTGCACCCTGCCAACGGTCGTTCGGCATGGAATCGTCCACAGCGCCGCCAACATCGACAAGAGCTGGGTGGGTGTCGACGGAGAGAAACTCCTCCGCAAAGCCACCGGCCGGGACGTAACACTGCTCAACGACGCCGATGCAGCCGGGATCGCCGAGATGCGGTTCGGCGCCGGTCGAGACCGGGGTGGGGTGGTGTTCATCCTGACCTTCGGGACCGGGATCGGCAGCGGAGTGTTCGTCGATGGTCACTTGCATCCGAACACAGAACTCGGGCACCTCGAGTTCAAAGGCATGGACGCCGAGCGCTACGCCGCCGCACGAGTTCGTGCGGCCGAGAAACTCACCTACAAGAAGTGGGGCACCCGGGTGAATGAATACCTCGCGCACCTCGAGGACATCTTCTCGCCCGACCTGTTCATCATCGGTGGGGGCGTGAGCCGCAAGATGGGGAAGTTCAGGGAGTACCTGGTCGTCGAGACCGAGGTGGTGCCCGCCCAGCTGCGCAACGAAGCCGGCATAGTCGGAGCGGCGCTCACCGTCCGGGACCGTCTCTGACCTCGAGCGACTCCTGGCTCACTCTCCGCGCTCCAGAGTCAGCTGTTGATGCCGGTCTCCGGCGGACGAGCGGCGGTCGCGAATTCCACGAATTCGGCGAGGCGTGACCCGGGCAGCCGGGCGTGGATCCGGGTCCCGGCCTCGAGGTGTTCCTCTTTGATGACCTCACCCTCGCGGTGGACGGCGGCCACGATGTCGCCCCGGTCGTAAGGAATGGTCAACTCGACTTCGGTCAGCCTCTTGCGGATCAGCTCATCGATGGTGGCGGTGAGCAGTTCGGTCCCTTCTCCGTTGAGGGCAGACAGGGCGACCGCATCCGGATACAACCGGGTGAGCCTGGTCCGGGCCAGGTCGTCGACCGTGTCGATCTTGTTGAGGACCAGCAACTCGGGCAAGTGGGCCGCTCCGATCTCCTCCAGCACGGTCCTGACCGCGGCGATGTGGCCCTCCAGCGCAGGCTCGCCTGCATCGACGACATGCAGCATCAGGTCGGACTGGGTCACCTCCTCGAGAGTCGAGCGGAACGCCTCGACGAGGTTGTGAGGTAGGCGGCGCACGAACCCCACCGTGTCGGACAGCAACACGGCCCTTCCGTTGCCGAGATCGAGCCGGCGGATGGTTGGGTCGAGTGTCGAGAACAGCTGATCCTGGGTGAGGACCTCGGCGCCGGTCAGCTGATTGAGCAGCGTTGATTTCCCCGCGTTGGTGTATCCGACCAGGGCGACCTGAGCGAGTTCGGACTTGCGGCGGGCCTTGCGCTGGGTCGCCCGGGTCGAGTCGAGGGCCCGCAGGTCCCGTTCGAGTTTCGCGATCCGGCTCAGGATCCGTCGGCGATCCGATTCGAGCTTGGTTTCCCCCGGACCTCTGGTTCCGATGCCGCCCGCCTGGCGGCTCAGCTGGGTGCCCTGGCCGTGGAGGCGGGGGAGGTGATAGTGCAAGAGGGCCAACTCGACCTGGAGCATGCCCTCCCGGCTCGTGGCGTGCTGGGCGAAGATGTCCAGGATCAGGGCTTCCCGGTCGACGACGTCGCACTCGAAGATCTCCTGGAGGTTGCGCTGCTGGGCGGGGCTCAACGAGTTGTCGAAGACCACAACGTCGATATCCAGGGATTCGGTGCGTTGCGGCCAGTTCCGCCGCCTTGCCGCGCCCGATGAACGTGGCCGGATCGAGCAGCGGTCGGCGCACGAGTTCCGATTCGATCGGATCGGAACCGGCCGTCTTGGTCAGCAAACCCAACTCGGTGAGGGATCGCTCGCGTTCTGCGCGGTCGTCGTCGTAGACGGCGATCAAGAAGCGCCCGCTGGCGCCGGACCTCGAGGTCGGTGACGGTGGCGGTCAGCCGCCGCCGTTGTCGCCCGCCGTCCGTCATAAGAGCGTTCTTGCGTGAGTTTCCCGCGCATACTCGCGGTTTCTCACGCAAGAACGGGGAAAGGTCGTCACAGGTAGCGGCCCTCGCCGGGGAGATCATCGTCTTGTTGCTCGGCGATGATCGCCGATTCGCGCACCGCGATCACGACCCGCCCCGTCGACGGCCAGATGAACCGCCAGGCGTCGGCCGGGACCGCCCAGAACCGGTTGCCGTTCTCAACATCGACGAGGGAAAGGGCTTCGGTGGATCGCTCCGCGATGGCGGCGGCCGGTACGAGGAGACCCGAGGCCGTGGTGGATTCCTCCATGAGGTGGCCGACCCGCCAGCCGGGCATGACGCGGTAGCCGTTGTCTTTCGTCTCGATGGGCCGTTCCTGCATTCCCCATAGTGTGCCAGACGTATCGCCGAAGCGGCAATGAGAGATGATCGAAATCCTTCGGGTCGCGTCGCCGCCGCGGTTGTAGGTTGGGGACGAACACGTAGGGATGAGACCGTTGCGCGACGACCAGCCTGATAGAGAAGATCGACTGCTGGGCCCGCAGGGGGCAGGCCCGGTCGCGTCCGACGTGCGACCGCCCACCGGGACGATCACCTTTCTCTTCACCGATATCGAGGGATCGACGCGGTTCTGGGAGTACTACCCCGAAGCCATGCAGCGCACGCTGGTTCGACACGACGCGGCTACTGAGGGAAGTCATCGCCCGGCACGGTGGCTACATCTTCACGACTGCCGGCGATGCGTTTTCGGTTGCGTTCCAGTCACCGCAGGCCGCCCTCGATGCGGCTATCGATGCGCAGCGCCGGCTTGCCGGAGAGGCTCCCGACGAGATGGGCCGGTTGCGCGTCCGGATGGCTCTTCATACCGGCGCCGCAGACGAACGAGACGGCGACTACTTCGGACCGACCCTCAACCGGTGTGCTCGCCTGCTGGCGGCCGGCCACGGTGGTCAGGTCCTCGTCTCGCTCACCACCGGCGAGCTGATTCGGGACACTCTTCCGGAGGCAGCCGGTCTGCGCGACCTGGGTGAGCACCGCCTCCGCGACCTGGCCCGCTCCGAGCGGGTGTTCCAACTGCTCCACCCGGATCTTCCTGCCTCGTTCCCTTCGATCCGTTCCCTGGATGCCTACGCGCACAACCTCCCGGTTCAGGTCACCAGCTTCATCGGCCGCAAGCGCGACCTCGAGGCCGTCGCGGAACTCATGCCGCAAACTCGCCTCCTGACGCTGACCGGGGTCGGCGGTTCAGGGAAGACCCGGCTGGCACTGCAGGCGGCCGCCGAGCTGGTCTCCGTGTTTCGCGACGGAGTGTGGCTGGTCGAGCTGGGGTCACTGCACGACGGTGCCCTGATCGCCGTCGAGGTGGCAGCTGCGCTCGGGGTCGAACAACTCCCGGGCCGGGCCATGCAGGAAAGCTTGATCGAGTACCTCCGCTCCCGCCACACCCTCCTGGTGCTCGACAATTGTGAGCATTTGCTCGACGACACCGTGCAGTTGCTCGATGGCCTCCTTCGGTCGTGTCCGCAGCTGCAGGTCATGGCAACCAGCCGCGAGGCGCTGGGAATGGCAGGGGAGGTGCTCTATCTGGTGCCGTCGCTTTCCGTTCCGCCACCCGGGGACGAGTCAGATCTGAGTGCCTTGAACGAGCACGAGGCCGTGCGCCTCTTTGTCGACCGGGCTGCCGCGGTGCGACCAGGGTTCTCGCTCAATGCCGCCAACCGCCGGGCCGTGGCAGATATCTCGCGCCGTTTGGACGGGATCCCGCTGGCGATTGAGCTGGCCGCCTCACGGATCCGGGCGATGTCGGCCGAGCAGTTGTGTGCTCGCCTCGACGATCGGTTTGCGTTGCTGACCGGTGGCAGCCGCACTGCCTTGCCGCGCCAGCAGACGCTGGAAGCAGCCATGGATTGGAGTTACGACCTCCTGACGGACCCCGAGCAACAGCTGCTCCAGCGCCTGTCCGTGTTCCGGGGCGGGTTCTCGATGGAAGCTGCTGAACGCGTGGGATCGGCCGGGGAGGTGGGACGTTTCGATGCTTTGGATCTGCTCTCCCGACTGGTCGATAAGTCCCTGGTCGGTGCCGAGGAACGTGGCGACGAGATGCGGTACCGGCTCATCGAAACGGTCCGCACCTACGCACGCGAGCAAGCTCGCTGAGCCCGAAGACGGGCGACACGGTCTCCACGGCACGCCGCCTATTACCTGGAGCTGGCCGAATCGGCCGAAACCCGGATGCGTGGTCCGGCGGAGACCACCTGGATGCGGAGGCTGGAAGCCGAACATGACAATCTTCGTGCGGCCATCGAGTGGGCTCTCGATGAGCGGCAAGATGGAGTTGGCGCTGCGGTTTCTGCTGGGCGCTCATCACCTACTGGGTGGCGCGCGGGTTCTCCCAGGAGGGCCTCCGTTTGGTCGAGCGGGCGCTCGAAGGCAGCGAGGCCGTCGATCCGCTCATCCAAGCCCGTGGCATGGAGGCCGCTTCGATGCTGTTGCACATGCACGGCGACACTGCCCGGGCGGGCCGGCTTCTCGCCGAGAGCGAAGCGACTTTTGCGGCACTCGATGCCCATCACGACCGGGGGTTGGCGCTCCTCAGGATGGCTGCGATGGTCGCTGCTCAGGGAGATCACGGGCGCGCCACCGACCTCTACGGGCGGGCGATGGGGTTGCTCGACGGCGCCGGTGATCAATGGGGGGTGGCCAATTGCCTCGAAGGGCAAGGTGACATCGCCTTGATCGACGGTGATCTGGACGGGGCCCGCGTCGGCCTTTCGGGAGAGCCTGGAGCTGCGACGAAGGTTCAACCATCCGCGCAGTGTTGCCCAGTCGCTGGTGGCCCTGGGTTCGATCGCTCTGGCCGAAGCGGAATACGAGCAGGCCGGAGAGTTGCTTGAAGAGGCCCTCGCCCTCTTCAAGGATGTTGGATCGAAGCATCAGATGACCTCAACGACGCTCCGACTCGGCCAGGTGGAGAGCGTTCAAGGGGATCTGGACTGGGCGTTCTCGCTGCTCACCGAAGCGACCCGGCTGGCGATCGAAGCCGCAGGCAGTTCGATGGCGCCTTCGTTCCTCGGGTCATGGGCGTTGCTGGCTCGCCGGCGCGAGAAATATGATCGGGCGGTGCGCTTGTGGGCGGCCGAATCCACCTTCCTGGCCACGCTCGGATTGCAGCGGGAAGTGTTCATCGGCGGTCTCTACGAAGCCGAGATCGAGGCGCTGCGGGCTGCCCTACCGGCCGACGACTATGAGCAGTCCTGGGAACAGGGCCTTTCGCTCGGCTGGCTGGAAGCCATAGAAATGGACTGAGAGCGGTTCAACGCATACCGGGACCCTCGATATCGTGTCCCTCCGGCCCGGCTCCTACGAGCCGAACGTGTTGGCCGGTCAGCGCCTCCGGAGCATCACGAAGAGGCCGCTCCCGATCAGGAGTGCGGGTAGGGCATATTCTCCGACTTGTCCGAACGATGATCCGCTGATGTTCAGGATTCCTTCGAAGAAGAGGAAACCAACCAGGAACATCACGAGACCAACGAAGGCCGTGTTTCGTCCTTTTCGGGCAGCCTGATCGTCCCCGGACAAGGCCCCTCGGACCGCTTGACCGACTCCGATCGAGGCGGGCCACACGAGCGCCCATCCGTACGCCCAGGTCTGCCACCAGCCCGTGAGGTTCTGGAAGAGCAAGAGCAGCCCCAGCCCGGTCAGCTGGCTGCCGGTCACGGTGGCCGCCGTACCCGACCCACCCGGTGCGGCGGCCAGCCCCGAGACCAGCATCACAACTCCGGGAATGAGAACGAAAAGCGGCCACAGGGCGCCAAGATCGAGATCGACGAGGCGTCCGAGGAGGAGCAGCAAACCCACCAGGATGATGGCGCTCCCCATGACGATACGGGTAGGTCCCGGGCGATCAGGCTCCATATCCATCCTTCCATGCTGTTGTCGACGCTACCCGACGCGACGCGAGGCGGGGAGCGTACCGGCCCGGAGCCGACAGAGGCTCAGCCTCGAAAGCGGTCGTGGAGGTGAGCAGGATCGATTCCGGCCCCCGCTGTAGCGGTCATCACTGCGTCGATATCGAACGGAGTTCGGGTGGGCAGCGGAGGCGGATCGGCCAGTCGGTCGGCCATAGTTGCGATCTCCCAACCGTTGGGGATCGCCGTCTGGAGCTCGTCCCACCGCAATGGGGCCGCGACGGAGGGGGTGGGGCGGGATCGCGCCGAGTACGGGCAAGCGATGGATTGAGCCCAACGGTTGCGAAGCCAGTCGACGAACACGCGCGTCCCCCGATTCTTCTTGAGGAACTCGGTGGTGGCGATCTCGGGGTTCCGGGCGGCGACGAGTGCGGCCAGACACCAGGCGGCACGGCCTACTGCATCGAAATCGTGGTCCGGCTCGATCCCCGCCCAGAGATGAAAGCCGCGCGAACCAGAGGCGACCAGAACCGGCTCGAGTCCGAAACTCTCCATCACTGCGTGACCGATCTCGGCAACGGCCCGGGTCTTGCCAAGGTCCCCGTCGGAAGGATCCAGATCCAATACAAGGTGATCAGGGCTATCGAGATCAGGCAACTTGGACGTCCAGACGTGGAAGGTGATCGTGCCCTGGTTGGCCAGGTACGTGAGGTCGTCTCCCGCATCGATCACCGGGTGGGTAACCGTGCCTTCGTTCTTGGGGACTGCGACACGTTGGATGGAAGCCGGGAAGTGTTTCGAGGCGTTCTTCTGGAAGAAGCCCTTCTTCCCCGTTCCATTCGGATACCGCTCCAGGGTGAGCGGACGGCCAGAAACCCAGGGGAGCATGAGCGGAGTCACTCGTTCGTAGTACCCAACGAGTTGAGCCTTCGTCGTTCCGGTTTCGGCAAACATGATCTTGTCGGGATTGGACACAGCCACAGCCCGATTCTCGCCCTTCCCGGCAACCAATGTCGGATCGTTCGTTGCCAACCGGCAGCAGCGTGCCGGGGGTTTCTGTCATCTGGCCGACACGGGGCTTGGTCGATCGGTATCGTCGTCGCAGGACGACTTCCCTGAGCGTCCTGGAGCCCCATGCCGATCACCACTCCCGACGAACTCCGCCAGCATCTCGCCCTGGCGATGCGTGTGGAGCTCACGACCGTCCCTCCCTACCTCTACGCGATGTATTCGATCGAGGATCAATCGTCGGAGGCGGCGCGCCTCATCAGGAGCGTCGTGGCTGAGGAGATGCTCCACGCGGCACTGGTCGCGAATCTCCTGGTGGCGGTGGGAGGACGGCCGGACTTCGGCGATCCGGATCTGGTCCCGCTCTTTCCGGATCTGCTTCCCCACCACGTTCCGCCGCTCATGCTCGATCTGGCCCCCGCCTCGCCTCGTTCGGTTCGCGACGTTTTCATGGTGATCGAGAAGCCGGAAGCTCCGGGCGCTCCACCGGAAGATGATCAGTTCGAGACGCTTGGTCAGTTCTACCTGGCCCTGGAGCTGGCTTTGGAGGACCTCTCGGAGCGCTTCGACCTGTTTGCCGACATTGGAGCAGACCGGCAGTTTGCCGATCCCCGTTTCTATCGGCCGGTGGAGTTCGATGCCGAGGACAGCGGCGGCTTGATGTTGGTGAAGGATCTCGCAAGCGCCTGTGAGGCTATCGAAGTGGTTGTGCATCAAGGGGAGGGGGTCCGTGACGAGCGATACGCCGATCCTGCCCATCAAGAGCTGACGCACTATTACAAGTTCGAACAGATTGCCAGCGGAGTGAGCTCGCTCGGCGACGTCCGCCCTGCCATGGTCAACCCCAAGACGGCCGATCTGCCCGACCCACTCCAGCCTGTTTCCGATCTCGTGAACGCTCTCTACCGCTATACCTACCTGACGATGGATGAGCTGTACCAACCGGTGGCGGACAAGACGCCGCTGGTTGGCCGCCTGTACGGAGTGATGTCTGGATTGCTCGGCCCGGCGGCCCGGTACCTGATGGAGCAACCGGTGGGGGCGGGCCTGGTGGCCGGACCCAGCTTCGAGGTCTATCGATTCGATCCAGGGTCGTCGGCAGTCGATCAACTCAAGGATCTAGCCGTGCGTGTCCTGGCCGAGCATCCGGGTCTGGCGCCGCTCGCACCGGGTTTCGAACGTCTGTAACCGGGGCGGAGAACCCCTACCCGGTGATCGCTAGATGGAGGTCGAAGACCCATTCGGTGTGGGGCAGCACCGGGGAGCTGATGAGCTCTTCGAGACACGGGCGCTGGTCGAGTCGGTAGGGGCCCGCTTCTACCCACGCAGCCAGGCGGCCCCAGTCTTCCTCGATGGTGGCTAGACCATTGCAGCGAAGCACTCCGTAGAGGCCCCCCTCGAAGTGTTTGATCTCTACGTCGGCCAGTGGTTCGGTGTCGGGTCCAACCGTCATCCACTGTTCGTATCCGTAGTTGGGGGTTCCCGGCATCGGGTTCGGATTGTTGAAGCCGAAGTATCGCTGGGTTCCGTCCAGGTGGTTCGTCGCTCGAGCCCAGGTCATCAGTTTGTCCCAGGCTTCTCGTTCTGGCTCAGGGCCGAAACCCAGGGCAGCCGCAACTCGCATCGGGTCGAGTTTGACGATGCTGACATTCCCGTCCGGCACGTGATCTCCTCCTCGCTCGGATCAGTTTCGCGCCTGACCCGGCCCGTTGGCAACCCCTCATCGAGGTAGTGGATGGCCGCTTGGTGGTAGTCGGGGTGGTCATCGCGACTGCGGCCGCGGCTACGGCCGCAGTTTCGGAGCGCGAGCCTCCGGCTACGCTCCTTCCCGGAGGCGACCGAGCGCCTGGTGGGCTCCCCGGTCTTCAAAACCGGTGGGGGGTCGAAAGGTCCCCGGCGGGTTCGATTCCCGTCCGCCTCCGCCAAAGCTCCGAAAACCCTTGTGCCGCAAGGGTTCTTCGAAGACTGCATCATTTCACGAGCGCTTGCCCATTTCGCAAGTCTATGACCTGGTGTCCGTCAGGTGTCCGTCAGAGATCCGAGATACACCGCGTCCATCCGAGCAGCGAGGGCTTCCTGATCGGACGGGAAGAGGTGTCCGTCGCGGTCAAAGGTCACCTGTATCGACGAGTGACCCAGTTGTGCCTGTACCGCCTTCGGGTTGGCTCCGGTGGCGATGAGGAGTGACGCGGAGGTGTGTCTGAGATCGTGGACACGGAGGTGCTCGATACCGGCTTCCTCCAGTGCCGGCTTCCAATATCCCGCGCTCACTCCTTTCTGCGCAGCGGGCCCCCCTTCGGTGCTGTGAAGACGCTCTGCGAAACGACAGCGCCGACCGGGAGTCCGCTCCTGCCGAACGAGTCCCAGGCCTGGCCCAAAGCGACCTGGAACCTCATGTCGAGGTTGCTCAACGCCTTCTCGAAGGCAACATGCGTTGACATAGCTGGCATGCCATCGGTCGCGACTACGACCACGCGCCGACCACCAATTCTGTTGCGATAGCACTAATCCTCAACCGCTCTGTAACGGCACTGATGCGTGCGGGGTCTTGGCTTCCGGCGAGCACGGATCGTGGCGGTGTTGTGTTTCTGGATCGGTCGATCTGGCTGGTTCTGGACGCGGTCGGGTTGGCCGGTTGGGTTTCGTCGGCGTGTATGTGTCTAGTTGTCGGAGGGTGTCACGTCCTGGACAGGGATTCTGTCGGGGTCGTCTCGCCACACCACATAGGAGTAGATGACGAGGTAGACGAGACCGGGGAGCATCACGATGAACATCGCGTAGAACGCCCAGTCACCGCCGAATAGGGCGCCGAGCATGGTCGCGGCGCCGGTGGCGATGAAGATGCGTCCGCCGAGGCGGTGGGTCTTCACCCAGGAGCGTTTGCTGGACAGGGTCCACGGGGTGCGGATGCCAGCGAACCAGTTGGGCCTGAACTTGCCCATCGCCCCTCCGAGGACGATGAACAGGACACCGACCGCACCGAAGATCAGGTCCCCGACCGGGAACGTCTGCTCATGGCCGATCGCCAGGTTCGTCACCACGTAGATGAATCCCATGTACGCGGTGAGCAGAACCCGAACAAGCAGATAGGTGCTGGCGAAGCTCTCGTAGTTGCGCCTGGCGGGGTCGATACGCGGGAGGTACTTCAAGAGCGGGTACAACCCGGCAGTGATGATCGGTAGCAGCAGCAGGCCCATGAACTTGCCTCCGTAGCCGTCGACTTGACCGGCAGCGTTCCAATGGACGGGGATCTGATCGGGGACAGATCCCCACCTCACCGCGGCGACGATGAACATCGCCGCGATCACCCCAACTTGGGCCACCTCCCATGATCTCTTGTGCTCGATCAACTCACTCCTCCGTCGAATCGGGTCCGGCCCCAATGCTTGACCGGACGTCGGGATGCCGGTTGTCAGCGAAGAACGACATGACGGCAACGGCTGCGTCGTCGAACGCCGACATGTTGATCGAGTAGACCACCTTGGTCCTGCTGCGCTCTGACACGATCAACCCGGCCGACTTGAGCACGTTGAAATGACCTGACATGGTCGGTTTCGCCAGCTCGAAGTGCTCGGCGAGCTCACCCGCCGTGAGGTCGCCTTGCCTGAGGAGACGCAGAATCTCCCGCCGGGTCGGGTCCGCAAGTGCCTTAAGAATCTCGTTGATCCCCATACCTCATTCGGTCCTTCGCTAACAACCAAATAATACACCTATCGAATGAGGTCACCGACCGGCTAATCCGAGAACCGGGAGCGAACCTTCGCTACGAAGCGGATCGACGCATCACCCGCCAACAACCATTCGACGATACCCGTCTCGATCGTGTCCTCGGTCGGCTCATGTTGGCAACCTGCGCTGTAGGCCGAGGAGTAGAGGTGTGGTGAGCTCGGTCACCAGTCCTTGGACAAATTCCGAAGACTGACCTGCACCGAGTTCCAACGGAGGTGAAGGTCACCGCAATTAGGCCTCTCGGACAATGATCCCGTGCAAAACTGCAGGGGTGTTGATCAGACCGGAACAAGTTGGCGATGAGCAGCCCATCCGGAGAATCCACACCGAGGCATTCCGAAGTCCTGAGACTCCGAATGAGGTCCCACTTGAGGTCGCCCTGGTTGACCAGCTCCGGGCTTCCGAAGCGTGGATTCCGACCCTTTCGCAAGTTGCTGTCATCGATGGGCAAGTAGTCGGACACGTCGTATGTACACGGGCACACGTTGATTTGCATCCTGCGCTTGCCCTTGGCCCGATCGGTGTGGAAGTCTCTCGGCAGAACTCCGGAATCGGGAAGGCGTTGATCAAGGCCGTCGTGGGAGAAGCTGATGTCCTTGGCGAATCCCTGATCTGCCTGGTCGGCTCAAAGAGCTACTACACCCGGTTCGGGTTCATACCTTCAACAGAACTGGGAATCGAGCCACCAGATGCAGCGTGGGGTGACTACTTCCAAGCGCGGCCCCTGACCGCCTACGACCCGGCAATCAAGGGACGTTTCCGATACCCCCAACCATTCGACCTCGTCTGAACCGCACATATCACGGCGTTATCGAGTGATAGACGCGTTTCTGGGAGTGCCCCTGATCGGCACATCGAGGTGCGCTTTTCGCCCGAAGCGCTCCGCCACGCAGAGTAAGGACGGTGGTCGTGCCAACCACCCGTTCATGGAAGGGACGCGAGTGTCACACTCCAGCTGGACTCGACTGGAGCACCGCTCCATTCAGGGGGCGTAGATTCTGGCCATGGTGCGGAAGAGTCCAACCGAAGATGACCGCCTGGAAGCGCTCCGACGGTTGCTGACTGGTCTGGCGGGCGGCGGCGATGTGTTCGAACTGGCAGAGTCAGTATCTGACCTCCACCCGAAGAACAACACGTTTCCAGGTGAGGTGTTCATGCGCCTGGCCGCGGACGTGCTCGAGGTCGCCGACACCACACGAGACAACCCGATTGCCTATGAGGGCTTGCGCGAAACCTACTTGCCCGAGTGCGAGTTCCGAGGCCGCGAGAACCGCAAGATCCAGTACACGATCCTGACCAGTGCATCGGTGCGAGGTGGGCTAGAACCAGACCTGTTGGACGAGGTGATCTGGTGGCAGACCGATGACTACTGGCGGTACGCGCTGTACGGTGCTGTGGCGCTGATCCGGGCTTGCGCAGACCGCCAAGGAGTTACCGTCGCTCGGCTGGTCGAGCAACTCGCCGAACTCCATGGCGTGGCACTGACCTGACCGGTTCCGCTTGCGCGGATCACCTTGTCACTTGAAAGGCACGCATGCTCGAAGACGCCAGCACCCAGCTTTGAAGCTAGACACAAGAGACATGCAATCCATTTCTGACTCCAGCCGGGACCACCACCACCAGTCCCATGCCAGTCACCCGACGTCCAACAAACCGGGACACGATCACCCCCATATCCTCACGAATGCGTGCAGCCGCCGACGCACGTCTGTTTGGCTCGGAGATGGGATGTGATATCAAACCTGCTCGACAACGGCGCCGTACCGTTGTTGGGCGGCCTGGGCTGAGGTTCCAAGGAGCTCGCCTATCTTGCTCCAGGAGATCCCTGCAGTCCGCGCTGCGGTGACTGCGTCGACGATCTGCCGTTCGCTTCGGGCGCGTGCCACAGCGGCGCGCTGCAGGAGGTATTCCTCGACGGGTCGTTCGTCGCCTTCGGCTGGTTCGTAGTCCTCGAATCGCTGGGCGAGTTCGTCAGCGTGATCGAGTATCTCTTGGATTGATCGGGGCATCACGGTCACCTCAGGAATCTCGGTCGGGCGGGCATGGCGTGCACGATGAACTCAACGCCTTCGCCGGTTGCCACACCGAGCTCAAGCAAGTTCCCTGCCTGGTCGGCGCCGATCAACATGATCAGGTCGTCGAGGCCGAACACTCGGATTGGGTTGCGATAGGCGTGCAGCATGTCGTCGTCGTTGACCCCGTGCTTGCGGGCGGTCGCCACGATCACAGGATCCATACCATCAACTTAGCTTGATGGTCCAGCTATGTCTACCCCTTGCCGATGAGGCACCGGTGGCTCCTGGAGGTGTCCGTCAGGTGTCCGTCAGGTGTCCGTCAGACACTGCAAACTGACCGAAGATTACGCAAAACCATTTTCGAGCCAATCGCCCAAAACCCCAATAAATAGGGGCTTTTCTCACGTCAATGCGAGAAATCGAAAGACAATGACAAAGGCCTGAATGGGTCTTCAAAACCGGTGGGGGGTCGAAAGGTCCCCGGCGGGTTCGATTCCCGTCCGCCTCCGCCATCGGCGGTTTTGCCGCCGCATGCTGCGGCGGCCTGGGTTGCTTTGAAGGTTTACCCGGGACGAGCTTCGCACACGAATAGCGCGACAGGAGTCCTGAGAGTCCGAGCGGCGGTGCTCCGGCCCGCATCCGGAAGGATCCAGTATCTCCTGGTTCATCCCACCTGGAGTGGTCGATTCGTGTAGAGTTTGCAGGCGGGCGGGGGCCTTGTCATGGGTTTGCTCTTCCGTATGTTTCTCGGGAGTTGTGATGCGGGAGGGCGGGGCGTTGGCTGATTCCGGACGTATGGCCGCTCCCCGGCGGTTCCTCGCAGTTCTGGTCGTCTTGCTGGTTGTAGGCTCCCTCATGCCGCTCGGCCCATTGGCAAGTGGACTGAGAGTGCCGCTTCGTGTCATGCCGCTCGGCAATTCCATAACAAAGGGCGAGGTAGGAAGCTCCGATAGTGCCGGCTATCGCAACGACCTTTTCGCGTCTTTGACGACCGATGGGTTCGCCATCGATATGGTGGGATCGCAAGCCGATGGAAGCGGTTTCGACAACGATCACGAAGGTCGAAACGGCTGGCGAGCCAATCAGATACGAGATGGTGTGATCGGTTGGCTGGACGCCAATCCTGCCGACGTCGTGCTCCTCCACATAGGAACCAACGACATCTCCGACGGACAAGCTACCGCAGGGATCGTCACCGAGATCAGCCAGACTTTGGACAACATCGATACATGGGAGCAGACGGCCGGCAACAACCTCGTGTGGGTTGTCCTGGCCCGCATCATCAATCGGAGTGACCCCACTACCACTACCGGCCTTGCAACTTCCGCTCTGAACGCATCCATCCAGGCAATGGCCGATTCGCGGATTGCCGCTGGTGATCGTCTGATCGTTGTGGACATGGAGAGTGCTCTCGTCTATCCGGATGACATGTCCGACGAGGTTCATCCCACCGACGGAGGCTATGCCAAGATGGCCGGCGTTTGGGATGCCGGTTTGGATGGGTTGTTCTCCGATAGCACCCCACCGGTGATTGTGTTGTCGGGTCCGAACCCGCAAACGTTCGCGGTGGGCGACACCTACGTTGAGCTAGGGGCGACCGCTTCTGACAACCTTGATGGCGATATCAGTTCGCAGATCGTGGTCGATTCCTCGGCGGTGGATACAAACTCCGTCGGTTCGTATCCGGTGACCTACGACGTGTCCGATTGGTCCCGGAATGTGGCCGCCCGGGTGGTCCGGATTGTTGAGGTGGTTGCGGTTGATGCTCGGATTGGTGGGGCGGTGGTTGAGTATTTGTTTTTGGAGGGGTCGGGTTCGGTGGTGGGGGATTCGTCGGGGGTTGGGGTTCCGTTGGATTTGACGGTTGGGGATGTGTCGCGGGTGTCGTGGGTGTCGGGTGGGGGTCTTCGGGTGGAGGCGTCGACGACGATTTCGTCGGGGGTGGCGGCTTCGAAGGTGATTTCGGCGGTGCAGGGTTCTAACCAGGTGTCGGTGGAGGCGTGGGTGGATCCGGCCAATTTGACGCAGAATGGTCCGGCGCGGATTGTGTCGATTTCTTCGGATACGGCGACCCGGAATGTGATGTTGGGGCAGGGGGTGTATCGGTCGTCGGGTGATCGGGTTGAGGGTCGGGTGCGGAACTCGACGAGTGTGAAGGGGACTCCGACGATTAGTTCGCCGGTGGGGAGTTTGTCGGGCGGGTTGACGCATCTGGTGTTGACCCGGGTGGCGGGCACGCAGGCTTTGTATATCGATGGGGTGTTGGTGGCGACGGGTTCGAGTGCGGGGACGTTGGCGAATTGGGCTGGTTCGTTCCCGTTGTTGTTGGCGAATGAGTTGACGGGGGATCGGCCCTGGTTGGGTGAGTACTGTTTGGTGGCGGTTTACGACACGGCGCTCACCCCTGCCGAGGTCACCCAGAACTTCCAGGCGGGTTGTCCGGTGGGGCCTCCACCGCCTCCGGATTCGGTGCCGCCGGTGATCAGTTTGGTGGGGGCTGATCCGTTGGTGTTGGAGTTGAATGTTGATCCGTATGTGGAGTTGGGGGCGACGGCTTCTGACAATGTTGATGGGGATATTTCTGCCGACGTTGTGATTGATTCGTCGGCGGTTGATACAACCGTGGTTGGTTCTTATCCGGTGTTCTATGACGTGGTGGATTCGTCGGAGAACCCGGCGGTGCAGGTGATCCGGACCGTCAATGTGGTGGATACGACCCCACCGGTGATTGTGTTGTTGGGGAATGACCCGCAGACGGTGGTGGTGGACGCCGGGTATGTGGAGTCGGGGGCGGTGGTGACCGATAACCAGTCGGCTCCGTTGGTGTTGATGATCGACGATTCTGGTTTGCCGGTCCCGTTGGTGGAGGGCACCTACCAGGTCCTCTATGACGTGACCGATGACGCCGGGAACCCGGCGGTGCAGGTGACCCGGACGGTGAATGTGGTTGCTCCCGATGGGGTGCCGCCGGTGATCAGTTTGGTGGGGGCTGATCCGTTGGTGTTGGAGTTGAATGTTGATCCGTATGTGGAGTTGGGGGCGACGGCTTCTGACAATGTTGATGGGGATATTTCTGCCGACGTTGTGATTGATTCGTCGGCGGTTGATACAACCGTGGTTGGTTCTTATCCGGTGTTCTATGACGTGGTGGATTCGTCGGAGAACCCGGCGGTGCAGGTGACCCGGACCGTCAATGTGGTGGATACGACCCCACCGGTGATTGTGTTGTCGGGTCCGAACCCGCAAACGTTCGCGGTGGGCGAGTCGTATGTGGAGTCGGGTGCTTCGGTGACCGATAACCAGTCGGCTCCGATCACCGCCCTGATCGATGCCACTGGTCTCCCGGATCCTCTGGTGGAGGGCACCTACCAGGTCCTCTACGACGCCACCGACGATGAAGGCAACCCGGCCGCCCGGGTGGTCCGGATTGTTGAGGTGGTTGCGGTTGATGCTCGGATTGGTGGGGCGGTGGTTGAGTATTTGTTTTTGGAGGGGTCGGGTTCGGTGGTGGGGGATTCGTCGGGGGTTGGGGTTCCGTTGGATTTGATGGTTGGGGATGTGTCGCGGGTGTCGTGGGTGTCGGGTGGGGGTCTTCGGGTGGAGGCGTCGACGACGATTTCGTCGGGGGTGGCGGCTTCGAAGGTGATTTCGGCGGTGCAGGGTTCTAACCAGGTGTCGGTGGAGGCGTGGGTGGATCCGGCCAATTTGACGCAGAATGGTCCGGCGCGGATTGTGTCGATTTCTTCGGATACGGCGACCCGGAATGTGATGTTGGGGCAGGGGGTGTATCGGTCGTCGGGTGATCGGGTTGAGGGTCGGGTGCGGAACTCGACGAGTGTGAAGGGGACTCCGACGATTAGTTCGCCGGTGGGGAGTTTGTCGGGCGGGTTGACGCATCTGGTGTTGACCCGGGTGGCGGGCACGCAGGCTTTGTATATCGATGGGGTGTTGGTGGCGACGGGTTCGAGTGCGGGGACGTTGGCGAATTGGGCTGGTTCGTTCCCGTTGTTGTTGGCGAATGAGTTGACGGGGGATCGGCCCTGGTTGGGTGAGTACTGTTTGGTGGCGGTTTACGACACGGCGCTCACCCCTGCCGAGGTCACCCAGAACTTCCAGGCGGGTTGTCCGGTGGGGCCTCCACCGCCTCCGGATTCGGTGCCGCCGGTGATCAGTTTGGTGGGGGCTGATCCGTTGGTGTTGGAGTTGAATGTTGATCCGTATGTGGAGTTGGGGGCGACGGCTTCTGACAATGTTGATGGGGATATTTCTGCCGACGTTGTGATTGATTCGTCGGCGGTTGATACAACCGTGGTTGGTTCTTATCCGGTGTTCTATGACGTGGTGGATTCGTCGGAGAACCCGGCGGTGCAGGTGATCCGGACCGTCAATGTGGTGGATACGACCCCACCGGTGATTGTGTTGTTGGGGAATGACCCGCAGACGGTGGTGGTGGACGCCGGGTATGTGGAGTCGGGGGCGGTGGTGACCGATAACCAGTCGGCTCCGTTGGTGTTGATGATCGACGATTCTGGTTTGCCGGTCCCGTTGGTGGAGGGCACCTACCAGGTCCTCTATGACGTGACCGATGACGCCGGGAACCCGGCGGTGCAGGTGACCCGGACGGTGAATGTGGTTGCTCCCGATGGGGTGCCGCCGGTGATCAGTTTGGTGGGGGCTGATCCGTTGGTGTTGGAGTTGAATGTTGATCCGTATGTGGAGTTGGGGGCGACGGCTTCTGACAATGTTGATGGGGATATTTCTGCCGACGTTGTGATTGATTCGTCGGCGGTTGATACAACCGTGGTTGGTTCTTATCCGGTGTTCTATGACGTGGTGGATTCGTCGGAGAACCCGGCGGTGCAGGTGATCCGGACCGTCAATGTGGTGGATACGACCCCACCGGTGATTGTGTTGTCGGGTCCGAACCCGCAAACGTTCGCGGTGGGCGAGTCGTATGTGGAGTCGGGTGCTTCGGTGACCGATAACCAGTCGGCTCCGATCACCGCCCTGATCGATGCCACTGGTCTCCCGGATCCTCTGGTGGAGGGCACCTACCAGGTCCTCTACGACGCCACCGACGATGAAGGCAACCCGGCCGCCCGGGTGGTCCGGATTGTTGAGGTGGTTGCGGTTGATGCTCGGATTGGTGGGGCGGTGGTTGAGTATTTGTTTTTGGAGGGGTCGGGTTCGGTGGTGGGGGATTCGTCGGGGGTTGGGGTTCCGTTGGATTTGATGGTTGGGGATGTGTCGCGGGTGTCGTGGGTGTCGGGTGGGGGTCTTCGGGTGGAGGCGTCGACGACGATTTCGTCGGGGGTGGCGGCTTCGAAGGTGATTTCGGCGGTGCAGGGTTCTAACCAGGTGTCGGTGGAGGCGTGGGTGGATCCGGCCAATTTGACGCAGAATGGTCCGGCGCGGATTGTGTCGATTTCTTCGGATACGGCGACCCGGAATGTGATGTTGGGGCAGGGGGTGTATCGGTCGTCGGGTGATCGGGTTGAGGGTCGGGTGCGGAACTCGACGAGTGTGAAGGGGACTCCGACGATTAGTTCGCCGGTGGGGAGTTTGTCGGGCGGGTTGACGCATCTGGTGTTGACCCGGGTGGCGGGCACGCAGGCTTTGTATATCGATGGGGTGTTGGTGGCGACGGGTTCGAGTGCGGGGACGTTGGCGAATTGGGCTGGTTCGTTCCCGTTGTTGTTGGCGAATGAGTTGACGGGGGATCGGCCCTGGTTGGGTGAGTACTGTTTGGTGGCGGTTTACGACACGGCGCTCACCCCTGCCGAGGTCACCCAGAACTTCCAGGCGGGTTGTCCGGTGGGGCCTCCACCGCCTCCGGATTCGGTGCCGCCGGTGATCAGTTTGGTGGGGGCTGATCCGTTGGTGTTGGAGTTGAATGTTGATCCGTATGTGGAGTTGGGGGCGACGGCTTCTGACAATGTTGATGGGGATATTTCTGCCGACGTTGTGATTGATTCGTCGGCGGTTGATACAACCGTGGTTGGTTCTTATCCGGTGTTCTATGACGTGGTGGATTCGTCGGAGAACCCGGCGGTGCAGGTGACCCGGACCGTCAATGTGGTGGATACGACCCCACCGGTGATTGTGTTGTTGGGGAATGACCCGCAGACGGTGGTGGTGGACGCCGGGTATGTGGAGTCGGGGGCGGTGGTGACCGATAACCAGTCGGCTCCGTTGGTGTTGATGATCGACGATTCTGGTTTGCCGGTCCCGTTGGTGGAGGGCACCTACCAGGTCCTCTATGACGTGACCGATGACGCCGGGAACCCGGCGGTGCAGGTGACCCGGACGGTGAATGTGGTTGCTCCCGATGGGGTGCCGCCGGTGATCAGTTTGGTGGGGGCTGATCCGTTGGTGTTGGAGTTGAATGTTGATCCGTATGTGGAGTTGGGGGCGACGGCTTCTGACAATGTTGATGGGGATATTTCTGCCGACGTTGTGATTGATTCGTCGGCGGTTGATACAACCCTGGTTGGTTCTTATCCGGTGTTCTATGACGTGGTGGATTCGTCGGAGAACCCGGCGGTGCAGGTGATCCGGACCGTCAATGTGGTGGATACGACCCCACCGGTGATTGTGTTGTCGGGTCCGAACCCGCAAACGTTCGCGGTGGGCGAGTCGTATGTGGAGTCGGGTGCTTCGGTGACCGATAACCAGTCGGCTCCGATCACCGCCCTGATCGATGCCACTGGTCTCCCGGATCCTCTGGTGGAGGGCACCTACCAGGTCCTCTACGACGCCACCGACGATGAAGGCAACCCGGCCGCCCGGGTGACCCGGACCGTCACCGTGACCGATGTGGATACCGACCCTCCGGTGATCGATCCCGGTCAGGATTTCTCCCTTCCGGCTAACGGCACCCCGGGGACCTACGTCGACACCGTCGCGGCCTCGGATCTCTCCCCGATTACCGGCTTCGTCATCGCCGGAGGTGCCGGCGCGGCCATCTTCAGCATCGACTCGACCGGCAGGCTGTACCTCGTCGACCCCGCCCCCCTGACCCAAGGCACCGTCTACGACCTCTTGATCACTGCCACCGATTCGCTCGGCTATACCAGCCCCCCCACCCCGGTCTCAATCACCGTCGCGCCGGCCATTGCAGGTCTTCCGTGGGAGCAGCTTTCCTCAAAGACCGGGGACCTGCCCACTCCCAATAACTGGTTGGGACAAGGTGCTGATCTCATCTTCGACATCGATCGCGACGGGGACCAGGACTTCGTCCTCGCGGGCGGTGCGGGACCTGAGGGCGCCGTGATCTGGTACCGCCAGAGTGCCGCCGGCTGGATCAAGTACCCGATTTCCAACGAGTTGCTCAAGATTGCGACGGGCGGCGACTATCACGACATCGATGGCGACGGAGATCTCGACCTCGTTCTTGGCGGTGACGAGAATCAGCTCTGGTGGTGGGAGAACCCCTACCCCGACTTCGACATCAGCACGCCGTGGGTGCGCCGGAGCATCCGGACCGAAGGTCCTTCGGGTCTGCATGATCAGCTCTTCGGCGATTTCGATGGCGACGGTCAAACCGAGCTGGCGTTCTGGAATCAGAGGGGCCGACAGCTGCTCCTCGCCGAGATCCCTGCCGACCCGACAGTTGCCGAACCCTGGCCGCAGTCGGTCATCTACACATGGACCGGAAGCATCCAGGTAACCGGGCTCGCCCGGGCGGATATCGACAGGGACGGCATCGACGACATCGTCGGTGCGGGACGCTGGTTCAAGCACGAGTCCGGAACGGTGTTCAGTGAGCATGTCATCGACGCCACGCAGCTCTACACGAGAGTGAGGGTTGGCCAACTCATCCCGGGTGGTCGACCGGAGGTGGTGTTCGTGGCCGGCGACACCATCGGGCCGATGGCCTGGTATGAGTGGGACGGTGCTGGCTGGATCACGCATCAACTGCTGGGAGTAGATGTAGATAACGGCCACTCCCTGGATCTTGGAGACGTCAACGAGGACGGCCATCTCGATATCTTCGTAGCCGAAATGCGGCTGAACGATCTCAACCCCGACGCATTCATGCTCGTCTTGTTCGGCGATGGCAGCGGTCGCTTTGCCACCACCTCGGTAGTGACCGGGCAAGGCCATCACGAAGTCGCGGCTGGCGGACCTCGACAACGACGGGGACCTCGACATCCTCACCAAACCGTACCGGTGGGACATGCCCCGGGTAGACATCTTTCTCAACAACGGTACGGACACCAACCACCTCGATCTGGATGCCTGGGATCGCCATGTGATCGACGCCGCCAGGCCATGGCGGGGTGTGTTCGTGATCCCGGGCGACCTCAGCGGTGACGGTCTCCCCGATGTCGCCACCGGCGGTTGGTGGTACCAGAACCCCGGGCCGGCGGGCGGTGTCTGGCCTCGCCGAGCTTTCGGTGCCCCTCTCAACAACCTGGCCGCTCTATACGACTTCGACGGCGACGGCGACCTCGATGCGCTCGGCACGCAGGGCGAGGGTTCCGATCCCAACGCCGACTTCGCCTGGGCTCGGAACCGGGGCGACGGGACGTTTGACGTGTTCACGAACGTCGCATCGGGCAGCGGGAACTTCCTGCAGGGCGCCACCGTTGGCCGTTTTGAAGGAGGGGTGCTGGAGACGGCCCTGTCCTGGCACGTTACGGGCGCCGGGGTGCAAGCCCTGGCCGTGCCCGGGGATCCGGCCGGCGAAACCTGGACCTGGCGGGAGCTGTCTTCGACCTCCCTGGACGAGGAGTTGTCTGTCGCCGATCTCGACGATGATGGGGACCAGGATCTGGTGCTGGGGACCACATGGCTCCGCAACGACGGCGGGACCTGGACCCCGGCCGACATCGACCTTCCCGCCGGGGGCGACCGCAACCGGGTCGCCGACCTGAACGGGGACGGTCTTCTCGATGTGATCGTCGGTTTCGAAGGGCATCAGCGTCGCGGCGCCGCTCACCTGGTACGAGCAGACCCCCTCCGGTACCTGGAGAGAACACCTCATCGACACGCCGGTCGGCCCGATGAGCCTCGATGTCGCCGACCTCGACCTGGACGGCGACGTCGACCTGGTGGTCGGCGAGCACAACCTGGCCGCCCCGGCCACTTCCCGCCTCATCGTGTACGAGAACGATGGCGCCGGCCTCTTCTGGATCCAGCACGTCGTCTACACGGGCGACGAACACCACGACGGTGCCCAACTCTTCGACACCGACGACGATGGTGACCTCGACATCGTCTCGATCGGCTGGGGCCACAATCGGGTGGCGATCTACGAGAATCTCGCTCTCGACGGGCCTGTCAATCAGACCCCGCAGGCGGTAGCCGGTGCCGACGTCACCAGCGGTCCGGCTCCCCTCACCGTCGGCTTCGACGGCGCGGGTTCCTCTGATCCGGACGGGACCATCACCGCCTACGAATGGGATTTCGGCGACGGAACAAGCGACACCGGTGCATCGCCCTCGCACACCTACCCCGCCCCTGGTGCGTACCTCGTCACCCTGCGCGTGACCGACGACGGCGGCTCGAGCGATCCGACCACGATGCTCATCACCGTTTCGGAGCCCGTGAACGGGCCCCCGGTCTTCGATCAGGATCTGGATGATCGCAGCGATGCGGAAGGTGCTCTGATCATCATCGATGCGGGAGCTAGCGATCCCGACAGTGACCCGTTGACGTTCGCGGCAACCGGTCTGCCTTCGGGGTTGGCAATCGATATCAGGACGGGTGAGATTTCCGGCTCGATCAGTTTTGATGCGGCGGCAACCAGCCCTTACACGGTCACTGTGACCGTCACGGACGATATTGCCGTTGACGATACCGATACGTTCACCTGGACGGTGACCAACACCAATCGGGATCCGGTGTTTGATCAGGATGTCGGGGACCAGGCCGATGCGGAAGGTGGCACCGTCGTCCCAATCGATGCTGGAGCAACCGATCCCGACGGCGACCCGTTGACCTATACCGCGACCGGGCTGCCTCCGGGGTTGGCAATCGATGCGGAGACGGGTGAGATCACCGGGACGATCACCGCCGGTGCCGCCGCGGAAAGCCCGTATGCGGTCACTGTGACCGTCACGGACGATATTGCCGTTGACGATACCGATACGTTCACCTGGACCGTGACCGGCACGGTTTCCCAGGTGAAGTTTGCCGCATTCGGTGACTATGGGGTCGACAGTTCCGCTGAGCTGAACGTCGCCGACCTCGTGGGGTCGAAGAATGTGGACTTTGTCATTACGACCGGTGACAACACCTACGGAAACACGCCCATCGACGACAACGTCGGAAAGTACTACGCCTCCTACATCGGCGCATACGTCGGCATCTACGGGCCCGGCAGTGGCCCCAATCGGTTCTTCCCGTCGGCCGGAAACCACGACTACTCAGACGGTGGCGGCATCACCGCCTACGAAAGCTATTTCACACTGCCGGGGGCCGGTATCGCCAATTCGTCCGGGAACGAGCTCTACTACGACTTTGTGCAAGGACCGGTGCATTTCTTCGCGCTCGACAGCAACCCGACCAGCGTCGGCGGAGATGATGCTCAGCGTTCGCCAACCTCTGCTCAGGGCATCTGGCTGGAGGCCCGGCTGGCGGCATCGACCTCACCGTGGAATATTGTGTATTTCCACCATGCTCCGTACTCGTCGAGTGCGGCGCACGGCACCACAGAGGACGAAACCCTCCCGGGTTCGATGAAGTGGCCCTTCGAAGCGTGGGGTGTGACGGCGGTGCTCGTCGGTCACGACCATACATACGAGAGAATCCTCAAGGACGACAACACGGATGGTACGGATCTCCCCTACTTCGTCACAGGTGCGGGCGGACAGAGCTTGCATAGTTTCAACAGCACACCGGAACCGGGCAGTGTGGTTCGTTACAACGCTGACCACGGCACCATGATCGTGACCGCCTCCGAGACGGCCATCACCTTCGAGTTCTGGTCGATTGCCGGCGGCGGCACTTTGGTCGATACCTACACCATCGACGCCTGAAGCCGACACAAGCCGCGCTTTGAACGGGCGGAGATCGCCATCCGCACCGTGGGTTAGCTCGTTTTGGTCAGGATCGACATGAACTGGAGCCCGACGGCCGGCACGAACCGGCTCTGCTGATGGTCCAAGCCCGTTTCCTGTGCCCTCTGCTCGAGAGCCTGCGGGGTCAGCCGGTGGAGGTGGATCCGGCCGGCCCGGAACGGGTTGCGGTAGAGCCGGATGGCGGCCCCGATGGCCTGCATGCCCCGGAAGAGCTCCCACGGGTACACGATGACGGCCAGGCCGCCCGGTTTGAGCACCCGACCGATCTCCGCCAGGAACGCACCCGGGTCGGGCACGTGTTCGATGGTGTGCAGCGAGAAGACCTTGTCAAAGGTCCCGTCGGGAAAGCGGAGATTGGTGGCGTCTCCCAGTTCCACGTGCGGGCTGACCGCTTGCGACACTGAGACTTCGCTGCTGTCGATACCGGTCACGTCCGCCGCGTATGCCTGCACGGCTCGTCACATAGAAACCCCGGGAGCAGCCGACGTCGAGGATCCTGTCCCCGGGCTGTGGATCCAGATACCGCACGAGAACGTTGAAGAGGGACCGGTTGAACTGGAAGGCCATCCGATAGCCGGTCGTTCGATCGTCTCTCCCTTCAGCCACCGGATCATCCTCCTTCTGGCTTCCCCCGCCCCCGCTAGTCCGTTCGATAAGTTGGCCCGGCAGGTGCCCGAATCGCAGTAACCTGAGCATCGCACCACCATTCGATGCGTATCCCGGGGATTCATTATGGCCACAGACACGTCATTCGGCGGACTCGTCAAAGAACGCCGCGCGGCGCTCGGGATGAGTCAGACCGGCCTGGCCGATCTGGTCGGCCGGTCTGCGTCGGCCGTCCGGAGCTGGGAGCGGGGATCCTCGACGCCGACGGATGAGAGCATCGTCCGCTCTCTGGCGGCCATCCTCGGCATCGACGAGGGCGTGTTGCGCGAGAGTGTCGGCCTGCCCGCCGAATCCTGGGACGAAGACAGCGATGAGATCGGCGGCCCGGGTCTGGAGCCATTCGCGGATGACCCGTCGGACGCAGGTGAGATCAGCTGGGAAGACGTTGCAGCTTCGGTACTGCGCTCCGAACGGCTCCGGCCCCGCCGGTCGACGATCAGCCGGGCGTTGACGATCATGGTCTGGACGGCACCGAAGAGGAACCGGCCGAGCACCGGGAGGCGGAAGAGGAACCGGCCGAGGGGCCGCCCATCGCCCCGGCGGCGGCCCTGCTCCTCGACGACGACCTCGAGATGGTGACGACCGAGCAGGGCCCGGTCGAGGCGCAGGACGAACACCAAACGGGCATCGACGATACGGCGCCAACCCCGACAGTTGCGACCAGCGTCGACGCGCCCGAGGAGACTTCCGAGGAACCAGTGCCGGCCGGGGCGACCCGGGGTGACTTGCCCGGGGAGACTTCGAGGATCCGGTTCCGGCCGACGAACCTGCAGGCGACGAACCCGACGAACCGCTCTCGCCCGACGAACCTGAGGGCGGTGAACCCGACGAGGCCGTGGTCACACCTGTTCCGCAGGAAGACACTCCGCAGAAAGAGCCGGAACCCTTTTCGCCGCCTGCGGCTGCGGGGCGCCCTGCGTCGGCGGCAACCGTCGTCACGGCCCGAACCTCGACGATGCCCACGACCGAACCGCCCCAACCCGGCGCGCCTTCGTACCTGGACGATCCCGATCAGATGATCACCTACTGGATCCGCACGGCCCTGACGGTGGCGTTCGCCATGTTTCTCCTGGTCGTGCTCTTCTGGGCGCTCGGGAAGCTCGGGGATTCGGTCGGGGAGCTGTGGGAACTCATCAAGGCCGGCGCTTGAGAATGCCTCGACAAACACCTTGACCGGGCTTCACCTGGAGTGATATAACACCACTAGTAGTGGCGGATCCCGGGAGGCAGTCCGAAGAGAGGACCGCCGTGGACGATCGAGACCTGTGGGACCCCGTCATGCTGGAGGAATACCTCCTCGGTGTTGAGCTCGGCGTCGACGGGGATCAAGTCCTCGAGCTTCGCCGGCAGGTGCTCGCCCGTTCGATACCGATGTTGATCCGCGCGGACGACGAATACACGAACGAGGCGGTCATCCGCCGGCGATAGTTCGAATCGCCAGTGCGATCCCGGCGAGGGCCGAAACGATCAAGATCCCGCGGCGGATCGTTGCGTCGGCGATGCGACCGGTGATCCACCGGCTCGAGAAGAGGCCGATGGCCAGCGCCGGCAGCAGGATCACTGCGGTAACGATGTCGTCCCGATGGATCCGGCCGGCGACGGCGAGCGACGTGACGTTGATCGTGATGCCGACCGAGAAAATGGCCGCCAGACTCGATCGGAGCCGTTCTCCGGCGCTGTGCTGATAGAGGAAGGCAAGCGGAGGGCCGCCGATCGCCGATGTGGTGCCGGAGATGCCCGAGGCGACTCCGGCGATGAACTGATTCCTGCGGGTCTGCTGTACGGACCATCCGGCTGCCATCGCCACCGCGGCGGCTATGACGAAGCCGGCGATCATTCCGTCCAGCGTCCGCTGGGCCAGCATCCCGAGCAGGATGACACCGGCGATCGCCCCCGGGAGCCGGCCGCTCAGCACCCAGCCCGCTCCCCGCAGATCGATGTGCTGCCGCTCCCGAATCACCATGTAGATCGTCATCGGAAAGGCCAGTAGGACCTGCGGGATGGGGGTGAAATCGCTGTTCACGAGCGTCAGGATGGGCACGGAAACCATGGCGAACCCCACCCCAACGGTGCCCTGTAGTGAGGCAGCGGCGGCGGTGATCACGAGGGCGATGATCAATTCGAGTGGGCTGAACAAGGGACTTCTTCCCGGCGGGGCCCCGGCAGTATTGCAGGACCGCCGGTTGGTCTTGAATCGAGGCTCCGGCGGTGGGTAGGCTCGCCGGGATGCCGCAGCCAACTGCCTTCGTGCGCTCGGTCCCCGATTCGTTCGCCGGGGCTCTGGCCGGTACGGCTCCGGTTCCGGCCATCGACGTCGAAACCGCTCGCCGTCAGCACGACCGGTACGCCCGATGTCTCAGCGATGGGGGGTTCGAGGTTGAGCATCTCGGGACGCCGGCAGCCTTCGCCGACGGGCCGTTCATCGAGGATACGGGCGTCCTGCTGGCCGGAACGCTGATCCTGACGCGGCCCGGAGCACCATCCCGTCGCGGGGAGACGGCCGGCGTCGGAGAGGCTCTCGAGGACCGCTTCGAGATTCGGTCCATCGAAGGACCGGGAACCCTCGAAGGCGGAGACGTCCTCCGTGTGGGCGGCCGGATCTTCGTGGGGCGCTCGTCGCGAACCAACGACGAAGGCATACGACAGCTTGCCGTCATCGCCGCCGGGCAGGGGATCGAGACGATCCCGGTTCCCGTCCGGAACGCTCTCCACCTCAAGTCCATCGTGACCCCGCTCACCGACGCCGTCTTGATCGCCGCCCCCGGGCACTTCGACCCCGAGGTCTTCAGCGGGCTCGAAATGCATTGGGTGGCCGGCGAACGCGAGGTCAACGTGCTCGCCCTCCCGGACGGACGGATTCTGATCCCTGCTTCGAAGCACATCTTGCAGGAGGCTGTGACGCTGGCCGGTTACACCGTGGTGACGGTGAACGTGTCGGAGTTCGAGAAGGCCGACGGCGGCCTGACCTGTCTCTCGCTCCGCACCAACGACGGATAGCCCGGAGCTCCGTGGGGGGATGGTCCCTCGCGGGCGGCGGCGGCTACTCCGTTGTCAGTGCCCGGTCCAGGTCTTCGAGGAGGTCGTCGATGTGCTCGAGACCGACGGAGAGCCTGACCAGGTCGTCGGGCACTTCGAGAGCGGTGCCCTGCACAGAGGCGTGGGTCATGACCGCCGGTACCTCGATCAGCGATTCGACCCCGCCGAGGCTCTCGGCCAGGAAGAAGATCTTGGTGGACGATGCCACCCGTCCGGCGGCAGCCGCCCCGCCCACCGGGCGAAACGAAACCATGCCACCGAAGCCGTCCATCTGGCGGGCCGCCAGCTCGTGCTGAGGATGGCCGGCCAGCCCCGGGTAGATGACCTCGGCGACGGCAGGATGGGCGCTGAGAAATGCGGCGACGCGGGCCGCGTTGGCGCAGTGCCGTTCCATGCGGACGGCGAGGGTCTTGATCCCGCGGAGCACCAACCAGGCGTCGAACGGCCCGGGCACCGGTCCGGCGGCATTCAGGAGGAACCGGAACTGTTCGTTCAAGTCCGCCTGGGCGGTGACCAGCACGCCGCCGACCGTGTCCGAGTGGCCGCCCAGGTACTTCGTGGTGGAATGCAGGACGATGTCGGCGCCGGCCGCAATGGGTTGCTGCAGGAACGGCGTCGCAAAGGTGTTGTCCACGACCAGGCGGGCCCCCTGTGCGTGCGCGACGGACGCGGCATGCTCGATGTCGACCAGCCGCAGGAGCGGGTTTGTCGGGGTTTCGACCCAGACCAACCTGGTTTCCGGCCTGACGGCGGTTTCCAGGAGGCGGCGGTCCGTCATGTCCACGGCCGACCAGGCCACTCCGTGTTCGGCCAGCACCCGGGCGAAGAAGCGAAAGGTGCCGCCGTAGGCGTCGTTGGGAAGGAGTACGTGGTCGCCGGGCCGCAGCAGGTAGCCGACGAGGGCCGTGGCGGCCATGCCGGAGGCGGTAGCCACCGCCCCGCCGTCGGCCCCTGGGTCGACACCCTCGAGGGCCGCCAGCGCGACCTCCAGAGCGTGGCGGGTGGGGTTGTCGGTGCGTGAGTACTCGTAGCCGCGGTGCCGGCCCGGAGCGTCCTGGGCAAACGTGCTGGTGGCGTAGATCGGAACGGTCACGGCTCCCGTGGTCGGCTCTGGTTCTTGTCCGGCATGGATGGCGTCGGTTTCAAACCGCATTCAATCCTCCGTGAAATTGTGTTCGCGCAGCCACTCGTCGTTGAAGACCTTCGACAGGTAGCCGCGCCCGGAATCGGGCAGAATCACAACGACCAACTTGTCCGGATGGCGTTCGGCGACCCTGAGGGCGGCATGGGCCGCGAGGCCGCACGAACCGCCGACCAGGAGCCCTTCCCGCCGGGCCAGGCGCCTGGTCATCGCGAACGACTCGTCATCGGTCACCGTGATGAACTCGTCGACGACCGATCCGTCGTACGTGTCCGGCCAGAAGTCCTCGCCGACTCCCTCCACCTTGTACTGATGAACGTCTTCGGGTGAAGGTGCCGTGAAGATGGAGCCTTCCGGGTCGGCGCCGACGACGAGGACGTCGGGATTCTGCTCTTTGAGGTATCTCCCCACGCCGCTGATCGTGCCGCCGGTTCCGACGCCGATCACCACTGCCTGCACCTGCCCGTCGGTCTGCTCCCAGATCTCGGGCCCGGTCGTCTGATAGTGCGTGTCCGGGTTGGCCGGGTTCGAGTACTGGTCGGGGTGGTAGGCGCCCGGGATTTCGGAGGCCAGGCGACGAGCGACCCCGTAGTACGAATCGGGATGGTCGGGGAGGAGGTCGGTTGGTGTCACGATGACCTGCACCCCGTAGGCCTTGAGGAGGTCCTGTTTCTCCTTGGAGACCTTGTCGGGGACGGTGCAGATGACGTGATAGCCGCGCACGGCACCGACGATCGCCAAACCCACGCCCGTGTTACCGCTGGTCGGTTCCACGATGGTGCCGCCCGGTTGGAGCAGGCCGAGTTGCTCGGCCCGGTCGATCATCGTGACCGCAATGCGTTCTTTGATGGACCCGCCGACGCTGATGTGTTCCGCCTTGGCCACGAGGTTGCCGGGGGGATGGAGACGAGCGAGACGGATGAGCGGAGTGTGTCCGATCGCCTCAACGGCACTTTCGTAGATATCCACGAATCAGCAATCTAGTTACCGGCCGCGAGCAAACAGGTACCAGGTGTCCTCTCGTCTCTTCTCTGGCGAGCGCAGCTCGTGGGGGAGGGGATCGTTCCACCAATTGAGCCTCCTCCTGAGTACGAAGTACTGAGTACTGAGTACGCTCTCCCCATGCGACCGCTTGCCAAGTACGCCTGGGCAACCCTGGCCGTCAATATCGGTGTCATCCTGTTCGGCGCATTCGTGCGGGCTACGGGCTCCGGCGCCGGCTGCGGTGCCAACTGGCCGAGCTGCAACGGTCAGCTCGTCCCTACCGGCCTCGAGGGTGCCAGGGCGATCGAGTTCACGCATCGCGTCACGAGCGGCCTGGCCCTGATCATGGTCGCGGTGCTCGTCTGGCGGGTGTGGCGCAGCTTTCCGGCGGGCCATCCGGCACGGCGAGGCGCCGGGTTTTCTGGTGTGTTCATCATCGGTGAAGCGCTGATCGGCGCCATGATCGTGCTCTACGAGTGGGTGGCGGATGACGCTTCGGTGGCTCGCACCGCGGCCGTGCCTCTCCACCTCGTCAACACGCTGCTGTTGCTGGGTGCCCTGACGTTGACCGCCTGGTGGTTGTCCGGCGGCGGTCCCATTCGTTTGGAGCGCGATGTCGTGTTCTCGAGGGGGTGGCTGATCGGTGCCGCCGGCATCGTTGTGGTGGCCGCCACCGGTGCGATCACTGCGCTGGCCGACACGTTGTTTCCGGCCGAGTCGGTGCTGGAGGGACTCCGCCAGGACTTCAGCGGAGCCGAGCACTTCCTCACTAACTTGCGGGTTGCGCATCCGATCGTGGCCATCGCCGTGGGCGTCTACTTGTTCTGGTTGGCGCGTCGCTTCGGTCGGAGCGAAGTCGGGTTGCAGACCTCCGCGTGGGCCATCTTGATCCTGGTCGGGCTTCAGCTCGTGGCCGGCGCCCTCAACATTGCGCTGCTCACGCCGGTCTGGATGCAACTCGTGCACCTGCTGCTCGCCGACCTCGTGTGGATTGCGTTGATCCTGCTGGGGGCACAGACGCTCAGCGAGCGGACGCCGTCCGTACCGATCTACCCCTAGCGCTCGGCCCCGGGCGGGCGAGCGTCGGCCTTCTTGGCGTACTTGTTGAGCTCTTTGGTGAGCTTCGCCATGAGCGCCGCAGCCTCATCGTTGATGGAGCGGCGCCCACAGGCCGGGCAGGTCAGGACGGCTTCGGGGTGCGGGCATACCCAGTCGGCCTGGAGTGCCCGGATCTGGTGCTGGCACCGGTCGTGGACTCTCTGCCCGCAAGCCCGGCAATGGAGCCACTCGTCGGGTTCTGCTTCGTGGGCGTCCAGCTCCCGGCGGTATTCGGCTCCGCACCAAAAACACAGGTTGCGCCGGACCGACGAGGTGCGGCGCCGGGCGGTGACGCGGCCGATCAGAACATGGACGGCAATGGCCAGGGCGACCGCCGCGGCCAGCGCGGCGACGATCGCCACGATCATGAGCAACACGTCGCGATCCACCGATCATGCCCTTCGGTGAGGCTGTCTCCAGCCTGGGTGTCTGTCGATTCAGCTGCCAGGGTCCAAAGACCCGTTTTTGCGCGGCGCCCGCTACTCGGCGAGGCTGCGCCGCAGCGACTCCGCATCCGATACCGGCAGCTCACACACGAAGTTCCGGCACACGAATGCTTGTGTGCCCGTCGCGCTGCTCCGTCCGGCCAGCAGGGGGACTATCCCTGCCGCGCCGTCCTGGTCAACGGCCAGGGCCACATCGGGCCGGAATTCCTCCCATACCACCCGGGCAAGCCGCCGGGCATCCGGCCCGACTATTGCGACCTCCCGGGGTGGTCGGAGCAGCGAGGCGAGCACAGCCAGCAGATGCCCGACCCCGGTCGGTGCTCCTTCGATCAGCCTTCCCCCCGCTCGGATCGTCCCCTCGGCGAGCGCTCGCAACCCGGCGTCGCCCGTGTACAGCGAGGCGATGAGGGTGGCCTCGGCCGCCATGGAGTTGGCGGATGGGTGCGGGCTGTCGTATTGGTCCTTCGGCCGCGTGATGAGGGCCTCGGCGTCGATCCCGGTGGTGAAGAACCCACCATCCGGGGCAGCGAACAGCCCGGCCATCTGCTCGACGAGGGCCAGCGCTTCGCGGTACCAGGAGGTTTCGCCGGTGGCCTGATAGAGCGTGAACAGGCCGACGGCGAGGGTGGCATAGTCCTCGCTGAACCCGGGCCGGCCGGGCTTTCCCTTTCCCCAGCTGCGAAGCAGCCTGCCCGACCCGTCACGACTGTTCTGGAGGACGAACTGTGCAGCTCTCTTGGCAATGTCGAGGTAGCCGGGTTCGTCCAGGATGGCCCCCGCTTCGGCGAATGCCCTGATCGCCAGGCCGTTCCACGAGGTGACCACCTTGTCGTCGAGGCCGGGGCGGACGCGCGCCGTCCGGGCCTTCAGGAGCCGCTCCCGGGCAACCGCCACGGCGTCGTCGACCTGTTGAAGCGTGACCCCGTGCTCGGCGGCAACTTCCTCGACCGAGCGGGCCTCGTAGAGGTGGTTTGCCCCTTCGAAGTTGCCGGCGGTCGTTACCCCGAAGTAGGTGCCTGCCAACTCCGCGGCTTCCGTTCCGACGATGGACCGGAACTCGGCTGCGGACCACACATAGAACTTCCCTTCAATCCCCTCCGAGTCGGCGTCTTCGGCGGAAGCGAATCCGCCGTCCGGCAGCAGCAGGTCCCTGGTCAGGTACTCGAGGGTGGCTTCCGCAACCGTTCGATACCGTTCTTCGCCGGTTACCTGCCAGGCGCGAAGATAGAGACGGGCGAGCTGGGCATTGGTGTAGAGCATCTTCTCGAAGTGGGGGATCAGCCAGTGCCGGTCCACTGCATACCGGGCGAAGCCCCCGCCGACGTGGTCGAAGATCCCGCCGCGGGCCATGGCATCGAGCGTGGCCCGGGCCATATCGAGCGCTCCGGCCGCCCAAGGTTCACCGGCCACCCTCAGCAAGAACTCCACGACGGGTTCCTGAGGGAACTTCGGGGCACCGCCGAAGCCGCCATGCGTGTCGTCGAAGAGACCTTGGAGAACTCCCACTGCCTGCTCCAGGGCTGCGCGGGTCGGGAGATCGTCCGTGGGGGGCAGCGTCCGGTCGATCGTTTCAACCAGCCGGTGGGCCTGGTCGTGTACGTCGGCGCGACGGTTGTTCCAGGCGTCCGCAACGGCCAGCAAGATCCGCTCGAACGAGGGCATCCCGGGCCGGTCGTCCTTGGGGAAATAGGTGCCGGCGTAGAACGGCTCACCGGCGGGTGTCAAGAACACGGTCATGGGCCATCCCCCCCGGCCCGTCAACCGCTGGACGGCCTCCATGTAGATGGCATCGACGTCGGGTCGTTCTTCGCGATCTACCTTGACATTGACGAAGAGGCGGTTCATGAGTGAAGCGGTCGCTTCGTCTTCGAACGACTCGTGAGCCATGACATGGCACCAGTGGCACGCCGAGTACCCGACGGACAGCAAAATGGGCTTGTCTTCATCCGCGCGCTCGCTGGTTGGCTTCCTCCCCCCACGGGTACCAGTCGACCGGGTTGTCCTGGTGCTGGAGGAGGTAAGGGGAGGTTTCCCCGGCTAGGCGATTGGGCATGGAAGCAACGTAGTGGCATTCGGGGGTAAAGCTCTCGAAGGAAATACCGATGGTGATCAGCGTGCAACGCTCCACCAATACGACCCTCGATCAGCGGCCGTTGGAGCAATCCCGTGCGAACGGTGTGAACCCGCGGTGAATCCCTGGAAGAACTTTCCGAAAGAAAAGGGGTTCACAAACCCGGATATGTATGTCATATTGCATTCGATGTCTCGCATGAGAACGTTCCCAGCGAGATCGACCCCTTGACCGGAGGACACCCCAACATGCCAGCAGCCGAGAAGACGCGTCGCGTCCGCTCCAACGGCAACGGAAATGGCGCCAACCCGAAGTCGGACGTCAGAGCCCGCCGTGAAAAAGAGCGCGACAAGCAGCGCAACAAGCTGACCGACGAGCGAGGCCGTCTCACGACCGACCTCGTCAGCCAGTACCTGACCGCGATCGGCGAGTACGACCTGCTCACGGCCGAGCAGGAAGTCGAACTCGCCCAGAAGATCGAGAGCGGCGAGGATGCGGCCGGCCGTTTGGAAGCAGGGGACTACAAGGACAAGAAGCAGGAGATCGAACTGCGGCGCAAAGCCCGTCACGGGAAGGAAGCCAAGGATGCCTTCCTGACCGCCAACCTCCGTCTCGTGGTCGCCAACGCCCGCCGCTATGCCAACACGTCCGGCATCGACTTCCTCGATCTCATCCAGGAAGGCAACCTCGGCCTCATCCGCGCCGTCGAGAAGTTCGACTGGCGGAAAGGCTTCAAATTCTCCACCTACGCCACGTGGTGGATTCGACAGGCCATCACCCGGGCGATTGCCGACAAGTCGCGCACCGTGCGGATTCCGGTCCATCTGCACGACACGCTTGCAGCAGTTCGCGCCGCCCAGGCCAGCCTCAAAGCGGAACTGGGCCGCGACCCCAAGCCCGAGGAGATCGCCGAAGAAGCCGGCGTGACCGTCGACAAGGTCGAGCTGGCGCTCGGCGTGGCCGACACCGTATCGCTCGAGCAGCCGGTCGGTGAGGACGGAGCTCAGCTGGGTGACTTCATCGAGGACGAGGACGCCACCGACCCGGTGCAGATCACCGAAGAGCTCGACGTGGCCCAGAGCCTGCGGGTGTCCATCGAGCGCCTCCCCGATCGGGAGGGCCGCATCCTGGCGCTGCGCTACGGGTTCTACGACGGCGTCCCCCGGACCCTCGAAGAGATCGGCGACGAGTTCAGTCTGACCCGGGAGCGCATCCGTCAGCTCGAGAAGCTGGCGTTGTGCCGGCTCCGCCATCCCTCCTTCGGGATCCGGGAGCAAGACCTGATCTGAGGGACAACCTGATCGAGCGAAAGGGGCAAGCCGGCGGGCTTGCCCCTTCTCGCGCCGGTCTACCATGGTCACCATGAGTGACCACTACGACGTAGCAATAGTTGGTGGAGGCATTGTCGGGCTGGCGACGGCCCTCGGACTCGCTCGAGGCCAAACCGGGACTCCGGTTGGTTGTGCTCGAGAAGGAAGGCCGGGTCGGCCAACACCAAACGGGACACAACAGCGGGGTGGTGCACACCGGCGTCTACTACAAGCCGGGTTCGCTGAAGGCGAAGCTCTGTGTCGACGGCGTCGCACAAGCTCCGCACGCTTCTGTGAGACGGAGGGGCTGCCCTTTGAGGCGTACGGCAAAGTTCTGGTGGCGGTGGACCAATCGGAGATACCGGCCCTCGAGGAGATCCACCGGCGCGGCACCGAGAACGGCGTCGAGGGTCTCCGCGAACTGGATCCGGCCGCGATCAGGGAGATCGAGCCGCATGCCGTCGGGGTGGCCGGCCTGCACGTACCCGGTACCGCCTCGGTCGACTTCCAGCAGATAGCCGAAGCGATGGCCCGCCGGCTCGAAGAACACGGCGGGTGGTCCGGCTCAATTCCGAGGTCGTTTCGATCGCAACGAGGCTTCGCAGATCGGGATCACGACCACGACCGGGGACCTGTCGGCCGGCTACCTGGTGAACTGCGCAGGCCTGCAGTGCGACCGGGTGGCCCGCATGGCGGGAGCGGACCCGCACGTGCAGATCGTCCCGTTCCGGGGCGAGTACTACGAGATCAAGGACGAACGGGCGTACCTCGTCAACGGCATGATCTACCCGGTGCCGGATCCCCGGTTCCCCTTCCTGGGGGTGCACTTCACCAAGACGGTCACCGGCGACGTCGAGGCCGGACCGAATGCGGTGCTGGCCCTGTCCCGGGAGGGATACCGGTGGGGAGCCTCGACACAGGTGATCTGTGGGAAACCGTGCGGAATCCCGGCCTGTGGGTGGTGGCCCGCAAGTACTGGAAGACCGGCATCGGCGAGATGGTCCGCTCGGCCAGTCCGCGGGCGTTCGTGGCTGCCCTGCAGCGTCTGGTCCCTGCCATCCGGGTGGACGACGTCGTCCGCGCCGGTGCGGGCGTACGGGCCCAGGCCATGGACCGGGCAGGCAACCTCCTCGACGATTTCGCCATCGAGGAGTCGCCACGGGCGCTTGCACGTGCTCAACGCCCCGTCACCGGCCGCCACCGCCTCATTGGCCATCGGTGAGCACCTGGCCGGTGTCGTGCTGGAGCGATCGGCGTAGAGCGCTCTGAAGCTGTCCGGGCTGTCCGGGCTTGGTTTGTGCTCGACCCGGGTCCTGCGAGATGGGCTCACGGCAAGCGGGAATGGAGAGAACGTGCGACTATGGACGAATCGATGACCGGCCGGGGTCGGGCGGCGGGCTCTCTTGTGGATTTCGCGATCGGCTCATAGATTGAAGCCTCACGTGCGGCAAGGAGTGACCACGTTGAGTGACCCAGGTTTCGGGGCGAGGAGAGTACGCCGCGTGCGCGCGCTCCGGTGGATACGCGGGCTGCGCTCACTGGGGCTTCTTCTGCTGATTGCCGTCGTGCCGATCGGCATAGCTCTGCTGGTTACCGGTGGTGAAGACACTGCCGGAAGTACGACCACTCCGGCAACCTGCGGAGGTCCTGGTTCGCAGTTTCGACGAGAGTGGTTCGACTTCGACGGGTGTGTTCGTGGTTGCCGGCAATTGGATCCTCAAGTGGCAACTCGACGGGCTCGGCTCCGATTCGATGCGGATCGTACGTCCGCGAAGCAGGGGGTAACGTCCTGGAGACCATCGTGCAGGCGGGGCTCGGGACGGGGAGCAGAGTCTTCCCGGAGGGTGGGGCCTTTCGTTTGGTGGTGACTTCGACGGGCGACTGGAGCATCCGGGTGCTCCAGCTATCGGGTCCAACTGCAGGTGAGACGCTAATGTGCATTCAACTGGGCGTATCCGGTTACTCTCCGTGGCTGTCGGTCAAGGGGGCCTCCATGAACGACAATGTCAGTCACTGAGCCGTCGCTCTTCAGCGCCGCCTGGCGTTACAAGTGGCTGGTTCTGGGTATTACGGCACTGGCTGTCGCCGCTCGGCATCGTCTTCCTGGAGGTAGTCGCCTCCGCAAACGTTCTATACGGCTCAGACCACGATGGTTGTGCAATCGACGGGGGCAGGTCTCGACGTCGGGGCTGCAGGTAGCACGCCGCAACGATTTCGTGGCCAATCAGATCGAGATTCTGAGGTCGTGCGCCGTCGCCCAATTGGCCTCGCAGCTCGCAGCCAAGAGCGACCCCCCGGTGGATCTGACTCCCGAAGAGCTGATCGATAACGCATTCATCGGCGGAACGAACGACAGCGACTTGATCGGGGTGGTTTTCACGTCATTCGATTCGGTCGCGGCGATTACCGGGGCCAACGCGCTGGCTTCGGCGTACCAGGAACTGGCCTCGATTGAGACCACGGCTGCAACGGTTGCGGCCATCGAGCGGATCGATGCCCAGGTCGATGCACTCGACAGTCGCCTTCGATTCGCTTGAGTTGGAGATCAACGCGATGTTGGCCGCCGACACCGTCCGGGCCGAACTGCGGAGGCAATATGAGGAAGCCTTGGCAGAAATCGCCATACTGCAGGTTGAAGCACGACGGCCGATGCCGCCGCTTTGATCGATATCCGAGGCCGCCTCGCCGACTTGCGAACTTTGATTGCTACCTACCAGGACGTGCTTCAGGTCGGACAGGATGATGACGATCTCAACGCTCTTGATCGCCGAAGCAGAACCAGGTGATCGCCCGGCGATCGACTCTTCTTGAACGTCGAGATCAGTTGTCGATCGATCTGGATCTTGCCCCCGAGATTGTGGCGTACCTCTCACCGGCCCAGACTACGGAGCCGACCACGGGACGCCGGCCCGGGTCGGGTCCTTGCTGTTGCACTGCTCGTTGGGCCTAATGGCAGGTGTGGGCCTCGCGTACCTTCTCTCCTCTCGGCGCAGGGTCTTCCACGATCGGACCGAGCCGGAAGCCTATCTCGGGGCCCCTTTGCTGGCCGACATCCCGGACTTTGCCGAGGAGGGTTTGAAGACCCGGCTACCCGTTCGCGAGAGTCCCCGCTCGGCTGCGGCCGAGGCCTTTCGCTTTGCGACGGCCTCGCTCGAACTCAAGCTGGCCAGACAGCAAGCCAAGTCGCTGGTCGTCATCTCGGCGACCCTCGGTACCGGCAAGAGCACCGTCTTGCCAACCTGGCCCTGGCGGCGGCCCGCGAAGGCAACCGGGTGCTGCTCATCGATGCCGACTTCGGGAACCAGGACCTGACCGCTCTGCTGACGGGGAGCGCCAGTGCGCTCACCGACGGGCTGACCGACGTCATCAGTGTCGGGTCTTCCCTTTACGCAGGCCATTCGCTCAATCGATGTTGGGTCCGGACGGAGTGCTGTCGCTACTGAGCCGCGGCCGCCAACCCGTTGTGGCTGCCGATCTGCTGCGTTCCCCCAAAGTCAAGCAACTCTTCGACACGGTGCGCGACGAGTTCGATCTGGTTCTGGTCGATGCGCCGCCCTTGCTGCAGGTTGCCTACGCCAGCACCCTGGCTGCCTATGTGGACGGAGCGTTGGTGATCGTGGGACATCGCCAGTCGACCGCGCTTGATTGAGGAAACGCGCAGTCGACTCAGCCTTGATCGCATACTTCGTATCTTGGCTATCTCTACAACCGGTCGCCCCTCCGCAGGGAGATGACCGTTTCCGAGGGCTCGATGACGGACATCCTCGGCGATATGGGTGCCGTTCCTCCCGATGATGCGGACGGGGGAGCGGGCGGGCGCAAGCGCCGCTGATCAGCGTGTTCACCGACCTGGCCTCTGCATGAGCGCACGGCTGGTGACGAGCGACCGTTGAAGATACTCCAGATCCACAACCACTATCGGGAGGGTGGTGGCGAGGACACGGTCGTGGCGAAGGAAGCTGCCGTCGCTGCGATCGCGGGGCACACCGTTGTCGAGTATCGCGTGGCACAACTCCGCCGAAACCGATCAGGGCTGCTGCCTCATTGCTGGTCGCGCCGTGGAACCCGGCCGCTGCTCATCGCCTCGAGGCAGTCGTTGCTCGAGAGCAAACCGGATATTGCTCACATCCACAACACATGGTGGGCACTTGCACCTTCCATTCTGTCGTCAGCTCGACCGATCGGTCGATTCCGATCGTCATGACTCTGCACAACTACCGGCTGATGTGCGTCGAACGCCCAACTGTTCCGCGACGGCGGACCCTGCGAGGACTGTGTCGGCACGCACCCCTGGCGTGGTGTCCGGCATCGTTGCTATCGCGACTCTTACCTGGCTTCGACCGTGTCGGCCTGGGACTCATCAGCCGCTGGACCGCGCGCCTGGAAGCTGGACGTCGATCGCTCCTTGCTCGTTCTCACAGATTTCGCTCGCGAGCCGTTTCGTTGCCGGCCGGTGTCCCGACTGAGCAAACTGAGGCTAAAACCGAATTTCGTTGATGATCCGGGCAGCCGCCAAGCCGGCTGCCGTCCAAGTCGGACAGTCCTTTTTGTTGGTCGGTTGAGCGACGAGAAGGGAATAAGAGAGTCTGCTCGAGGCCTGGTCGGCAGCAGTACCGGGGACCTGGAACTGGTTGTTGTGGGTGACGGTCCGCTGCGAGGGGTGGAGTTCGAAGCGCGGCCTGCCGGGGTCCGGTTCCTCGGGTCGCTTGGCCGGCCACGAGGTGCAGCCGAACTGATGCTCGGTGCTCGAGCGCTGGTCTTTCCCTCGATCTGGTACGAAGGACAACCGATGGTTCTCCTCGAAGCGCTGGCCTCCGGGTCTCCCCGTCATTGCTTCCGATATCGGTGGGATTCCCGAAACGGTTGCAGGCATCCAACGGCCGCGATGTCTGGTACGTCCTGGCGATCGGAGCTTCGTGGTCAGTGGCGCTCGAGCGACTCGAAGACGATGCACTGGGTCGACGAAGCGGAGACGGCTGCCCGTCGGGTCTTCGACGAACGCTACACGCTCGAGATCGGCCTGCACGGCGCTCCATCACTGAACACCGGAGCAGCTATTCGTGCAGCGCATGATGATTCCGCCGTTGCGATCAATCTTCGGAGCGCCGATCTCGAGGATCTGCGCGCCAAGCAGCCACAGGTAAGGCCGGATTGTTGATGAGGTAACGTCGCCACAGTCGTCCCGGGTTGCTGACCGAACCGGTGGAGCCATTCCAGCCCGATCGTCTGCATCCACATCGGTGCGCTGGCTGAGGTTCCCGCCAGGAAATCGAACGCGGCTCCAACGCCGAGGAGGGCGACTCCGGGCAGGTGCTCGGCACCCGGGCCATCCACAGCTCCTGCTTGGGCATTCCGAGCCCAACCCAGACCAGGTCGGCTCCCGATCCGATGATCATGTCGGCATCGGCCTGGATGTCGTCATCGGTTGGTGGGCGAAAGGGTGGCGAGAACCTCCCGGCGATCTGAATGCCCGGAGCAAGCTCCTCGAGCGGCTTCGACGAGTCGGGCAAGAGTGTCCGGAGTGCTCCCGTAGAAGAAGTGTTTCCACCCAACTTCGACCCCATGGCGGAGGGCCGATTCGCGTGAAGGTGGGTCCGGCCACCCGCGGCTGATTCGGGAATCCAGCCGCCTTGAGTCCCCACGCGACCGGCATGCCGTCCGGAGCGGCCACGTCGGCTTGGTCGAGTGCCCTGGCCACTTCCTGGTCTTGGCGGGCCGTCATCACCGAGTGCACATTGCAGAAGGCAACGACGGTCGCCCGGTCGATTGGTCGGTTTTCGAGGAGCTGCAGGAGTTGCTGCGGAGGAGACAACGGAGATGGGCGTTCCAACTACCGGAACCCGATCGGCCAATCGCAGCGGAGCTGTCACCGGCCCTCCTGGTTCCTCCACCAGGCGATGGTTCTGGTCAGGCCCTCTTCGAGATCAACCTCAGCCTCGAATCCAAAGTACTCCTGCGCCCGCGTCGTGTCGAGCATGCGGCGCGGTTGACCGTCGGGCTTTGGTGGTGTCCCACCGGATCTCGCCTTCGAATCCGGTCAGCTCGCCGATGAGCGTCACCAGATCCCGGATCGTGATCTCGCGGTGCGTGCCGATGTTGACCGGTTCCGGCCCGTCGTACGCTTTCGTGGCCAGGACGATCGCCCGGGCGGCGTCCTCGACGTACAGGAACTCCCGGCTGGCCGACCCGGTGCCCCAAACCTCGACGTGTCGGCGCCGGTCGCCTGCGCTGTGACGAACTTCCGGATCAGGGCCGGGATGACGTGGCTGGTCTCGAGATCGAAGTTGTCCCGGGTCCGTACAGGTTGACCGGCAGCAGGAAGATGCCGTTGAATCCGTACTGCTGCGCGGTAGGCCTGGAGCATGACGAGCAGGGATTTCTTGGCGATGCCGTAGGGAGCGTTGGTTTCCTCCGGATAGCCATTCCACAGGTCGTCTTCCTTGAAAGGGACCGGAGTGAACTTCGGGTACGCGCACACGGTGCCGACCTGGACCAGTTTCTCGACGCCGGCCCGGCGACTCTCTTCGATCACGTGGATGCCCATCGCCGCGTTGGCGTAGAAGTACCGTCCCGGATTGGCCCGGTTGGCGCCGATGCCGCCGACCTCGGCGGCGAGATGGAGGACGATGTCCGGGTCGCATCGTCGCGATGAGATCGCGGACTGCCAGCTGTTCGGTCAGGTCGTAGTCCGTGCACGCGGACGACCAACGGCTGCGCCGACTCTGCGATCAGCAGCTCGCAGACGATGGATCCGAGAAATCCGGCCCCGCCGGTCACCAGCACCCGTTTGCCGGTCGAGATCCATCATTCCGGTCGCCCGTTGCGCCATTCGATCTCCTTGAGACCGGCCTCAACCAGGGTCTGCTCCTGGGTGGCCAGTTGCAGGTCAGATGCCACCATCATCTTGACCAGCTCGTCGAACGTGACCTGCGGTTCCCATCCGAGCATCTTGCGAGCCTTGGACGCATCGCCTTGCAGCAGGTCGACCTCAGCAGGCCGGAAGTACCGCTTGTCGATCTCCACGTGTTCTCGATAGTCGAGATCCAGCAGTCCGAAAGTGCGCTCGAGGAACTCACGCACCGAATGGCGCTCGCCGGTGGCAATCACGTAATCGTCGGGTTGTGTCCTGCTGCAGCATCAGCCACATCGCCTCGACGTAGTCGCCGGCGAAGCCCCAGTCGCGTTCGGCGTCGAGGTTGCCGAGAAACAGCTTTCCTGCAATCCGAGCTTGATCCGGGTGGCGGCCCGGGTGATCTTGCGGGTCACGAAGGTCTCGCCGCGCCGGGGCGACTCGTGGTTGAAGAGGATCCCGTTGCAGGCGTACAGTGCCGTAGGCCTCGCGATAGTTGACCGTTTGCCAGAACGAGTACACCTTGGCGACTCCGTACGGACTGCGGGGATGAAACGGCGTGCTTTCGCTCTGGGGTATCTCGGCACCTGACCGTACATCTCCGATGAAGACGCCTGGTAGAAGCGGACGGGATAGTCGAGCTGTCGGACGGCTTCGAGCAGGCGGAGCGTGCCGAGGGCGACGACGTCGGCCGTGTAGATCGGGGTCTTGAAGGAGACGCCGACGTGGGACTGGGCGCCGAGGTTGTAGATCTCGGTGGGTCGTATGTCCTGGAGGAGGCGGCTGAGAATGTTGCCGTCGGTCAGGTCGCCGTAGTGGAGGAAGAGGCGGGCCGACTCGACATGCGGGTCGAGGTAGAGGTGGTCGATGCGTTCCGTACCGAAGGTACTCGAGCGGCGAACGAGGCCGTGGACCTCGTAGCCCTTTTCCAGCAAGAGTTCGGTCAGATACGAGCCGTCCTGGCCCGTGATCCCGGTCATGAAGCGCCCGTCCCGACATGTCTTCTCCCAGTGAGCCCCGACCACTCAGAGTAGTAGTCAATCTTCAGCTGGATCAATTGCGCTCGAAGCGTAGTCGGCATCGAGTGTTTGCCGGCGAAGTCCAGACAGCGGCTACTCGGGTGTGATAGGAAACCGATACCCGAGGTGCCTGCGGACCGGCCACGTCAAGAATCCGGCGGTAGCGGCGGCAGTTCGAGGCAACTGGGTGCGCCAGCGCTCGTCAGTCCTCAATTCGATGGTTCCGGTGTCGAAGCGAATGGGGTTGCCGGAGACGGTGTGATTGGTTCCCAAACTAACGTTGCGGGACCTGTGAAGGGGAGTTCCTCGCAGGTGTCCCGGCGAACTGCAGCACTTCCCGGACCCGCTCCTGAGGTTGCTCCATGAGATCCTCGTATCTCAGCTGGTGATAGGCGCCTCCTCTTCGTTTGCCGAGGGTTTCGATCGTGACATTCCACACATTCCAGAAGATCGCGTTCAACCATGCGGGTTGTTGGGGCATGAGAACGGGAACATCCTGGTCAGGGTCGTATTTTTCCTGCATCCACGAATTTGCGACGGCGCGAGGATCGCGAGTGACATGCAGGACCCGAACGTCGAGGTCATTGACGAGTCTCAGTAGGTAAGCATGCGAAGGGTATTTTGACGAATCGACGATCACATCGCTGTCTGCCTCTTCCGCAATGGCGCGGTACAGCAAGCCGAGCTGTTCGAGGTACGAAGCCTGGCGGCGTCGGTAGATCTGCTCGCTGCCGGGAAGCAGCATGAAGGGGAAGTGACGGGTCCTTGTCCGGTTCATGGCTGAGATCATTTCGGGGACGTTCACTCTGTCGAAGCCACCAAATGCCCGATCAAAGACGCGAGTCCAGAATGGACAGGATTGAAATCGTTCGCCGCATCCACATCGCCGGTTCTCGACGAGGCTTCGCTCCCAGATGAACTTGATCTCACCGACCGAGACGTAACCGTCAACTTGACCCAGAATCGTGTCGAGAATGGTGCTGCCACTCCTACCCATGCTCGCTATGAACAGCACCTTGGTCATGTGGCCCCTACCCAATCCTTCGCTCTAGCTCTGACTCCCCACGCGGCTATACGGAGACATGTGGATTAGATTACCCCAAGGTATTCTGCACACTGTTGCGGGGGGTTATGGAAGGTCTCATCTGGGCCGCCGTCGTCTGGGTCGTGCTACTGCTGGTTCTCAGCTCTCTTCGGCACGCGCGGATACCTGGGAACCAGTCGATTTCGCGTGTGTCGCGCGAACAGATCGCAATCATTCTGGTCTTGCTCGGTACCCATTCGACAGTGGCTTCCGCCACCGCAGATGAGGTCCTTCGGGACCCGGCCGTACTGGAAAGGATCGTCCGGGGTGCTCTGGCAGGCCTCGGCTTGATTGTTGTCCTGCCGATGATCCTTCGACGCAATCCATCCGGGACTGCGAGAAGGTACGGCGGCCTCATGGCACTGACGGTTTACTGGGGGGTTGCAGCGCTGTCCGTTCTCTCATTCTGTGGCGCCAATCGTCACCATCGGGAAGGTCTTTGAGCTGGGCGCCGGCATGGCGATTGTGTGGGCGATTGCCATCCAACACGACGCCCGAGACAGACTTCGGACCAACATCAGATTCATCGTGTTCCTCGAAGCCGCCCTTGTTAGTGTCGCCGTGATCGGCTTCTTCGCTATCCCCGACACGTTCTCATACGTGATTCCCAGGCCGGGGTTCATATTCGAGTCGACGATGGGTGCACCCTTCAGTGCCGTCAAACGCGCTTTCTGCAAGAGGTGCTTTGATTGCGGCCTTTTCGCTGGCGATGTTCTTCCAGACGGAGCATCGGCGTTCACGGATTGGATGGATATCCCTATTCTCGATCGGTACCATCGGCGTGATTCTGGCGAGCGGACGTCAGGGCGTTGTGATCTGGATGGCCGCCGTCATGGTGCTGCTTTGGCTCCACCGTCGGCGCCTCTTCTTGTTGCTCCTTGCACCGGGATCAGCGTTGGTCATAGCGACCTACGGCGATGTGATCTGGTCTGCATTTGTTCGGAACCGAGCAGCGAATATCGTGACACTGTCCGGTCGCGTCGGGTTCTGGGAAGCGGCGATCGAATCATGGTCTGCCCACCCGCTCACAGGCTACGGCTACGGCGCTGGTGGACGCTTTCGTCGCGCTGGTGTCCATTGGCGACAACACGACCTCAAATCTACATAGTGGATATATGGAAACCCTCGTCGGATTGGGAATCATCGGTCTTGTTCCTTTGGCGCTGGCAGTTTGGCGGGTGGTGAAGTGGTCGACCGTTCGCCTTTTGCGGCGAGTCCACACCGAGTTCGCAATACTCACTGTTCCGTTGCTCTTGCATACTTCGGTGAGCATGGGTTTTGCGGCATGGCTCAACGCAGACTTCTTGCTCTTTGCCTTCCTTGTGACCTTGGCAGGCATGGGACCTGCACAGCGTTTGACCGATCCGCCAGACCGCGGGGACGTATCACTATCCCGGAGACCGCCGTCCGGCCCACGTCTGATTCACCAATAGAGACCGTCGTAAAACTGATGCTCACTCAGTTCGTCAATGCCCACCAGGTCGATGATGCGTGTGCCCGATGGGATCCGCAATTGCTTCCAGACTTCGGGGGGCAGGCGGTGGTGGACCACAAGAGTTTCACACTGTGAAACGAGACGCTCGAGACTTGGGTTGATCAACTCCGCAAGGTGGGGAATGGTCTCAAGTGCGAAACTACGGTTGCGCCCGACGAGATCACGGACCTCAAGATGGGGGTCGTAGATCGAGACTGGAACACCTTTGCCAATGAGCTGTTCCACCACGTAGACCATCGGACTCTCCCGCACATCGTCGGTCCCTTCCTTGAAGGACAACCCGACGAGACCGACCGGCTTTCGACCATTGCGGTCGGTAATCCTCTCGACCAGCCTTTCTACCTGGACTCGGTTGCTCTGAAGCGTCGCAGCATGCAGGAGGAGCGGTGTCGCCGTAAGGCGCGACGTGTCAATCAAGCCCCTGAGATCCTTTGGTAGACAGCTACCCCCAAACGGATTGCCGGGGCGAAGGTACTTGTCGCTGATGTTGAGCTTGTGATCGCTTCGGAATACGTCCATCACTTCGCGCGAGTCGACGCCGAGGGCTTTGCAGATCATCCCGATTTCATTGGCGAAGGTGACTTTCGTCGCGTGAAATGCATTGTCTGCGTACTTGACCATGCTGGCGACGTCCATGTCAACGAAGAAGGTTTCGGCATCAATTCCTGGATAGAGGTCCCTACAAGCCGATTCGCTGCGGCTGTCGGAAGCTCCGAAGACAATCTTTGGCGGAGCCGAGAAATCTTCGACGCCGCTTCCCTCCCGAAGAAACTCCGGATGGCAGACATACCCGAGCCCGTTCCCGATCTCTCTCCCGCTTGACTTCGTCAGGATTTCTATCATTTCTCGGTGCACCTGCGGAAGGACGGTGGACCGGACTACGACCGTGAAGTGCTCGGTATCAAGGTCGGCCAGCGCCCCACCAATCTGACCACAGACCTCGCGAGGTAGCGACCGTCAACTCCACCCGTCACGTTGCTCGGCGTGCTGACACACACCAGAGCCAGATCGGATCGGGAGATTGCACTTCTTGCATCGGTTGTCGCCGCGATGAGACCTGCCGACACGCCCCGAGCCAACATCTCGTTCAGCTGAGGTTCAACGATGGGACTGCGGCCTTCGGCTACGGCGGCTACCTTCTCGACATTGACGTCTACGCCCAGCACCTGATGGCCTAAATCGGCCAGACACGCGACGCTCACAGCGCCCACATATCCAAGGCCAAATACGCTGATATTCACGTCTATTCTCCTTCTTCCAGAAGCTCGCAATGCTGCATCGCCTGAACAAAGCCGTCCACCATGTGGTCGATGGTTGCACGACTCCGGATGGCTTCTCGGCCTGCGTCGGCGATTCGGCCGGCCTCTTCCGGCGAGGAAAGGACATGAGAGATCGTCTCGGCCAGCAATTGGACGTTACCGCGTGGGTACCGCCAGCCGGTCTGCCCATGGACAACCAACTCGCCATCAACGCCCGGCTCGTCGGCGACCACGAGCGGCTTTCCCAGGGCCAGGCACTGGTTGATCGCAAGTCCAATCGCACCGCACTGTACCGCTGCATCACAGGTAGCTATCCACTCATAGTCGGCTCCTTCAGGTACCCGACCGGTGAGAATGATCCGTTCCGGATCGAGCATCTGTGCTTGCGAGCGGACGACCTCGAGGTTCTCGCCTCCACCGACCAGGACCAGGACCAGATCGGGGAATTCATCGCGCAAGAGCGGCCACGCTTCGATCAAGTCCAGGTGGCGCTTCTTAGGAAACATCGTTCCCGGATAGAGCAAGATGCGGCGCCCCTCTAAGCCGTACTCGGCAGCGGAGACGGTTGCCAGCTTCAGCGAGTTTCAGCGTGTCGTCGAAGATTCGATCAGTGTCGATCGTATTCTGGGCCACGAATACACGGCTCTGCGGTATGCCCTGGCGTACAAGCTCGAAGTTTGAGGTTCTGCCGTATGTCACGACGGCATCAAATCCCTTGATCAGGCGTCTGCGAAGAAGTCCAGAAACATGAGATTCAGCCTTGTTCACATCGCTTGGACCCTTCGTCCAAACGATTGCTTTCCCCCGGCGTTGCGGATCTGTCTGGGCAGGAACCAAGCTGTTGGATTGCGAAGGCTTGCTTCTGCGATGACAGCACTCGGGCGTTCTTGCCGGATTTGCCTGAGTATGCCGGGCCAGTAGTAGCCGCCAGGGAGTGGCCGCTGCGAAAGGTTCTCGATATAGGGGCGGCTTGGCATCACATCGATGTCGCTGTGGCTCAGGTAGCCAAACACGCGAAGGCGCCATCCATGGCCGAGCCGATCGATGAGTCGATCCCAGACGGGGAGCCTGTATTGCCTGACTACTCGTTGCAGAAACCACAACTCCCTTTCCCTCGTATTGGATCTCGAGGAAGCCACGGGAACGCTATCCACGCCCACCACATCCAAAGGTGGTAGCCATGCTGCTGGCTGTCGCTTCAGGTATCAGGAGAAGACTCACGCTGAGTGGCGCCATGAAGTGGCGAGGAGCGGAGAACAACCTGCGAAGATCATGATCGGTAGCGTACCCTAACTCGGCGGGCGAACAGGAGCGAGTCTTCGACAGCAGGAGAGATTGCGGTTTCGGCCGCCGGTGGGAGGTCGACCGTAGCGGCAGCATCCTTCTCGACAAAGGTCTCGTTCAGGCCGACCAAGATGGAACAAGTCATCGAACCTCCGGAGGCTCGGCCGGAACCCGTTTTCTAGGGGGAAATAGCTCCATTCACGATCACCAGAGCAGCGTCGGCTGCCAGCGCCGCGCGATCGGCAGGGAAACGATAGCCCTCCATCCATCGCGGCGGATAAAGGGCCTTTGTGTGCTGTAGCACCGGCAATTACTCGCGTATTGCTGCTTAACTACTTGCGGCTGCTTGGGATTTCGGGAGGGGCCTTGACCGGGCGTAAACATGTCTCGCTGTTCTCCCCGCTTGTCCCGGTCGTGTTGGCGATTCTGGCGCTGACAGTGGCGGGATGCTCAGGTCCACCGACCATCAAAGAGCCTCGCGAGTTCCCTTCAACCACGGCAGCACCGGCGGCTCCCGGAGCGGAAGCGCCTGCCCTTACGGTGCCGGCGGGTGGGGTGGTGGTTCGTCCGGGTGAGTCGATTCAGGCGGCGGTGGATGCAGCATCCGGGTAATACGACGTTTGTGATCAAGGCGGGTGTGCATCGGGGTGCAGGAGGTGCGTCCGAAGGCGGGGAATACTTTGTTGGTGAGTCGGGGGCGATCTTGGATGGTGGGGGTAAGGCCCGGTGGGCGTTTTCGTCTGGTGCTGGCGAATGTGACGATTCGGGGTTTGGTGATCCAGAACTATGCGACACCTGCATAAGGAGGGGGTGATCAACCGGGAGGGTGGCGCCAAGAACTGGTTGGTGGAGGGTAACGAGGTTCGGGATAACGCCGAGATCGGGATTCGGGCTAATACGGGGTGGCGGGTGGTCGAGAACTATGTGCATGACAACGGGCGGTATGGGATCACCGGTGGCTGGTTCGGGTCTGGTGGTGGAGGGGAATGAGATTGCTCATAACGCGGTGATCTATGGGGCGACGGGGGATTCGTCGGGTACCAAGTTCGCGCACACGGTGGGGTTGGTGTTGCGGAACAACTATGTGCACGACAATCTTGGGAATGGTTTGTGGGCCGATATCAACAATCTGAATGCGTTGATCGAGGGGAACCGGATCGGTTGGGAACACTCGGCATGGGATCGATCTTTGAGATCTCGTGTGGGGCGGTGATCCGTAACAACCATCTCGAGGGGAATGGGTTCCTCGACGAGTTCCACCCAGAATTGGATGAACGAGCGGGATTCTGGTGTCGAACTCACCCAACGTTGAGGTCTATGGGAACACGGTGGTGGGGAACAACGCAATGGGATCGGTTTGATCCATTGGGATCACGACAACCGTGATGCGGTGACCGGTGTGAACCGGCTTTGAAGAACGTCAAGGTGCACGACAACCGGATCGTGCAGATCGGGTGGAGCTGCGGCTCGGTTTGGACGCCAATATCGATCGGGACAAGGTGTGGACCAGTTGGGGTAACCAGTTCTCCAACAACACCTACACCCTCTCGAATGGTGCCGAGTTCCGCTGGCAAGCAGATTGGGTCAGCTACCAGCAATGGAAAAACAACGGACAAAACTAACCCAGCAACAGCCGCCCATAAGTGAGGGCCTCGGCCGGATGGTACGGGGCCCTCACTCGCGTTCCGATATGCCTACGAGTGTCCTTTCGTTCTTCCACCTTCTACCTGACTATTTCGCATAGGTCTAAAGGCCTACGCCGTCTTGCCGATACGCAAGGGCGGGTTGGGAGCTCAAGCAACCTTTCTTCTGGGGAGGACAGGCGTGACAGTATTCAAGCGTGGGGCTATGGCTTTGGTGGTTGTGGCTTTGGTGGGGGTTTCTTTTCCGGCCGTCATCGGCTCAGACAACGTCAGTGGTGACGGATGAACCTGGAGGTCGAGTCGTCGGCGATCTCCTCGCAGTCGTCGGATCTTCAGGGGGTTTTTGTAGGTAATACAGTGCTCTGGGGTTTCAGGCTTCTGAGTATGGGTTGTCGTGGTCGACGGCGTTTGGGTGCAGTTTCTGAGGCGGGTGCGCCGTTTACTTCCGGGGATTGTCGATTCCTGCCGACCATTTCTATGTGTTTTTGTCGCCGCAGGTGGCTTCGTCGGTGGTGTGGGAGACCGAGGGTGGCGCGGACCTATGTGGATAATGGGTATCCGTGGCGGGAGCGGGTGAAGCTTTCGGAGTTGGGTGCGGGGACTCACACGATCCGGGCGACGGTTGATGGCAACAAGGTGATCGAGGTTCGGTTCACCTTTGCCAGCGTCGGGTCTGCGGGAGTGCAGGCATCGGCGGAGCCCGCCACGACGACCACGTCGAAGCCGGTGATCGAGTTGGCAGCTTCATCGACAACGGCACCAGCTACCAGCTCCACCATGGCAGCTAGTTCTCAAGGTTTGTCGTGGTCGACTTCGTTTGGTGATTATGAGGCGGGTGCGCCGTTTAGTTCCGGGGATGTCGGTTCCTGCTGACCATTTTTATGTGTTTTTGTCGCCGCAGGTGGCTTCGTCGGTGGTGTGGGAGACCGAGGGTGGTCGGACCTATGTGGATAATGGGTATCCGTGGCGGGAGCGGGTGAAGCTTTCGGAGTTGGGTGCGGGGACTCACACGATCCGGGCGACGGTTGATGGCAACAAGGTGATCGAGGTTCGCGTTCACGTTGGGTAGTGCGGACGGGTCGGGGGTGCTGGCATCGGCGACACCGACAACGGTTGCGTCTGCACCGAAGCCGGCTCCGACAACAACAACCACTCAACCGGCACCGAAACCGGCTCCTCACTACGACGACGACGACCCGGGCGCCTGCGCAGCCGGTGCCGGCGGGTGGGGTGGTGGTGCGTCCTGGGTGAGTCGATTCAGGCGGCGGTGGATGCGCATCCGGGTGAGACGACGTTTGTGATCAAGGCGGGGGTGCATCGGGGTCAGGAGGTGCGTCCGAAGGCGGGGAACACGTTTGTTGGTGAGTCGGGGGCGGTTTTGGATGGTGGGGGTAAGGCCCGGTGGGCGTTTTCGTCTGGTGCTGCGAATGTGACGATTCGGGGTTTGGTGGTGCAGAACTATGCGTCGCCTGCATAAGGAGGGGGCGATCAACCGGGAGGGTGGCGCGAAGAACTGGTTGGTGGAGGGTAACGAGGTTCGGGATAACTCCGAGGTGGGGATTCGGGGTAATTCGGGGTGGCGGATGTTGGGGAACTATGTGCATGGTAATGGGCGGTATGGGATCACCGGGTCTGGTACGGGTCTGGTGGTTGAGGGGAATGAGATTGCTAATAACGCGGTGATCTATGGGGCGACGGGGCATTCGTCGGGCACCAAGTTTGTGCACACTGAGGGGTTGGTGTTGCGGAACAACTATGTGCATGACAATCAGGGGAATGGTTTGTGGGCCGATATCAACAATCTGGATGTGTTGTTTGAGGGGAACCGGATTGGTGGGGAACACTCGGCATGGGATCTATTTTGAGATCTCATGTGGGGCGGTGATCCGTAACAACTATGTGGAGGGGAATGGGTTCTCGATGGGTCCATCCGAATTGGATGAACGACGCAGCGGGATTCTGGTGTCGACGTCACCGAACGTTGAGATCTATGGGAACACGTTGGTGGGGAACAACAATGGGATCGGTTTGATCCATTGGGATCACAACAACCGTGATGCGGTTACCAGTGTGAGCCGGCTTTGAAGAACGTCAAGGTGCACGACAACCGGATTGTGCAGATCGGGTGGAGCTGCGGCTCGGTTTGGACGCCAGCATCGATCGGGACACAGGTGTGGACCAGTTGGGGCAACCAGTTCTCCAACAACACCTACACACTCGACAATGGTGCCGAGTTCCGCTGGGAACGCAGTTGGGTCAGCTACCAGCAATGGAAAAACAACGGACAAAACTAACCCAAACAACAGTCGCCCATAAGTGAGGGCCTCGGCCGGATGGGACGGGGCCCTCACTCGCGTTCCGACATGCCTACTGAGTGTCCTTTCGTTCTTCCACCTTCTACCTGACTATTTCGCATAGGTCTAAAGAACTAATTAGGGTGCCACCAACATCTGGGGCAGAGGCCAGGGCACAGAGTTCCTGGTCTCGGATGAAGGGTATGGCATTGCGAAAAAAGAGAGGTCGCCATCGGCGGCGGCGCGTCGTAGAACTCAAGTCTTCTGGCATATTCGGGTCAAGCGGGCAGATTCTCCCACTGGTTGTGAGGCGTGGGGCTATGGCTTTGGTGGTTGTGGCTTTGGTGGGGGCTTCTTTTCCGGCCGTCATCGGCTCAGACAACTTCAGGCTGACGGAACCTGGAGGTCGAGTTGTCGGTGATCTCCCGCAGTCGTCGGATCTTCAGGGGGTCTATGTAGGTAATACAGTGTCTGGGCTGTCAGGCTTCTGAGTATGGGTTGTCGTGGTCGACGGGTTTTGGTGATTTTGAGGCGGGTGAGCCGTTTGTTCCGGGGATGGCGGTTCCTGCCGACCATTTCTATGTGTTTTTGTCGCCGCAGGTGGCTTCGTCGGTGGTGTGGGAGACCGAGGGCGGCCGGACCTATGTGGATAATGGGTATCCGTGGCGGGAGCGGGTGAAGCTTTCGGAGTTGGGTGCGGGGACTCACACGATCCGGGCGACGGTTGATGGCAACAAGGTGATCGAGGTTCGGTTCACCTTTGCCAGCGCCGGGTCTGCGGGAGTGCAGGCATCGGCGGAGCCCGCCACGACGACCACGTCGACGCCGGTGATCGAGTTAGGCTTCATCGACAACGGCACCAGCTACCAGCTCCACCATGGCAGCTAGTTCTCAAGGTTTGTCGTGGTCGACTTCGTTTGGTGATTTTGAGGCGGGTGAGCCGTTTGCTTCCGGGGATTTCGGTTCCTGCCGACCAGTTTTTATGTGTTTTTGTCGCCGCAGGTGGCTTCGTCGGTGGTGTGGGAGACCGAGGGTGGCCGGACCTATGTGGATAATGGGTATCCGTGGCGGGAGCGGGTGAAGCTTTCGGAGTTGGGTGCGGGGACTCACACGATCCGGGCGACGGTTGATGGGGACAAGGTGATCGAGGTTCGCTTCACGTTGGGTAGTGCGGACGGGTCGGGGGTGCAGGCATCGGCGACACCGACAACGGTCGCGTCTGCACCGAAGCCGGCTCCAACAACAACCACTCAACCGGCACCGAAATTGGCTCCTGTAGCCACTACAACCACGGCTACCGGTACGGTGCTACAAGCGCTTTCGGTGCCGGCGGGTGGGGTGGTGGTGCGTCCTGGGGAGTCGATTCAGGCAGCGGTGGAGAAGAATCCGGGTAAGACGACGTTTGTGATCAAGGCGGGGGTGCATCGGGGTCAGGAGGTTCGTCCGAAGGCGGGGAACACGTTTGTTGGTGAGCCGGGGGCGGTTTTGGATGGTGGGGGTTCTGCCCGGTGGGCGTTTTCGTCTGGTGCTGCGAATGTGACGATTCGGGGTTTGGTGGTGCAGAACTATGCGTCGCCTCATAAGGAGGGTGCGATCAACCGGGAGGGTGGTGCGAAGAACTGGTTGGTGGAGAGTAACGAAGTTCGGGATAACTCTGAGGTGGGGATTCGGGGTAATTCGGGGTGGCGGATTTTGGGGAACTATGTGCATGGTAATGGCCGGTATGGGATCACTGGGTCTGGTACGGGTTTGGTGGTTGAGGGGAATGAGATTGCCAATAATGCGGTGATTTTTGGGGCGACGGGCCATTCTTCGGGCACCAAGTTCGTGCACACTGAGGGGTTGGTGTTGCGGAATAACTATGTGCATGACAATCAGGGGAATGGTTTGTGGGCCGATATCAACAATCTGAATGTGTTGTTTGAGGGGAACCGGATTATTGGGAACACTCGGCATGGGATCGATTTTGAGATCTCATGTGGGGCGGTGATCCGGGACAACTACTTGGAGGGGAATGGGTTCCTCAAGAAGTATCCGAATTGGATGAACGACGCAGCGATTGTGGTGTCGACGTCACCGAACGTTGAGATCTATGGGAACACGTTGGTGGGGAACAACAATGGGATCGGGTTGATCCATTGGGCTCATAACAATCGTGATGCGGTTACCAAGTGTGAGCCGGCGTTGAAGAACGTCAAGGTGCACGACAACCGGATTGTGCAATCGGGTGGAGCTGCGGCCGGTTTGGACGCGTCAGCAGACCGGGAACAGGTGTGGACCAGTTGGGGCAACAAGTTCTCCAATAACACCTACACACTCGACAATGGTGCGGAGTTCCGCTGGGAACGCAGTTGGGTCAGCTACCAGCAGTGGAAAAACAACGGACAAAACTAAACCAATTGCACTCCTCGAGGTCGAGCCATCAAAGGGTGGACGCTCTAGTCTCCATAGAATCGTTCGGTGACTCTGTGGAAGCGTCCCTTAACCAGTTCCACTTGATGCTCTTTGAGGGTGCTGGCTGTTGTCCCATCTCGATTCTGGTCGATCTCCTTCCCCGTGTAGGCCGTCTTGGTGTATGCGTTGATCGGACACGATTCGTCAAGCCTCAGGCTGGCGTCAAGAAAACCCAATACTCGGCGAAGCGTCGATGAGGTGGCTTGAGTCACGTCTTCGTGCCTCACGACCAGAACATTGGGCTCTTGGCTCATCTCCATGAGTTTGGCGGCGTACATGTCGTAGGCCCGACAGACGCGCTTGAAGTCGCCGTAACGCCTGTATATCGACGCCACGTTCGCGACCGGTCGACGTACGACCAGGATTGTCTTGGCGTTCGGATATAGGTTCCTGATCCAGTCGGCGTAGGGAGTGTGCAGCGGCGACTTCTCGCCGAAGACTTGAATGGGGGACGTGACGAAGAGCCGACTGATTGAGCCGAGTGTGTTGGTGAACAGATCAGGTAGATTGGCGTACGGCATAGGATCCGGGATACCTGACACGTAGCCATTCAGGAAGCTAGCCCGATTGGTGCCAAGGCTGGACAGATATCGGGCCCTGAGCAGCACGGTAGTACTCTTCGACCTCGGTGTACGAGATACCAGTGTCAGGCTGCGATTCGGAGAGCGAAGCTGGCGCGAGCTGAGTAGTAAAGTCGGCGCCGGGAGGTCAAGTCGCGGATTGACTTCGGCTTCACGAATGGCATGAGACCTCTGGCTAGACGAGCAAGTCGTGCTCGCCTAGACCCATTGTTGACGGCACCTATCAATGACCATTCGATGAACTGATCGAATATGAAGCTGTCATTGAGCACGAAGACATCTGGCTGACCACTCAGAAGAAAGGTCAGGAGAGTCGTTCCGGACCGCTCCGGTCCAAAGATGAAGAAAGAGGGGTGGTTGGGCTCCATTGCCACCGATCGTATCACTAACCCCGAAGATCCTGTTCCGCTGGTTGAGCTTTCGCCGAGTCCGAATCCTGCAAATAGGTCGAACGACCTAACCACACAGAGTGGTCGTCTCGGGTAGACTGATGCTGAGATGCCGGGGAGCGTCTATCGCTGGGGCACGTTGTTGGGGGTCCCGCTAGTACGCTCCCGGGATAGGCGATTGTTGGGGCGATGACATGCTTGGGAGGGCACGATGAAGGTCGGCATTCTGGCCGGGGGGATGGGAACGCGTCTGGCCGAGGAGACGGAGATCCGTCCGAAACCGATGGTCGAGATCGGGCCGGAGCCGATTCTCTGGCACATCATGAAGCACTACGAGCACTACGGCTACCACGAGTTCGCGATCGCCCTCGGGTACAAAGGCGACTACATCAAGCGCTACTTCACCGAGTTCCACTCCCGCAACAGCAACCTGAAGGTCGATCTGTCGTCGGGAGTCGTCGATGCCAGCCGCAATGGCGGTGAGGACTGGAAAGTCGACCTGATCGAGACCGGCCGCTGGACCAACACGGGGGGCCGGATCAAGCGGCTCGCCCCGTTCCTCGGCGATGGGACCTTCATGCTCACCTGGGGCGACGGTCTCTCCGATGTGAATCTCGACGATCTGCTCGCCTTTCATCGAGCGCCATGGGAAACTGGCCACCGTGACCGCGGTCCGGCCGTCCGCCCGATACGGGAAGCTGGACCTCGACGGCGACGTCGTGGTCAACTTCTCCGAGAAGCCACAACTCGAAGAAGGCTGGATCAACGGGGCGTTCTTCGTGCTCGAACCGAAAGTGTTCGACTACATCGATGACGACGACACGCAGTTCGAGAAGGAACCGCTCGAGCGCCTCGCCAAGGACGGCGAGTTGATGGCCTTCCGCCACGAGGGGTTCTGGCAGTGCATGGACACGCTGCGTGAAAAGGTGATCCTCCAGCACATGTGGGAGTCCGGGTCGCCGGCCTGGAAGACCTGGACTTCATGAAAGTCCTCGTCACAGGTCATGACGGCTACATCGGCACCGTGCTGGTGCCTATCTTCCAGGAAGCCGGCCACGAGGTGGTCGGCCTCGATACCCGGCTCTTCCGGGCATGCCGGTTCGGAGACGACGAACCGGCCGTATCCTCCCTGGAGATCGACATTCGGGATGTGACGGCCGGCGATTTGGCCGGATTCGATGCAGTCGTGCATCTCGGGGCCATCTCCAATGATCCGCTCGGCGATCTGCACCCGCCGACCACGTACGGGATCAACCACGCCGGCACCATGGCCGTCGCCCGGGCCGCCAAAGCGGCCGGAGTCGAACGTTTCCTCTTCGCATCCTCGTGCAGTCTCTACGGGGCCCACGGCGACGACTACATCGACGAGTCGGCCGAGTTCCTGCCCGTCACCCCGTACGGCGAGTCGAAGGTGTGGTGCGAACGCGACCTGGCCGCGATGGCCGACGACGACTTCAGTCCCACCTACCTGCGGAACTCGACCGCCTACGGCGTCTCACCACGTCTGCGGGGAGACCTCGTGGTCAACAACCTCACCGGGTTTGCCGTGACAACGGGTCGCGTGTTCTTGAAGAGCGACGGAACCTCCTGGCGGCCGCTCGTGCACATCCGGGACATCTCCCGGGCCTGCCTCGCTCTGCTGGAAGCGCCGCGTGAGTTGGTGCACAACGAGCCGTTCAACATCGGATCCACGGAGGAGAACTACCGCATCCGGGACGTGGCCTCCATCGTCGACGACATCGTTGCCGACAGCGTCGTGACCTTCTCCGACACGGCGTTCAACGATATCCGCAACTACCGGGTCAACTGCGACAAGCTGGCCACCACCCTTCCCGGCGGGTTTCGGCTGGACTGGACCGTGGCGGCCGGAGTCGAGGAACTCTACGAGGCCTATCAACGATGGGGGTTGACCCTCGATGAGCTGGAAGGATCACGGTTCATGCGCGTGCTGTATGTCAAGGAGATGCTGGCTGCAGGACGCATGTCCGAAGACCAGCGCTGGCTGGCCGGGGCACCGGCGGGGGCCGGCGCATGAGGCGGTCGACCTGCCGGGTGAGTGACAGCCCGGACCTGCAGGTCTTCCTGGATCTCGGGAATCACCCTCTGCCCGACGCACTCGTGCGACCCGAGCATGCCGGCACCCCCGATGATCGTTTCCCGCTCGAGGTGGCGTTCTGTCCGGAATCGAAACTGGTGCAGATCCTCGAAGATGTCTCGGCGGAGCGCATGTTCGTTGACAACTACCTGTACTTCTCTTCGTTCTCAGATCACCTCCTCCAGCACAGCCGCGATCACGCCCTGGGGCTGATCGAAACCCGCCGCCTCGGTCCGGAGAGCCTGGTGGTCGAGTTGGCCAGCAACGACGGTTACCTGCTCAAGAACTTCGTCGAAGCCGGGGTACCCGTGCTGGGCATCGACCCGGCCCCCGACCAGGCCCGCGTCGCCAACGAGAACGGTGTGCCGACCCTCGCCGAGTTTTTCGGCATAGAGATGGCCGAGCGGCTCGTCGCGGAAGGCCGCAAAGCCGACGTGATCATCGCCAACAACGTGATGGCCCACGTCCCCGATCTCAACAGCTTCGTGGGCGGCATGGCGCATCTGCTGGCCGACGACGGTGTCATCACCGTCGAAAACCCCTACGTGCGCGACCTGATCCAGCACTGTGAATTCGACACGATCTACCACGAACACGTCGTGTACTGGTCCTGTACGTCGGTCGACTACCTGATGCGCCGCCACGGCCTGTGGCTCAACCACGTCGAGTACTTCCCCGACCTGCACGGCGGAACGCTGCGCTGGCACATGGGCCACCACGAGAACCGCTCCGAGGAAGTCAAGCGGTATCTGGCCGAGGAGGAAGCCAGCGGGCTCAATACCTTCGAGTACTACCGGGCCTTTGCCGAGCAGGTCCAGAAGAACAAGGACGATCTGCTCGAACTCCTCGAGGATCTTCGCTCGCAGGGCAAGCGTATCGCCGGGTACGGTGCCGCCGCCAAAGGCAGCACGATGCTCAACTACTGCGGCATCGGGACCGACCTGGTTGAGTTCGTGGTCGACCGGAACGTGCACAAGCACGGGTTGCTCATGCCCGGGACCCATCAGCCCGTCCGCCCCACCGAAGATCTCCTCTCCGAACGGCCCGACTATGTGCTCCTGCTCGCCTGGAACTTCCGGGATGAGATCATCCGCCAACAAGACGACTACCTTCGCCGGGGAGGACGCTTCATCGTGCCGGTCCCGAAACCATCGGTCATCGGTTAGCGTCCGGACGTCCCCCGGCACCCACGAACGGAAGGAATGGAATCAATGAGCGATGCGGTGAACGGCGTCGTCCGGGATCCCTCGGCGATTTGTCACAGCTGCGGTCATGCCGGAATGGACATCTTCTACGAGGTGCGCGGCATCCCGGTCCACAGTGTCGTCTTGATGCCGACCGTCGAAACAGCGCGCGACTTCCCACGCGGGGACCTGCGGCTGGGGTTCTGCCCGGACTGCGGATTCATCCAGAACACCCGCTTCGCGGCCGGGTCCGTCGACTACACCCAGCGCACCGAGGAGACCCAGGCCTTCTCCGGAACCTTCAATGCCTTTGCGCGGGACCTGGCCAAAACGCTGGTCGATCGACACGACCTGCACGGCAAGACCATCCTCGAGATCGGTGGCGGCAAGGGTGAATTCCTCGTTCAGCTCTGTGAGCTGGGGAACAACCGCGGGATCGGTATCGACCCCTCGTATCTGTCCGGCCGGCTCGAAAGCGACGCCCTGGATCGGATCGAGTTCATCCGGGAGTTCTACGACGAACGGTACGTCGACACCGATGCCGACTTCATCGTCTGCCGGCACACCCTCGAACACATCCCGACGACCGGGGCCTTTATGCGTTTGGTTCACCAAACGGCCCGGCGACGGGCGGGAACCGGCGTCTTCCTCGAGGTCCCCGACGTCGCCCGGGTGCTGCAAGAGATGGCGTTCTGGGATCTCTACCACGAGCACTGCTCGTACTTCACGCTCGGTTCCCTGGCGAGGTTGTTCCGCAACGGTGGGCCTCGAGCCGACCGAGCCTGGCGCTGGCGTTCGACGACCAGTACCTGCTGATCGAGGCCTCGATCGGTGAAACGGGACCGGGTCTTCTCCCCGGGGAGGATGACCTGGAGAAGACGAGGAAGCTCGTCGACCATTTCGCAGCCCACCACCGGGAGGCACTCGACGCCTGGCGCCGGCGATTGGCCGCCTACCGGGAGGCTGGAGCGCGGGTCGCTATCTGGGGGGCCGGATCCAAGGGGGTCGCCTTCCTCACCACGCTCGGACTGACCGACGAGGTGGCCTACGCAATCGACATCAACCCGCACAAACAGGGGATGTTCATGCCGGGGACCGGCCACCCGGTCGTGGGACCCGATTCCCTCCACCAATCTCCGCCCGACGTGGTCATCGTCATGAATCCGGTGTACCTCGACGAGATTCGGTCGGCACTCGCCAGAGGTGGGCTTGACACCGGAGCTGGTGGCTCTCTGATGGTGGGCAACGAGTGCCGTCACTCCAGCTCGCGCGGCTCAATTCCGGCTCAGGCAGCGCTTCGCTCGTCGTGGTGACGGAGAGTGGTCTTCGTGATACAGTAGCCGCTCGGGGGTAGGGCGATCCGAACACCGGATACCAGCGGGCCATTCCGGCTCGTAGGCGCCAGGAGTCCAGACGCAAGCATCAGGGGTAGGACGTGTCGGAACAGCTAGACAACGGGCTGCGAAATGAGTCGGCGACCCCCCGGGTATCGATTGGTCTCCCCGTCTACAACGGAGATAACTACCTGGAAGAAGCCGTCGATTCGATTCTCGGCCAGACCTACACAGACTTCGAGTTGATCATCTCGGACAACGCCTCCACCGACCGCACGGAAGACATCTGCCGGAAGTACGCCGCAGCAGGACGACCGGATCCGCTACTTCCGTCACGAGCGCAATCGGGGAGCTTCGCCCGAACTACAACTTCACAGTCGAGAAGGCACGCGGCGAGTACTTCAAGTGGGCGGCGCACGACGATGTGCTCCATCCGACGTTCCTCGAGGAGGCTGTTCGGGCGCTGGATCGAGATCCGGCCTTATCGCTTGCGTACTCGAAGACGCGGACGATCAATGAACACGGAGACGTGATCGGGACGTACGACAAGTACGAAGAGACTATTCGAATTGATGCTCCGGAGGTTTCGACGAGGTTCGGCGACTTGATCTGTCGTCAGCACAATTGCATTGCGGTCTTTGGCCTGATGCGTACGCACCAGCTGAGACGAACAAATCTTCACGCTGCCTATCAAGGCGCCGACCGCACGCTTCTCGCCGAAATGGCTCTGCTTGGGCCAATCCATCGCATTCCCGAATATCTCTTTGATCGCCGGGATCATCCCGGTGCCTATACGAGCAAGGTGAAGGGCTTTGATCGCATCACGTGGTGGGATGTAGATCAAGTCGACACCATCACGCTTCCCACCTGGAGGCGTCTGCGTGAGTATGCAGATGCAGTCCAACGAGCCGGGTCTGCCCTTGGGAGAACGATTGGCGTGTTATTTGCAGTTCGGACGATGGTTGTTTTCGCCGCGCTGGTATCGGCAGAACTGGGTGCGTCTTCTCCGCGGACCTGGCAGTCGGCTCTTGGCGATACGGAGTTCGGGCCGCACGGAACCGCTCCGTCGGCGCCTGAACCCAATCGAATTGGGACTCGGATATGGAGGAAGGTCACAACGTCTTAGGCTCGACCATTGCCAGGGGTAGCTGAAAGCACCCAAGACCATCGCTCGAGGATTCGAACAGCATGAACTTGACCCTGGGTCTCTCGACCCTTTCGGATCTTCCAGAACTGATCCAGGTCTTCAACCGCGCTCACGCCGGGTACGCAGGCTTTGCCGAGAGGAGCGTCGAAGACTTTCGCTGGCGCTACCTCGATCGCTCCGATATCGGAACCGACGGCGTCATCGTGGTGAATGACGTGCAACGCGGTGTCGTCGGATACGTGGTCGTTGGAGCCTCCGGCACGATCTGGGAGTGGGCTATCGATCCTGATGCGGAACGGCGGCCGGTGGCGGAGCTTATGATCGCCGCAGCGGAGCAACGCCTCGCCGAGCGAGGCGTTGATGAGATTGTGCTGCACGCCCCCGTCGACGATGAGGATATGGCGGCTGCACTCCAAGCCGCGGGCTATGGTGCCCGCCCGCCGATTCAGCAGTACCTGAGCTTCATAGACCTTCCAAGTGTGGTGGAACGGGTGCTCCGCAAGCACGGCGGCGCACTCCCGCCGGGCTTGACGGCCGTGGAGTTCGCTATTCGAAACCCACGGCCCTGGCACCCGGAGCGATTCACCGCTACCTTTGGTGAGAGATCATCTGCGTCCCGCAAGAGATCTCCTTGTCGATCAAAACGACTGTCGAAAGCACTCGTCGGCGTGATGGTTGGGTCGGACAACCCTCGCAAGGTCGTTGCGACCGGCAGCGTGCGCATCACCCCTGTCTCGAAAACGGTTTCCGGTCTCAAGGTCCTCAGCGCCTTGCGGCTCCGCACTCCTTTCTTCTTCACCCCGGGCGACGTCATATGAGCTACTCGTACCGGGCGATAGACGACGAATCCGATCCGGCTCGCGGAGCGGTGCGCGAAATGGTGGGGGAGGCCTTTGGAGGTGCTCTCGGTCCCGAGTATTGGGATTGGAAGTTCTCCGGTGAGGGGCGCCACGCGCTGGTGTTCGCCGCCGAAACCCATGGGGAGGTTGCTGGGTGTCGGCACAGCCTGGTGTTCAGCCTTCGTCTGGAAGATGGGCTCAGCGTGCCGGTATTGATCGGTGGTGACCTGGTCGTCGTCCCGATCACCGGGGAAAGGATGTTGCTCGCGGTCTGGTTGCCGGTGCGCTCGAAACGGGCATCGCCCGGAATCCCGATGTTGCTGCCTACGCCGCGTTCACCTGGCCCGGCCTGGCGGATCGTCTCATCCGCCCGCTCATCGGGACGGTCCCGGTGCCCTCCTCCACGAGGCGCTGGTCGAAGATCCTGGGATGGGATCATCGGATCGCAAGCCTCGAATCCTCAGGTGTCCTCGATCGTCTCGGCGACGAGGCGGGAGTGGCCGGGTCTGGCGCATACCATGCGCCTGGAAATCGAAGGTGCCCCGCCGCTCTGGGTAGAGATCTCCAGGAGGGCGGGTAGCGGTGTCCGCTGCTCAACCGGCTGCTCACCAGGTGCGGGTATCGCTGCGCCGGGACGGTATTGAAGCTCTCAAGTCGCGTTCACCGTTCCACTTCTCGCCGCGCTGGTCAACGGCGGCATTCGAGTACCGGGGCCGACTGCGCTACCTCCGGCGAGGTGGTCGGCGCTCGTCGCGTGTACGCGATGTTGCTTCAGGAACTCCTCAAAAGACCTAGACGCGGTCGGTTGCTGAGGTTCTCGAACCACGTCAGGTTGGTTCGATCACGATCTTGGTGCCGTAGAACGCTTCGGCGAATCCGCTGGCCGATCGTGACTCGACGCCTCGCACCCGCATGAGGGCCTGGAACGTGTCCCGGGTGAACCAGTACTTGTCCTGCTGGGAAGCGAAGGCCTCGAGGAGGTACTCGACCTTGCGGTCGGCAGCGGAACGCTCGACCGGGACGTACACATTGGGTGCTCCCAGGTCTCCGTCGTATTTGAGGATCTCGTACTGGAGGATCAGGTGATCGCGGAACGTCTGTCCGGTGAGCTCGGAGATCAACCGGTGGTCCTGGTGGAGGTCAGGCGCCAATGCGTGAAGATCACATCCGGGTTCGATCGAGGCCGAGGGGATCTCGCCGGAAGCGCTCCTTGATCGTCGCGGAAGGCGTCGGGAAAGAACCCGTCCTGGAAGTCGAACACCTCGATGGAGGCCAAACGATCGCCGGCAAACAAGGCGGCGCTGCGCCGGGCTTCGGCTTCGCGCTCGTCCGGCGGCGCTGAACACCCTCCAGTGCACCGACGCCTCAGGCAGCCGGTCGAGCAGGTGCAGGAGCGTTGCTCCGGCGCCGATCTCGATGTCGTCGCTGTGGGCCCCCAGGCACAGGATCGACGGGTTCCGGGTGGTGAGCGATAGGCCCTCTCATACCGATCTCATGCCCGCCCGGTACCGTTCCACACCTGCCAGGGTGCGTCACCGGTGGCGTGCAGCTGATCGAGGCGCTGCTTGTCCTTGAACGTGTCCATGGGAGCCCAGAAGCCGGTGTGGCGGTGGGCGAAGAGCTGGTTGGCGGCGATCAGGCGCTCGAAGGGTTGCTCGACCAGTTCTTCGCCCTTCTCCATGTAGTCGAAGATGGCCGGTCGCAGCACGAAGTACCCGCCGTTGATCCAGAATCCGGCCTTGCTGATCTGATGGGTATCCGTTACCTGCCCGGATTCATCGATCTCGACGGTGTGGTAGCTCCCCGGCGGAGGAACTGCCAGGAATCCGGCAACCTTTCCTGATTCCTTGAACTCTTCGACGTAGCTCGGGAGGTGAAGGTCGGTGACCCCGTCGGCGTAGTTGGCCATGAACAGCTCCTCGCCCTCGAGGTGGGGACGCAACCGGGTGAGTCGTTCGCCGATGTTCGACTTGGCGCCGGTGTCAACGAACGTAATCGTCCAATCTCTCGATGTCGCTGTTGGCCAGGTCGACTTTCTTGCCGCCCTCAGAGAGCACGAAATCGTTGGACACGGTCTCGTCGTAGTTGAGGAAGAAGCTCTTGATGGCGTCGGCCCGGTATCCGAGTGCCAGGATGAAATCCTTGTGGCCGAAGTGGGCGTAGTACTTCATCAAGTGCCAGAGGATCGGCCGGTAGCCGACCGGGACCATCGGCTTGGGAATCGTTTCGGAATACTCGCGGAGTCGGGTCCCCTCTCCGCCGCAGAAGATGACGACTTTCATGACGACTGACCCCCACCCCGGGTACTCGCACTGCTCCCGCCACAGGCTCCACCCGACCGAATCGGCCGGCGATCTCGATGTCCGCCATGGTGAGCGGCTGGTCCTTGGCTACCGGCCGCACCACGGTGCACTGATCGGTGAGACCCTCCGGCACGAGATCCTCCGACCTCGCCTGGGGGCTGTTCTCCATGATCCCGTACACGGTGAAACCGCCGATGCCGTCGAGAACGTCGCCAGGTTGCAGGTCTTTCTTGGCGTACGCGACGACGTCCGTTACCGGTGCTCCGAGCGGGGTCATCGCCGCATCTCCGAACAGAGCCGCGCGGGCGATCGTCACCGGCGTCTCGAGCGGACCGAGGTGGGACGGGACATAGAACGTGTAGAGGGGACCCTCTCCCATCTTGTAGACCTTCATGTAGCGGCGCATCCACTTCTCGTCGTTGTAGCCGATCACGAACACCCCGAAGCTCGGCTCGGCGCCGAGGATGTAGTCGACGTAGCCGGGACCGTTGATCAACTGATCATGGTCGAACACGTCCGGCGCCTCTTCCACCCGGCTACAACGCGGTCCCTGCATGCCCCTGGTCATGACGCCGAAACCGGTGCCGTTGGCGAGGGTGGCCATCTCGAAGGCGATCTTCGACCCGTCGGCGAAGCTGGTGATCATCTTGGGGCGCTGCCACACGTTGCGGGCGAACTCTGCCTGGGTCTCCGGGGTGCGGTAGTAGTCGAGCAGCGACTTGATGTTGCCCAGCAACACCGGCCGGAATCCCAGCGTCTTCACCTGTCGCATCAGATTCATCAGGACGGCGGGTTGGTCGCCGTCCATGTCTGTGAGGACGACGCCTGCTTCATCGGCTTTGGTCTTGAGGATCGGCCCGAGCGTGGCATCCAGTTCGGCGTTGACCAGCACGATGTGTTTGCGAGCTTCGATGCCCGCCAGCACGATCCGGGCGGCGTGTTCCACTTCGCCGGTGGCGTCGACCAGTACATCGGTTCCGGGTGTCGAGGCAGCCAGCAGCGGATCCGCCGTCACTGCGAGCCGATCGGCGGCAAACGCCGCACGGAGGCCTGCTGCATCGTCGACGACGACGTAGTCATCGATTTCCAGGTTGGCGAGGACCTCTTCGATCGTCGCCAGGGTGCGATTGGCAACCACGGAGAGACGAATCCCGGGGGTCGGCCGGGTGAGTTGCAGAATCAACCCCTGGGCGGCGAAGCCGGCGCCGCTCAAGGCGACGCGCACCGGATTGTCCCCGGCCTCGCGTTCGCGCAGTGCTTCGTCGACGATGATCATGGTTACCTTCCTTCTGCCCGGGACGCGAAGTCCGGCCAATTCTTGTCCTTGTCGGAAACGATCACCGAATCTGTGATCGGCCACTCGATTCCGAATGATGGGTCGTTCCAGCGGGCCCCGATCTCGACCCCGGGCTCGAAGGGAGCCGAAGCGGTATAGATGACCTCGCTGTTGTCCTCGAGCGCCTGGTAGGCATGGGCGCATCCGGCCGGTACCGACAGTGCCAGCCGGTTGTCTGGAGTCAATTCGACACCAACCCAGTTGAGGAACGTTGGTGACTCCGGTCGAACGTCAACGCAAACATCGAAGATGCGGCCGGCTATGCACCGGACGAACTTCGCTTCCGGGTAGGGATCCGGCCGCCAATGCAAGCCGCGAATCATCCCGGCCTGGTTCGATCGGGACATGTTGATCTGGGCGATCCGGCTCTCGAGCCCCTCAGCAGCCATCTCGTCGGCGCACCAGGCGCGGGCGAAGTATCCTCGTTCGTCCGTGAACGGCTCCAATGCAACGATCCGGCATCCGGCCACATCGGTCGGTGTGAACCGCACGCCTAGACCTTCCAGAAGAACTGATCGTCGATCTGGCCGGTCTCGAGCAGATACTGGATCTGCTTGAGTCGCCGGTGTCGTCGGGAGTGGAGAATCGAGCTGTCGAATTCGATGCGATCGAAGATCTCCCGCAGTTCGGCAACACCTTTGCGGACATCCCAATCGCAGGAGAAGCCGGGCAACTGCGTGTTGATCTTGGTGAAATCGACCCGGTAATTCCGGGTGTCGCCGCCCAGCTCGCCGATGATCACCTCACAACCCGGGATCTCCTCACCGATGATGGTGCAGATGTCGCGCACCTGGTAGTTGGCCCGGGAGTCGCCGACGTTGAACGCCTCGCCGGCTACGGCTTCGGCTGGAGCCTCCATGGCGCACATCATTGCTTTGGAGATGTCGCGAATGTGAACAAAAGGCCGCCAGGGTGTGCCATCGCTCTCCAGCACCAGCTTGCGATCCAGGTAGGCCATGGCCGTCAGTTCGTTGACGACCAGATCGAATCGCATGCGCGGGCTCGCACCGAACGCGGTGGCATTGCGGAGGAATACCGGCGTGAACGTTTCATCCGCCATCGGGCGCAGGTCGTTCTCGACCCGGACCTTGCACTTCGCATATGCCGTGATGGGTGCCGTCGCCGACTCCTCGGTGCTCAGTTCGTCGCTGTCGCCCCCGCTGGCGCCGTAGACGCTGCACGACGACGCGTACACGAAACGCTCGACGCCTGCCTGCTTGGCCATCCCGGCCAGCCGCACCGTCGCCTCATGATTGATCTTGAACGTCAATTCGGGGTCGAGTTCGCCGACCGGGTCGTTGGAGAGATCGGCGAGATGGATGATCGCGTCGAAGCCCTCGATATGGCGAGGCTCGGTGATGCGGGTGTCGAGGCGCTTCCATTGCGGAGCGGCCTCCACACCGTCGTAGAGCCAGCCGACCCGGTGGTAGCCGGTGTCGTAGACGTGGACATCATGGCCCCGTTCCAGCAACAGCGGCCCCAACTGGGTTCCGATATAGCCTTCGCCCCCGGTCAGCAATACCTTCATGTTCTCATCCTCCCTGGTCTTCACCTGCCCCTACGGGAGCCGCGGCGGCAATCTGGTCTCCAGCGCCATAGGCCCGAGCTTCGAACGCACGACCAACAGCTTAGGCGCAGCGAAGCCTCCCGATTTGTCCCCGGGACAACCACTCCGAGTGGTTGTCCCCGTCCAGACTAGACGATGGAGTAGGAGGTGGGAAGTGCAATCCTGATGGCTCCAACCGCGTAGAGCGCGCATCGGGTAAGGTGATTCGACTAGATGATGAGACATTCGCAACGACGTCCGCTGTCCGACCGGATCAGGCTCCTGGCGCGTATCTGGTGGGTCTATCTCCGGGTGCTTCTGCTGTCGCGCCGGCCCTTGCCGGATCAGGTTCGGGCGCTGCAGGCGCGACCAGTCCGGAATTCCCATCCGGTGACTCCGCAGCGGCTCGGTTCTGCCATCCATCGTGGTCTGCGAGTCGGGACGATCGCGCCGCGCTGTCTGCCGAAAGCGTTGGTCATGTTCGAGATTCTGCACTCGCAGGGTGAGGCTCCCGAACTCGTCATCGGCCTTCCGGAGCAGGCCCGCAGCCACGAAGCACATGCCTGGGTCGAACTGGACTCGGTAGATGTCGGCCCCCCGCCGGGCCGGTCCGGCCACGACGAACTGGTCAGATACGCGTGATTCGGATTCCCGGTATCGACCAAGTTCGTATTCGAGTACATTGATTCTCTGAAGCATGGGGAGGGTGAGACTGATCGCCGATACGGCAATCGTGAAGCACAATCCGCGGACCGAATACCGAGGATTGGACGAGGGCGGACTGTTGACGCAGCTCGATACGGGTCAGCGGCACGGACTCAATCCGGTCGGGGCGTTGATCTGGTCGCTCATAGAAGGCCAGGCCTTCGCGGTGCTCGTCAACGACGTCGCTGCCCAACTCGCCGACCCTCCTCCGGATCTCGCTGCGGACATGACGGAGTTCGTCGAGGCGCTGCGGGCGCGGCATCTCGTCGACGTCCTCGACCCTGAACCGTCCTGAGCGTCGTGTCACGACCGCACCCGGCCCTGATCGAACTGGCAGCCGGTCGCCGCTTGCCACCGGTCGACGACCTGGACGGCGATTCTTGAGGTCGGCCGTCGAACACAGGATGATGGGCCTGGTGTGGCGTCGGAGCGGGTCCGGCGGAATTGATCGATGACCCGGACGATGCAACGGGGCCTGGCCACCGAGAGCCTCCTCACCGAACAGCGACATCGGAAGTTGTCGGACGGCACTCGCCAGCGCCATGACCTGCTGTCCGGAGAAGGAATCGACGTTGCCACCTTCAAAGGTGTAACGGCCGAACAGCGCTGGTATGACGGAATCGGCGATCGGCCCTTGCTGGGACGTTGATCTGCTGGTTGCCCCGCATAGCCTGCATCGCGCCGGCGAGCTGGTTGACATCCTCGATCCGCAGCAGGCGTGACTCGCCCGAATCCAGACCCTTGTCGACGACGGGCATGCTGCAGACCATCGACATCGACTTCGACGGGGTCGTGATCGACTTCCATTTCGATCTCTTCAAACTTGGATTTCCGGAGCCGCCAACCGAACTGGTCTGGGAGCGGACCGTGAGGTGCCGCTTGGTAGACGGGAGGACCGTTCGAGCTCTCGATGCGAGAAATCTCGCTCGTCTTCTTCCTGCTTCATCTCAATCGAGACCGGTTCGACGAAGCTGCTCGGGTTTGTCGAAGTGCTGAGGATCATCGAACGATCAGGATCTCGATTGGGACTTCGTCGACATTTCGTGCGAGCGAGAAGGTCTCGAGACGCCATATGCCCTGGCGCTGGCAGTCGTCTGCGACACCCTGGGCGTCGACCGGCGCAGGCCCGTTCCGCCTGCCGGATGGCGGAGCCCGGCATGTGGAACGCTGCCTGGCCGACCGATATCCGGTTGCTGGGCGAGGAGGGTCGGTTGCGCTTCGGGCGCCGTGGAGCGATTGCTGCTTCCAGTTTCTGGTTCGCGGACGTAGCCTCGACGCTGCTCGCTATCTGGTCGCGGAGGATGTTTCCACGCCGGGCGACATCGATCTGATCCATCCCGACACTAAGGGTCCCTATCTTTGGCGGCTGGTCAGCGGCTCGTGTGGGGCAGTCGGATACGAGCGGCGCCGTGAACGCAAGTGCCGCTCGAGGCAGCTCAACAGCTCCAAAGACTGAGGCCTGTCCGGCTAGTAGGCGCCTCGGCCGGACCAGACCGCCGGCATGGTCTTGGCCAGCAGCTTCAACTCCAGGCCCAGGCTCCAGTTCTGGATGTAGTCCAGGTCCATCTCGACCCAGGTCGTCGAAGTCGAGGTCGGATCGTCCGCTCACCTGCCAGATGCACGTCAGCCCGGGCTTGGCCAGCAGGCGCTGGAACTCCCACTCGCCGTATTCCTCGACCTCAGAGGGGATCGGTGGTCGGGGCCCGACCAGGCTCATCTTGCCGGACAGCACATGGAACAACTGGGGCAATTCGTCGAGGCTCAGCTTTCGAATGAGTCTTCCGACCGTGGTGATGCGAGGGTCCTCGCGGATCTTGAAGATCGGTCCATCTGCTTCATTGACGTCTTGAAGGTCGGTCAACCAGCTGTCGGCGTCCATCCGCATCGAGCGGAACTTGAAGAACCGGAACGGCACTCCGTGACGTCCGATCCGTTCGCTGACGTACAGCAGGGGTCCCGGTGACGTGACCGCGATCGCCAGTGATGTCAGCAGAAACAGGGGGGAGAAAAGGATGATGGCAACCGTGGCGCCGACGATGTCGAGAGCCCGTTTTGTGCGGAGCTTCCAGATCGGGGCGGACAGCAGGCTGGCCGTCTCGTCGAGGTAGGGCCGCGTGTCGGCTTCGACCGGATCCGTCTTGGGACGCAGATCGATAACGACGTGCACGTCGTCGGCGGTCGAGTCAACCCCGGCTCGCATTGCCTCTTCGGCAACCTCTGATTGTCGATGGAATACCTCCAAAACCCGATCGGGTTCGGAGATAGCCGCCCCTTCCGATGTCATGTCATGCCCCTTTGGGCCCTGGCGGGCCGCCTCCCTTGAGTTGCCTCCCTTGTCCAACCGCACCGCGACCGATCGTGCCGGACGCTTGCGCATCCGTTTCCCCATGACCGACCACGGTCCGCCGTGGCCAAACCAGCTTCTTGGCCACGCTGAGCGGTTATGTGTCCACCCTATCTGGTGTCGTGAGGAAACAACAATAGGGCGTCCGCCCTATTTCCCTCATCCACCGAGTGACTAGTGACGGTCGGTTCCGGGCAAAGGCTACGCCGCTAGCATCTCTCCGCAAAGCATTATTGGTGAGAGGAGCCGGGCAGTGTCCCATGCCCAGTTTGAGGGCCGGCATGCGGTTGTACTCGGAGGAGCAGGGTTCCTCGGATCCCACCTGAGTGAGCGCCTCGTCGATCTTGGTGCCCGTGTCACGGTGATCGACAACCTGATCACCGGGAGTGAGGACAACATCGCGCAGTTGTTCGGCAGGCCCGGGTTCCGGTTCGTCTTCTACGACATCACCGACTTCTTGCACGTGCCGGGAGACGTTGACTATGTCGTGCACTTTGCGTCGCCGGCCTCGCCGATCGACTATCTGACGCTGGCCGATCCAGACGCTCAAGGTCGGGTCGCTCGGCACTCACAAGGCCCTGGGGATGGCCCGGGCCAAGAACGCCCGCTTTCTGCTCGCCTCGACCAGCGAGGTGTACGGCAATCCTCTCGTCAACCCCCAACCGGAAACGTATTGGGGAAACGTCAACCCGATCGGTCCGCGGGGTGTCTACGACGAAGCAAAACGCTTTGCAGAGGCGCTCGCCCTCGCCTACCACCGTCAACACGGCGATCGACGTCCGCATCGCCAGGATCTTCAACACGTACGGCCCGCGCATGAGGAGAAACGACGGGAGAGCCGTGCCTGCCTTCATCGATGCGGCCCTGCGTGACCAGCCGCTGCCGGTATTCGGCGACGGCTCTCAGACGCGTTCGCTGTGCTACGTCGACGACCTGATCGAGGGGATCATTCGCTTGCTGAGCAGCGACTATGTCGGGCCGGTGAATCTTGGCAATCCCCAGGAGGTGACAATGCTCGAGCTGGCCGGGGTCATCCAGGATGCAGTCGGTAACCATCCCGGGGTCGCTTTCCACCCCTTGCCCGAGGATGACCCGCTGGTGCGTTGCCCGGATGGGCGCCTCGCCGAACGTGAGCTCGATTGGAAGGCGCAGATCGCGTTGCGCGATGGGATCGAACGCACCGTCGAATGGTTCCGACAGGACGTGGGCTGATGTCGTCTGCCTTCGGGCGGGGAAGTCACTAGGGTTCGCATCGACAGGAGGTACGTCGTGAAGCTCCGGGCGATGGTTGGGGGGCGCGCTGCGGTGTGCGGCCCCGAAACAACGTTGCAGGACGTATCGGAGGCGATGCTGTCCAACCAGGTGGGTTCGGTCGGGGTGGTAGAGGGCCGTCGTCTGACCGGCATCATCACCGAACGGGACGTATTGCGCGCCGCGGCGGATGGGGTTGATCCGGTCACCGAGATCGTCCGGGACTGGATGACCGCCGACCCCGACGTGTTCTCCCCGGAAGCCCAGGTTCGGGAAGCGGCCGAGTGGCTCCTCGAAACCGGTTACCGGCACATGCCCGTCATGGAAGAGGGCGAGCTGCTCGGAATCGTCAGCATCAAGGACATTCTCTGGGCGATGGTGGGCCCCGCTCCCCAGATGGACGAAGACTGACTAGCCGTCGGCCGGATACGTCCGGGCGAGGCTGACCGCGTAGACCGCTGACAACGACAGCACCCCCCGCTCACCGAGCTCCTCGACCAGCATGGTGGTGAGGCTGCGCCCGGCAGCCGTGAACAAGTCGACGACGCCCGCGAAGAAGAACATCGCGACCAGCAGCACCGTTACAACGGTTCGCACCCTGGCGAGGGTCCGGTCGGGTGCCGGCGGGCCGGTCCAGATGAGCACGAAGGCGACGATCCCGAACAAGCCCATGGCCAGGAACTCGCCGAGGTTGACGGCCCCGTAGCCCCCGATTCCGGGAATCCAGGCTTCGAATCGCAGCACCCCGGCAATGGCTCTCCCCAGCTCGCCGTGGATGGCAATCTGGTCTTCGATTCCGACGACGACGAAGAGGACGCCCAGCGTCGCGACCGGTCGCCAGCGGGTCCGCCCGGCGGTGTAGATGAGGACCGTGCCGATCGTGATGGCCTTGGCCAGATCCCACATGCCAAGTAGCGACCGGCTGTCGCCCAGGGCCGGCCGGCCCATGTCGAGGGCGGCCAGGAGCTGCAGGACGACGTCGATGACAAAGATCGTTCCGAGGACAATCCAGGCCAGCCGGACCCCTGCCGCTGAGAGACCCGTCCAATGGAGCGGAGCAGTTGAGTCCCGGCCGGCGTTGTCCGGGTCTACCTGGTCGGTATCCACACCAGGGCCATTTCATCGACGGCGATGTCCGTTTTCTCCAAACCGATCTCGATGGTTTTGATGTCCTGGGCCGCATCGTTCCAGCGCCCGGTTATCTCCATGAGGTCGGTGGCCAGGTCGTCCTCGAGATCCTCGAGATCGGCTGCCTTTTCGGAAAGCGTTTCCTGGGCAGTGCGGAGACGCTCCTGGGTGCGGACCGTTTGCGACCGGCGGGAGGCAGCGCCCGACAGGCTGCGCGACCGTCGTTTCCCGCCCAGGAAGACCGACAGCAGGTCCCCGGCACCTGCGACCAGTTCCTGCTGGCGCCGGCTCTGCGTGTCCACCTCCAGCTCCCGGGTCCGCCGCTCGGCGGTCGCCAGCTGGTCCTTCACCCGACCGATCTTGACTTCGTAGCGGTCGCGCAGCTTGGCTACCTCGGCGTCGGCGGCATCTTCGGCGGCCTCCGCGCAGCGCTCGGCGAACTCATCGGCCGTTTCGCCGATCCGCGAGTAGATCTTGAGGGGTTCGTTCTTGAACACCTCAACCGTGCGATTGCGATACAGCCACTCCTTGAGGTTCGTTTCGGCCTCCTTGAAGAACGCGGCAGCGTCGATCGGAGCGTCGGTGAGCACGAACGTGCCTTCCTTGGGTGGACCGGGACGCAGGTCACGGTCGTCGTAGTCGACGGCGAAGTGGTCGGCCGGATCGAATGCTGCCTCGAGCGGGAAGAACACCGCTTCCCACTCCTCTTTGTGATCGATCTTGGCGTACTGGTCGTCGTAGATGAGGTTCACCCTGGCGACTAATGCGGCCTGATGGCGTTGCCCTCCTTGCAGGGCTCCGATTTCGCCCGCCCACGGCGCTGCCGGGTCCAGGTGATAGACGGGAACGGACGGAGCGACTTTTGGAGCGACCACCGTCTCGTCGTCGGCAACCGCGGGCGCCGGGGCAGCCGATGGCGGTTTGGCCTCCCGGGCGGCCTCGCGTTCCGGCGAGTGCTCCGTGAGACGGGTCACTTCGTCGCGGGTCAGGGGGCCGCGCAGATACGACATGGCCCACCTCGTCGTCATGAGTGCCGGGGCGGCGGATCGGGTCGTATGCAGCACGAACTGGCGTTTGTCGAGATCCCCGATGAGCTTGTCGAACTGGGCAACGTCGACCGTTCCCGATGCCGACTTCAATCCCTCCAGGATGCGGGCCTTGTCGCGTTCGGTTTGCAGGCGTCCGATCAACCAGGTTCCCGCATTCGACATCGCCTTGTAGTCGAGGTCGACCGGGTTCTGGGTCGACAGGACCATGCCCACCCCGTGGGCCCTGGCCTGCTTGAAGATGGTCAGGATGGGCTTCTTCGACGGTGGCTCCGCGGTTGGGGGAGCGAAGCCGAAGACCTCGTCCATGTAGATCAGCGCGCGCAGATCGGAGGTGCCCGGCTGGCGGCGCAGCCACGTGACCATCTTGGACAGCAGGAGCGTGACGATGAACTGGCGTTCCTGCTCGCCGAGGTGCTGGAGGTAGACGACGGCGGCCCGGGGTTTCCCATCCGGCGTGAACAGGAGGGATTGAATGTCGACCGGCGGACCTTCCATCCAGGCGCTGAAGGAGGGAGAGGCCACCAGGCCGTTGAGGCGCATCGCCAGGGCGGTCCGATCCTTGGGCGGGAAGAACGTATCGACTTCGAACACCCCGAGCTTCCGAATCGGTGGGTCCTGCACCTGGCCGATCAGCTGCGCCAGGTCGAGATCGGTTCCGGCCCGCCAGGCCTTTTCGATGATGTTGGACAGGAGGATGTGCTCGCGGCTCGAGATCGGGTCGGCCTCGATTCCCGCCAGCACCAGGAGGCTTGAAACGAAGCCATCGATCTCGTCCCGGCCCGTCTCGGCTTCGGTCTCCCAATCGAGGTCCGGTGCGGCCAGCGAACCGACGATGTTCAGCGGGATCCCGGCGCCCGAACCGGGGGTGTAGATCGAGAAGTCGGCACCGGTGCCAAGTTGCCTGAGGCGGTCGGAACCGATCTCCCATTTCTCGAGACCGCTCTTCCAGAGCTCGGCGGTACTGGTGGCGAATTCGTCGGGACTGACCCCTTTGCGCTGGGCCTCGCCTTCATCGATCCAGGGCCGGAAGTCGTCCGGCGAGAAACTCGGGAAGTTCAACAGGAGGTTCCCCATGTCGCCTTTGGGGTCGATGATGAGAGCCGGGATTCCCGCCAGCAGGGCCTCCTCGAGGAGGATGATGCCCAGGCCCGTCTTGCCGGAGCCGGTCATGCCGACGATGACTCCGTGCGTCGTCAGATCGTGCGCGTCGTACAAGCGGTGATCGCCGGTACGGTCACCGGAAGATGGATCGATATCACCGCCGATGTAGAAACGGCCACGCTCGACGTCGACCATTCGTGCTCCTTGGTCTCGGGGAATCGATTGTAGGGAAGCTTCAGGCCATTACGCCTTGCCGTCGTGAATGACGAATAGCTACGAGACCAGATCTAGATTCCGCAAATGGCAAATTCATCCCGGCGGATTGCGACCGGCAGGTTTCCTAGGGAGTCACGATGAACGGCCGTCGGTGGATGAAGTGGGGCTTTCTCGGATTGGTTGGGCTGCTGGTGGTCATCCAGGTCGTCCCGTACGGCCGGGCGCACGACAATCCTCCGGTGGTCGCCGAACCGGCCTGGGACGCTCCCGCCACCCGGGACCTGGCGGTGCGCGCTTGCTACGACTGTCATAGCAACGAGACGGTGTGGCCCTGGTACTCGAACGTGGCTCCCGTCTCCTGGTTGGTGGCCCGCGACGTCGCGGAGGGACGTGAGAAGCTCAACTTCTCGCAGTGGGGCAGCGCCGAGGAAGCAGACGACGTGGTCGAAACAATTCAAGAAGGCGAGATGCCTCCGGTGTACTTCGAATGGATGCACGTGTCGGCTCGCCTGACCGATGCCGAGACCCGGCAACTCATTGCGGGGCTGCAGACGACTATCCGGAGTAGGTGAAGACCCGGTTCACGGGTTCGACTGCGAGCGGCAATCGAACCGAAGGGACCGGGGAAGCAGGACCGGCGGTGGGGAATCTTGAAGGGTTTTCAGCGGCCGAGTATCTCGATCAAGGCCTGCTTCAGTCTGGCCAAATCGTCGCCCGAGTTGTAGAAGTGAGGGCCTACCCGGATCCCGGCCCCCGGTCGAGCGTCGACGATGATCTGACGGTCGCCGAGTGCTGCCGCCACGCGATCCTCGTCACCGACATCGAGTGTGACCGTGCCGCCCCGTCGATCCGGCCTTCGCTCCGACTTCACCGGGATTTCCAGATCGTCGGCCATGTCGATGAGCCATTGCGTCATGCGTAGCGACTTCTCCCGGATGGCGGGCACCCCGACCTCCCGGACGATCCGATAGCCGGCTCGCGCCGCGTACAGAGCCGGTACGTTCGGGGTGCCGGACAGGAATCGCCAGATACCGGGGGCGTAGTCGATCTCTCCCGCTCGGAAGTCGAACGGTGCGCTATCTCCCTGCCAGCCGACCAGACGCGGTTCGAGAATCTCCTGGAGGTCCGGCCGGACGTAGAGCCATCCGGCTCCCGGACCTCCGCTCAGCCACTTGACCGAACCACCGACGGCGAAATCGACCTCGAGTTCGGATAGGGAGAACGGCACGGTGCCGGCCGATTGATAGCAATCAAGGATGACCAGCGCCCCGACCTCGTGGGCGCGGTCGGTGATTGCCTTGATGTCCTGGATGTAGGCGCTCTTGAAGAGGACGTGCGACAGCGGAATGACGGCCGTGCGCTCGTCGATGGCCGCCAGAAACGTTTCGGTCGGGACCGTGATGCCGTCCCAGCTGCGTACCGTTGAGACGTGAGTTCCCGGGACGTTGTGCCATGCGTACATGACCGAGGGGAAGTTGAGTTCGGAGAAGACGACGCGATTGCGGGAACCGGAGAGGGAGAGACAGGAAGCTATGACCGCCTGAGCGATCGCAACGTTCTGGACCATCGCAATCGACCCGGGCGGTGCTCCGACGATCGGGGCAAGCTCGTCACCGACCGAGACGGGTGTTTCCCACCACCCCTCAGCCCAGGCTCGTACCCCGCGTCCGGCCCATTCATCCGCATAGCGGTTCAGCTCGTCCCTGGCGGACCGAGGCATCGCGCCGAGCGAGTGGCTCACCAGGTAGCTGGTCTCTGCCAGGATCGGGTAGCGGTCCCGGTAGGCGTCCAATTCATCGACCATGCCGTGAGTCTACGGAGACCTAGGCCGGAGGTGGCAGGTACGTGGCTTGCGTCCAGCGGCCGGCGGCGGATTCGATGATCCACACCGAGCCCTTCTTGGTTGCGGTAGGGGTGGAGACGGCCAGCCCATCTTGTTGGAGCCGGTCGATGAGGGCGGGGATGATGTCACCGTGGGAGCAGAGAACCGCGTTCGTTCCGGCCAATGTCTTGACCAGTTGGAGGGCTCCATCGACGGGTATGTTCTCTTCCAGCTCGGCCCTTTCTTCGATGGCGAGGCTGCGGTTCTTGGCGATCGGCTCCAGGGTCTGGCGGCAACGGACATACGGGCTGGTCAGGAGCCGGTCGACAGAGTGTCCGCCCAGCACAGCAATCAGACGCTTGGCCTGGCGGCGTCCCCGCTTGGAGAGGGGACGGTTTCGGTCGGCGCCATTCCAAGAGCTGCGATCGCCCGCTCTGGCATGCCGAACGAGATAGAGCGTTCCAGAGGATGTGCTGCTCTTCGTTTTCTTCTTCTTGGCCATGTCGCGCCAGGAGTGTACCGGTGGGCCGTTGGATCAACGGTGGTGGAAGAGCTGTCGGCGCAGGATGGCGAATGTCTTCAACTCGTCCTGGGTCTTGAAGAGCCGGCTTTCGCCGGTATCGGCGGTCTCGCGAAGGTCGAGGGACACGGCTCCGCAGTCACTGCACATGGCTCGGGTGATGCCGCCGCCGATCGGAATTGCTTCTGCGTAGCGGTGGTGGCCGGCCCGGCACTGGCGCCGTTGACTGTGGAAAACGCTTCCGATGGTGAGCACCAGACGACGCCACCGGCCCAGCTTGGCCCGATGCCTCCCGGACGGTGCCCCGTTTTGACTGTGCGTCAAGTCGTCCCTGCGTTTCTTCCCGAGTAGCCGGAAAACCCCGACGGGCCCTCCTGCGGTGCGGAGGATACCGTCGCGCGGTTCGAATGGGCAGACAATGGGTCGATCGTGGCTCACACCCGGAAGGCGGTTGCCCTACGCGGAGGAACTCGCCGGGGGGACGACCTTCCTCTTGACGGCCGCAGCTGCCTCCTCGACGCTGCCCACGCATTGTACGAGATCTCCGTTCGTCTCCAGGCGCTCGGTGAGGGTGCGCACCAACTCCGACCACGTTTCGCCAACAGCCACGATCGGCGTGGGCGGGCGGTCACTGAAGGGTGCAACGAGTGCCATATTCCAGGCGACGACCAGTTCGGTGAGGGTGCCCAGGCTGCCGGGCAAGGCGATGATCGCTGCGGAGATAGCGAATAGATCCTGAATCCGTTCCGTGATCGTCGCAGCCGGCCGTTCTTCGGTGACATGTGCGTTGGCCCCGGGGCGATGCGGGAAGACCTGCGGAGCCGTGACGCCGATGATGCGGCCGCCTGCCTCGGCGGCTCCCAGGGAGACGGCTTCCATGAGCCCCCCGTATCCGCCGCTGGCGACCGCATAGCCTGCGCTCGCCAGCAAGCGTCCGAGGCGGACGGCATCTGCGTAGTCGGATTCTCCTGGTTGTGTCTTGGATGCGCCGATCACGGCGACGATCGGTTCGTTCATGCGGGCAGGTTCGTCTGCACGTAGCCCGGTGACAAATCGTGCCGGCTCCGGTGCCTCCGACAGCAGTTCTGGTCGCTGCCGGACGAGAAGAGTCCACCGACTCTGGTCACGGATGGAGGTTGTGTGCAAGGATGATGATCGCCGACGCAAGCGGAGGATCCATGAATCGCGGACGAATCCTGGCCGGCCTGGTGTTGATCACGCTCGGCGTGCTCTTTCTCCTCGATCAGAACGATGTTCTCGACAGTGGTGATCTGATTGCCGACTGGTGGCCCGTCGTGTTCGTGGTCGCCGGATTCCTTTACCTGAGCTTCACCCCCAGGCATGTGATGGTGCCTGCAGTGCTGGTGGTCATCGGTTTGGCTCTCCTTGCCCGGTCCCTGGACTTTGTTCCCGATTGGGTGCAGACGATCTTCTGGCCGTTGGTGCTGGTCGGCGTGGGTCTCTGGGTGATGTTTGGAAGTGGCCTGGGGACGCCCAACCTGCAACGAGGCGATCGGGTCAACTCGCTCGTGGCGTTCTTTGGGAGAGAGGTCGTCAACGAGTCGCAGCAGTTCGGCGGCGGGTCCATATTCAACGTTTTCGGTGCCACCGAGGTTGACCTGCGGGGGGCCCGGCCGGTGCCGGAAGGAGCTGCCATGGACGTGGTGGTGGCCTTCGGCGGAGTGGACATCGTGGTGCCCGAAGGTTGGAGGGTTGAGGTCAAAGGCATCCCGTTGTTCGGTGGTTGGTCCAACAAGACCCGCCGCGAGGTCGTGGGCACGCAGGCGCCGCTGCTATCCGTGGAAGCGCTGGTCGCCTTTGGCGGCCTCGATATCGGCCACCAACCCGAATAGACCACTCACACTGCAGGTAAATCGGGAGCGTCCCGGAACTGCAGGTGATAGAGGTCTGCGTAGAGTCCGCCTGCTGCCAGCAGCTCTTCGTGCTTGCCTTCCTGGACGATACGACCGTCATCAATGACGGCCAGCCGGTCGGCATTCCTGACGGTGCTCAGACGGTGGGCTATGACAAGCGTTGTCCGCCCCAACATCAAACGATCGAGAGCTTCCTGCACGGTTGCTTCAGATTCGCTGTCGAGTGAGCTGGTGGCTTCGTCGAGAATGAGGATGCGCGGGTCGTTCAGGAGAGCCCGGGCGATCGCGACTCGCTGGCGTTGTCCTCCCGAGAGCTTGACCCCGCGCTCACCGACGATGGTCTCGTAGCCGGACGGGAAGCTCTCAATGAAGTCGTGCGCATTGGCGGCCACCGACGCCGCGTGAACCTCCGCCACCGTCGCCTCCGGTTTCCCGAGCAGCAGGTTCTCCATGATCGTCCCGGAGAACAGCTGGGTTTCTTGCGGGACGGCCGCCATCCAGGAGCGGAGATCACGCAGGCGCAGGTCGCGCAGGTCGATGCCGTCGATGAGGATTCTCCCGTCGGTGGGGTCGAAGAAGCGGGGGATCAGCTGGACGATGGTGCTCTTGCCTGCTCCGCTCGGTCCGACCAGCGCCACCACTTCGCCGGGCGCTACCTCGAGGTTCATGGCATCGAGGACGTCGACGTCGCGATCTGAATAGCGGAAACCCACGTCATCGAAGGTGATCCGCCCTTCGACCTCGGTGAGGCTCACCGGGTTGTCCGGGTCCTCGATGCCGCGCTGCTCGCTGAGTAGCTCGAAAATCCGCTGTGAAGCGCCCAGAGCTTCCTGCAGGCTGCCGTAGAGGCCTGTGAACGCTCCGATAGAACTCGCCACGGTAAGCGTGTACAGCAGGAACGTGACGAGTTCGCCGGCAGTCAGCGTATTGTCCAGGACCTGGCGCCCCCCGATCCACATGACCAGTGCGATCGTCCCGAAACCGACGAACTGGACGAAGGGCGAGAAGAGGGCCCGGAGGCGGGCGCGGCGCAAAGCCACCCGGTACGACTCCTGCACCTTGCGCACGTAGCGACGAATCTCGGTTTCTTCTGCGGTGAACCACTTCACGACCCGGTTGGCGGCGATCGCTTCTTCAGCGCTGGCGTTGGCGTCGGCGACTTTGTCCTGGTATTCGGTCGAGATGCGCCGCAATCTCCTGCCGAAGACGGCGGCCGCCACGATGGCGATGGGGAGAAATGAGAGCACCACAGCCGAGAGCGTGACGCTGGCAACGAACATGAGTGCCACCCCGCCGATCAACGTGATGGCCTGGGATATGGCGGAGGCAAGCGAGGAAGATACGGTGCTCTGCACAACGCTGACATCAGATGTCAGGCGCGAGGTGATTTCGCCGGTCTTGCGCGAGTCGAAGAACTTGACCGGCAGCGTCATGACGTGGGAGTAGACATGGCTGCGAAGATCGGCAACGATGCCTTCACCCATGGCGGACAGGTAGTAGATCCTGAGGTAGTTGAACGCTCCCTGCGTGAAGAAGACACCGAGCAAGAGCAAGGCGATGGAGTCGAGCCTCGAAGCGTTGTTCTCGACGGCTGGAACCAGAGCCGAATCTACGAGGCTGCCCATGATGCGGGGGAAGACCAATCCGAGGGCGCTCGAGACCAGGACGCCGACCATCGCGATCGTGAAATGTCGTCGGTAGGGACGAATGAACGTCAGCAATCGCCGCAGTTGTCGTATGTCTTCGCGATCGATACCCCGCCCGCGCGCGTTCGGTTCTTTGGTCGGCGGCTGATCGGATGCTTCCGGCACTAGGTCACCTCGGGCAGCATCCTAGAGAGCGTCGCCGGTTGCCCGCCGTCGGCAGGGTGGCGGCGGCCATCGGTGGGACGGGTAGCTCATGGCCGCCGGCAGGTTTCAGGCTCTACTCGCCCCCGATGTCGACGCTGTAGGCCCGCCATACGAGATCGGCACCCTTCTGGCGATGGCGCGAGATCCGACCGAGCAGGAGCATCGCAGTTTCCCTCGTGTCAGAGCAGCAGTCATCGTCCAACTCGTCGGGCAGATCATCGAGGGTGGCCAGAACCTCGTTGATGTCACCCTTCATGGTGGTGTGTTCCGCGGTGAGCAGTTTCACCAGGTTGCTGAGGCGTGGGGCGTCGTTCTGCAGCTGTCCGTAGAGCCCCGCCGGTCCCTCCGTGTCCTGGATGTGCTGTTTGAGGGCGACCTGTACGCGCGCCAGCGACTCGCGGACCCGGTCGCGCCAGACGGTGCCGGTACCGACGGGGGCGGAAATGGCGAACTCGAGATCGGATGCAGCCTCACGCAGGGGCGCTCTCCGCCGTCGAGCACCTTCCCGGATTTCGTGCTCCATAGGTATCGGTCCTTTCCCGGATCCTGGTTTCCGTAGTCTCAGGATGGTCTAGCACGGCACGGCCTGCAAGGGCCCAAAGTCCGAATCTCATTTCCAGTGATCTCCGCAGGTAGCCTGGCCTCGTGGAGAGGAACCGGATGCCGAACCGGGTCGTAATTGATGGTGGGCCGCTTTCGATCGATGACGTGGCCGCCGTGGCAGAACGCCGTGCTGAAGTCGTGGTCGATCACAAAGTGTGGGAGCGCATGGCGCCGGCCCGCGAGGTCGTCGAGCGGGTGGTGGCAGAGGATCGGGTGGTGTACGGAGTCACCACCGGATTCGGGGCTCTCGCCAACACCCATATCGAGCCTGCGCTCGCCGAGCGTCTGCAGGTCAGCCTGCTGAGGAGCCATGCCGCCGGCGTCGGTTCGCCGTTGCCCGATCCGGTCGTCCGGGCGATGCTGCTGCTCCGGGCCAGAACGCTGGCGCAGGGGTTCTCAGGGGTTCGCCCGGTGCTGGTGGAGCGGTACGTCGATTTCCTTCGCGAGGACCTGCTCCCGGTCGTTCCTTCCCGCGGGTCGGTCGGCGCCTCCGGTGACCTGGCCCCCTTCGCCCACCTGGCACTGCCGCTGATCGGCGAGGGGCAGCTGCAAGACGACGGTGGCCCTCGCGAGGCCGCTTCCGTACTCAGGGCCCACGGAATGGCGCCCATCAAGCTTCGCGCCAAAGAGGGCCTGAGCCTGCTCAACGGGACCGAAGGGATGCTGGCCCTGGGCGTCCTGGCCGCCCATCGCGCCAGGCGGGTCGGCAAGGCCGCCGATCTCGCCTGCGCCCTTTCCATCGAGGCGCTCCTGGGCAGTGCCCGGCCGTTCCGAACCGAGATCCATGAGCTGCGGCCCCATCCGGGCCAGCTCGCCTCCGCCGGCAACATCCGTCGATTGCTCACCGGGTCGGAAATCGCCGCCAGCCACCGTGACGATTTCACGCATGCGGTCCAGGACGCCTACAGCCTGCGGTGTGCCCCCCAGGTCCACGGTGCGTGTCGGGACGCTCTCACGTATGCCGAGGGTGTCTTCGGCCGGGAACTCGGGAGTGTCGTCGACAATCCGATCGTGCTGGCCGAGACCGGTGAGGTGATCTCCGGCGGCAACTTCCACGGGCAGCCTCTCGCTCTGGCCATGGACGTGATGGCCGTCGCTCTGGCGGAGTTGTCGAGTATTTCGGAACGCCGCGTCGATCGGATGCTCGACCCCCAGCATTCTGCCGGCCTACCCGCCTTCCTCTCGCCGCAACCGGGTGTGAACAGCGGGTACATGCTGACCCAGTACACCGCGGCGGCCCTCGTGGCCGAGAACCGGGTGCTGTCACATCCGGCCAGCGTGGAGAGCATTCCGACCTCCGGCAGCCAGGAAGACCACGTGTCGATGGGGTGGGGAGCCGGGCTGAAGCTCACCGAGGTCCTGAACAATGCCGCCACCGTTGTTGCCGTCGAGATTCTCTGTGCCGTGCAGGGGATCGGGTACCGCCTTCCCCTCCGGCCCTCGCCTGCTTGTGCAGCGGTGGTCGACCTGGTTCGCGCTGTGGTTCCGCCGCTCGAAGATGACCGGCCGCTCTCCGGGGAGATCGAGACGGTGGCCGAACTGGTACGAAACGGCGAATTGGTGGCAGCAGCGGAGCGTGTTGCAGGCCCGCTCGAGTAGCTCCGGTCTAGGAGCTTTGGGGGAGCGGTTCCCGGGAGGTCCCCGCAGTTGGACGAGTCGGAATGGCCACCCCGTGCAAGCCGGTCGCCGCCCGGTAGCGGGACAGGGTCTCCAGAGCGAAACTCTCGACCTGATCGGCGGCGACCAGCGCCACGCAGGATCCGCCAAACCCGCCTCCGGTCATCCGCGCTCCGAAACAGCCGGGTGACTCCATCGCCGCCACCACCATCGCGTCGAGCGCTTCCGACGAGATCTCGAAGTCGTCCCGCATGCTGGCGTGGCTGGCCTGCATCAGCTCGCCGGCCCGGATGAGGTCCCCTTCGTTCAGGGCTCCGGCCATTGCCAGCGTTCGATCATCTTCACCAACTACGTGGCGGGCCCGCCGGAAGGTGACGGGGTCCAGGAGGGCGCGTCCCTCCTGCAGGGTCTCCCAATCGAGATCGCGCAGCGCCGGCACGCCGAACGCCGCCGCTGCCTCCGCGCAGCTCGCCACCCGTTCGTTGTAGGCGGAGCCGACCAATTCCCGCCGGGTTGAGGTATCGAGGATGACCACCACCGCGCCGGGAGGGACCTTCGCCGGGGTCCAGGTCAGGGCCCGGCAGTCGATGAGCAGTGCCTGGTCCGGGCGGCCCGCCGCACAGATGAGCTGATCCATGATCCCGCAGTTCATCCCGACCCAGTCGTTCTCCGCCCGCTGCGAAATCACCGCCATCTCGACCGGATCCCACGGGAAGGGCGAGAGGTCGGAGAACACCCGGGCAGTCCCCAGTTCGAGAGCGGCCGAGGAGGACAAGCCGGCTCCGGTCGGGATGTCGCTGACGATCACCCCGTCCCAGCCACGGAGCTGCCGGCCGGTTTCGAGCAACTCATGCGCGACACCCTGCACGTAGGCACTCCACCCGCTCTTTCGCGTCAGGGCAGACAGCGAGAATTCGGCCCATTGGTCGCCGAGTTCCGACCAGATGCGCACCTGGCCGTCGTCGCGGGCGCGGGCGACAATCCACAGAGCCCGCTCGATGGCCATCGGCAGCACGAACCCGTCGTTGTAGTCGGTATGTTCGCCGATCAAGTTGACCCGGCCCGGCGACCGGACTATCAGCTGCGGTCCGGCCTGGAAGTGATCTTCAAACGCCCGGACGACGGCTGCGCTGCCGGTCACCGGTCGCTCCACCGATAGTGAACCGGGGAGAGTTCCTGCAGCCGGGCGGCAGCCTCTTCCGGGGCGATATCCCTTTGGCCTTCGGCGAGCATCTCGTACCCGACCATGAACTTGCGCATCGTCGCGTTCAGCAGGGGCGGGTAGAAGTGGGCGTGGAGTTGCCAGTGCGGCGCCGGTCCCTGCCCGGGCGCTCCGTGCCATCCCATGGAGTACGGGAAAGGACGCTGGAAGAGGTTGTCGTAGCGGACCAGCAAACTCGACAGAACCTCCGGGAGGGCATCGCGCTGTCCGCCGGTGAGTTCGTGGATCCGCTGCACGTTCGTCCGGGGGAGGAGCATCGCCTCATACGGCCAGGTCGCCCAGTACGGGACGACGGCCAGCCACTCCTCGTTGGCCGCCACGACACGGACCTTCTCGTCGGCCTCCAGGTCTGCGTAGTCGATCAGCAGCGGCCGCTGCGCAGTTTCGAAGTAGTCCCGTTGATAGCGGTCTTCGAGGATCGCCCGGGTGGGGAGAGCCGACCCGGCCCAGATCTGACCGTGCGGGTGCGGGTTCGAGGCCCCCATTTCCTCTCCCCGATTCTCGAAGACCTGAACCCATCGATAGGCCTCCGAGAGCTCGGCCGTCTGACTCATCCACAGCTCGACGACCCGGGCGATCTCGCCGGGTTCCATCAAGGCGAGCGTCAGGTCGTGCCGGGGGGAGAAGCAGATGACCCGGCAGGTGCCGTGTTCGGTCTCGGCTTTCAGCAGCGGGTGGTCTCCGGCCAACGCTTCGGGAGTGTCGGGTTGGAGTGATGCGAAGTCGTTGGTGAACACGAACGTCCCCCGGTAGTCGGGATTCGTCGCTCCTCCCGCCCTCGTGTTGCGCGGGCAGAGGTAACAGCCGGGGTCGTACACCGGCCGGGCGTCTCCGGTTGCGGGGTCGAGTTTCCCCGACCAGGGTCGTTTGGTCCTGCCGGCGGCAACCAGCGTCCACGTGCCTTCGAGAGGGTTGAACCTGCGGTGAGGCTGGTTGTCGAAAAGCGACATGCGCGCTCGTTTTCGCCGTTGGTGGGGACCCTACGATAATCAGGGGAGAAACTGCCGGCCGATGGAGCCAGAGGAGCGAGCATGTCAATGCCTACGGGCCTGGGCCCGGAACAACGGGCGAGGGACCTTCAGCGAATGAAGTCCGAACGGTTCGACGTGGTGGTGATCGGCGCAGGAATCACCGGAGCGGGCACCGCCCTCGACGCCGCAACCCGGGGGTTATCGGTCGCAATCGTCGAACAGCGTGACTACGCCTCAGGAACCTCGAGTCGCTCCTCCAAGCTCTTCCACGGCGGCCTGCGCTACCTGGAGCAGTTCAACTTCAAGCTCGTGATGGAAGCGCTCCATGAGCGAAACCTCATGCTCAATCTGCTGTGCCCCCACCTTGCCTCGCCCATCAGGTTTCTCTACCCGCTGCAGCAACCGGTCTGGGAACGTGCCTACGTCGGCTCGGGCGTGGCGATCTACGACGTGCTGGCAGCGCTCGGCAACAATCCGCTTCCACGCCATCGCCACCTCAGCCGCAGCAAGGCCCTCCGGGTGGCTCCCGCCCTTCGGAAAGACACGCTGGTCGGCGCCATCGTCTATTCGGATGCTCTGGTCGACGATGCCCGGCACACGATGATGGTTTCCCGCACCGCCGCGAAGTACGGTGCGGCGCTCGGACCGAGCGTGCGGGTCGTCGGGTTCAAGCGGGAAGGCGACCGGGTGGTCGGGGTGGAGGTCCGCGACCTCGAGTCCGGCGATGAGTTCACGATCAGGGCACGACAGGTGGTCAATACCACCGGTGTGTGGACCGACGAAGTCCAGGAAAAGGCCGGGCGGGGCCGCATCCACGTGCGTGCCTCCAAGGGGGTCCATCTCGTGGTGCCCCGCGATCGAATCCACTCGGACACCGGGATGATCCTCCGGACCGAAAAGAGCGTCCTGTTCGTGATTCCGTGGGGCCGCCACTGGATCGTCGGAACCACCGACACCGACTGGAATCTCGACCTCGCCCATCCGGCGGCCAGCCGGGCCGACATCGATTACCTCCTCGAGCACGTCAACACCGTCCTGAAGGATCCCCTCCGCCAGGAAGACATCGAAGGGGTCTTTGCGGGGCTGCGCCCGCTGCTCGAAGGCGAGTCCGATGCAACGAGCCGGTTGAGCAGGGAGCACGCCGTGTCCCAGGCGGTGCCCGGGTTGATTTCGGTGGCGGGCGGCAAGTACACCACCTACCGGGTGATGGCAGAAGACGCCATCGACATGGTGGCCGCCAATCTCGACGAGAAAGTCCCCCCGGCAGTAACCGCCGAAACGCCACTGGTTGGAGCGGACGGATACCGTGCTCTGTGGAATCAACGCGAAGAGCTGGCAGCCGAGTCGGGCCTGCACACGGCACGGATCGAGCATTTGCTCGGTCGCTACGGCTCATTGATTCGTGAGATTCTCGACCTGATCGCCGAACGCCCGGACCTGGGCAGCCCGCTCACCGGCGGAGAGGATTACCTGGCGGCGGAGATCACCTATGCGGCCTCCCACGAAGGCGCCCTGCACCTCGACGATGCGCTCACCCGCCGCACCCGGATCTCGATTGAGACCTGGGACCGGGGGGTGGCGGCCGCCGAACCCACGGCACGACTGATGGGAGAGGTGCTGGGGTGGAGCGAGGAGACCATCACCCGGGAGATCGATCACTACCTGGCAAGAGTGGCCGCCGAACGTGAGTCACAAACCCAGCTTGACGACCAGACGGCCGACGCGGCCCGGCTCGGGGCTCCCGACGTGCGAACGGGTCGCAGCGACTAGCGGCCGGGGCCGGGTTTCGGTGGGCGGCCCGGGCGTGGTTCGATCGGTAGCCTCAGCAGTGTCACGATCACGGAGGTACTGATGTCCGGTCCCCGGCCGGTCCGCGCCCCGAGGGGAACCAAGCTGCACACCAGGGGGTGGCTGCAGGAAGCTGCCCTGCGCTGTCTCATGAACAACCTCGACCCCGAGGTGGCCGAGAACCCCGACGAGTTGGTCGTCTACGGCGGGCGGGGTAAAGCCGCGCGTTCATGGGAGGCATTCGATGCCATCGTCCGGACCCTGCAAACCCTCGAGGACGACGAAACCCTCCTGGTTCAGTCCGGCAAGCCGGTCGGCGTGTTCCGCACCCACGAAATGGCCCCCCGGGTGCTGATCGCCAACAGCCTGCTGGTCCCCGAATGGGCTACCTGGGAACGATTCTGGGAACTCGAAGCGGCCGGTCTCATCATGTACGGCCAGATGACCGCCGGATCGTGGATCTATATCGGCACGCAGGGCATTCTCCAGGGTACTTTTCAGACGTTCGTCGCCATCGCCGAGCAGCACTACGGTGGCACGCTCGCCGGGACGATCACCCTCACCGGAGGACTAGGAGGAATGGGCGGCGCTCAGCCGCTGGCCGTCACAATGAACGACGGCGTCGCTCTCGTCGTCGAGGTCGATCCCACCAGGATTCAGCGAAGGCTCGAGACGAGGTATCTCGATGAAGCAGCCACGAGCCTCGACCAGGCCGTCGAGCTGGCCATGGCCGCCAAGCGAGAACGCCGTCCTCTCTCGATTGGTGTTCACGGCAACGCCGCCGACGTCTTCTCGGAGCTGCTGCGGCGCGGGGTGGAGATCGACATCGTGACCGATCAAACCTCGGCCCACGATCCGCTCAACGGGTATGTCCCGCAGGGCTACGACGTGGAAGAGGCTGCCGCGCTGCGCGTCAAAGACCCCCACCGCTACGTTGAAGAGGCCCGGGCCTCGATGGCGGTTCAATGCCGGGCCATGGTCGGGTTCCTTCGTGGCGGCGCCGAAGTCTTCGACTACGGGAACAACCTGCGGGGTGAAGCCGTCGTCGGAGGATTTGAGGACGCCTTTGCGTACCCGGGTTTCATGCCCGCCTATCTCCGCCCCCTGATGTGTGAAGGGATGGGGCCGTTCCGGTGGATGGCCCTCTCGGGTGACCCGGCGGACATTGCCGCCACCGATCGGGCCATCGCGGATCTCTTCCCGGACAATCAGGGGCTGCAACGCTGGATGCGCCTGGCCGGGGATCGGGTCGAGTTTCAAGGTCTTCCTGCTCGAATCTGCTGGCTGGGATACGGCGAGCGTCATCGGGCCGGGCTGGCGTTCAACGACCTGGTGCAGTCCGGCCGGGTCTCGGCGCCCATCGTCATCGGCCGGGACCATCTCGACTCGGGTTCGGTGGCCTCGCCGTATCGGGAGACCGAAGCGATGGCCGACGGGTCCGACGCGATCGCCGACTGGCCAATTCTCAACGCGTTGCTCAACACGGCGTCGGGCGCGGCCTGGGTCGCGGTCCATCACGGTGGTGGTGTTGGCATCGGCAAATCGATTCACGCCGGAGCGCAGGTCGTCGCTGATGGGACGGCCGCCGCCGCCTTCCGCCTCGAACGGGTGCTGACCAACGATCCGGGAACCGGTGTCATGCGCCACGCCGACGCCGGGTACCAACGTGCTATCGACGTAGCCGCGGAGCGGGGCGTGCGCATCCCGATGCTCGAGACATGACGGAGCCACCGGATCTCATCCTGCGCGGTATCGGCGAACTCGTCACGAACGACTCCGGCCGGACGGGGGCGGGTCTCCTCGGCATCGTCGAGGGAGCCGTGGTCGCGATCCGCCGCGGCCGGGTTGCCTGGGCGGGGCCCCTGGAGGACCTGCCCGACGAGTATTTCGAACTGCCGGATCTCGACTGTGAAGGCCGGGCCGTGGTGCCGGGTTTCGTCGACGCACACACGCACGTTGTGTTCGCAGGCGAACGCGCCGATGAGTTCGCCAGGCGTCTTGCCGGCGAGTCGTACGAGTCGATTCTGGCGGCCGGGGGTGGCATCCAGGCGACGGTCCGGGCTACCCGTGCGTTGGCGCGGGAGACGGCTGCGGTCGGCCTGGTCGAAGGCGCCCGGGCGCGGGTCGAACGGATGCTGGCGCACGGGACGACCACCGTGGAGATCAAGTCCGGCTACGGCCTCGATGTTCCCACCGAGCTGCGGATGCTGGAAGCTGCCACCGCCCTCGGGAAGATCGTCCCGATCGACACGGTGGCCACGGTGCTCGGTGCGCACGTCGTGCCTCCCGAGTTTGCCGCAGACCGCGAGGGCTACCTCCACCTCATTGAAGACGAGATGCTGCCCCTGCTGGCGCCTCTGGCCCGGTACTGCGATGTGTTCTGCGACCGGGGAGCCTTCACCGTGGCCGAAGCGCGGCGCATTCTGGAGGCCGGCAAGCGGCAGGGATTGAAACCGAAGATCCATGCCGAGCAGCTCACCGCTACCGGAGCAGTAAAACTGGCGGCGGAGGTCGGCGCGGTATCGGCCGATCACCTCGACCACATCGATGCCGAGGGGGCCGCCGCACTGGCGGCGGCCGGGACCGTAGCGACGCTGCTGCCTGCGGCAGCGTTCTCTATGCGGGCCGCACAGGCACCGGCGCGCCTGCTCTGGGATGCAGGAGCGAAAGTAGCGATTGCCACCGACTGCAATCCCGGCACTTCGTACGTAGAGAGCATGCAGCTGGTGATTTCCATTGCCGCGCTCGAGACCGGCCTGACGCCCGCCGAGGCTCTGTGGGCCGCCACGAGGGGCGGGGCGTTTGCGCTCGAGGAGCCGGACAAGGGCTGGATCGGGCCCGGGTCGGCTGCGGATCTGGTGATTCTCGACGCTCCTTCGTACGTTCACATTCCCTATCGACCGGGATCGAATCTCGTCTGGAAGGTCATCAAGGACGGAGTGGTGGTGGTCGGAGGCGAAGCGGAGGACGTCGCCCCTCCCAACGGCTGAAGGCTGATCAACTACCCGCCGGAGCGCAGAACCGCGAGGAACACATCGCCGTAGGTTTCCAGCTTCTTCGGTCCGACTCCGCTCACGTTGAGCAGCCCCGCTTCGTCTTGCGGTCGTGTGGCGGCCATCTCGAGCAGGGTTGCGTCACTGAAGACGACGTAGGCAGGCACCCCCCTGCCGTCGGCCAGCCTGCGTCGCAGAGCTTTGAGATCCTCGAAGAGGGGCGAGGTTTCGGCCGTGGGTCCCGCTGTCACAACCCCCCGGGTCGAGCGGGCCGTCAGGCCGGCGAGCAGGTCCGCACCGGTGCAGAAGTCGCACGAACCCTCGCAACGATCCATCGCTTCCCCGAAATACGCTGCGATGGTCTGATGGCGGCAGGCGGCGCCGTCGGCCCAGTTGTACATGGTGCGGATCTGGCGACGATGAGACTCGCCGACCTCGCCGTCGCCCACCATTCTCTGCAGATTGATCACATCGGCCCACGAATAGAAGAGGATGCAGTCACTGTCGACGCCGTCACGTCCGGCCCGACCGATCTCCTGGTAGTACCCCTCGATCGACTTGGGCATGTCGCGGTGGATGACGTAACGAACATTCGACTTGTCGATCCCCATCCCGAACGCCACCGTCGCGCACACCACATCGACCTCATCCCGGATGAAGGCGTCCTGGGTCACCGTGCGGTCCTCGGAACTCAAGCCTGCGTGATAGGGGAGCGCCCGGATTCCCAGTTTCGAGAGGTAGTGCGCGGTTGATTCCGCCGAGGCCCTCGAGAGCGTGTAGATGATGCCGCCCTCGCCCTTCCGCGCCAGGCACAGCTTTCCGATCGACTCCCGAACTTTGATCTTTCGTCCGTCGTGGTCGCCCTTCTTGAAGACGCTGATGCTGAGATTGGGACGGAAGAACGACCCCCGGAATTGCAACGGTTTGACGAGCCCCAGCTGGTCCTCGATATCTCGCACGACGGCGGACGTGGCGGTGGCGGTCAACGCCAGGACGGGTACTCCGAAACGCGCCTTCAGCCCGGCGAGTTTGCGGTAGGCCGGACGGAAGTCGTGACCCCACTGCGAGATGCAGTGGGCCTCGTCGACCGCGATCAGGCTCAGGTCCATCGTGGCCAGCGCCGCCCCGACCGATGCTTCGATTCCCTCCGGGGCCGCGTAGACGAGCTCGTACTCGCCGTTACGCATGCGCAGGGTCCGGTCTGCCCGTTCGGCGGCCGTCAGACTCGAGTTGAGGAAGGTGGCCCGCATGCCCATCTCTTCGAGGGCATCGACCTGATCTTTCATGAGAGCGATCAGGGGAGAGATCACCAGGGAAGTCCCGCCGAGGACCCGGGCAGCCAGCTGGTAGGTGAGCGACTTTCCGGCGCCGGTTGGCATGATGCCAATGCAGTCCTGGCCGGTAATGGCGGCCTCGATGATCTCCCGCTGGCCGGGACGGAACGACGTGTAGCCGAACGTGTTCTCCAACACGCCGTCCACCTTGTCCAGCTGAGCAACGTTCACTGCGGCGGCGCGGTCGACCAGCGCCCGCACGACCTCAGGGGTGAAGGCGTCGCCTTCGTGTCGCCACCGGTTGCGCAAATGGGCGAGGAGGTCGGCGGCCGCACCGACCGCCCCGCCGGCGAGCAATGCGTCGAGGCGCTCGATCTGTTCGGAGACGGGTGGTTCGGCCATGACGGCCAACGGTAACGCGTTGGTGTGACCAATCGGCGGGAGGTTCCGTCGCGCTGCGTGACCCCCGTGCCCCCAGGGCTCCGCCTCGGGTCTTCACCATTGCAGGGGGAAGGGTGCCCGGTTTCCGGTACCGCTATGGCTGAGCCACGGTTGCGTTTGGAGATGCAACCAACCGCAAAGAGCCAAGGCGGGAGGCCCATTGATGAGCGACCAAGCACGAATCCTGTTCCGTTATCTCTCCCAGGAAGACCTGTTGAAGGCCGGTTGTCTCGATTTCAACCGGGCAATCGATGCCGCAGAAAAGGCATTGCTGGGATTCGGTGCGGGCTATCCGAAGGCGATCAGGGCGGTGCCGCTCAGAGCGAGAACGACGCCGCCGACCTGGGCGCGGTTGAGGCGTTCGTGCAATACCACCCTGGCCAGCAAGACGGTGGCGGCCGGATAGAGCGAAGAGAGAACCGCCACCAGGGTCAGCAAGCCGCTGCGAGTCGCGTAGAGAAACAGCGCATTGGCGATGATGTCCAGAGAGCCCGCCCCCAGGATCAAGGAGTTTGTCTCGGCCCGGATCGAGACCGTTCCGGGAAGGGCGGCCAGGATGACCCAGAGGAGGGCCAGCGAAGCAACACGGGCGCCGACGAGCGGCCAAACTCCACTGGCGGATGCCGTGTTCGACAGGAAGATGAAGAACGCTCCAAAGCCGATCCCGGCGACGAGCGCTTCCGGGATGCCCTTCGACGTCGCCCAGCTAGCGGTTGCCCTTCCTCCTGAATCTCGAGGGGCTCGGCCGACGACGAAGATGGCAGCGAGGGCGAGGACGACTCCGAACGAGGCCACGGTCGAGGGCCGATCGCCGGTCACCAAACCGAACAGCGCCGGCACTACGGCCCCGACTCCGGCCGTGATCGGGGCAACCACGCCCATGCGAGCCCTGGCCAAACCGCGATAGAGGGCGACCAGACCGGCGCTACCGCTCAATCCGGCCGCGGCTCCCCACAAGAGGTCGCCGACCGTGTAGGCATCGGGCGGGAAAGCTGCCAGCAGGAGGACGATCAGGGCGAGGCCGTAGAGTTGCGAAACTGCCACCACCCGGAGCGGACTCGAGCGCCGCGAGGCGAGTCCGCCGAGGAAGTCGGCGGCGCCGAAGGAAGCGGCGGAGAGAACCGCCAGAAGGCTGGACAAGGGGAACCTCCGAGGGTGCTGGGAGACTAGTGCTGGACCTCGGCCGGTCCGCATCACGAGGGGATCAATAGACTCGACGATGTGAAGAGCGTGGACCCGTTCTCAGCAGAACACCCGATAGCGTTCGCCCACCGGGGCGGCCGGTTGCGGTGGCCGGAGAACACATTGCTCGCTTTCCGGAAATCCGCAGAACTCGGCTACCGGTACTTCGAGACCGATCTGCACCTGTCGGCCGACGGAGTTCTCATGGTGTTCCACGACGACACGCTCGACCGGACCACCGATGGGTCCGGTCCGGTCGGCGACTACACCGCCGCCGAACTGAAGGCATTTGATGCAGCCTTCCGTTTCGGTTCCGATCGCGGGTGGCCGTATCGCGGTCAGGGTGTCACCATCCCGACGCTCGAGGAGGTGTTTGCGGAGTTGCCGGACGCATCGTTCACGCTGGAGTTGAAGCAACCCGGGTTGGAAGCGCCGCTGGTGGAGTTCATTGAGAAGCGCAACCTGTGGGACCGGGTGATGGTTGGCGGCTATGAAGATGCGTGGTTGAAGGAAGTGCGGCGCCTGGCCCGGGGCCGGGTTGCAACGTCGAGCCCGCGCCACGAAACGCTGCTCTTCTGGTTGTTCAGCCGGGTGGGGATCGGGTTCCCGATCAAGGCCGACGCACTGCAGGTACCGGTGATCCACAACAACCTCACGGTCGTCGACCGCCGGTTCGTGACTGCCGCCCATCGGGCCGGCAAGCAAGTGCACGTGTGGACGGTCGACGAGCCCTCCGAGATGCACCGATTGCTCGATCTCGGCGTGGATGGGCTGATGAGCGACACGCCCGACGTCCTCCTGGAGGTCCTGGCGCAACGAGGGGCCGGTGGCCCGCATCACGCACGGTGAATCGCCCCGTGTGCAGCCGCACGGCTCTCGCAACGCTCCGGCCGCGCAGAGGCACCGGCCATGAGTTCCCGGCCGGTGCAGCCCATGCCGGACGATGTCCTGGCGGAACTCGTAGATCGGGCACTCGTCGATGCATATCAGGGCCGCCCGTTCTATCAGCGCAACGACTACCTCGCCTGGATCGGTCGCGCCAAGAGGATCGAAACCCGTCAGAAGCGGATCGCCCAGATGCTCGACGAACTGGACCGCGGCGGCGTCTACATGGGCATGGACCACCCGCCCAGCAGGAAACCCTGATCGGCCGGATCACTTGCTGCTGCGTGGGTTCTGCCAGTACGGGTTCGCTTTCGGGCGAGTGACCGCGAACCGTCAACCGAGAGCAGGCAGATAGCCCGGACGGCGTCCCTCGAAATCGGCGATCTCGGCATCGTGTTGCAGCGTGATCTCAATGTCGTCGAGTCCGTGCATCAGGCGGTGCTTGATGTACGGGTCGATGTCGAAGCCGGCAGCGAAGCCTTCCGCCGTCACCGTCTGGTCGGTCAAGTCGATCTCGACCTCTGCCCCCGGACGTTCCAGAGCGAGCTCCGTCAGCCAGATGACCTCCTTGGGAGAGAGCTCGACCGGGAGCAGTCCAATCTTGGTGCAGTTGGTCTTGAAGATATCGGCAAATGAGGGTGCCACGATGGCCCGGAACCCCCAGTCTTGCAAGCCCCACGGGGCATGTTCCCGCGAGGACCCGCTCCCGAAGTTCCGGCCCGTCACGAGAATGCCCGCGTTTCGATACTCCGGCTTGTTGAGCACGAAGTTCGGGTCGAGTTCACCGTCCGGAGTCCGGCTCCAGTCGAAGAAGAGGAACTCGCCGTAGCCGGTCCGCTCCACTCGCTTGAGGAACTGTTTGGGCATGATCTGGTCGGTGTCGATGTCGGCTCGCGGCAGTGGTGCCATCGTCGCCCGGAAGGAAATGACCGGCTCCATCGCTTACACCTCCCAGTCGCGGATGTCGACGAAGTGCCCGGCAACCGCAGCGGCCGCAGCCATCGCCGGGCTGACGAGGTGGGTCCGTCCGTCCTTGCCCTGGCGTCCTTCGAAGTTCCGATTTGAGGTAGACGCGCACCGTTCTCCCGGCGCCAGGATGTCCGGGTTCATGCCAAGGCACATGGAACAACCGGCCTCGCGCCACTCGAATCCGGCCTCCTTGAAGATACGATCGAGACCCTCTTCCTCAGCTTGAAGCTTCACGAGCCCCGACCCGGGTACGACCATCGCTCCCACCGAGCCATGAACCCTCTTGCCCGCCACGACTCTGGCGGCTTCCCGGAGATCCTCGATGCGGGCGTTGGTGCACGAGCCGATGAAGACCCGGTCCAGCGTGATATCGGTGATCGGTGTCCCGGGTTCGAGGCCCATGTACTGCAATGCCCGTTCGGTTGAGTCGCGATCGTGCGGGTCGTCGAAAGCTTCAGGGGACGGGACCGCGGCGGTAACCGGCAGCGTTTGGGCGGGGTTTGTTCCCCAGGAGACATACGGGGAGAGGTCGGCGGCGTCGAGGTGGATCTCCGTGTCGAACGTAGCGTCCGGGTCGGTTGGCAGCTGCCGCCAGGCATCGACTGCGGCCTCCCATTCCTCTCCACGCGGGGCGTGGGGCCGGCCCTCGAGGTAGGCGAAGGTCGTTTCGTCCGGGGCGATCATGCCCGCCCGGGCGCCGGCCTCGATGGACATGTTGCAGATCGTCATGCGCCCCGCCATCGAAAGGGACCGGATGGCCTCGCCCCGGTACTCGATCACATGGCCGACCCCTCCCGCGACACCGATCTCGGCGATGATCCCGAGAATGACGTCCTTGGCGGTGATGCCGGGCGGAAGGGTTCCGTTGACGGTGACGGCCATGCTTTTGGGTTTGGACTGCGGCAGCGTTTGAGCAGCGAGGACGTGCTCGACCTCCGACGTACCGATGCCGAATGCCAGTGCCCCGAAGGCGCCGTGGGTGGCTGTGTGACTGTCCCCGCACACGATCGTCATGCCGGGCTGGGTGATGCCCTGCTCGGGGCCGATGACGTGAACGATCCCCTGGCGGGGATCGTCGATGCCGTAGAGCGTGATCCCGAACTCCTCGCAGTTGCGAACGAGAGCATCGATCTGTGTGCGAGACAATGGGTCGGCGATCCCCAGGTGGCGGTCGGTGGTGGGGACGCCATGATCGATGGTGGCGAGGCTCAAGTCGGGCCGCCGCACTCTCCGGCCCGCCAGGCGAAGCCCGGCGAAAGCCTGAGGTGAGGTCACTTCGTGGACCAGATGCAAGTCGACGTACAGCAGGTCCGGTTCACCGGGTGCCCGGCGCACCACATGACTGTCCCATACCTTGTCGAACAACGTCCGCGGCGCCGTCACGGGAGCCTCCATTCGTGAGCGCCAGAGCGTAGTCGGTCCGGCTCAGCGGTCAATGGCCCCATCGGCGTTGGAACAGCCTGTACAGTCGGCAGATGGGAAGTGTGCTGGTGGCGGTCATGGCGGTCATCGTGCTGGGCGGCCCTTTCGGAGAGGCAACCGTCGAGGGCACGCTGAGGGGCGATCGCCTGGAGGTCGAGTTCACGGTTGTCGTTGGTGGTTCGCCGGCGGCGGTGCTCGTCCACGTCGTCGACCCCGGTCAGGACCAGGAAACCTTCAGTCTCGGGAATCGGGGCGGCGGGGTCTGGGGAGGCATCGCCGACCTTGATGTGATGAACCCGGTCGTCGTATTCGATGTTGTCTACCCCGACGGCGAGGGCGAGGTATCGGAGCCGACCACGTTGCTCGAGCTTGGCCTCGATCCGGCCTTGATCGGGATGGGTCCCGTCCCCGACGTTGATTCCGAGGACGGTGACCGGCCGCTTTCTCCGACCACCCGGCGGTGGGGCTGGGGTGCCGCGGCCCTGACCGCCATAGCCCTGGCCCTCCTGGCCGTGTGGGCGATGGGCGATCGAGTGACGGGGAAGCACGCCGCTCCGCGACGGGGTACGCGGAAGCCGGCCGAACCGGAACGCGACGAGCCTCAACCTTCCTGAGACCCGGCCGCATCGACCTCCCGCCGTGCCGATTCGATTTGGCGGCTGCCCAGGCGGGGAAGAGCGATCACGAAGAGGATAACGAAGACGGCGGCCGCCACATAGAACGGCATACGGAGCCCCAGCTCGCGTCCGGCGACGGCTTCTGTCCAGGAAACAACGATCCCGCCAAGGGCCAGACCGACCGGCATGGCGCCCCAGGCCAGCATCCGGTACACGCTGTTGACCCGTCCCAGCAAACCATCCGGGATGATCGTCTGCCGGAGCGAGACGGTGATCACGTTCCAGACGACGACGAGGAACGACGACGCAACGAACATCGCCCAGACCACCACCGCCGAGGAGGTTGCCCCCGTCACCGCCAGGGTGACGGCCGTACCGAGCAGGGTTGCGAAGAGCGACGTTCCCCGGCCCAGCACGGAACTCAACCGGGCGGCGAGCAGGCTGCCGAGAACACCGCCGAGGGCGCCGGCCGTCATCAACAGGCCGAATTGGGCAGCTTCCAGCTCGAGGATCTCTTGCACGAACAAGACGTAGGTTGCGTACGCCATGCTGAACATGGCGTTCATGGCTCCCAGGATGAGGGCCATCGATCGCAACAGCCTGTGGTTCCACAACCAGCGGACTCCGTCGCCGATCTCGGCCCGCCAGTTGACTTTGCTAGCGCTCGTTCCGGCCGGTCGAAACGAGCCTGCGATCAGGAAGATCAGCGCTCCGGAGAACGCAAACGTTCCGGCATCGACAAAGAAGGGCACGGCAAAGCCAACGGCGATCAAGAGGCCGCCTACCGGCGGCCCGACAAATGAGTTCATCACCATCTCGGCGCCCCACAACCGTCCGTTGGCAGTTTCGAGGTCGTCCCGATCGACCACGGCCGGCATGAGCGTCTGCGCGGCGTTGTCGCGGAGGACCTCGGCCAGCCCGAAAAGCAGTGACGCTGCATAGAGCAGGATGAGAAAAGCGGTGGCGTTCGGGGAGGGGGCGGCGGTTCCCGCTGCGACATCCTGAGGCGTGGCGAGGCCCGCCCGCCCGGCGAAGACCACGAGACCGACGACGAGCGTGAGGACAAACCGGAAGGCGTCCATGGAGGCCACGATCTTGCGGCGATCGAACCGGTCGGTCACGACGCCTGCGGGGAGCGAGAAGAGCAGCCAGGGCAGCCGGTTGGCCACACCGATGAGGGCAATCTGGATGGGATCGCGAGTGATGGCGGAGGCCAGCCACGGGTAGGCGACTCCGGCTACCCCATCCCCGAAGTTGGAGACGGAGCTGGCGACCCAGAGACGCCAGTAGTTCGAGCCGAGTCGTGACCGAGCTATCGAGGATTCCTTATTGCGGCGGCAGAGACTACAGCTTCCCCGGTGCGGTCTGTTCCCGTACGCTCGGGCGGTGACATACATCCGGGACGCCCGGCCGACGGATGCCGTTCGACTGGCGGAGATCCATGCGGTCTCCTGGAAGGCCGCCTATCGCGGCCTGCTGTCCGACGCGTTTCTCGACGGGATCACCGTCACCGACCGGCTGGAGTGGTGGCAGTCACGGCTGGCCCGGGTCCCGCCGCGCTGGGCGATCCTGGTTGCAGAAGAGGCCGGGCGGGTATCCGGGTTCGTCACCACCGGTCACTGTGACGATCCCGATCGCCGGGTTCCGGAATCAGGAGAGCTCTATGCCATGTACCTGGACCCGGAGTTCTGGGGACTCGGGGTCGGGCGCGATCTCCTGGCGGCGGCCGAAGACCGTTTGCGGGAGGATGCCTATCTCGACGCCAGCTTGTGGGTTCTGCGCGACAACTCGAGGGGGCGGCGCTTCTACGAACGAGGCGGGTGGTCTGCCGACGGAGCCGGGCAGCGGATGATCATCGGGTCGGAAGCCGTTGCGGCTGTTCGCTATCTCCGAAATCTGAAGAGCGGTTGAGACCGAGCGGCCAAGAAGGAATCGCCGGCCGTTGCGTCCGACCGTCTACCAGCTGCGCTGGCGGGTTCGCAGGATCCACAAAACCACGGCACCGGCGACCACCCCGGCCAGGGCGGCTCCGGAGATCAACGGCACCGGTTTCGGCAGTGTGGCCAGCCGGGTGCGCATCGTGACCGGTCGATCGAAGTCCATGGTCTGCCAATCGCGCTCCGCGGCGATCTGGGCCAGCTCTTTGTCCGGGTTGACGACCACCGGATGGCCGACCGTCTCCAGCATCGGCAGGTCGGTCACGCTGTCGGAGTATGCGAACGAATCGGGCAAGGCCAGCCCCTCTGCGGCTGCCAGCTCGAGGATCGCTTCCGCCTTTCCTTCGGCGTACGCGTAGAACTCCATTGCTCCCGTATACCGGCCTTCCGCATCGATCTTGGCCCGGGTAGCGATGACGTGATCGACCCCGAGGTAGCGAGCCAGGGGCTTGACGATCTCCTCGGGGCTCGACGAGATGATCACCACCTTGCGGCCCACCCGGCGATGTTCGTCGATGAGCGCCAGGGCTTCCGCATAGACCAGCGGAGAGACCACCTCGTCGACGATCTCACGGACGAGGTCCTCGACGGCGACTTTGTCCCACCCTCTGGTCATTTCGAGCATTTCCTCACGGGCCCGCTCCATCTGCGCGTGGTCGGCGCCGAAGGTCATGTAACTGATTTGCGCAATGCCCGCCTTGAGGAGGGACCGGCGGTTCAGGAACCCGGCCTGATAGAGCGGACGGCCGAACGCCAGGGCCGACGATTTCGCAATGATCGTCTTGTCCAGGTCGAAGAAGGCCGCGGCCGTCGGGGGCATTGCTGAATGAGTCACCGGCTATGAGTCTACAAACCTCTATTCATGCCACATCCCAAAGCCGGCGACAAGGGGTTGGCGCGGCCCCGGTCCATCCGTACGTTGCTCCTGTTCGCTGCAAAGGATGTTCATGACTGCCCTCGCCGTTTGGACCGCTTTCGACGGGCTCTTGTCGGCCGTTGCGCCGCTCGGCCTGGCGGCGGCGGCCGGTACCGCCCTCGTGGTCGATCTCGATCCGGGCGGTCCCGCCTACCCCGGGGACGCCTCGCTGGCGGATCTGGTCGCCGAGGGTCCGCGCCGGGCGGATCTGGTGCCCGGCCGTGCGGGTGTCGCGGTGCTCCGCAACGGCGGAGTATGCGCGGCGGAGGCCCGGGAGGTCGTCGAAGCTCTGGCGATCGGCTGGCCAAACCTGGTGGTGCGGGTTGCCGACCCCGGGCAGGCGGAGGGGATGGCCTCCGTGGTCCCGGTATGGCCCTTGCTGCCGGGGATGCTTGCGTCACGGGCGGACCGACAGAGCGTCTATCAGAGGACAGGCTTCGTCGCCAACCCTCCCGGACCGGGCCCCCTGTTGCCGAGGCTGCGGCCGGCCATCGTGGCGAGCCTGCTCAACGGGACGCTGCCGCACCGCTCGCGATGGGTGGCGGCGTGGCGTGAGGTCTGGAGGCTGCCGTGGCGTTGATCGATCGATTGGTCGACCAATTGGTCGCATCCGATGTTCCGCTCGAGCGTGAAGCGGTGTCCGGGGCGGTCCGCGACATGCTCACCGAAGAGGCGCCCCTGGCCGGCCCGGAACTGGCGGTGGCGGTGGCCGATGCCGTGGTCGGGCTCGGTCCGATCGAAGCACTGCTTCGCGACCCGCAGGTGTCGGACGTATTGGTCAACGGCCCCGACGAGATCTGGGTGGAGCGGTCCGGTCGGCTCGAGCGATCGCCTCTCGGCTTTCGGGATGCTGCCGCGGTTGTTGCAGCGGTTGAACGCGTCATAGCCCCGCTCGGGCTCCGACTCGACCGGGCCTCGCCTTCCGTGGATGCACGGCTCGCCGATGGGAGCAGGCTCCACGCGGTCGTTCCACCGATTTCGGTCGACGGTCCGGTCGTTGCCATACGCCGATTCACGCCCGCCGTGCCCGACCTCGCATCGCTGGTCGCAGCGGGGGCGGTGCCGGGCGAAGGCGCCGACATGCTCGCCCAGGCGGTTCGGGAACGGCGCAACATCCTCGTCTCCGGTGGAACCGGTGCGGGAAAGACCACGCTCCTCAACGTCCTGTCCGGAGAGATCGCACCCGGCCAGCGGGTGGTGACGATCGAGGACTCCGCAGAACTCCGGCTGTCCGGACACGTGGTGCGCCTCGAGGCCCGGCCGGCGAACGCCGAAGGGGCCGGAGAGATCAGCCTCCAGCAGCTCGTCAGATCGGCCCTCCGGCTGCGTCCCGACCGCATCATCCTGGGGGAAGTCCGGGGTCCCGAAGCGCTCGACCTCGTCGCCGCCCTCAACACCGGGCACCAGGGCTCCATGAGCACGGTGCACGCCAACAGCCCGGAAGAAGCCTTGTGGCGGATCGAGACGCTGGCGCTGTCCGGAGACCGCCGGGTGGCCGTTAAGGCCGTGCGACGCCAGCTGCTCACTGCCGTCGATCTCGTGGTTCAGATGGTCCGCCGGGAAGAGCAGCGAATCGTGTGCGCCATTGCAGCGGTCGAAATCGACGGGGCCCGGGACGTGGCAACGTGGTGATTGCGCTCGGGCTGGCTGCAGGGCTGGTCATCGGTGCACCGCTGCCTGCACTGGCGGCGTTGGGATTGGCGGTCTGGCAACCGGTGTTGGCGCTGGCCGCCGTGCTGATCTGGTCCGTGCTCTCCCTGCCGCGCAACGCTTCGAGCCCCGAAGACGCCGAAGCCGCGTACCTGCAGGCCGTCGGGAGTGAACTCCGTGCGGGCTCGAGCCTTCGCCACGCACTCGGCTCCGCCGCCCAGCGGGCGGACGGCCTCCCGGTCGATCGAGTGGTGCGTCTGGCCGAGGCCGGCCGGCCGCTGGCGGAGGTAGCCGGGGCGCTCGAACGAGCCCTGCCGAGATTGGGGGCTCTGACCGCTTCGGCCGTGAGGACTGCGGGTGTCACGGGTGGCAGGGCGGCGGACGTCTTCGACGCTCTTGCGCTCCTTGCTGCCGAGGAGACGGCCCTGGTTCGCGAGCGGCGAACGGCGACCGCGCAGGCACGGGTCAGCGCCTGGATCGTTGGGGGGCTGCCGGTGGTCTACCTGCTGTATGCGGCCGTCCGCGGGAAGCTGGCGTCGCTGACTGCCTTTGGACCGGCGGGAATGCTGCTTCTGGCGGTCGGCCTGCTGCTGTTGGCGGGCGGTGTGGGGGTCATGTGGGGAATGCTGCGAAAGGCAGAGCAATGACCTACCTCGGCGCCCTGGCGGTCGGGTTGCTGGTGCATCACGCACTTCGTGGGCGCTGGCCCGCCCGGCGAGCCGGCGGGGCGGCGATCTGCGCGGCGCTGGTCGCAGCACGGCCGATCAGCGCCCTCCCGGTTGCAGCTGCATGGACGTTGGTGTGGCTTCGTGCAAAGCGAAACCGCTCGTCACGTTCTGCAGCGCTCCGGCCGGACCATCTCGGTCAGGTCCTGTTCGTTGCTCTCTCGGCAGGCTTTCCGGTGGCAGCCGCCCTCGAATTCGCGGCCGGCGAAGTGGGGCCGGCTGAAGCCGATGAAGTTCGGTCGGTGTTGAGGACGGCACGGCATCACAGTCTGGCGGCGGCTCTTGCGGGGGCCGATGGCTCGACCGGCCGGTTGTTTGCGGTTCTGGCCGGGGCACAAACAACCGGGGCCTCTTCCCTCAGGGCGGTGGCCGCCTTCATCGATGAAGATCGCAGTGCTCGCCGGGCCCGGGCGGCCGAAGCCGCTCAACGGCTGCCCATCAAGCTCACCGTGCCGCTGGCTCTGCTGATCCTGCCTGGATTCGTCCTCCTCACGTTCGGCCCGACCGTCATTGCCACCGTGCAGAGATTGCTCGGGCCCTTGCTCTCGTGATTTGGTCAGCGCTTCCCCCGCACCGGCCGGTCGCCGGCAACCAGTAAGGAGAAGGAATGCTGCTTCTGCTGCATCGCATCATCTATCGAGAGGAAGGGCAGGGAACCGTTGAGTACGTTCTGGTCATCCTGGCCGCCGCGGCGATTGCACTGTCGCTGATCGCCTGGGTCAGTGATACGAATCTGTTCAGCGGCTTGTTCGGGACCGTCCTCAAGAAGGTCATCGGGTTCGCCAAGTGAGGGGCCGGCGGGGAGAGAAGGGATCGGCTGTGGTCGAGTTCGCCCTCGTCCTTCCCGTCGTGGTTCTGGTCCTGCTCGCCATCGTCGAGGTGACGGTGGTTGCCCGGACCCAGTTTGAGCTGGTACACGCGGCCCGGGAAGGAGCCAGGACGGCTGCAACCGTCGCCGACCCTTCCCGGGCCGTGCAGGCCGTGCAGGCCGCCCTCGACCCCGCCATCGCCGGCCGGGCGAGGGTGACGGTCGAGCGGCCCGGAACGGTTGGGAGCAGCGCCGTCGTCACGGTGCTGCTCCCGCATCGGCTGGGAGCTGGCTTCCTCGGCGGTCTCCAGGTTGATCTGCGGGCCCGATCGGTCATGCGGATCGAGCGGTGAGCGAGCGCGGCTCGGCATCGGTGCTGGTCGTTGGCCTGGTCGGCTTCCTGGTCGTTCTGGGTGTCATGCTCGGCGCGGTCGGCCACTACCTCTCGGTCCACAGCAGCGTCCAGGCTGCGGCGGATGCGGCGGCCCTGGCTGCAGCCCCCGTCACGTTCCATCCCTTTGGCTCGGGAGGAGATCCCGTAGCAGAGGCTGCCCGGTTTGCAGCTGCCAACGGTGCTCGCCTGATCGATTGTGCTTGCGACGTCGACCGTTCCTGGAGGGCCCGCATCGTCCGGGTTGAGGTCGGGCGGGAAGTCGGCCTTGTCGGCCTCGGACCCATAGAGATCCGCGCGCAGGCCGCGGCAGAGTTCATCCCCATCGAGCTCATCGCCACGCCGGCCTCGGACTGATATCGGATAGTATTCGGGGTATGACGATTATCCGAATTCAATCTGTTGAGGAACCGTTTGACACCCCGGGGACCGTGAGGTCGGCCGTGTCGTTCCTGTCGCGGGCCGAGACGATGGGATTCCTCGGCACGGACCATATTGATCATCTGAGTATCGAAGCAGTCCGGAGAGTGTCCGATGCGATGGCCCTGGCCGGTTTGGGATCAGGACCCGGCGCCTTGCTCCATGTTCCCGACGACGAAATCACCGGGAGTGCGATCGCCGCGGTTCTCGCCGAACTCGAGGACATTCTGGAGAGCTCACCCGCCCCGGACCGGGAATGGCCGATACTCAACGACCTGTTCGGCGTTGAAACGCTGGCCGCGCTCCTGGGAGTGTCGGCGGCCAGCGTGCGCCGCTATCTGCGAGGTGAACGCCCTACCCCCGACCGCGTCGCCGGGCGGCTGCACTTCCTCGCCATGGTCGTCTCCGATCTCTCCGGTGCCTACAACGACTTCGGCATCCGCCGCTGGTTCGTGCGAGAGCGCCGGAGTCTCGACGGGGCGGCTCCCCGTGAGATTCTGACCGAGGACTGGGACCCTGAGGACCCCGGTCCGCGTCGGGTACGGCAACTGGCCCGGGCGCTCCTGGGCTCGCCCGTGACATGATCCTCTTCCGGCACGTCGATCCCCGGTACCCGTTCCTCTGGGAGACACCCGATCAGCCCCCCGCCCGGTGGCACGATGTTGGTGATGGGCCCGTTCACTACCTGTCGGACACGTCCGATGGGGCATGGGCCGAGTTTCTCCGCCATGAGGAGATCACCGACCCGGCGGATCTGGCCGGGGTCGAGCGCACCATGTGGGCGGTCGAGATCCTCGACGCACCCGGGCGCCGCTCAGGTCTTCCGCTCGCGGTTGTAACCGGCGGACCGGCTACCTACGAACGGTGCCGGCGGTACGCCCGGCGTCTGCGAGCCGAAGGTGACGCGGGGTTCTCGGTGGAGGGAGCGGCTCTGCGGAGGGGCGAAGCGAGCGGGTGGAGAGTGGAAAACGGGCTGCAGCCGGGTCCGGACCGCAACGGCCGGGTTCTCGTGCTCTTCGGTCCTCGCCCGGATCTGGTCGGCTGGCCGGCGGCGACGGCCGGTCGACCACCGACGTACCTCCTCGATCGGGTGCGCCGCTTCGAGTAGTCGTGCCTCTACGGCCGCCGGGTCCGTTCGGTCACATCCGCTCCAGCACCGTCCCCAGGAACCGGATTGCTCCCTCTTTCGAGAGGGGCTCGTTGAAGTTGCCGCATTTGGGAGATTGCACACACGAGGGGCAGCCGTCCTCGCACGGACAGGCGTCCACCATCTCGACGGTCGCTTCGAGGTGGTCGGCTCCCTTGTCGAAGGCGATGGCGGAGATGCCGGCGCCCCCCGGATACGCCTCGTAGATGAAGATCGTTCCGGTTTCCGTCTCCGGATGGAATGGTGTGGACAGCCCGCCGATATCCCAGCGGTCGCAGATGGCGAAAAGCGGCAACATGGCAATAGCCGCATGTTCCGCCGCATGCAGGGTCCCGGGGACGTCGCGATGGTCCACACCTGCGGCGGAATACACCTCGTCGGGGATCGTCCACCACACTGCGTCGGTTTCGAACTCGATGGGAGGCAGGTCGAGGGCTTCGAAGCTGAGGACCTCCCCGGAGCCCAGCTTCCGGCGTTTGAATGCAACCACATGGCTCTCGACGCGGACCGATCCGACGTGCTGGAGCAAACGCCCGACGGGTCGCCGGTCGCGGATCTCGAGGATCTCGAGGTACTTCTCTTCTTGAGACTGCGTGTAGTAGCCCACCTGCTGGGGGTGTACGCCTACTTCGCGGGCAGCGAGGTCGAGCCGGTCGACGACATAGGTGTCTCCCTGGTGGAGGTAGACGGCACCCGGGTGGGCCTGATTGAACGTCTGGCTCTCCTCCAGGGTCCCGAGCAGCTCCTCGACCGAGGTGTCGACGACCGAAAACGGAGATCCCCCAGAACTGCGGATGCTCACCGACCCGGCCGGCCGGGTGCGCCTGGCCCAGTACAGGCGTCCTTCCCGGAGGCGCAGATCGCCCGCCTGGACCAGCCGGTTGGCCGCCTCTTCCATGCCGTCGCCGAGGAACTCCCGGTCGTCGGGTTGGAGGGGGAGCTCATGAGCTGCACAGGCCGTGTGGGCTTCCACAACGAGGGGATTGTCAGGATTGATGACCGCCGCTTCCGGCGGGCGTGTGAAGAGCTGGCGGGGATGGGTCATGTAGTACTGATCGAGTGCGTCTTCGCCTCCGACGAGCACCCCGAGCGAGTGCTCCTGGCTGCGTCCGGCCCTTCCGGCCTGCTGTCGGAACGAAGCCAGCGTCCCGGGGAACGTATTGATGATGGCGGCATCGAGGTGGCCGACGTCGATGCCGAGTTCGAGAGCGTTGGTGGCCGTCACCCCGAGGAGGTCGCCGGAGAAGAGCGCCGCTTCGATGCGGCGCCGATCCTGGGGAAGGTATCCACCCCGGTAGGGGGCGATGCGCTCGGCCAGGGTCTCGTCCAGGCGATCATGCGCCCATGTGTAGATCAGCTCGGTCGCCTTCCGGCTGCGTGAGAAGACAATCGTGTGCTGCTGATTGCGGATCAGATCGACGAAGAGATCCGTAGCTTCGGCCATGGCACTGCGCCGCCTGCGCAGGCCGTCCTCGACCAGCGGCGGATTCCACAGAACGATCAGTTTCTCACCCTGGGGGGAGTCGTCTCCTTGCAGGACCGCCACCTCGAGGCCGCTCAGACGGCCGGCAAGCTGACCCGGGTTCCCGATCGTGGCCGATGTGAAGACGAGGGTTGGTCGAGCGCCGTAGTGGGCCGCGATCCTCCGCAACCTGCGCAGCACGTGAGCCACGTGGCTCCCGAAGATGCCGCGCAGGACATGCATCTCATCGATGACGACGTAGGTGAGCCGGAGGAAGAAATCTGCCCACTTCCCGTGGTTGGGCAGCATGCCGAAATGGAGCATGTCGGGGTTGGTCAGAATGACATTGGCATGGCGTCGCACCCAGCGGCGGTCCTCGGGGGAGGTGTCACCGTCGTAGGTTGCCGCGACGAGACCGGGGATGCGGAGGGCTGTCAGGCTCCGAAGTTGATCCTGGGCCAGAGCCTTGGTCGGAAACACGAGGAGTGCTGAGGTTCTGGGATTGGCGAGGATCGCCTCGGCCAGCGGGATCTGGTAGCCGAGCGTCTTTCCCGAGGCCGTGCCGGAGACCAGGACGGTGTGCACGCCCGATCGGATCGACCGGACCGCCTGGACCTGATGCCGGTAGAGTCGCTCGATTCCGTGCTCGGCCAGCCGCTGGGCGAGTGCGCCGGGCAGCGGAGGGTCGAGGTCGCCGAAGATCGCCGGCCGGGCCGGCAATCCGCTCGAGATGCGCCAGGTCGCCCTCCAGGTCCGGGTCGGCGACCCAGGCCTGAACCAGTGTGTCGAGGTCCATGGGGCCCCAGTCTGTCATCCCGGGGTGACAAACACCCCAAGCGGCTCACTCCTCCTCGAGCACGCCATCCGCGAGGTCGGCGAAGGTCGCAAATGCAGCATCGGTGAGGTAGACGACGCTGGCGCTCCCGGCGGTTCCGACCTTTCCGTCGACGACCACATTGGGAAGCGTGTCCGGGTCCAGCCCATAGCTGAGCGCCCCCAGCGTGAGCAGCTGTTCGGCCGAGAGATCCGTCCACACGTACTCGTCGAGCAGCTCGAGGAGGCGCGGGAGTTCCGCGATGCCGAGCCCCTGGACCTTGCCCATGGCAGCCACCATCAGGAGGCCCTGGTGGTAGCTGCGGGTGAAGTCGCCGCCCGAGAGGGTGCGGTTGCGGGCGAAGGCGAGCGCGTCTGCGCCGCCGAACAGCTGCAGGCCTGCCGAGAAGAAGGCTTTCGACTTGGGCTCGGCCATCGCAAACGGAACGTCGAATTCGAAGCCACCGAACGCGTCGACGAGCCCTTCAAACCCGAGAAACCCGGTGACCAGGTAGCCCTCGATGGGGAGACCGGTGAGGTTGCGGGCCGTCTCGAGCACGACCTCGGGACCGCGGGACGCCATGACGTTGGTGAACTTGTTGTTTCCACCGTACGAGGCCTCGACCCAGGAGTCCCGGGGTATCCCGACGATCGAACCCAGGCCGGTGTCCGCCGCAACCCCGATCAGGTGCAATGAGTCGGCCCGATATCCGAGGGGGTTCTGGCCGGGCCGGGCATCGGATCCGATGACCAGAGCCAGTCGAGGGCCTTCGCCGTACCACGGTGCCTTTTCGAATCTCGACAAACTGGCTCCGACGACCCGCCAGCCGCCGTCGGCTTCGTTCACCGCCAGGATGACGTCCTCATCCGCGACCACGACGGCGACGTCCGATTCGGCGACGCGGCCGGTGGTCACCGTTCCCGATACGTTGACCTCGCCGATGGTTTGGCCGAGGTCGGCCAGGTGGGCGACCAGGCCGGCCGGCAAGTCGGGGGCCGTTCCTGCGGCGGGTTCGGCGGCGTAGGCGTAGAGGTCCAGAACCGCCACGTCCAGACCTGCCGGTGCGTCGACGAGATCCACGGAGACGGTGGTCTCGGGCAGTGTCGAAGTGGACGTCGTTGCGACGGTTGTGGTGGTCGTGGTAGGGGCTGCCGTGGTGGTCGGCTCGGCAGCAGGGCTGCACGCGGCGAGGGCCAGGGCAACGACGAGGAGGACGGCAGGCGGCCGGTTGGTTTTCATAGACGTCGAGACTGTAGGGGCGTCGTCGGCCTATCGAGATTCCTTTGCGCCGGACGGGCCGTCGAGTCTCCTAGCATCAGACCGGTACCCCGGACGGGAGTTGCAGTGGAAGTCTTCGAGAGTCTCGTCGAGTTGCTGGTAATCCTGATCGCGGCCAAGGTCGGCGCAGAGGTCATGGCACGCCTTCGACAGCCGGCCGTCATTGGGGAGCTGCTCATCGGAGCCATCATCGGGGCGAGTGTGCTCGGCTGGGTGGGCGGCGATGACGGCGGTCTGCTGTCCACCCTTGCCGAGATCGGCGTGATCCTGCTCCTGTTCGAAGTCGGACTCGAGACGGATCTTCGCTCCTTCGCCCGGCTGGGGACTTCGGCCCTGCTCGTCGCGCTCGTGGGTGTGGTAACCCCGTTTGCGCTGGGATTCTTCGCGGTCAAGCTGCTATCGATCGGAAGTGGATCGACCGAACTCGCCATCTTCATGGGTGCGGCGATGACGGCGACCAGCGTCGGGATCACCGCCCGGGTTTTCGCCGATTTGCGCCGGCTTCACACCGACGAGGCCAAAACCATCATCGGTGCCGCCGTGATCGACGACGTGATCGGGCTGATCATCCTTGGTGTGGTCGCGGCCGTGCTCGGCGGGGAAGGGGACTTCTCGACCGGCACCCTGCTCACCATCACGGCCAAGGCGCTCGGCTTCCTGGTCGCTGTAGTCGCCGTTGGACACGTGATCGGCCCGTACTTCTTCCGGTTTCTCAAGTTCCTGCGGGTCGAGGGAAGCTTCGTGGTCGGCTCCTTCGTATTCGCCATTGCGGTTGGATTGGCGGCAGAACACTTCGCCGGCCTCGAGCCGATCGTCGGAGCCTTCGCTGCCGGCCTCGTAGCGGGCCAGACGGATTTCTCGGACCGAATCGAAGCCGAACTGCGACCTATCTCGTTCCTGTTTCGTGCCGATCTTCTTCCTCTTCATCGGGACACAGGTCGACGTCGCCGCCCTCGGAGAAACCCAGGTTCTGCTGGCCGGGCGGACTCATTTCGGTGCTGGCCATCGTCGGGAAACTGGTCGCCGGTCTCGGCGTCCTCACCAAAGGGGTCGACCGGAAGATCGTGGGTGTTGGCATGGTGCCGCGCGGTGAAGTGGGGTTGATCTTTGCCGCGCTGGGAGCCAGCACGCTCAGCGCAGTCGTCGAACCCGGCGACAACGCGGTCGTTGTGCTGATGGTGGTCGTTACCACCCTGGTGGCGCCGGTCATCCTCAACCGGATGTTGCGGGAGCAGCCGCTCGAAGAAGAAAGCGCAGAGGAAGACGAGTCGGTTGCCTCGATGGGCAAAATCCTCGATTCTCCGGTGATCGGTTCGCCCGAACAAGACGCCAGTTTGCGCCCGGCGCCGGAGGAATAGCCTCCGTCTTGGTGGCGCAACGCCGCCCTCTTATACTCCGGCATGCCGGCGATCAAATGAGGGGGAGATGTCAACCGACTTCTTTTTGGTAGGGGCGATCGTTGCTTCGGTCATGGCGCTGGGCCTGGCCGTTTACTTTGCTCGCCACGTCCTGGCGATGGATCGCGGCTCCGATGTCATGGTGTCGATCTCGAACGCAATCCGGGAGGGCGCCGACGCATTCATGCGCCGCGAGTACACATGGGTGGCCGGTTTCGTCGTCATCCTGGCGGTGCTGATCGCAACGTTGTTGCCCGACGGCGGATGGAAGGCCGGAGCGTTCGTCTTCGGTGCCTTGCTGTCGGCCACCGCAGGATTTGTCGGCATGCGGATCGCCACCGCCGCCAACTCACGGACCACCGAAGCAGCCCGGACGGGCGGCACCGCTAAGGCGCTGCCGGTCGCATTCCGCGGGAGGGGCCGTGATGGGGTTCACCGTTGCCGGCCTGGGCCTCCTCGGGGTAGGCCTCGGGTTCTGGATCTTCAACACGGACTTCCTCGGTGTCGGCAGCCTCGAGCTGACCTGGGCCGACGTGCTGGCTGCCATTGGTCTGGGCGGCTCTTCGATCGCGCTGTTCGCAAGGGTCGGTGGCGGCATCTACACGAAGGCTGCCGATGTCGGCGCCGATCTGGTCGGCAAGGTCGAGGCCGGGATTCCGGAAGACGATCCCCGCAACCCCGCCACGATCGCCGACAACGTCGGCGACAACGTCGGCGATGTGGCAGGCATGGGTGCCGACCTCTTCGAGAGCTATGTGGGCTCCCTCGTAGCTCCGATCGTCTACGCAGTGATCGTCTTTCAGGGAAGTTCGTTCCTGCCGGCAACGGTGATCTTCCCGCTGGCCGTTGCCGCATTCGGCATGCTCGCTTCGATCTTCAGCTCGTTTCTCGTGCGGGCCAACTGGCGAGAACCTGGCGGCCGGTCTCCATCGGGGGACGTGGGCCGCTTCAGGTCTGACGGCGGTCGGGGTGCTCGGGCTCTCCTTCTGGATCTTCGGTGGGGACGCCGGAGCCGACAACCCGATCGGCTTGTTCGTGGCGGTCGTGATCGGCCTGGTCGTCGGCATGCTGGTCGGTCAGATCTCCGAGTGGTTCACCTCCGACCACCACAAGAAGGTCAAAGAGATCGCCCGGCAGGCCGAAACCGGCGCGGCCACGGTGATTCTGGCCGGAATAGCCGAGGGGATGCGTTCCGCGGCCTACAGCGTGATCGTGGTTGCCGTCGGGATCTTCGGTGCGTACTGGGCTGGCGATTGGGCGCTCGGGGCGGGCGGAGGGATCTACGGTGTCGCCATCGCCGCCATCGGAGTGCTTGCCACGCTCGGTATCACCGTGGCGGTTGATGCCTATGGCCCGATTGCCGACAACGCGGGCGGTATCGCCGAGATGGCTCACCTGCCTCACGAGGTTCGCGAGGCGACCGACGCCCTCGACTCGCTGGGCAACACCACGGCGGCAATGGCGAAAGGCTTTGCCATCGCGTCGGCCGCTGTGACGGCCCTGGCCCTGTTCTCGGCATTCACGCAGGCCGTGAAGCTCGAATCGATCGACCTCACCAAGGTCGGCACCACGGTCGGCCTGTTCCTGGGAGCCATGTTCCCGTTCCTGTTTGCGGCGATGACCATCAACGCGGTCGGTCGGGCGGCGAACAAGATGATCGAAGAAGTACGCAGGCAGTTCCGGGAGATCCCCGGGTCTGCGGGAAGGGCGCGAAGGAGTCAAGGCCGAGTACGGCAAGTGCGTCGACATTGCCACGGGTGCCGCCCTGCGGGAGATGGTGACGCCCGGGACTGCTGGCGATTGCTCTTCCCGATCGTGATCGGCTTCATCGATGTCGAGGCCCTGGGAGGCTTCCTGGCCGGTGCCCTCGTCACCGGGTTCTTGCTGGCCATCTACATGGCCAATGCCGGTGGTGCCTGGGACAACGCCAAGAAGTTCATCGAGGCCGGTGCCTTCGGCGGCAAGGGGTCCGATGCTCACAAGGCGGCGGTGATCGGCGACACGGTCGGTGATCCTTTCAAGGACACGTCCGGTCCGGCCATGAACATCGTCATCAAAGTCATGACCATCGTCAGCCTGATCTTCGCTTCGGCCTTCATCGCGTAGTCGAGTCCCGGGTTCCGGACGGCTCCCGGTACCATCCTCGGCTGCATGCGCTCCATCACCTTTCTCCGTCACGGCGAGTCGACCGGCAACGCCGCCGGCTTCATCCAGGGCCGCGGTTCCAGTCCCCTGAGCGAGCGGGGGCGGATGCAGGCGGCGTCCGTCGGCGAACGCCTCCGGAATCAAGCTTTCGACCTGATTGTCGTCTTCGGACATGGAACGAGCCGTCGAAACCGCTGAAGCGCTCGATCGGCCGTTCACCACGGATGCAGCCTGGCGGGAGATGGACGTCGGGGGTTGGGACGGGCTCACCAACGAAGAGATCGGCGAGCAGTTCGCCGAAGAGCTGGCGGCTCTGCGCGACGGTCGGGACGTGCCGCTCGGCGGGACGGGTGAGCGGTATTCCGAGCTGGTGGATCGCGTGGTGGCCGCCCGCGACTCGATCCTCGACCGGCTCGAGGACGGTCAATCGGCGCTCGTCGTCTGCCACGGTGGCGTGATTGAAGCCGATGCTGGGTCTGACGCTGGGGATTCCCGATCCTCACCCGCTCGTAGCCCGGGTGACGAACACGTCGCTGACGACCGTGGTGACGCGACGATGGTCTGGCATCAACTGGTCCGGTTCAACGATGCCGCACATCTGGGGGCGGTGACCGGGTGGGCGGGGAGCCGGCTTCGGCACGGGGGACTGGTGGTGGGTCTGGTCCGGCACGGACGGACCGCCGCGAACACGTCCGGGCACTGGCAAGGTCAGACCGACAACGGGCTCAACGATCAGCGGCGGCGCCAGGCCCTGGACCTGGCAGCCTGGTACGGGGAGCTCGGGGTGGTCTACACCTCGCCTCTGGGGCGTGCCTACCAAACCGCCGAAGCGCTCGCCAACGGCGATCGGAGTCGGCGACGCATCCAGGTCTGGTCGAATTGGGTATGGGCGCCTGGGAAGGTCATACCCGCGACGAGATCGTGGCGGGCTGGCCGGAGCTGTGGGATCGCATCTACGAGCGGGAGCGAGGACCTGCCGCGCGGAGACGAGCGGCGAAACGTGGGCGGGGATGCGAGATCGGATGGCGAGGGCCAGTTTCGGAAGTGATCGGCGTCACATCCGGAGGGCCATATCGGCGTGGTATCCCACGGGGCAGCCATTCGCGGCTACGTGTGTGACATCCTCGGATTGGATCACGCCACCCGCCGACGCCTGGGAGTACCCGCCAACACGTCGGTCAGCCACGTCGTCCTCGAAGATGGCCGGCGCGTCCTGGCCGACTACAACGTCGCCCCCCACCTCGAATAGACCCGTTCTTGCGTGAGAAACCGCGCATATGCGCAGGAAACTCACGCAAGAACGGCTTACTTCTTGCGTCTCGTCGGGCCTGGAGGAGTTCCGCGGCCCGGTCCAGGGTGATGGTGTCGGGGTCGTCTCCCTTGCGGAGCGATCCGTTGACCTCGCCGTCCGTGACATAGGGCCCGTAGCGCCCGCTCTTCACCACGACCGGCTTGCCGGAGACAGGATCGACGCCCAGCTCCCGCAGCGGGGCCGCAGACTGCTTGGCCGCGCCGGCGTTTCGGCTGGGCGAGCAACGCGAGTGCCTCGTCGAGGCTCACCGTGAGAAGCTGCTCTTCGTTCTCCAACGAACGGGTTTCAGAGCCCTTCTTGATGTACGGCCCGTACCGGCCGTTCATCGCGGTGATCTCCTCGTCGTCCGCCGGGTCGACCCCGACGAGCCGGGGCAGTGACAGCAACTGGAGCGCGGCTTCGAGTGTGACTTCCTCTGGTTCCATCGACTTGAACAGCGATGCCCGTTTCGGTTTGCCGCTTTCCTCCTGCTCACCGAGCTGGACGTACGGCCCGAATCGTCCGCTCCGAAGCGAGACGGCCAGACCGGTCTCCGGGTCGGTGCCCAGCTCGCGGTCGCCGCTCGGGGCCGACAGCAGCTCGAGCGCCCTTTCGACGGTCAGCTCATCCGGCGCCACCTGATCGGGGATGCTGGCGGTGTCGTCGCCGCGCTGCAGGTACGGGCCGTAGCGACCCGCCCGGGCGACGATCGCCGTGCCGTCGGCATCGGTGCCGATCGGGATCGAGTTGATCTTCCCGGGCGTCGATATCGGCGAGCCGGTCGGTCACCATGCTGTGCAGACCCGGGGTTCCGTTGCCGAAGTAGAACCGGCCCAGCCAGGGGGCGGCGGCTTCCTTGCCCTGGGCGATCTGGTCGAGATCGTTTTCCATGCGGGCCGTGAACGTGTAGTCGATCAGATTGGGGAAATGCCGTTCGAGAAGGGTCACCTTGGCGAAGGCCGTGAACGACGGAACGAGGGCTGATGCCTTCTTCCAGACGTAGCCGCGATCCTGGATGGTGGTGATGATGCTGGCGTACGTCGACGGCCGCCCGACGCCGAGTTCTTCGAGACGGCGGACCAGTGATGCTTCGGTGAAGCGGGCCGGCGGTTTCGTTTCGTGTGACTTGGCGGTGAGCTCGGTCGAGGTCGAGCGCGTCGTCTTCAGCCAGGGGCGGGAGGCGCCGCTCCTGGTCGTCGAGGTCGGCGTCCGGGTCGTCGCTGCCTTCCACGTAGGCTCGGAGGAACCCGGGGAACTCGATGACCTTGCCGCTCGTCGCGAACTCTGCATCTTCCCCGTTGGCCGATGATCCACCGAGGCGCACCTGCACGCTCTCCCCGACTGCATCGGCCATCTGCGAAGCGATGGTTCGCTTCCAGATCAGCTCGTAGACGGCCGCTTCATCCCCGTCGATCTCTGCAGCAACGTCCTCCGGGGTTCTGAAGACCTCGCCGGTGGGGCGAATAGCTTCGTGGGCCTCCTGAGCGTTCTTGACCTTGCTTTTGTACACCCGGGGTTGAGCGGGCACGTAGTCCGGCCCGTACATGTCGGCGATCTGTCGGCGGGCTGCGGCCACGGCCGTCTCGGCGAGATCGGTGCTGTCGGTACGCATGTAGGTGATGTACCCGTTTTCGTAGAGACGCTGTGCGGCGCGCATCGTTCGGGCGGTCCCGAAGCGCAGCTTGCGGCCGGCTTCCTGCTGCAGCGTCGAGGTGCGGAAGGGCGGGTATGGGGAGCGGCGATAGGGCTTGCGGGTTACCGAGCGGACCTTGATGTCGGCATCGGTGAGCCCGGTCGGCCAGGGCCGTGGCAGCGGCCTCGTCGAGGAGGAGGGCATCGCCCTCGAGTTCCCCCGTCTCCGAGAAGTCCTTGCCGGTCGCCAGGCGCTTCCCGTCCAAGGCCACCAGCGTTGCCAGGAAGTTTTCGCCGTCCTCCGTTTTGAACAGTCCTTCGAGATCCCAGAAGGCAGCGGAGCGGAAAGCCATCCTCTCGCGCTCTCGATCGACGATGACTCGAACTGCCACGCTCTGGACCCGTCCGGCCGACAGTTTGGGCTGGACCTTCTTCCACAGCACGGGGCTCACTTCGTAGCCGTAGAGGCGGTCGAGTATCCGCCTGGCTTCCTGCGCGTCGACCAGTCGGTCGTCGATGTCCCGGGGGTGCTCGAGGGCACGGCCGATCGCGTCGGGCGTGATCTCGTGGAAGACCATGCGGCGGACGGGCACCTTGGGTTTCAAGACGCTGAGGAGATGCCACGCAATCGACTCCCCCTCGCGGTCTTCGTCGGTTGCGAGGAACACTTCCGAGGCGTCCTTGAGTGCTGCCTTGAGCTTCTTGATCTGTTCTTTCTTCTCGCGGGGAACGATGTAGAGCGGCTTGAACTCGTTCTCGACATCGACGCCGAGCTTCGACCAGGGCTTCTCGCGGTAGGCGGCAGGCACCTCCGCGGCGTTGCGGGGGAGGTCGCGAATATGGCCGATCGACGACTCGACTACGTAGTCGGAACCGAGGAAACGGGCGATCGTGCGCGCCTTGGCAGGGGATTCAACAATGATGAGTGGTTTGGACACAGAGGAAGGAATACTAAGCGGACTTCAGAAAAGTCAAGTCCTCGCCGGGAAGCGCGCCGGAGTTGAGCTGCCGGCTCGCGATGAATAACACGCATTGAAGAACGGTATTGTGTCGGCCATGGTGGAAGGGGCAGGACAGAGCGCGCGGCCGTTGAGCCTGGTGAGGAGGGGCCCCTTCGCTCGCCTGTGGTGGGCAGGAGTGGTGTCCAGCTTCGGCGACTGGGTGGCACTGTTCGCCACGATCGCTCTGGCCGACCAAATCGGCGGCGTCACTGGAATCCTGGTCCCCTTGACGGCCCGCATGCTGCCCGGGTTGTTCGGTGCCGTGTCCGGGGTTCTCGCCGATCGGTTCAATCGCAAGCTCACGATGATCGTCGCCGACGTGCTGAGGGCGCTGCTGGTGCTTTCTCTCGTGTTCGTAGACAACCTGGCGATGCTGTTTCTGGTCTCGTTCCTCATGGAGACCCTCACGCTCTTCTGGCAACCGGCCCGCGATGCCAGCGTTCCCAACCTGGTCCCGTCGGGCCGGCTGGTCTCAGCCAATTCGATCACACTGGTCGCTACCTACGGCAGCCTGCCGGTCTCCTCGGCCTTCTTCTCGTTTCTCGTCACGGTTGGCGAGTGGCTCCCCGACCTGGCCGGATTCGGCACAGACTTCGGCCCGGCGTTCGTTTTTGATGCCTTGACGTTCCTGCTGTCTGCTTTCCTCGTGGCCAGAATCCCAATACCCAAGCCGGAGGTTGCGGACCATCGCAAAGCCAAAGGAGCCATGGATTGGCGTGCACCGCTTCGGGATCTCGCCGAGGGGGTGCGCTTCGTGGTCGGCGACCCGGGCGTTCGCAATGTCATCGTGGGGATGGCCACTGCCTTGTTCGGCGCGGGGATCTTCTTCATCCTCGGCCAGCCGTTCTCCCGCAACGTCCTCGGAGGCGGCAACTCGGGTTTCGGGGTTCTCATCACCGCGCTGGGCAGTGGCGTCGGTGGTGGCATGCTGGTGCTTGCCACGCTGGGCTCACGGATCGGCAGGCGCGATCTCGACCTTTGCGATCAGTCTCATCCTGACCGGCGCTGCCATCACGATGGTCACCACCATGAACTCCGTGTTCGCGGCGGCCGGTTGGCTGTTCTTGGCGGGGATCGGTGCTGGATCGTCCTACGTCATGGGGTTCACGCACCTCCACGAGGGGGTCGATGACCAGATGCGGGGCAGGACCTTCGCCGCGCTGTACACGCTGGCCAGAACATCACTGCTCATCTCCATCGCGCTGGGAGGTGTTGCCGCCAGCGCCCTGGACGGAGTCCTTCCGGCTCCGTTCGACAACGGCATCCGCAATGCTCTCGCCATCGGCGGAGCCATCGTCTTGTCGGCCGGTCTGGTGACGCTGTGGAATCTGCGGAGCACGCTGTCGGGGCCCGAATTCAGCGATGAGACCTATCGAACCCTCAAGGACGCGAGCGATGCCTTCACGTCCGTTCGGGGCCGCCGCCGATCGAGAGAAGACTCATGACGAACCGCGGCCGCTACATAGCCCTGGAGGGAATCGAAGGCGCCGGGAAGTCGACGATTCAGGATTACCTCGCCGCGGCCCTGGGCCAGGATGGGACGGAAGTTGTCACCGTCCGGGAGCCGGGCGGCACGACCGTCGGCGAGGGAATCCGGGCCCTCCTCCTCGAAGGTGACGATATGGGGCCCTGGACGGAAGCCCTCCTGTTTGCCGCCCAGCGCTCTCAACTCGCCGGGGAGGTCATCGAGCCGGCCCTGGCTCGAGGCGCGTGGGTCATCGGCGACCGGTCGGTCTATTCATCGCTCGCCTACCAGGGTGGTGGCCGCGGGATCGGAATCGAGGCAGTGAGAAGGGTCAATCAAGCCGGGCTGGGCGGCACCTGGCCGGACCTGGTGATCGTGCTTGCCGTCGACCCTCAGGCCGGTTTGGCTCGCCAGGAAGGCGAAGACCGAATCGGCGGCCAGGGTTTCTCGTTCCAGCAGCGAGTCGCCGGTTTCTACGAAGAGCTTGCTGCGGCGGAGCCTTATCGGGTTGCGGTCGTCGATGCGAACGGGGGAGTTGCCGGGGTCGCCGAGCGGGTGGTGGATCTCGTGAGGAATCGATGGTGAAGGGCCCGTTCGAGGGTGTGATCGGACACCAACGAGTGGTCGGTTTGCTGGCTCGCGAGATCAAGGCTCCGGCCCAGGCATACCTCTTTGCCGGCCCGTCCAATGTGGGGAAAGCGACCATCGCCCGGCAGTTCGCGGCGGCACTCCTATGCAGGCAAGGGGGAGTGCACGATGTCGCGTGTTCCTCCTGTCGAAGGGCGGCATCGGGCAATCATCCCGACCTGATCGCCGTCGACCCGGACGGGAGGACGGCCCTGTCCGTTGAGCAGGCTCGCGCCACGGTTGCGCAGGCGCCGATGGCTCCCGTCGAGGGCGATCGGAAGGTATTCGTGTTCGACGAGGCCGGCTCCATGTCCGAACAGGCGGCCAATGCTCTGTTGAAGACCATCGAGGAGCCGACCAGGAGCACCGTATTCGTCCTGGTTGTCGAATCCGAGGACGATCTCCCTGCCACCATCGGGAGCCGCTGCCGAACCATCCAATTCGGCCGGGTCCGCGAGGAAACCCTCATCGCAGCTCTGGAGTCGCACGGCGTCGCCGCCGAGCGAGCCGGGGAAGCAGCCCGGATATCTGGTGGTCGTCCCGGCCTGGCGCTGGGTCTGGCGACCAACCCCGACCTAGCCTCCTATCGCGATCTGTGGCTCAGTATCCCGATGCGGGTTTCTCCGCATCCGGGCGAAGCTTTCCGGCTTGCCGACGAGGTGCTCGAAGCGGCAGAACCGCTCCTCAAGGCGCTCGACGAGCGCCAGAACCGGGAGGTGACCGACGATCTGCCTGCGGCGCGGCTCAAAGCTCTGAAGGAGCGCCACGAGCGAGATCGGCGTCGCGAGAAGCGGGCCCTGCACGTGACCGGCCTCGAGATTCTGGCCTCCTGGTACGCAGACGCCGCCTCCGCTCAGTTCGGGGGACCGGTACGGAACCGTGACATCCCGGCTGCCACGCTGGCGATGATCCGACCGGCGGGGGCGGTGAGCAACGCCGACCGGGTATTGAACGCCGTGACCGAATTGCAGGCGAATCAGCGTCCGCAACTCGTCTTCGCGACGCTGTTCGTTGAACTGACGCCGGCCGTCTGACGGACCCGGAGGTTGGAGCCGGAGCGGGGATTTGAACCCCGGACCTGCTCATTACGAGTGAGCTGCTCTACCCCTGAGCTACTCCGGCGCGGCGCACAAGTTAGCAGCCGGCAACGACCGGCAGGCTCGAAGCCCGGCTCAGTCTGCTGAGTATGAGTGATCGGAGTTCCGGAGCGTCCGACCGTCGGCCCGCTTCCCCTGTTTCCCGGGTAGGTTTTGTGAGGGCTCTGATGAACCACCGGAAGAGGCAGGGTTTTGCGCGAACCGTGATGGCCCTGGTGGCGCCCCTGGCGCTCCAGGCCTGTTCTCTTTCACCCGCCCAATTGTCCGCGACCGACCCGTTCGGAAGTACCTGGGACGATATGGCGCCTTTCGACGATGGTCTCCTGGATTCCCGTGAGACCGCCGGCCAGGCCGGCGCGACCATCTACCACATCGACCTCATGGTTTCGCCTGAACTCGACGTCGTCGAGGGGCGTCAGTGGATCCGTTACACCAACCGGGAAGCGGGTGAGCTGGACGACGTCTACTTCCGGTTGTTTGCCAACGTGACCGGTAGCCGTACGACCGTCTCTGCCCTTTCCGCCGCAGGCACTGCAGTCCAGCCGATCCTCGAGGCTGCCGACAGCGCGCTTCGGGTCCCGTTGCCGGAGCCCCTCCAGCCGGATGAGTCGATCAACCTGCAGATGGACTTCAGAGTCGAATTGAACCAGGAAACGGACAGGGCATACGGAGTGCTCGGCCACTTCGATGACTACTTGCTGCTCGACGGTTTCTACCCGGTTGTGCCGGTGTTCGATGATGAGGGATGGAGTATCGAGGATCTGGTTCCGATCGGGGACGCTACCTATCAGGACGCTTCCTTCTACCTGGTTCGGATCACGGTGCCGCGTGATCTGGTTCTCGTTGCGTCCGGGAGCGAAATCGAACGGGACCGCTCCGGAGCGAATCAGACCGTCACCTTTGCGGCCGGCCCGGCCCGGGACTTCTTTCTGGCCGGCCACCCGGACTTTGAGGTCGTCGACGATCAGGTTGGTGGGACGGTGGTCAGGAGCTACGGGCGTCCGGCGGACCGACCGGGGACCGAGCTGGCCCTGCAATTCGCTTCAGATTCTCTGGCATTGTTCACGGACCGGCTCGGTTCGTATCCCTATGCGGAGTTTGACGTGATCGGCGCACCGATACGTTCGCTCGGCATCGAGTACCCGGGCGCGACTGCCATCTCCGCGGCCATGTACGACCTCGACTCCGTCGTGGCGGACCTTCCTGCGCCAATCATGCTCGAGGGCACGGTCGTGCACGAGGTAGCGCATCAGTGGTTCTACAGCGTCGTTGGCAACGATCAGCTCGATGAGCCCTGGCTCGATGAGGCCCTGGCTCAATACCTCACGGGCTGGTACTACCGCGAGACGTACGGCGATCAAGCCGAGCAGGAATATCGTGAATCGTGGACGGCCCGGTGGGGCCGCATCGACCGCGAGCCGATACCCATCGGCCGGCCCACGAGGGCATACACGGCCGAGACCTACTCCCCGATCGTCTACGGCCGGGGCCCTTTGTTCCTTGCCGTGCTGGAAGAGCTCATGGGCCGCGACGGGTTCGCAGATTTCCTGCGGGACTACTACGAGACCAACCGATGGGGGATCGCCACCGGAGCGAGCTTCCGCGCCCTGGCCGAACAACACTGCCGGTGTGACCTGGGTCCCGTCTTCGCCGATTGGGTAGGCGGGGCCTGAGGACCCGCCGGCGTTTGGCACATCCTGCGCGGGGTCGGACGCACCGGTCTTCCTTGACGCCCCGGGCACGGGATGCGACCTCAACTTCTTACTTCTTGCAGCCTCGGGTATCGTCGTGAACGTCCGCAGGGGAGCCGTACTTGGCTGATCAAGCCGATTTCGAGAAAGACGCCATGGAGTTCGCGCCGCAGCTCTATTCGGCCGCCCTCCGTATGACGCGCAACGCGGCGGACGCCGAGGATGTCGTGCAGGAAACCTTCCTCAAGGCCTACCGGGCCTACCACACCTTTCAAGCGGGCACCAACCTGAAGGCGTGGCTCTACCGGATCCTCACCAACACCTATATCAACCGGTATCGCAAAGAGGCGAGGCGCCCGAACGAGGTCGATTTCGATGAGGTCGAGGACCTCTACCTCTACAAGCGTCTCGGTTCGGCCGAATCGGGCCGGGCGTCGCGCAGTGCCGAGGATGAGGCACTCGAACAGTTCGTCGATGCCGATGTGAAGGCAGCCCTCGAGGAACTTCCCGATCACTTCCGGATGCCCGTTTTGCTGGCCGATGTCGAGGGTTTCTCGTACAAGGAGATCGCCGAGATACTCGATGTCCCCATAGGAACGGTCATGTCGAGGCTTCATCGGGGAAGAAAGGCACTGCAAAAGGCGTTGTGGGCTTTTGCAGAGGAACGCGGCCTCACCGGAGAACAGGTGGCAGGAGATGGGTAAGCACAACTGCGAAGATGCCGTGGCTCACGTCTACTTTTACCTCGACGACGAGATCGGATGGTTCAAGAAGGTGCGTATCAGGCGGCACCTCAAGAAGTGTCCGCCCTGTGAAGGAGCGTTCGGTTTCGAGAGCCACCTGCAGGCCATCGTGCGGGAGCGTCTCCGCGAGGAGCCACATCCAGAGGTCGTGGATCGGCTTCGCGCCTACCTGAGAGAAAACGAGTCGGGCTTTCCCGGCGGCGGGTAGGCTGTGCCGGCTATGTCAATCCTCCATCGCCCAGTGTTGATCTCCATCGTTCTCGGGTTGCTCATGCTGATCGTGACCCCGGCCGCCCTCGCTCAAGAAGAGGCGCCGGAGGACACCACAGCTCCGGTTGAAGAAACCGTTCCTTCCGTCGAGGTCCCGGTGCCGGCTGTCGAGATCGCGGATGAGGCGCCCGCAGAAGTGGAGCAGGCCTGGACCTTTCGATACCTGATCCCCACCTCGCTGGTGATCGCTCTGCTGGTCGTGGTGGGGAGCATCGTGGCCTACTTCCTCAAAGTGGTGCGAACCAGGTACCGGCTCATCCAGTGAGCGGCCGCATTCCCTGGTCATCTGCCGCCGGTGTGGCCGGGAAGATGGCCGGTCGCTATCCGCTGCGTGACAGCTACCACGATCGTCTCCTCCGCAACCAGGCACCGGAACTCGTTGATCGAGCGGCCCGGGCCGTGATGGAGGAGACCGGCCTGGCCGGTCCGGGTGTTCCCGGCGTCGCAGTGGTATCTCGCGTGGAGTGGGCGGAACGAAACATCCGGTTCTTCTCGAAGATGCTCGAACCCACCGAAGAACGACTCACCGAGCGTTTCCAGCGAGTCGGGGCTGATCGGGAGAGCTGCCGCTCGCGCTTCACAAAGGCTGGTTGCCGCCGAGATGGGTGCGTTGCTGGGGTTCATGGCTCGCCGTGTGCTCGGCCAGTATGAGCTGGTCCTGCCTGCCGACGAGAACAACGATGGCGACACGGTCTACCTCGTCGGGGAGAACGTGTTGAGCCTCGAACGCACCCACCAGTTCCGACCCGCCGAGTTTCGCTTCTGGCTGGCCCTGCACGAGTGCACGCACCGTCTTCAATTCGTCGGGATTCCCTGGATGCAGGGTTACTTCCTCGGCCTCGTTCAGGAGCTGGTGGCAACAGCTCAACCCGAACCGGGCCGGTTCGGGCGGCTCCTCACGGAGGCACGATCCGCGGCGGCCGAGGGCCGCCCGCTCGTCGGCGAGACCGGGCTCCTGGGTCTCTTCGCTTCCAACGATCAGCGAGCCATGCTGGATCAGGTGCAGGCACTGATGTCGTTCCTGGAGGGGCATGGTCACGTGGTCATGGACAGAATCGGTGGGCGCGTCCTGGTCACACAGAAGCGCATGTCGGACACCCTGAAGCAACGCCGCAAGGACCCGCGCACGGCCGCGTTCTATCGTCTGACGGGCCTCGAGATGAAGATGCGTCAGTACGAACTTGGGGAGCGGTTCGTGCTCGGAGTCGAGAAGGCGGCCGGATGGGAAGCGGTGAACCAGGCCTGGCAAAGTCCCGAGCATCTGCCGACGCTGCGGGAGATCGAGCATCCGGAACAATGGCTGGCTCGCGTCGCCTGACCGACCTGAGCGCAGACGTTCTCGATCGTATTGAAGAACACCTGCCGGCCGGACGGCTGGTCGTTGCGCTGAGTGGAGGAGCAGACAGCGCCGTTTGTGCCTGGGCCGCCGCGGGGCACGGGAGTGGAATGCGGGCCGTGCACGTTGACCACCGGTGGCCCGCCTCTCCGGTCCTGGAGCGGGCAGCCCGGGCGATTGCCGGGCAACTCGGTATCGATCTCACCGTGGTCCAGATCGGTTCGACGTCCGGCCCATCGCCGGAGGGACAGGCCCGGTCGGCCCGCTACGGGGCGCTGCACGGTGAACTGCAGGAGGGGGAATGGCTCCTCACCGGGCACACGATGGACGACCAGGCAGAGACGATCCTCGGCAACATCCTGCGAGGCGCAGGAGCGGCGGGCTTGTCGGGGATCCCGAGACGGAGGGGACAGATCGTTCGGCCGCTGCTGGATGTCTCCCGGGCCGAGACGCGGGAGCTGGCGGCGTTTGCTGGGACTTCCCTGGACGGACGATCCGACCAACCTCGACACGTCGCTGCGCCGCAATGCCCTCCGACGGGACGTCATTCCCTACCTCGAGACCCGATTCAATCCTTCCTTCCGGTCGGCGCTGATCCGGATGGCGTCGTCGATCGAAGAAGATGAGCGGCTCCTCGCCGGGGCGGCCGCCGCGATTCCCATCGAGGTCGAGGGCTCGACGGTGCGTCTCCCCGCTCCGCTGCTGACCACCCTGCCGGGTCCAATTGCCGCCCGGGCCATTCGCCGGGCCCTCCGCGAGGTTCGTTCCGGGTATCCCGGTTCGACGGCCGACGTGGCTGCGGTTCTCTCCGTTGCCGGTGGGTGGTCCGCCCACCGAACTGGCCGGTTCGGTCCGCGTCGAGCGGACCGGACCCTGGGTGTCCCTGGTCCGGCTGCGATTCCTGGCGATCTGCCCCCCGGTCGTGGTCGCTTCCCGGAACCGTCCAGGTCGGGCCGTGGACGTTCGACGCCTGGTTGGAGGAGACTCCACCGACTGGTGTTCCCGCTCTCTCCGTTCGTCGAGGTGTTCGACGCCGACACGATGCCGCGATTCGGTCATCGTTCGCACCATGGAACCCGACGACCGGGTTGCCATCGTCGGGGGCACCAAGCTCGTATCCGATGTGTTCGGCGAAATGCGAGCCTCACCCGCCCAACGTGCGACATGGCCGGTGGTGGCCACGGCCGATGGCGTGATCTGGGTGCCCGGAGTGCGGCGGGCCGCCGCCGGTTGGGTAGGGATGGCAACGAAACGCTACCTTTGGGTCCGCGCCACATTGGAGGGAACCTGGTGAAAGTGGAGAAGGTGCTGATCTCCGCCGAGGAGATCGCCGCGAAGCTCGAGGAGATGGGCAAGGCCATCACCGCCGACTATCAAGACAAGGACCTGCTGATCGTTGGTGTACTGAAAGGTGCCTTCCTCGTCATGGCCGATCTGGCCCGGCAGATCGAACTGCCGGTTGAGTTCGATTTCATGGCCGTATCCTCCTACGGGGCCGCCACCCAAACCTCGGGCGTGGTGCGGATTCTCAAGGACCTCGATCAGGAGATCGCCGGACGTCATGTGCTCATCGTCGAGGACATCATCGATTCGGGACTCACGCTCAACTACCTCCTCAAGAGCCTGCGGGTCCGGCGCCCGGAGTCGCTCGAGGTGGCCGCCCTGCTGGTCAAGGAAGGTATCCAGCGCACGCCGCTCGACGTCAAGTACACAGGGTTCACCATCGGACCGGAGTTCGTGATCGGGTACGGACTCGACTACGCAGGCAAGTTCCGCAACCTCCCCTACATCGGCGTCATGGACGAGAGCTCGCTCTGAACGGCAATCGGCAGTCAGCGCCCATACTCTCTCTGTGGCATACCTCCGGGATCTGCATACCATGTGCAGAACTGCCGGGTTGCGCTGGTCACAGACGGTGATACGGTGATGTCCGGGCAGCCCTAACAACTCGGCAAGGAGTCTCTTGACCCGCACGTTTCGCTCCATTTTGATTTACGGGCTTGTTGCGCTCGTCATGCTCATCGTGTTGCAGCAGTGGATGGGCAGCGTCACCGAACCCCAGGAGATTTCGTACAGCGAATTCTGGGATCGCGTCGACAACGGTGACGTGGAGACGGCGCTGCTGCTGACCAAGTCGAACATCGTCACGGGCCAGTTCGTCGACACCGACGGGGACGAACCCGACTACCGCATCGACTACCCGCCGGAAGAAGAGGACGAACTGTCCGCCCGTTTGCGGCAGGCCGGGGTCGAGGTCGAAATCGACGGAGAACCTGCCGGGATCTGGGAGATCCTCCTGAGCTTCCTCCCGTGGCTCTTCCTCATCGGGTTCATGGTTTTCATATTCATGCAGATGCAGGGCAGCGGCAACCGGGTCATGCAGTTCGGCAAGTCGCGAGCCAAGCAGGTCACCAAGGACATGCCCAAGGTGACGTTCCAGGACGTAGCCGGACTCGACGAAGCCATCGAAGAACTGGACGAGCTGAAGGAGTTCCTGCAGAGTCCCGACAAGTTCCGGGCGATGGGAGCCAAGATCCCGAAAGGGGTGCTGCTCTACGGCCCTCCGGGAACGGGCAAGACACTGCTGGCCCGGGCCGTGGCGGGTGAGGCCGGCGTGCCGTTCTTCACGATCTCCGGGTCCGACTTCGTCGAGATGTTCGTCGGCGTCGGGGCAAGCCGCGTGCGAGATCTCTTCGAACAGGCGAAGGCGCAGGCACCGGCGATCGTGTTCATCGACGAAATCGATGCCGTCGGCCGGCACCGGGGAGCAGGTCTGGGTGGCGGCCACGACGAGCGTGAGCAAACCCTCAACCAGCTGCTGGTCGAGCTGGACGGGTTCGATGTCAACAGCGGCGTGATCGTCATTGCCGGAACCAACCGGCCGGACATCCTCGATCCTGCGCTGCTGCGCCCGGGCCGATTCGACCGCCAGATCGTGGTCGATCGGGCCGATCTGCCGGGCCGCCAGGCCATCCTGGCCGTGCATTCCCGTGGCAAGCCACTGGCGAAGGACATCGACCTCGAAGTTCTCGCCCGACAGACCCCCGGTTTCACCGGAGCCGATCTCGCCAACCTCATCAACGAGGCCGCCATCCTGGCGGCGCGGCGCGGCAAAACCGAGATCTCCATGGACGAGCTCGAAGAATCCATCGAGCGGGTCATTGCCGGACCGGAGCGGAAGAGCCGCTTGATCTCCGACGAAGAGAAGCTCGTGATTGCGTATCACGAGACCGGTCATGCCCTCGTCGGATGGGCGCTGCCCATGGCCGATCCCATCCACAAAGTGACGATCATCCCCCGAGGTAGATCCCTCGGGCATACCCAGGCCCTCCCCACCGAGGACAAGTATCTGATGCGGCGCAGCGAACTGGTCGATCAGCTTGCCATGCTGCTCGGCGGCCGCACGGCTGAAGAGTTGATCTTCGTTGATCCGACCACCGGGGCGGCCAACGATATTGAGAAGGCGACCGAGATCGCTCGCAAGATGGTGATGGAGTACGGCATGAGCGACCGGTTGGGCCCGATGCAGTACGGCCACGCCAACGGCGAAGTGTTCCTCGGGCGAGACTACGGCCGCCAGCAGGACTATTCCGACGAGGTGGCCTCGTTCATCGATGCGGAAGTGCGCAAACTCATCAGCCAGGCCCACGAAGAAGCCCGTCAGATCCTGGCTACCCACCGCGATGCTCTGGAGCGGATGGCCAGGGTGCTGATCGAACGGGAGACCATTGATTCCGACGAGGTAGCAGAAGTCTTCGCCGACGTGCCGAAGTGGGAGCACGCAGACAGCGGTGCCATGCGGATTCAGATTCCCAACGGCCACACCCGGACCAGTCCAGATGCGGTCGTTCCCGACGGGGTCGCCGCAGCCCGGGACTCGACTTCCTGAGCTGAGGAGCTTCCCATGAGTGCCAACCGACCCGCCGACACCCCCGACCTCGATGCGATCGCCGGGGCGGTCCGGACCATCCTGGAAGCCGTGGGTGAGGATCCCGATCGAGAGGGTTTGGTCGACACCCCCCGCCGGGTCGCCCGTATGTACGCCGAGGTGTTCGGCGGCATCAACATCGACGCGAGCGACGGTGGTCGAAACGGTCTTTGAGGACGAGGAGCATCACGAGATCGTGATGGTGAAGGACATCCCGTTCTACTCCATGTGCGAGCACCACCTCGTGCCGTTCCACGGCCGGGCGCATGTGGCCTACACACCGCGGGGCACGCTCACCGGACTCTCCAAGCTGGCCCGGCTGGTCGACACTTTTGCGCGTCGCCCGCAGATGCAGGAGCGGCTGACGACGCAGGTGGCCGACACGCTCATGGAGACGCTGAAGCCGTACGGGGTCATGGTGGTCATCGAGGCGGAGCACCTGTGCATGAGCATGCGGGGCGTGAAGAAGCCGGGTTCGATGACGGTCACCTCGGCCGTCAGGGGCGCCTTCTGCGAAGATGCGGCCGTTCGATCAGAAGCCATGGCGCTGCTCTTCGGAGGACGCTGAACTTGGTCGATTGGGCTATCCGCGACAAGGTTCTTTCGACTGCAGATCGCACGCTGATCATGGGGATTGTGAACGTCACCCCCGACTCTTTCTCCGACGGGGGCCGTTTCCTGGGCCCGGATCGAGCGATCGCTCACGGGCTCCGGCTCTTCGAGGATGGTGCGGATCTCGTCGACGTCGGCGGGGAGTCGAGCCGTCCCGGAGCCGCGGAGGTTCCCGCCGCTGAGGAGATCCGGAGGGTGATTCCCGTGATAGCGGGACTCGTCGCGGCCGGGGTTCCGGTCTCGGTGGATACTTCAAAACCAGAGGTGGCCTCGGCTGCGCTCGCCGAGGGGGCGGTCGTCGTCAATGACATCACCGCATTCGGCCACCCGGACATGGCACCGCTCGTTGCGGCCGCACGCTGCGGGGCCGTGCTCATGCACATGCAAGGCAACCCGCAGACCATGCAGGACCACCCCGCCTACGAAGATGTGGTTGGCGAGGTCCGGGACTATCTCCTGGAGCGGGCCGCGCTCATCGAACAGGCAGGGGTCGAGCGTTCCTTTGTCTGTGTGGACCCCGGGATCGGGTTCGGGAAAACGCAACGTCACAACCTTCAGCTCCTCGCCCGTCTCGACGAACTCGTCTCGACCGGCTATCCGGTCCTGGTGGGAACGTCCCGGAAGTCGTTCATCGGGAAGATTCTCGATCAATCCGACCCTGCAGAGCGCGACCTCGCAACGGCGGCTACGGTTGCCATAGCAGCGACCCGGGGGGCCGCGGTTGTCCGGGTGCACAACGTGGAAATGACCCGCCAGGCGGTGTTGGTTGCCGACGCCATTGTCCGCTCGATCGATGTGGAGGAAAGGCCTTGACCGGTCTCAAACCAAGGGAATTCGTGTGGGTCATCCAGGGTCGGCTGGCTGTGTCGGAGCGAATCGGCGGGTACGGGATTCAGCACCGCCGGGTCCGGCGGGAGGAGGAGATCCTCTGGTTGAAGGAAGAGGCCGGAATCTCCACCGTCTTCTCTCTGCTGGGCGGCACGCAGAATCTGGCCAGCTACCGGGACTCTGGCTTCGATGTCCGCGGCGAGCCGCTCACGGGCGACTACGACCTCGCTGATGTGCAACGGGTGTTCAAAGGCCTCGATGAGGCTCTCAACGATCCTGCGGCGGTGGTGCTGGTCCATCGCGATCTGGTCGACGATACGATGGCCGGCATTCTGGCCGGCTACCTCGTTCACTCTGAGCTGGTTGATGATCCAATCCTCGCTGCGGCACTCATCCAGGAGATACTCAAACGTCCTCTCGGGCCCGAGGGTCGGTCGCTGATCCCGGTACGTTCCTGAGGTCTTCTTCGAGCGCGATGTCCGACCTGTACCAACCACCAATCCCCTCGCAGCCGGCTGCCCGCCCAAGGCGCCGCCGATGAAGCCGGGCACCATCAGCCTGGTCGGTCTCCGCGTCTTCGGGTATCACGGGGTCCTCGAGGAGGAGCAGGCCGCGGGCCAGGAGTTCATCGTCGATGTCACATTGCACATCGACGTGTCGGTTCCCGCCCTGACCGATGATCTTGCCGACACCGTCGATTACGGTGCTCTCGCCGCGGCGATCCACGAGCGGGTTGCCGGGGAACGGTGGAATCTCATCGAGCGAGTGGCCGGGCGGGTGGCGGATCTGGTCATGGAAGACGAGCGGGTACTCAGCGTTGAAGTGCGGGTCCACAAACCGGCTGCTCCGATCGAGGTTCCCTTCCATGACGTCGTGGTCGAAATCCGGCGCGAGCGATGACCAGGGCGGCCGTCGCCCTGGGCTCCAACCTGGGTGACCGCCGGGCGTCTCTTCGCTTTGCGGCAGATGCGCTCACCGGGCTGGGGTCGGTGGTTGCGGTCTCCTCGCTCTACGAAACTGCTCCCATCGGTGGCCCGGAGCAGCAGCCCTTCTTCAATGCGGTCATGGTGATCGACACGCCGCTCGACCCCCGCGGGTTGCTCGATGAGTTGCATCGTATCGAAGCGGAAGCGGGGCGGGTTCGTGAGGTTCGCTGGGGGCCGCGGCGGCTGGACCTGGATCTTGTTCTCTTCGGGACCGAGCGGGCCGAGGACCGGGGGATGGTGGTACCGCACCCGCGGTTCGCCGATCGGCGCTTCGTGCTCGAACCGCTCGTCGAGGCGTGGCCCGATGCCAGGACTCCGGCGGGTCACAAGGTTGCTGATCTCCTGCCCGCCGTAGCCGACCAAGAGGTGATCTCGTTGGGTTCCTGGTGGCCGGACGATACGTCCGGATCGGGGGTCCCGGCCGAACCGGCCGGTGCTTACGACCCGGCCGGGCAGCGCGGTGGCGAGCCCTTCAGCTTCGCGGATCGCGGCGGATGGTGGGTGGTTGCCCAGGGTGTGATCGGCGCTGCAGTCGTCGGTGCTGCGTTGCTCCTCGATGACACGATTGCAGCCGGTGCGTGGCTGGCGTGGGTCGGCGCCGCCCTCCTCGTGGTCGGCGCCGTGCAGGCAGTCCTCGGGTTGCTGCATCTGGGGGTGAGCTTGACGCCGTACCCCGAGCCGCTCGAACTCGGCAGTCTGATTCACGGCGGTGTTTACCGGCATGTGCGTCACCCCGTGTACGGGGGTCTGGCGCTCGGCATGGTGGGATTGGCGCTGTATCAATCGAGTTGGGCCACGCTCCTGCTCGCCTTCGGAGGCAGCGTCTTCTTCTGGTTCAAGGCCGGCTTCGAAGAACAGCGCCTGATGGCGAAATACCCGCACTATGGGGACTATCGATCGCAAACCCGGGCGCGCATGGTTCCCTGGATCATTTGAAGTTTCCATTCTCCAGCTGCCGGGAGTGGTCTGGCCTCTGGCTCGTGGCTACTCCTATTAGCCTTCTCAGCGGTCCAGTACCACGGACCGGAACTGCGAGGAAGCGTTGGCAACGTTCGTGCTGGTTGGCCCCGGGCGGGCCGGGATGTCGCTCGCCTCTGCCCTGACGCGCTGCCGGCCACATAGCCGTCGGTGTTCTGGCGCGAAGCCCCGATCGTGCGTCTGAGGCTGCCCGGCAGCTCGATGCACGGGTGTTGGCCTGGGACGAAGCTCTTCCGCCTGCAGATCTCCTGGTGATTGCCGTTCGTGACGACGCTATCGAAGACACGGCCACCCGACTAGCTCCCGGCGTGGGAGAGATCCGGTATGCGGTTCACCTCTCGGGACTGCAACCGATTGCAGCTCTTGACGCTCTGGCGTCGGCCGGTCTCGAGGTTGGCTCGTTTCATCCGCTGCAGAGCCTGCCGAACCCGGTGGACGGGGCGGCGGCCCTCGCCGGATCCTGGATGGCGGTCACGGCCGAGGACCCGGAACTCGAGAGGTTTCTGGAAGAGCTGGCTCGTTCCTTCGCGGCGCATCCCTTTCTGCTGGCCGACGCCGACAAGGGCCTCTACCACGCGGCGGCGGCCGCATCGTCGAACTACGTGGTGACCGCGCTGGCGCTCGCCGAGGGTCTGTTCGGCCTGGCCGGGGTTCCCTTCGCTGCGGCCCGACCCCTCGTTGAGGCGGTCACGGACAACGCTTTCCGTCTGGGCCCGCTGGATGCCCTGACCGGACCGATTGCCCGCGGCGACGTCGGGACGGTGCGCGGCCAGCTGGCGGCCGTAGAGCGGTTGGCGCCCGGGCTGGCGGGGGATTTCCGTTCGTTTGCGAAAGCGACTGCCCGGCTGGCCGGGACCGGAGCCGTCTTCGAGGGGATCCTGTGAGAGTGCTGGAGACGTTCGATGAGATGCGCGCCGCGGCCCGGGGCCGCGTGGGCCTGGTCCCGACCATGGGGTATCTCCACGAAGGGCACCTCTCCCTTATCGATGCCGCGCGCCGGCAGTCCGAGATGGTGATGATGAGCCTGTTCGTCAACCCGTTGCAGTTCAACGATTCGAAAGACCTCGATCGTTATCCCCGTGACCACGATCGTGACTTCCGTCTGGCGAAAGAAGCGGGCGTGGATCTGCTGTTCGCTCCGCCGCTGGAGGTCATGTACCCGGTGCCGGCGCTGACCCGGGTCTCCATACCGGCGCTGGACGCCGAGATGGAAGCTGCCCACCGGCCGGGCCACTTCGCCGGCGTCGCCACCGTTGTTGCCAAGCTCCTTGCCGGTCTCCAGCCCCAGCGTGCCTACTTCGGTCGCAAGGACGCCCAGCAGCTTGCCGTGATCAACCAGATGGTGTTCGACCTGTCGTTTCCGGTTGAAATCGTGGGTGGTTCGATCGTGCGGGAGTCCGATGGCCTGGCGCTTTCGAGCAGAAACGTCTTCCTCAGTCGTGAGGAGCGTGCCCGGGCCCGCGGAATCTCCCGGGGACTCATGGTGGCGGCAGATGCCTTCGAGACGGGCGTTCGGGACGCCGACACCCTCGAGCATCTTGTGCGGGAGGTCGTCACCGACGCCGAGATCGACTACGTAACGCTGGCCGACGCCCGCACGGCGACCCGGCTTCCGGTTGCAGACGGCGATGGGTTCCTTGCCATCGCGGCGCGGGTGGGAACGACCCGGCTGATCGACAATGTCTCGTTCACCGTCGAATCGAACGGAGCGGTGAGCGTCGACAGGGGAAAACGACTCGACCACCAGAGCATCCTGTACGGAGGCCGCCATGTTGTTGACCATTGACCTTGGGAATACCCAAACCGTTGTTGGCCTCTTCGCAGGCGACGACCTCGCCCTCCACTGGCGCCTATCCACGGTCCGGGACCGAACCGCCGACGAGTACCGCCTCCTGCTCCACGGTCTCTTCGAGCTCGACGGAGTCGACCACGAACGTTTCGGCGGGGCGGTCATTTCCAGTGTCGTGCCGCGCGCCACTTCGGAGCTCTCCGAAGCTCTCCGTGGTTTTGTCACCGACGGCACCCTCGTGGTTGGGCCGGGAATCAAGACCGGCATGCCGATCCTCATCGACAATCCACGCGAGGTAGGAGCCGATCGAATCGTCAACTCCGTGGCTGCCCGGGCGCGGTACGGCACGCCGGTCATCGTGGTCGATTTCGGGACGTCGACCAACTTCGACATCGTGAGCGCCGACGGAGAGTACCTCGGTGGAGTGATCGGTCCCGGGCTCCAGGTATCGATGGACGCGCTGGTGGCGGCCACTGCTGCCCTGCGTCGGGTCGAGTTGACGCCGCCTCGATCGGTCATCGGCAAGGGTACGGTCGAGGCGATCCAGGCGGGTCTGCTCTTCGGCCATGCTGGATACGTCGACGGGATCGTGGATCGGATTCGGACCGAACTCGGCAGCGATCTGCGTATCGTGGCTACGGGTGGCCTGGCGCCGACGATCGTTCCGCACTGCCGCACGGTGAAGCAACGGTCGACGAGAACCTGACGCTCGACGGGTTGCGAATGCTGTTCGAAATCAACCAGGAGTGATGACGGAACTCACTAAGGTCGCCCTGTAATGAGTGACGACATCCCTCAGGGCGAAGACGAATTCTTCGATACCGATCCGCTGCATGCTCATCCGTTGACGGCTCAGCGGCTCCAGAAGGTCGAGGATCTCCGGGCTCGAGGGATTGAGCCCTATCCGGTGCGGTTCGAGCGAACTGCCCGTTCGTTGGACGTGCAGGCCGACTTCGGAGAGCTCGAACCGGGCCAGACGACCGATCGAGTGGTATCGGTAGCAGGACGGGTACTCAATCTGCGCCGGTTGGGGAAGCTGATCTTTGCGGTTCTCCAGGATGGCTGGGGCACGATCCAGTTGTTCGTCGATCGGAACACCCTCGGCGAAGACGGGTTCGAAGCCTTCGAGTCCATCGATTCCGGTGACTGGATCGGATGTGAGGGTGAGGTGATGACCACGAGGCGGGGCGAGTTGAGCGTGAAGATCTCCCGCTTCGAGCTGCTTTCCAAGGCGTTCCGTCCCCTGCCGGAGAAGTGGCACGGACTCCAGGACAAGGAGCGCCGGTACCGGCAGCGCTACCTCGACCTGATCGTCAACGAGGACGCCCGTCGGGTAGCGACGGTGCGAGCGGGCGTACTGTCTGAGCTGCGCACGCAGTTTGAGGCCCGCGGGTTCCTCGAAGTCGAGACGCCCGTCCTGCAGAACCTGGCAGGCGGTGCGCTGGCCCGTCCGTTTGTCACCCACCACAACGCCCTCGACATCGACCTGTACCTGCGGATTGCCACCGAACTGCACCTCAAGCGATTGGTGATTGGCGGTTTCGAACGGGTCTTCGAATTGAGCCGGGTCTTTCGGAATGAAGGAATCGACGCTACCCACAATCCGGAATTCACCACGCTGGAGGCCTACCTGGCTCTGGCCGACTACAACGACATCATGGACCTGATGGAGGAAATCGTGCCGGCGGTGGCGACGGCCGCCACGGGTGGAACGGTCTTCACCTACCAGGGTCGTACGGTCGATCTCGACACCGCCGTATCGTCGGGTTGCGCTGCTCGACCTGGTTTCGGAGGCAGTCGGTGAAACGGTCGGCTTCGACTGGCCCTCCGATCGATTGAGCGATCTCCTACGAGAGCACGGGGTCGAACCGCAACCTTCCTGGGGATCGGGCAAGATCGATCACCGAACTGTTCGAGGCGCTCGTCGAGCCGCACCTGTGGGAACCGATCTTCGTCATCGACTATCCGAAAGAAACCTCCCCGCTTGCCCGGGTGCACCGGGCAGATCCCAACCTCACCGAACGGTTTGAGCTGTTCGCCGCCAATATGGAACTCGCCAACGCCTTCAGTGAGCTGAACGATCCGATCGACCAGCGCTCGCGGTTCGAGCAGCAAGCCCGGGCCAAAGCCGAGGGTGACGAAGATGCCCACCCGATCGACGAGGACTACGTCAAGGCGCTCGAGTACGGACTTCCGCCGACCGGCGGACTCGGCATCGGCGTCGACCGGCTGGTCATGCTGCTCACCGACCAAACCACCATCCGCGAAGTCCTGCTCTTCCCGACCATGCGGCCGGAGTAGGCAGATAGGTCGCCGCCCTCATCGTTCCACGGGAGTTGCCGACCAGAGCTCTGGAGCCAATCGTCAGTCTTCAGTACCGCGAGGCGCTGAGGCTGATGCGGCACGGTCGGTCTAGGGAAGGATGGCGTCGAGGATACGTTCGGCGTAGACCTCACCGAACACCGTTGCGAGGAACAAAAGGGTGGGGATGATCAGTCCGACGGCTGTGTGGAGGATGGTTCGGCTGGTGGTGGGTGTGGTAGGTGCGTCCTAGCGCTACCGCTACGGAACACGGCGACACGAAGGGACTAGTCGCGGGCGGCGGTGACCCTTCTCAGGAGATACGTACCCAGCCGACCCAACACATCTTTGGCTTCGCCGTCCGCGAGGTCCGCTATGGCCTCCTGGGCTGTACCGACCCGGGTGGCAGCTTCGCGAGCGCCTGATCGACGTAGCCTCCCGATCGGACCAGGTCGATCACTTCGGCTACAGCGTCTTCTGGATAGGGGGGCGGAACCGAGAGCAGTTCGGAAATCCGCGGGCCCTCCGGTCCTTCCAGAGCGAGCAAGACCGGCAAGCGTGAACTTGCCTTCTCCGATATCCGACCCGGCCGGCTTTCCCAGATACCCGTCGGTGGCGACCAGGTCCAGCGCATCGTCGGTGATCTGGAAGACCATGCCCGAGTTCCCACGCCCAGGTGCTGACGGCCTCGATCACCTCCGGCGGCGCATCCGAGGCCATCGCTCCGAGACGTGCCGATGTGCGGATCAGGCTGGCGGTCTTTCCGCCGATGATCCGGTAGTACTCGGCCGGGCCGTGGTTGAGGTTGTGGTCGACCTGGAGTTCCAGGGTCTGGCCCTCAACCAATTCGGCGTACGTGTGCGCCAGCAGGCGGACGGCTTCCTGACCGAGCGTCGAGGCGGCCACCTCCGAAGCTCTCGCCATCAGGAAGTCACCGGCCAGAATGGCGATGGTGTTGCTCCAGTTGCTGTTCACCGATGCAGCCCCACGCCGGGTGATCGCCTCGTCGATGACATCGTCGTGGTAGAGGCTGCCCAGGTGGATCAGTTCGACGGAGGCTCCCGCATCGATAGCGCGGTGGTCGAGGTTGGGGCCGAACTCGGCGGCCAGTTGGGCCAGGAGTGGCCGGAACCGTTTGCCGCCCGCCAGCAACCCGTGCTGGGCGATCTCGGTGAGGAACGGATCGTCGGAGTGCGAAGCTTCGATCAGGCGCTTCTCGACGCGATCGAGCCGCTCCCAGACCTGGGGGCTCGAGATCAAGTCGGTCAGTTCGGGGGCGTCCATTCGCGTCTCCGCTGAGTGGGTTGCTGCATGGTAGTGACGTCCTGAGCCTGGCAGGTCGGGATGAACGGCAGGTGGCCTAGTGTTATGAGAAGGAGACATCCGGAAGTACTCGAGATGAACGTACAAGAGGTCGAAGGCACAGCGAGAGGTTCCGGGCTAGAAATGCCCCATCGCTATACTGCCGGGGCGCATCCCCGTCACTTCGAGGGTGCCGATATTGGCTTAGGAGGCTGGCGCCGTGTTTGAACGGTTTACAGATCGAGCACGCAGAGTCGTGGTTCTCGCCCAGGAAGAAGCGCGCCTTCTCAATCACAACTACATCGGAACCGAACACATCCTCCTGGGCCTGATCCATGAGGGAGAAGGGGTTGCCGCCAAGGCCCTCGAGTCTCTCGGAATCAGTCTCGATTCGGTTCGCACGCAGGTGGTCGAGATCATCGGCCAGGGTCAGCAGTCGCCGAGCGGGCACATCCCGTTCACGCCTCGTGCCAAGAAAGTCCTCGAGCTGAGTCTGCGGGAAGCCCTGCAACTCGGTCACAACTACATCGGGACCGAACACATCCTGCTCGGGCTCATTCGTGAAGGTGAAGGCGTTGCCGCTCAGGTACTGCAGAAGCTCGGCGCCGACCTTCCCAAAGTTCGGCAAACCGTGATCCAACTACTGTCCGGAGCTCCATCCGAGGAGCAAACCGCCGGCACCGGCGGACGGGGCGAGGGTGGTCCCTCCGGTTCGACGGTCCTGGACCAGTTCGGCCGCAACCTCACGCAGATGGCACGCGACCGCAAGCTAGATCCCGTCATCGGCCGGCTCCGCGAAATCGAGCGGGTCATGCAGATCCTGTCCCGCCGCACCAAGAACAATCCGGTGTTGATCGGTGAGCCGGGAGTCGGCAAGACCGCCGATCGTTGAAGGCCTCGCTCAGCGGATCGTCACCGGCGAAGTTCCGGAAACGCTCGAAGGCAAACAGGTCTACACCCTCGACCTCGGGGCGCTGGTGGCCGGATCCCGGTACCGGGGTGATTTCGAAGAACGGCTCAAGAAGGTGCTCAAGGAGATCCGCACCCGCGGCGACATCCTCCTCTTCATCGATGAGATCCACACCCTGGTCGGGGCGGGCGCCGCCGAAGGCGCCATCGACGCTGCCAGCATCCTCAAGCCGATGCTGGCTCGCGGCGAGCTGCAGACGATTGGTGCAACCACCCTCGAGGAGTACCGCAAGTACCTCGAGAAGGACTCGGCTCTGGAGCGGCGTTTCCAGCCGGTCCAGGTCGACGAGCCGACCGTGGCCGACACGATTCAGATCCTCGACGGCTTGAAGGATCGCTATGAGGCACACCACAACGTCCGGTTCACCCAGGGCGCTCTGGTCAGTGCCGCCAACCTGGCCGACCGGTACATCTCAGACCGGCATCTTCCCGACAAGGCGATCGATCTCATCGACGAGGCGGGAAGCCGGATGCGGATCAACCGCACCGGAGCAACGCCGGAACTGAAAGAACTCGACGAGAAACTGACCGGGATCCGCACGCAGAAGACCGAAGCCGTGCAGTCCCAGCAGTTCGAGCGGGCCGCGCAGCTGCGCGACCAGGAGCGCTCGCTCATCGCCGACCGCGCCGAGCGGGAGCGCGAGCAGAAGGCAGCCGGTATCACCAACGACTGGGTAATCGACGAAGAGGAGATCGCCGAGGTCCTGGCTCTGTGGACGGGCATCCCCGTGCATCGTTTGACCGAAGAAGAGACCGCCCGCCTCGTGAACATGGAGGCTGAGCTCCACAAGCGCATCGTCGGGCAGCACGACGCCATCGTGGCCGTCTCCAAGGCGATTCGCCGCACGCGAGCCGGGTTGAAGGACCCCAAGCGTCCCTCGGGTTCGTTCATCTTCCTGGGCCCCTCGGGGGTCGGCAAGACCGAGACCGCCAAGACCCTGGCCGAGTTCCTGTTCGGCGACGAGAACGCGTTGATTCAACTCGACATGTCCGAGTACATGGAGAAGCACACGGTCAGCCGGCTGGTCGGTTCCCCGCCCGGCTACGTCGGGTACGACGAAGGCGGACAGCTCACAGAAGCCGTGCGCCGCAAGCCGTTCTCGGTGGTGCTGTTCGACGAGATCGAGAAAGCCCACCCGGACGTCTTCAACACGCTGCTGCAGATCCTCGAAGATGGCCGCCTCACCGATGCGCAAGGCCGCATGGTCGACTTCAAGAACACCGTCATCATCATGACGTCCAACCTCGGCACCGCCGACCTCCGCAAGAAAGACCGTGGGGTTCGTCGCCGAGGGCGAAGAGGTCACCTACGAGCACATGAAGGCGAAGGTGACCGACCAGCTCAAGAAGCACTTCCGGCCCGAGTTCCTCAACCGTATCGACGAGGTCATCGTCTTCCACGAGCTCACGCTCGATGAGGTCAAGGAGATCGTCGATCTGATGCTGGTGCGGGTCCACGAGCAGCTCAAGTCACAAGGCTTGTCGCTGGCGCTGTCGGACGCGGCGAAGGTAAACCTGGCCGAGAAGGGCTACGACCCCGAGCTCGGGGCGCGGCCGTTGCGCCGGGCGATCCAGCGCATGCTGGAGGATCCGCTTTCCGAACGGGTCCTGCTGGGTGACTTCAAGGCCGGCATCACCATTGTGGTCGATTTCGACGAAGAGACCGGCGAGCTGGTGTTCGAAGAAGTCGAAGCTCCGGACCAACCGCCTGTCGAAATGGCGGAGAGCGAGTAGGCGAAGCGAGCTGCGAAGGAATCGGTAATCAGTCGGGCGGCCCTTCGGGGCCGCCCTTCCAGTTGTCAGTTTTCAGTATCCCTCCCCCCTGACGAGCGGAGCTCGTCCCGCCGGGGGAGGTGCCGAATCCATGAGCGCTCGGCGGAGGGGGTTGGTTCCCACCAAGCTGATGGCGGATGGCTGATGACTGATTACTGTCTTGCTGGCCATGAACCGACCTTTCCGTGCCTTTCTGCTGGTGGCGTCCGCCTACATCGCCGCCCAGATGCTGGCCGACATCGCCAGCCTGCGAATCATCTCCATCGCCGGATTCGCAGTCGACGCCGGGACGCTGGTGTATCCCTTCACGTTCACGCTGCGGGATCTCGTGCACAAGATGGCCGGAAAGAGCGCCGCCCGGATCCTGATCTTTGCGGCCGCCGGGATCAATCTGGCGATGGCCGCGTTGTTCTGGATCGTCGCTGAACTTCCGGCAGATCTGGCCACCGGACCACAAACCGCATTTGGTGAAGTCCTGGCTCCTGTGTGGCGGATCGTGCTGGCCTCGATCGTGGCCGAGGTCATCTCGGAACTCGTCGACACGGAGGTTTACCAGCGTTGGGTTGACCGGTTCCGCGAGCGGTACCAGTGGGGGAGAGTGCTGGCGTCGAATTCGATTGCTGTGCCGCTTGATTCGGCGTTGTTTGTGTCGATCGCTTTCATCGGCGTCCTGCCATCGGCCGTTGTATGGGAGGTCTTCTGGGTAAACGTCGTCATCAAAGGGTTGGTGACGCTCGTTTCTGTTCCTTGGATCTACCTGGTCCGACCTGAGCCGATCGATGTGCGCTAGGGCGACTCGTTTCTGGGCGACGGGCCCAATATGGACGGAGGCCACTTCGCGGTCACTACACTTATGCAGGTGGAAGAGTCCACGATCAAACCTCGTATGGGAGGGTTCTAAGAAATGAGAAAGCTACTGCTTCTCCTTGTCGTTCTCGCCATGGTCGCAACTGCTTGCGGTGATGGCGACGGCGGCGGCGGCGAAGACACATTCCTGGCCTGCCAGGTAACCGACACCGGAGGCATCGACGACGCTTCGTTCAACCAGACTGCCTACAACGGCATGTTGCGGGCCGAAGACGAACTCGGCGTAGAGATCAAGTTCGTTGAATCACAATCAGAGGCTGATTTCGTGCCGAACATTCAGTCAATGGTTGCGGAGAATTGTGACATCGTCATCACCGTCGGATTCCTCCTCGGTGATGCAACGATCGAGCAGTCCGCGGCATACCCGGAAACCCTGTTCGTCGGTTTGGACCAGTTCCCCGAAAGCTTCACGGACAACTTGCGTACCTACGGGTATGCCACGAACCAACCGGCCTTCCTGGCCGGCTACCTGTCCGCGGGGATGACCACGACGGGCAAGATTGCTACCTTCGGTGGCATCAACATCGGTGCACCGGTGACCGACTTCATGGACGGTTTCGTGTGGGGCGCCGAGTACTACAACGCCCAGAAGGGCGCCAACGTCGAGGTGCTCGGATGGAATCCCGACACCAAAGAGGGTGTGTTCGTTGGTAACTTCGAGAGCAAGGACGATGGTCGGACGACCGGTCAGAGTTTTGCCGACGAGGGAGCCGACATCATTCTGCCGGTGGCCGGACCGGTCGGTGAGGGCACGGCAGCCCTCGCGATTGAGCGCGGCGACATGCTGATTGTGGGTGTGGATGCCGACTGGTTCGAGACGGTGCCCACCGCCAAGAGCGTCATCCTGACCTCAATCCTGAAGAAGCTCGACGATTCCGTCTTCGAGTCGATCCAGGCTGCCCAGGCAGGCGAGTTCACCAGTGGACAGTTCTTCGGTGGCGGTGGTCTGACGCCGTACCACGACCTCGATTCCGAGGTCCCCCAGGAGCTCAAGGACGAGGTGAATGACCTCGCTTCACAGATCAATCTGGGATCGCTGGACGTCAGCAACGCCGGATAGCCGAACAAGTACCCGCTAGTTCGAACGGCCCCCTCTCCGAGGGGGCCGTTCTTTCGTCTAGTCTCCCTGGTGCTGCTTGGTATTGGAGGTGGGTGTGGAACTCGAGTTGCGAGGGATCACGAAGCGGTTTCCCGGTGTTTTGGCCAGCGACCACGTCGATCTCAACATAAGGTCCGGAGAGATTCTCTGCCTGCTAGGAGAGAACGGTGCCGGCAAGAGCACGTTGATGAACATTCTCTACGGCCTCTACACGGCCGACGAAGGAGAAATCCTCATCGACGGGGCCCTCCAGAGTTTCACCGGTCCGGGTGACGCCATCGCCGCCGGCATCGGCATGGTGCATCAGCACTTCATGCTGGTCCCGGTCTTCTCGGTAGCCGAGAACGTGGTACTCGGAGTTGAGCCGACCGGCTCGGGTGGCATCATCAACATGAAGAAAGCCAAGGAGGATGTGCGCGACATCTCCAGCCGATACGGCCTGGAAGTGGACCCGAATGCCATCATCGAAGACCTTCCGGTCGGGATCCAACAGCGCGTAGAGATCCTCAAAGTGCTTTTCCGCGAAGCAGAGATCATCATCTTCGATGAGCCAACCGCAGTACTCACACCGCAAGAAGTGGATGACTTCTTTGGAATTGTGCACTCGCTGCAAGAGGCCGGCAAGGGCATCGTCTTCATCACGCACAAGCTCAAGGAGGTGCTGCACATTGCCGACCGGATTGCCGTGCTCCGGCGAGGGGCAATCGTCGGGGAGGCCATCCCGGGCGAGGCCAACGAGTCCCAGCTTGCTGAGATGATGGTCGGGCGGCCCGTGGAGCTGATCGTTTCGAAAGAAGAGGCGGCGCCGGGCGAAGCGGTTCTCGAAGTCAAGGATCTGGTCGTCCTGGACGATCGCAACCACCCCGTTGTCGACGAAGTCTCTTTCACCGTCCGGTCGGGAGAGATCGTCGGGATTGCCGGTGTCCAGGGCAACGGCCAGACCGAACTGGTTGAATCGCTGACCGGCTTGCGAGACGTGCTGTCGGGATCGGTCACCTTGCTCGGCCAGGACATCACCGATGCCACACCTCGTGAGGTCCACGACCGGAGTGTGGCCCATGTCCCCGAGGATCGGCAGCGTTCGGGGCTGGTCCTTCCCTTCACCGTCAGCGAGAACATGGTGCTCGATTCGTACTATCTCGAGCCGTTCTCCACGGGTGTGCGCATGGACTGGGGCGCGGTCGAGGAGGCGGCCGCCCGCCTGGTCGAGCAGTACGACGTTCGCACGCCATCGATATATGTTGAGGTCGGCGACCTTTCGGGTGGCAACCAGCAGAAGGTCATCGTGGCGCGAGAGTTCTCCCGGGACGTAAAACTGGTCATCGCTGCCCAACCAACCCGCGGCGTCGATGTTGGTTCGATCGAGTACATCCACGAACGGATTGTTCAGGAGCGAGATGAGGGTGCCGCCATCCTGGTTGTCTCCACCGAACTCGACGAGGTCATGGCCCTCTCGGACCGCATACTGGTCATGTTCCGGGGCAAGGTCATTGCCGAGCGGCGGCCGGACGAAACCTCAACCACCGAACTCGGTCTGTTCATGGCAGGAGCGGGGATCGAATGAACGACAACCAAGAACCGATCAAGACGGGTTCCGAGGTCCCCTCCAATCCGGAGACCATGGACGACAAAGGGTTCTCAGGGAAGCTGTGGGAGCAACTGTCCGGTATCGGAGCAGACTGGCAGTCGTTGATCCTGGTTCCCATTCTGGCCGTGATTAGTGCCCTAGTCATTGGGGCTTTCATCATTGCCATCTCGACCGTTGACCTGCTCGAGTTGTGGGGGGAGTCGCCGGGTGAAGCGTTCACTGAGACGTTCCGTACCATCGGCGAAGCGTATGCCGGCTTGTTCGAGGGGTCATTCGGTTCGGTCGGTGCAATCTCTGAGACGTTGACGGCCGCAACGCCGCTCATCCTGGCGGGCCTGGCGGTGGCCATCGGTTTCCGTGCCGGTCTGTTCAACATCGGTGCGGAAGGGCAGATGCTGATCGGCGGCATGAGCGCACTCATGGTCGGGTTCTCGTTCGATGGTCTTCCCATCGTCATCCACCTGCCGCTGGCGATCATCGCCGGGATCATCGGAGGGGCAGTCTGGGGTGGCTTTCCCGGGTGGCTGCGAGCCAAGACCGGGGCGCACGAAGTCATCACGACCATCATGCTGAACTGGATCGCCATCCGGCTGGTCGATTGGGCCTTGAAGACGCCGTTCATTCAGGCCGAAGGCCGCACCGATCCGATTTCCAAGAGTGTGCTCGAGTCGGCCCGCCTCCCGAAGCTATTCGGGGCGCAATACAGGGTGCATGCGGGGATCATTCTCGCGTTGCTCGTCGCCTGGTTTGCCTATTGGTTGCTCTTCAAGTCGACCATCGGCTATGAGTTTCGGGCAGTGGGGTACAACCCGGCCGGCGCGCGTTATGCCGGAATCAGCGTCACCCGGGCCTACGTGTTGGTGATGGCGTTCGCAGGTGCGATGGCCGGGATCGCCGGGGCCAATCAGGTTATCGGGGTCCTCCACCGAGGCTCGCCAGGGTTTTCTGCATCGATCGGCTTTGACGCCATCGCGCTCGCTCTGCTGGGGAGATCCCATCCATTTGGTGTTGTCTTGGCGGGGCTGCTGTTCGGGGCGCTGCGGGCCGGTGGTTTGAAGATGCAGGCGGCCAGTTCCGTTGGCATCGACCTCGTGACGATCGTCCAGGCGCTGATCATCGTGTTCATCGCTGCTCCGGCTCTGATCCGGGCCGTGTTCCGGGTCAAGGCCGGTAAGGGAGCCGAACAATTGACGAAAGGGTGGTCCGCATGAGCGCTACCACTGCACCGGCCGTCTCGGCCGAAATCAGAACACCGGCCGAGATACGCAGGGCGCGCATCGTCGGTGTCATTTATCTGGCTCTGGCAGCCTTCGTGCTATTCATATTCGCAATCGGCACCGAAGGGGACTCAACCTTTGGTTTGGCAAGGGCGGGGGATCGGTTTGCAAACTTCCCGGATCTGGTGCTGCCGTCCGCCGGTCTCGGGTACGTTACCGCCGCGGTGCTTGCCTTCTTTGCAGGGATTCAACTGACCCGCGGTTTCGGCAAGCGATCGACGCTCGTCCTGGGATTCGCTCTCCTGCTGTTCATCTTTGCCTTTCTCGGATGGGCGGCCGCCGGAAAGGAGTTCAGCCTGGTCGGGATGCTGCAGCTCTCGGTAACCAAGAGCGTTCCGATCACATTCGGGGCGCTGTCCGGAGTGATGTGTGAGCGGGTGGCGGTGATCAATATTGGGATCGAAGGCATGCTCCTCGGGGGTGCCTTCATGGGCGCCCTGATCGGGTCCAGCCTTGGTCCATGGGTTGGCATTCTGGCCGGGATGCTCACCGGTGCGGTTCTCGCACTCGGGTTGGCCGTCCTGGCGATCCGGTACCGGGTCGACCAGATCATTGCCGGGGTGGTGATCAATATCTTCGCCCTCGGACTCACCTCGTTCCTCACGTCGCAGATCCTGGTCCGAAACCCGGAACTCAATGACGTACGGATCCTGGCGCCGTACAAGATCCCACTGCTGGGTGACATACCGGTGATTGGGCCGATTCTGTTCGACCACAACTTCTTCGTCTACGCAATGTTTGTTTTGGTCGGTGTTATGACGTTCGGATTGTTCCGAACCCGGTGGGGTTTGCGATCCCGGGCCGTCGGCGAGCACCCCAAAGCGGCCGACACGGTTGGCATCAACGTGTTCAGGCTCCGCTACTTGAACGTGATGCTGGGTGGGCTCATTGCCGGAATGGGTGGAGCGTTCTTCACGATCGGTTCGGCGGGAAGCTTCGACGAAAACATGACGGCCGGCCGCGGCTTCATAGGCCTGGCGGCGATGATCTTTGGACGATGGCACCCCGTGGGAGCGCTCGGAGCGGGCCTGGTGTTCGGTTTCGCAGACTCGCTCCAGAACAAGCTGGCGATTCTGCAAACACCAATTCCGGGCGAGTTCCTGCTCATGGCCCCTTACATCGTCACCATCATCGTGGTGGCCGGATTGGTCGGAAAGGCCAGGCCGCCCGCCGCCGACGGCCAGCCATACGTGAAGGAGTAGCTCGCGCCGCTCGCGGTCTTCAGGAATCAGTTCGGGCGGCCCATGGGCCGCCCGTTCAGTTCTCACTGGGCGGCCAACGGCCGATCGCGGTTCCAACTACTGACTGCTCAGAACTGACGACTGCCTATCCGGCCGGGCGGCCGTAGAACTCGAACTCGTCGATGGCCAGTTCGTTGAAGGGGGTCTCACCGGTGACCGCTTCGGCCGCGTAGGTGCTCGTCACCCGGAAGGTGAGCTGTCGGGTCCGGAGCGTGGCCAGCAGAATCAACTGAGATCGGTTGTCGTCGTCGAGCTGATCGATGAACTGTTGATCCGGCAGATCGTCGGTGACGATCTCATATCCCTTGACCCGGTAGTTCTTCCTGAAGCTCTCGTCGTCCACCACGTTCTTGAAGACGATCTGCTCGATCGCGATCGGCTCGGCGAAGGTGAACTCGATGAAGGCATCCCGGCCCTGGGCCGACTGGTCGTTCCAATAGCGGTCGGTTCCGTCCACCAGGTTCTCACATGCGAACGAACCCGAGGCTGTTTCCAGGGTGCTGGAACAGGTCACGGAGATGGGAACGAACTGCTGCGAGCTGGCAGCCGGTGCGGTGGTCGTTGTGGTTGAGGTACCGTCGGGGGCCGGTTCGTCGTCTCCGCCGAAGAGCGCATTCCACGCAAAGGCGATCACGGCGACCACGGCCACGACTCCCAGAATCACAGCCAGGGCGCGTGCTCCGGCGGTCGTCCGGATCATGGGTTGGGGAGCAACCGGCAGGGGACCCTGGCCGATCCGGGCTCCGCACTCCTCGCAGTGGCGGTTGTGTTCGGGGTTGGCAGCGCCGCACGAGGGGCAGTTGATTATTTGCCGGATCGGGGACACATCGGAGACGGTGACCATCGGGTCGTCATCGCCGGCCGGCGGGGAGTCACCGAGGGTGAACTCCTCGAAGTGGGTCTCATCCAGAGGGTCAACCCATTGGCCACAATCAGGACAGAACTGCTGATCCTCGAAGTTGGCCCCGCAATTGCTGCAGGTCTGCTGCGTCAAGAGACATCCTTCCTCGTCCGCGGTATTGTGCCACGCGCGTGAGTTACTTTGTGATCAGGACGGCCGAGACCTGGACTTTGGGCAGTGTTCTTGCTGCACTCGTCGTGCTGGCCGCCGTCGTGGGCATCATAACCGCCACGTTTTACGTCACCCGGGACCGATAACATCCGGTCTCATGACATACTCCTGCACCGCATGCGGTTATCGATCGGCCAAGTGGATGGGGTTCTGCCCGCAATGCCGTGTATCAGAGGGCCTGGTGCAGGTGGCAGACGGGCCCACCAGGTCACGACGTAGCTCGCCGTCCCCGATCCCTCTCTCGAAAGCCGGTGGGGCGACGGTTGCTCGAGTAGCTGCAGGCATCGGAGAAATCGATCGGGTGCTCGGCGGTGGGTTTGTTCCCGGTGCGGTGGTGCTTCTCGGTGGTGAACCCGGTGTCGGCAAATCCACACTCGTGTTGCAGGTCGCCGGTGCCCTGGCGGCCGGCGGCTCAAAGGTGCTCATCGCTTCGGCCGAGGAGTCCGCCGAGCAGGTGGGTCTTCGCGCCGACCGGCTCGACATCGATGGCAGCGAGGTGTTTCTGCTCGCCGAGGCCGACATCGACGAGATCCTGGGAGCAGCAGATCAAATGCGTCCCGATCTGCTCGTGATCGACTCCATCCAGACGGTGGTGGCCAATGAGGTGGGCAGTGCCCCGGGTTCGGTGTCGCAGGTGCGGGAGTGCGCAGCTCGCGTGATGCGGTATGCCAAGGACTCGGGAACGGCGTCGGTGCTCGTCGGCCACGTCACCAAAGACGGGGGTATCGCCGGTCCGAAGACGCTCGAGCACATGGTCGATGTGGTGCTCTACCTGGAAGGTGAGAGCGAGTCGGGTCTGCGGGGGTTGCGCAGCCTCAAGAACCGTTTCGGGGCAACCCATTTGATGGGCTTCTTCGAGATGGCCCACGAAGGTCTCCGGGAGGTGGCGGACCCCTCGGCCGCCTTTCTCGCTGATTGGCGCGGAGCCGTCCCGGGGACCCTCGCCTTCCCAACGGTTGAGGGTCGCCGGCCGGTCCTGGTCGAGGTGCAGGCCCTCGCTGCGCCGACCACGCTTCCCCAACCGCGGCGGAGCGTTCGAGGTGTCGAGCCGTCCCGGGTCCACCAGATGCTGGCCATCCTGGACAGACACGCCGGGCTCTCGTTCTCCGACCAGGAGGTGTACGTCAACATTGTCGGGGGGCTCCGGCTCACCGAACCGGCCACCGACCTGCCGGTGGCTCTGGCGCTCGCCTCGTCGCGGCTCGACCGGCCGCTTGGTCCGCTGGCCGCCTGGGGTGAGGTGGGCCTCACGGGCGAACTGCGACCCGTCGCCCATGAGACCCGTCGGGTGGAAGAAGCCGCCCGGCTGGGCATACCGACCAGCGTCGCGCCCCATAAGGGAACCCGGATGGGCATCCGCGAAGCGCTCGATCTGGCCCTTCCCGGATGGCGAGAGCACCAGGGGTAACACGACAAGGCCAGGAAGAACGGGCGAGCCTTGCCAACCAACTATGATCCTGTCGATGCCCTCGTCATCTTCCGGACTTCTGAATACCCTGCAGCGTCTTGCTCCCGGTACCCCGTTGCGCGAGGCGCTGGGCCGGATCATTCAGCATCGCAACGGCGCCCTGATCGTGCTGGGGTACGGCCCCGCCGTTGACAGCATCTGTACCGGTGGTTTCCAGCTGACCGATTCGGATTTCACACCTGCCCGGCTGGCCGAGCTGGCGAAGATGGATGGGGCAATCGTCCTCGATCATCAATGGCAGAAGATCCTCCGGGTCAATGTTCACCTGCTGCCCGACCCTGCGGTGGCCACGCAGGAGACGGGAGCTCGCTACCGGACCGCCGAGCGAGTCGCCCGGCAGACCGGTCTCCCGGTGGTGGCCGTCAGTGAGGACCGGCGGGTCGCGACTCTGTTCCTCGGAGGTGAGAAGCATGAGCTGCAGAGCCCGACGGTTCTGGCCGCCGAGGTCAATCAGGAATTGTTGACGCTCGAACGTTTCCGGCGCAGGTTGGAAGAGGCCGAGGAGCGGCTGACCCGCGAAGAGGTGGCCGATCTCATGACCTACCGGGCGGTTGTGCAGGTCGTGCAGCGAGCCGAACTCGTGCGCCGCATCGGCGCGGACATCGAGAAAGATGCCGTGGGACTCGGCGGTGAGGGTGGACTCATCACCCTGCAATTGGCCGATCTCTTGCACGGCACCACCGATCTTCGCAACCTCGTGATCCGGGATTATGTTCGGCCCGTAACGGCCAAGCGCCTGAATCAGGCATTGACCCAGCTGGAGTCGCTCCCCACGGTCGATCTGAGCGACCCGGATGCGGTTGCAGCCGCCCTCGGATTCGACCATCCCGACAGTCACACCCGTCCGCTCGGTGTGCGACTCCTCTCGCAGGTTCCACGTCTTCCCGAGCCCGTTCGCGACGGCATTGTCAAGCACTTCAAGGACTTCCAGAAGATGTTGAACGCGTCGGTCGATGAACTGGATGACATCGCCGGGATCGGCCGGGCGCGAGCCACGCAACTGCGGTTGCTCTTCGACCGGATGCTGGAGACGATCCGCGCCTGGGACCATTCGGTCGAGCTCTGAACGTTCCCGGGCTGCACAACCGACCACGGATGACCGATAACTGACTACCATTGCCGCTCCGACTCGACGCAGGGATCTATGGCGACCAAGAAGACGACAACCAGTAGCAAAGCCGCGCCCGCCAAGAAGACGGCTGCTGCGGCGAAGAAACCGGCGCCCGCCAAGAAGACGGCTGCTGCGGCGAAGAAACCGGCTGCTGCTGCGACGAAGACGGCTGCGGCCAGGAAGACGGCTGCTGCGGCCACGAAACCGGCGCCCGCCAAGAAGACGGCTGCTGCGGCGAAGAAACCGGCTGCTGCTGCGACGAAGACGGCTGCGGCCAGGAAGCCGGCTGCTGCCGCGAAGAAACCGGCTGCTGCCGCGAGGAAGCCTGCTGCGGCAAAGAAGACGGCGGCCGCCGGAAAGCCTGCTGCTGCGACGAAGACGGCCGCGGCCAAGAAGCCTGCTGCTGCCGCCAAGAAGCCAGCTGCGGCGCCCCGCAAGGCGGCCGCCAAGAAGAGCCGAGGACGCTGCGGCAAAGCCGGCTGCCCGAACGAAAAAGCCGCCTGCTTTCTCTATCGGCGACAAAGTCGTCCATCCCCATCACGGAGCGGCCGTCATCGTCAAGAAGGTCAAGCAGACCGTGGCCGGAAACCGCCAGGACTACTACCAGCTCGAGATTGCCACCGACCAGCTCACGGTGCTGCTGCCCATCGCCAATATCGAGGACACCATTCGTCCGGTCATCAGCAAGAACCAGGCCCGCAAGGTCTTCGCATCGTTCAAGGAACCACCGCAGGAGGCCGGCAGCAACTGGAGTCGCTGGTACAAGGTCCTCAATGAGAAGATGACGTCGGGCGACATCTACCAGGTGGCTGAGGTCGTCCGCGACCTGACGTACTCCCAGCAGACGAAGGGGATTTCGCCGGCGTTGAAGCGGATGCTGTCCAAGGCACGTCTGACCCTGACCAGCGAGCTGCGGTTCGCGCTCAATGTCGATGAGGAAGAAGCGACCAGAAAGCTGGATCGAGCGCTTCCCAAGGTCGAACCAGCCCGACGAGGCCTAGTTCGCCCGGATCGATGGGACGAGCCGCGCTCCTCGGGAATTCACCCGCAGAGGGCTAACCTCGGAACGTGATCGTCGAAGCCGTCCGCTTGCTCATCACGCTGGCCCTGACCGCTTTGGGATTCCAGCTTGGTTCTTCCGTGGAGTTCCCCAACGCCGATGCCGCGCCGATCCTCGGTGCGGTGCTCGGGGCCGGGGTCGGATATGTGCTCGGCGGAGTGCTCGGCCGGGGATTTCGCAAGAGCCTTGATGTGATGCCGGATCGAGTCGCCGAACGGTCTTCCGGCCCTGAGTTGTTTGCCGGCGCTTTCGGCATGGTGGTCGGTCTCATCGTCGGTGTCATCCTCGGGGTTCCCATCGTGTTCTTCATGCCGCCTGCCGTGGCATGGCCGCTTGCCTCGTTGGTCGTTTTGATCACCGCCAGTCTCGGTACCCGCCTGTTTGCCTCCCGCACCGACGATCTGCTGGCCGTGACGGGATTGCGGAGGCGCGGGACGCTGGTGAGTCGGAGCCTCGACCACCCCGAGCGAGCCTTCCTGCTGGACTCGTCGGCGGCTATCGACGGTCGGATTCTGGAAATGGCTCGCGCCGGACTCCTTCCCGGCCGCGTCTGGGTGCCCGAGTTCGTCCTCGACGAAATGCAGGGCCTCGCCGACGCGGTAGACAAGACGAGGCGGCGCCGAGGCAGGCGCGGACTCGAGGTGATCGAAGCCATGCGTGGCTCGGAGATTTCGCAGGTGTACATCCTCGAGGAGACGGTGCCGGAATTCGAGGACGTCGATGCCAAATTGCTGGCGCTGGCCATGCGTGCCGAAGCGACCCTGATCACCACCGATCACAACCTCGCCAAGGCAGCCGGCGCCCGGGGTGTGGTGGTCCTCAATCCCCATTCGTTGGCCGAATCGCTCAAACCGGTCGTCTCCACCGGGGATCGGATGCGCGTAGATATCACGAAGACCGGTTCTGAACCGGGCCAGGGCGTCGGCTATCTCGACGACGGCAGCATGATCGTCGTGGAGCAGGGAGCCGAACTGGTCGGGACGGCCGTTGATGTCGAAATCGTGAGCGTGACCCGAACCTCGATCGGGCGCATGCTGTTTGGCCGCCCGGTTGTATGACCGCCTGGGGGATCGTCGTCGCGGCGGGGACCGGCAGCCGGTTCGGTCAACCCAAGCACGAACTCGTTCTCCGGGGCCGTCCTCTGTGGGATTGGGCCAGGGGTGCGCTGCTCGAGGGCGGGGTGGCTGAGGTGGTGGTCGTCGGTTCCGTTCCGGGCGGAATCCCGGGTGGCGATCGGCGCCGGGATTCGGTTGCGGCTGGAATGGCCGTGATTCCCGACTCGGTCTCTGCAGTCGTTGTTCACGACGCGGCGCGACCGCTGGCCGGCTCGGAACTTGTTGCACGGGTCCTCGAACGCCTGGCCGTTGGCGACGTGGCGGGTGTCGTGCCGGGTGTACCGGTGCGCGACACGCTCAAGCGAGTCGAAGATGACAGGGTCCTGATCACAGTGGACCGGGATGCGCTCATCAGCGTGCAAACCCCGCAGGCGTTTCTGCTTGCAGCGCTCCGGGCTGCGCACACTTCCGACGACACCGATGCCTCGGATGATGCCGCCCTCCTCGAGCGCGCCGGCGAGGCCGTTGCCTGGGTGGCAGGCGACCCGGGCAATCTCAAGGTCACGTATCCCGATGACCTCCAGATACTCGAGGCGATGAGCCGATGAGGACCGGGTGGGGCTTCGACGTCCATCGCTTTGGTGGGGAGCCGCCGGTCCTGTTCGCCGGGGTTCCCGCAGATCAGACTCGCGGGCTGCTCGGAACGTCCGACGCCGATGTGGTTGCCCATGCGGTGGCCGACGCTTTACTCGGTGCTGCGGCTCTCGGTGATGTCGGCATGCTCTTTCCGTCGTCGGATCCGCACTTCGAGGGTGCCGACAGCATGGAACTGCTCAGGATTGTCGTCGACCGGGTCCATGTTGAAGGGTTGCGGGTCGCTCACCTCGACGTCACCGTTGTTGCCGAATCGGTCCGTCTGGCTCCGATCCGGGAAGCCGTTCGCGCTGCCCTCGCCCGCTGTGCTGGCGGTTGAGACCGCCTGTGTGTCCGTGAAGGCGACCACCACGGACGGCCTGGGGTTCCTCGGCCGGGACGAAGGCATCGCCGCTACGGCCATCGTGACGTGCTCGACACGAGACGAAGTCTCCTAGCATTCGGGCCACATGGAGGTATTCAATACGCTGGGCCGCCGCAAAGAGGAGCTGATTCCGCGCCGCCCGGGCGAGATCTCCATGTATGTATGCGGGGCCACCGTGCAGTCCGATCCGCATCTCGGGCACGGGCGTTTCGCCGTGGCGTTCGACGCCGTCCGCAGGTATCTCGAGTGGCGGGGCTACGAAGTCACCTACGTTCGCAACGTCACGGACGTCGAGGACAAGATCATTGCGGCCGCCGCCGAGCAGGGGATGCCGGTTGCCGAGCTGGCCGGCATCATGAGTGAGAAGTTCGACCGGGCATTCACGTGTCTCGGCATCAAACCCCCCACGATCGAACCCCGCGCCACCGACCACATACCCCTCATGATCTCGCTCATCGAAAACCTGATCGACAAGGACCTTGCGTATCCGTCCGGGGGCGACGTTTACTTCGCCGTACGATCACTCCCCGGTTACGGCAAACTCTCCGGCCGGAATCTTGATGATCTGCTGGCCGGAGCCAGGGTCGCTCCTGGTGAACAGAAGCGGGATCCGCTCGACTTTGCGCTGTGGAAGGCTTCCAAGCCGGGAGAACCAGCCTGGGACTCTCCCTGGGGAAGCGGACGGCCCGGATGGCACATCGAATGCTCGGCAATGGCTCTGGACTACCTGGGCAGCGGTTTTGACATACACGCCGGAGGCACCGATCTGATCTTCCCTCACCACGAGAACGAGATTGCCCAATCTGAAGGTGCTACCGGGGAGACCTTTGCCAGGTACTGGCTGCACAACGAGATGCTCAACCTCGGCGGCGAGAAGATGTCCAAGTCCACCGGCCACGTCATCGACCTCGCCGAGGCTATCCGCCGGTTCACCCCCATGGCAGTGCGTTTGTTCTATCTCCGGGCTCACTACCGGACGCCGCAGGAATACTCCGAGGACTTGCTGGCCGATGCTCGCTCGGCGGTTGAGCGCCTGTGGGCGTTTCGGCGTCGTTCCGAGAACGCCGGCCCGCCGGACTCCTCGGTCATGGAAGCGTTCGTCGAAGCCATGGACGACGATTTCAACACGGCGGCTGCCATCGGCATCCTCTTTGACGCCGTTCGGGAGGGCAACCGTCGCCTCGACCTGGGTCAGAACGCCGCTCCTTTGGTCGGAGCCTTTGACGAGATGGTCGCCGTGCTGGGACTCGAAGCTCCGCCATTGGGACTCTCGGAGATAGCGGAGGGCATCGAAGATCTGGTCCATTCGCTCGACCTGATGCCGGCCGAAACGCCCGAAGAGAATGTTGCCCGTCTCCTGGCCGAACGGGATCGAGCGAGGGCCGACTCGGCCTGGCATCGTGCAGACGCGGTTCGAGACGGCCTCGCCGGCCTCGGAGTTGTTGTGGAGGACACGCCCGATGGGGCACGCTGGCATCGGCGCTGACCTCGAGGGTCTGCACGTCATCGATGCAGCGCTGGAGGCCGGGCGGCTCACGGATCTGTTCGTAGAAACTACCCGGATCTCGCATCCCGAGGTCGCCTCTCTGATTGAGCGAGCGAAGACCGCCGGAGTCGCCGTCAAAATGGTCGATGATGTGCGGCCGCTTGCCATCACCTCCGTCCCGCAGGGATTGGTCGGCAAGGCCCGACCGCTGCAGACCTATTCCCTCGAGGCTCTCGTCGAACCTGCTCCCTGTGTGCTGGTAGTCCTCGATCACCTCGAGGACCCCCACAACGTCGGCGCGATCGCTCGTTCGGCGCTGGCGGCCGGTGCCACCGGTCTCGTGGTACCCGCCCGCCGGGCTGCCCCGATCGGTCCCACTGCTTTCAAGGCAAGCGCGGGAGCCCTGGAGCACCTGCGGGTCTCAATCCAGCCTTCGACCGCAGATGTGGTGCGGCGCCTCAAACAACTCGGGGTCTGGACGCTCGGTTTGACGGCCGGGAACGGCGAGCGGCTGTTCGACCTGCCCATCCTGACCGAGGCCGTGGCCATCGTGGTCGGTGGAGAGGGCCGGGGGCTCGGCAGGCTGGTAGAAGAGCGAGTTGACGTACGGGTCGCCATTCCCATGACGGCCGGTTCGGAGAGCCTGAATGCTTCGGTTGCAGCCGCACTGGCGGTCTTTGAGGCTGCCCGGGTTCGGAAGACGTTGTGAGATCCGAGTAACTTGCTACTTCGAACTGCAAACTTCAAACTGTTGGTCCGGCAAGCCGGAACAAGATTGCTGGCGTAGCTCAGTTGGCAGAGCAGCTGATTTGTAATCAGCAGGTCGTGGGTTCGATTCCCTCCGCCAGCTCCACGAGAAATCCCCTGTGACACGGGGGATCCATCGCTTATCGGACAAGCAGCTCCAGGACCTCTGATCCGCTCTTGGTCCGCGTGTGGTCCGCGACAGTGTGTGTGCGGCTTGTGTGTGCTGCTTGGCTTCGGTGGATACTGGACAATGTGGCTCGGTTGGTGGTTCCACTTTGGGTCTCGATCTGGACGTCGTATGCCCATCCGGAGCCGGTTGCGGGAGATGCCAATCTTCGGGATGTTTTCCGAATCCTCGGGCCTAGCCTGGATCCGATGGTGATTCTTCGGATGCGGTGAGATTAGGAGTTGTTGGCTTGTCGGATCGGGATCGGCACAAGGTGACGATCGCTCGGGCGGAGGGGAGGGAGCCGACTCGACCTTCGCGTCGGTTGGTTCTGGTTGGTGTTGCTCTGGGGGCGATCGCGATCGGTTCTCTCTATTGTTTAGGGTCTTCGTTGCCCCAATCTGAGGATGCCAGCGCAGCGACTTCGGGTTCTGTCACTATGGAGACGGACTCGTCAACGATCACAACTAGTGCGTCGAATGTTGTCTCCGAGTCCCTAGCGGATCAGCTGCGGGGGTTCTCGGGCACGCTGTATTTCGTTGGGGGGCAGGAGGACGCACCGTACACGCAGGTCCTCACCATCTGGGAAGCGAGTGAGCATGAGCCCTTCAAGGTTGACATGCCAGGCAACCACGAGTGGGAAAGCGCTTCGCTGGACGCCTCGGGCACGCGGCTCCTAGCAATCGATCAGACACGTGTAGTACTCGCTGATAGTTCTCGCCGAAAGTCCCTTTGGGTCGACACCAGCGGGCGATTACCGGCGGCACCCAGCTTTCAGCTGGCGGCGGCGGACGTTACGGGTGCTATCTGGCATCGCCAGTTTCCGGGAGCCCTCGCCTGGGTTGAGGCCGAGGGTAGCGACCGTTGGACCCTGAAGACCGCGTCCATGAACTCCCCAGAGGGCTTGGCTCCCCACATCGTTGCCGATTTCGACCGTGGTGTGAAACTGCTGTGGTGGGATAGCACAATCATGGTCCTCTCGGACGTGCCTGCAGAAGGCGGTCTGCCTGGTTGCGATGCGCAGCGGGCGGATCTTATTGTGCTCGACTCAACATCAGGTCAAGTACTCGGGGAGGGTGCTTTCTCTTTCGTCACCCGCCTCGCTGATGGGCGGTTGGTGGTAGAGACAGCCGAAGGGGACCCGAATCATTGGGCGATTGTGCTGACTGACATAACCCTCACCGACCGCGAACCTTCCCCCTGGACCGAAACCGGTGAGACGATCCTGTGGATGGCTCCTTCTCCGCCTGGCAATGCCATTGGCGGCATCACCGCCACGATCGAGAACAATCTGGATGGCTGCCGGTTGGTTGGCGAACGACGCCTCTGGTTTGAGACAGAGGATGAGACAGCTGATTTCCCGACCAGGTCCGGGGCGGCTCTGTGGAGTGCCAACGGACGGTGGCTGGTTGTACATGATTGGAACGGATTCGCGTGGTTCACCTTCATCGATACCACCGAGGGGACAGTGACTAGCCCAGACCTACCCCAGTTGGGGCAGCTTGTTGCGATTGGCCCATAGACGACAGTCCCTCCGAGACCGACAGCGCTCACAGCCTCCCCAAGACCTGACCTCACTGGCCACTTGGATTCCCGACCACCAAATCAGAAGGTCGTGGTTCGGTTCCCTCCGCCGGCTCGAAATACCCGTTTCTCAGGGTGTTCGGGAATACCCTGACGTGCATCATGTTGTCGAAACGCGACAGAGCGGTGCTGGATTTCGAGCGGTCCTGGTGGTTGGTTCCCGGACCGAAGGATCGCGCCGTTCAAGAGCATCTCGGGATGAGCGCCGGCCGCTACTACCAGATTCTCCGCGACCTGCTCGATGACTCCGAAGCGATGTCGTACGATCCGCTCACCGTCCGGAGATTGTTGAAGGTCCGGGCGGAACGAACCCGACGCCGACCAGAGCCGCGGGTCATAGCCGACGGTATGGATCCGGCGGACATCTGATGTCCGGGCGGCACGCCGCTCCCGGCTACGGCGGGCTCATCCGGGAACTCCTCGTCTTTCTCGTCAAGGTGGTGTTCTGGGGAGCGATCATCTTTGGTGCCGTGCTGCTCTTCCAGACGATCTTCTCTGGAGACGACGGTCCTGCGACGACAACGACCACGTCGGCAGCCTCGACGACCTCGACCCCGGCCACCACAGCCACGACGGCGGCTACCACCAGCACGACGGTTGCTCCCACGACGACGACCGAGGCAACGACGACCACCATCGCCACGACCACCACGCTCGCCGGTCGCGACCCCTCTGAGATAACGGTGCTGGTCCTCAATTCGACCACCCGGGGCGGCATCGCCGCCGATCTGGCCGAAACGCTTGCCGGTGTCGGCTATGAAACGTTGGAGCCGGAGAATTGGGAGACTCCGTTCAGCGTGTCGAGGATCTGGTACGTGGCCGGGTTCGAAACCGAAGCGAACGTCATCGCGCGCTACGTAGCGACCGACGCCATTGTGGAATTGTTCCAAGGGGTTACCCAGGCCGACATCATCATCGTGCTTGGGGCATCATACGGAGGGTGACCACCGACGAAGCCACAGTCGTAGAGCGCACGCCGTCGAGTCCCTGGACTCTGTGGGCGTGGCTGATGGTGGCCGTAGTCATCGTTTCGGTAGCGGCAGGCGTGGTCGGTGGGATCCTCGCCCCTTCCGTCGTACTCGACGTGATCTCGCTCTGGCCGCTGGCGGTCGGGGCCTTCTTCGTGGCGGCGGCGCTGCTCCCGCTGCGCAAACGCGGTCCGGCCAGGATCACCGCAGTCCTCCCGCTCCTGCTGATCACGATGCTGGGATCGAGCGTCGTGCTCCACCTCACCGGTTGGGAGCAGCTTCCCTCTTCAACCGGTGATCTCACCGGACCGTCCGCCGCCGGTGTTCGGGATGCAGAGCTGACGCTGGACCTAACCGGAAGCCTGTCCATATCGACCGGTGGCGGTGACCTATATGCGGTGAAGGTAGAACGGCGAGGTGGCGCAACGGGAGTGCCGGAAGCCCTGGAGAGCACTTTCGAGGAAGGCCCGTCCTTCGTGGTTCTGCGTGAAGTCGATGGTGGAGACTGGTTCCAGACGTCCGGATGGGATCTGACCCTGGCGGCCGGACCGGTGTGGTCGCTTGTCCTCGACTCGCCCGAACTGGATGCCGACCTGAGCGGACTGCAGCTGAAGTCCCTGGAACTCGACGGGCAGGGCACCGTTTTCCTGCCGCGCCCGGGAGAGATTGAGCACGTCGGCGACCGTCGAAGGTGTGTACGTAATCCATGTGCCCGCCGAGACCGGGGTGGTGGTCGCTGGTGTGGCGGTGGTTCCCGGGGGATGGGCCGAGACGGTTGAGGGATATCAGAGTCCGTTCACTGGCCCTTCCATTCTCATCACGGTGGTCGAGGGCGCCCGCGTGGAGATACGCCAGCCGTAGCTTTGACGATCGGCCGGCAGCCGTCGCGGCCGACCGGCGCGGCCTGGAGGGTGGATCCCATTACACTCGCCACCGGTGAACGATCCATCAAACTCCTACGAACGGCTACGGCGACTGGGTATCACGTCCTGGAGCATCGCCGGCATGGTGCTGGTCGTTGCCGGGATCTTGTGGCTGCTGTATCTGTTGCGCATTCTGTGGCCGCCGCTGGTGCTGGCCGGGGCAGTCGTGTATCTGATGAGTCCGCTCGTCGATCGAATGCAGAAGTGGCACATCCACCGTTTGCTCGGCTCGTTCGTGTCGTACCTGCTGTTCCTGGGTCTCGGGGTGCTCGTCGGCTTCCTCGTGGTGCCGGTCATCAGGGATCAATTGGCCGCCTTCTCCGATCAGATTCCCCAGCTGGTCGAGGACATCGGAGTATTCCTGGTCGACCTGGGGGAGCGGCTGGGACTGTCCGTCGGAGTCGGCTCGGCGGTCGATACCCTGCAGGAGTGGCTTGCCGATTTCTTCAATCAGGAGAACATCCAGGAGATGCTGGGTCAGCTCGGAACCTTCGCCCGGGCGGGTTTCGATGTCCTCATCATCCTGGCACTCGGTCCCGTTCTCGCCTTCTACATCCTGGTAGATCTGCCGGGATTCAAAGAACGTGCCCAACAACTGGTACCTGAGCAGGCCCGTCCGGAAGTCGTCCACGTGGTCACCCAGGCGGCACGGGTGGTCGGCGGGTTCGTGCGAGGTCAGCTCCTCGTGGCGTTGATCGTCGGAATCTTGTCGAGTGTCGGGCTGGCTCTCCTCGGTGTTCCCTTCTGGCTGCTCATCGGGCTGATCGCCGGCTTCTTGAACGTCATTCCCTTCATCGGCCCGTTTGCCGGTGGGTTCCTCGCTGCGCTGGTTTCGCTGGTGTTTCGCGACATCAGTACGGCTCTGTGGTCCGTCGTCATGTTCACGGCCGTCCAACAGTTCGACAACCACGTGATCAGCCCGAACGTGCTCAAATCACGAGTTCAGCTCAATCCGGTCTTCATTCTTTTGGCGCTTCTGTCTGGGTGGATCGATTGGCGGGTTCTTCGGGCTCCTCGTTGCCGTACCCGTCGCAGCGGCACTCCGAGTCATCGTGGGTCACCTGTGGCGCACCAGGGTGCTCGAAGAGTCATGGGACGAGGCGGCCGACGCCATGATCACCGAGTACGAGCCCCCGCAACGCGACAGCCTGGTGGGGAGAGGCGACGCGTGGTCGAGTTCGACGAAAACCAACAGACCGACCCGGGGAAACCTCCGAGGAGCCCGAGGCGTAGTCCCCTTACTCCAACTCGCCGAGATAGGCGTCCGAGAGGTTGGGATGATCGAGCAGGGCTTTGGCGGTGTCGGCCAGGACGATACTGCCGGTCTGCAGCACGTAGCCACGGTCGGCAATGGACAACGCAACATGCGCATTCTGCTCGACCAGCAGGATGGTCACTCCCTGGGCGTTGATCTCCTTGATGGTGTCGAAGACTTGCTCGACCAAGATCGGGGCGAGTCCCATGGAGGGCTCATCCATCAGCAACACCTTGGGGGCGGCCGTCAGAGCTCGACCGATGGCCAGCATCTGCTGCTCACCTCCGGACAAAGTCCCGGCTTTCTGGCTGATCCGTTCCTTGAGCCGTGGGAACAATTCGAAGACCCGATCGATGTCGGCCTGGATCGCTCCCTTGTCCCTGCGGAGGTTGGCGCCGATCGTCAGGTTCTCTTTGACGCTCATCTTCCCGAAGAGGCGCCGGTTTTCCGGCACCATGGTCAACCCGCGAGCCACGATGTCGCCGGTGGACAACCGCTCGATCCGCTCGCCTTCGAACACGATCTCTCCCGCGTGCGCACGCGTCATTCCGAGGATCGTGCGCAGGGTTGTCGACTTCCCTGCTGCGTTGGAACCGAGCAGGCAGACAATCTCACCCGGCCGAACCTCCAGGCTGACGTCTTCGAGCGCCCGCACCGGCCCGTAGGCTGCGCTGACGGAAACCAGGTCGAGGATCGGTGCCGATGTTGTTTCGGTCATGCCGTCTCCTGTGATGCAGATTTGCCGAGGTAGGCCTCGATGACTTGCTTGTTGGCTGCAACCTGGTCGTAGGTTCCTTCGGCGATCTTCTTGCCGTAGTCGAGGGCTACCACACGATCCGAGACCCCGCTGATAACGGGCATGTCGTGCTCGATGAGCACGATCGAGTATCCCTTTTCGTCCCGCAATCGCCCGATCAGCTCGATGAGTCCATCCTTCTCAGCCGGGTTCATGCCGGCCGCCGGCTCGTCGAGCAGCAGCAGTTGGGGCTCGGTGGCCATGGCCCGGGCGATCTCGAGGCGGCGCCGGTCGGCATAGGCCAGCTCGGAGGCCAGCGAGTTGAGTCGCGGGGAGAGGCGGTCACCGAAGAAGTCGAGCGCGGCGCCTGCTTCGGCTTGCACGCGCTCTTCCTCGGCCCTGGTCGAACCGCCATGGAAGAGGGCTCCGAGGACGCCGGCGCGGGTCCGGGTGTGCTGGCCGACCATGGCGTTCTCCAGCACCGTCATTGCTCCAAACAGCCGCACGGCCTGGAAGGTGCGGGCGATTCCGACCTTGGTGATCTGATTGGGTTTGAGCCCGACCAGGTTGTGACCGTCGAAGCGGATCTTGCCCGAGTCGGGGGAATAGAAACCGGTGACGATATTGAAGAGCGTGGTCTTGCCGGCGCCGTTGGGGCCGATCACGCCCACGATCTCACCCTGGTCGGCATGGAAGTCGACGGCGTCGACCGCCTGCACGCCACCGAAGCGCTTGGAGACGGCCTCCATCTCGAGTAGATGGCTCATGAGGTTGCCTCATCAGGCACGATCGTCTCCAGCTCGATCTCCTGGGCGTGCAACTCTCGCTGGCGGCGCTTGTTGGGAATGAGGCCTTCGGGGCGGAGGATCATGATCGCCACCAGGATCGCCCCGTAGATGAGGAGCCGGAACTCGGCGAACTCTCGGAGCAGCTCGGGCAGGCCAACCAGAACGGCCGACCCGATGATGACACCGGGAATGCTCCCGAGTCCGCCGAGGATGATCACCGAGAGGACGTTGATCGACACCAGCAGTCCAAAGCTGTTCGGGAAGATCGAGCCGATCTTGGCGGCGAAGAAGACACCGCCAAGGCTGCCCACTCCGGCGCCCATCGCGAAGGCCAGCAGTTTGTAGCGGATGATGCTGATGCCCATGGCCTCTGCGACCGACTCGTCCTCGCGCATGGCCGCCCAGGCCCGCCCGACCCTGGAGTCCGACAGCCGCCAGGCGACAAAGGCGGCGATCCCGCAGAAGACCAGGATCAGGTAGTAGACATTCTGGGGAGCGCGCAGGTCGAGAGCGTCGGGGGGAGCGGGAGGCACCCGGATCAGTCCCTGAGCTCCACCCAGGTACGGGGAGAGCCAGTCGGACAGAACCAGGGTGCGGATGATCTCACCAAAGCCGAGCGTCACGATCGCGAGATAGTCACCGCGCAGCCGCAGCACCGGTGCGCCGATCAATATGCCGATGATGATGGCGATGATCACGACGAACGGAAGGGCTACCCAGAAGTTGGTGAATCCCTTCTCGGCGAAGAGCTGGCCCTCTTCTCTGACCAGATACGAGGCGGGCGAGGTGAGGATCCCGGTTGCGTAGGCGCCGACGGCGAAGAACGCCACATACCCGAGATCGAGCAGGCCGGCGTACCCGACCACAATGTTGAGTCCCAGACCGAGCAAAACGTACAACCCCACCGTTCCCAACACGTCGCTGATGAAGCTCCCGACGATCCAGGGCAGGACCACCAGGAGGGCAACTGCCGCGAAGACTGCGAGCTTCCGATAGAGACTGCGCCGGTCGGCCGGCATCTGGGCGATGGCTTCCTTCCGCTGTGGCTCGCGTTGCTTCCAGAACCAGCGGGCCGTCCCAGCGATGACTATGGTCAAGATGGCCCCGAGCACGGTGAGGCCCCCTCCCTGGTAGAGCCACCGTTCCGAAAGGCCCAAACCGTCGAGGACGGCGCCCAGGATGGGCTCCAGGAGGCTCATCAAGAGCAAGCTGGTCACGGTGAAGGTCACCGTGTCGCGCGCTCGATCAGAAAGCAGGCGCAACGCTCCGCTCGCCGCACCGAGGGCGGTTCCGAGAGCGAGCAGAATGGCGGCGCCCCCTACCGATCCGAGGCCGAATTCCACGGTGGAGAGCATGCCGGGGGTGACGCTGGCCAGCACACCGCGAACGTTGGCGCCTGCGCTGATGAGCAGTTCCAGCACCAGAATCACGCCTCCGGTCAGGGCACCGGCCACGGCTCCGGCCACCAGGCCCTTCAGGGCGGGGTTGGCCGATACAGGCACCTGGCCGGGACGCGATTTGGGTGGACGGCTGGCCATGTACCCGGTGCCGGCCAGTCCGATCAGGATCAGCAGCGTGCCCAGCCCGATGACACCGGTGATGACATCCCGATCCTGGAAACGTTCGATCATGCCGACCAGTGCCAGGTAAAGGACGACCACCCCGCCAACCAGGCCGGCGCGGACGTTGTCCCGGGTCAGCGCAGCTCGCACGATCAGGCTCGTTTCTCTTCAGGAGCGCCGAGGAAGCCACCCGGCAGGAAGATCAGCACGAGCACGAGGATTCCAAAGGCCACCACCGGCTGCAACTGGTTGGGCGAAGGCACCTCTGCTCCGGTGAGGAACAGATTCGGGACCGACCGCTTCCAGCACGCCGAGCAACAATCCCCCCATGGCCGCTCCGGTCACGCTGCCGATCCCGCCAAGGACTGCTGCCGTGAACGCCTTGATGCCGGGGAAGAACCCCATCGTGAAGATGACCTGGTTGAACAGAAACACGTAGAGGATGCCGGCCGCTCCGGCGAGGGCTCCACCGATGGCAAAGGTGGCGACGATGGTGCGGTCGACGTTGATGCCCATCAGCGCCGCAATTTCCCGGTCCTCGCCCGACGGCCCGCATCGACCGGCCGGTTCTGCGTCTTTGCCACAAAGGCAAAGAGTGCCACCCAGAGCAGCACGGCGGCCACGATGACGATGACCTGAGTCCGGAGGATGTCGACGCCAAAGATCGACCAGGTGCCCTTCAGGATGTTGATGGTCGGATAGGCACGGGCCTGAGCGCCGTAGAGACCCCGAAACGTGTACTGCAAGAAGAAGGACGCGCCGATGGCAGTGATGAGGGGAACCAGGCGCGGAGCTCCCCGTAGCGGCCGATAGGCCACCCGTTCGAGAATGATTGCAACAAGCGTCGAGGTCACCATCGAGACGATCAGGATCGCCGCAATCGACATCAGCGGATGCTCGTTGAGATAGCCGGAGCCGCTGAAAGCGACGGCTACGAAAAAGGCTGTGTACGCACCGGCCATGAAGACTTCGCCGTGCGCGAAGTTGATCATGAAGAGGATCCCGTACACCAGGGTGTAGCCGATGGCGATGAGCGCATAGACACTGCCCCGGGCAATACCGTTGATGACCAGCGACCGCCAGTCGGCAGCGGTGAACGTTCCCATTCTGATGGTGGCAGCACTTCCCGCAACGACCCCGTAGATGATCGCAATGCTCAATGAAATGAGAATGATCCGCCGCAGGGGCAGTCTCTCGAAGCGGATCCGCCGGGACGATGACGTCGTGGAAGTGGCCATATCGGTAGGGGATTATCCGGGGGAGAGCCTGAGCCCTCCCCCGGATCAACCCTCGTTAGCCTGCGAGGCTGGCTTGTTCGCTGTACACGGGTGTGCCAGGAAGGCCCGAAGGGGTCTCGACCTGATACACACCGATAACCGCGGTGCTCTGGCAGTCGCCGTCGGCGTTGCAGTTCAGCGTTCCGGTGATGCCCAAGAGGCCCTGAGTCTCGAACAATGCGTCCTTCAGCGCCGTTCGGGGGATGTACAGGGTGTCGCCGTCCTCGATGGCCACCTTCTCGATGGCTTCGAAGAGCATGACGGTGGCATCGTACGAGTGCGCATGGAACGCCGCGCCCGGGCTCGCCACCGAACTGGGCTGCGTAGGCGGTCTTGAACTCACCCTCGTAGAACGCCGCATCGCCACTGAAGGCCGACAGGTCGGGTCCGGACAGATACATGCCAACCGAAGCCTCACCGGCTGCATCCAGGAAGCCCTGGGTCAGCATGCCGTCGGAACCGATCAGCGTGGTGTTCTCCAGTCCTGCGGTCTGAGCAGCCTGTTGTGCCATCAACCCGCCCTCTGCCACGAAGATCGGGAAGTACAGAACGTCCGGTGCATCAGCTGCCACGGTGGTCAGCACCGACGTGAAGTCGGTGTCGCCCACCTGGATGGCGTCCTGCACGGTGATCGTTCCGCCCAGTTCCTGGAACTTCTCGGCGAAGACGGCCTGGAGACCGTCGGCGTAGGGGCTTCCATCGTGGATGGTGGCGGCGCTGCGGGCACCGAGCTCGTTGTAGGCGAAGTTGGCCACTGCGGCACCCTGCAACTTGTCGTTGTGGGCCGTCCGCAGGTAGAAGGGCTGGTGCTGGGCCGGGCTCGGTCAACGCCGGTCCTGTGTTGGACGGCGAGATGATGGCGATGCCGTTGTCGCTGAGGATCTTGTCCGCGACTCCGAGCGCCGCGCTCGAACAACTCGTCCCGATCACCGCAACCACACTGGTGTCCGCGGCCAGCGCCTGGGCGCCGACCTGGCCACCGTCGGCCGAACAGCCATCGTCCTGATGGTTGAACGAGATCGTGTGACCGAAGAGCTCGCCGTTCACGCCGTCGAACGTTCCGTCCAGGTAATCGGCAGCCAACACGACGCCGTTCTGGCTGTCCTGACCCAGGAAGGCGTTCGGTCCGGTGATCACCAGCAAGGTACCAACCTCGATCGGATCGCCGGCCCCTACCTCGACGCATCCAAAGGGATCGTCTTCGCACTCGGCCGGCGCAGCGCCGCCCTCCGTGCACGCGGCTGCGACGAGCGCAAGCACTGCCAGCAGCAGCGTCAGTTTCCACATTCTTGAATTCCTCATTGTTCCTCCTTCAGTACCACCCCGTGGTGGCACCCAACTTCCCTCATGCTGGGTTATCCCCAGTGGGGGAGGAGTGTAGGCACGTCAACGGGTCGCGTGCCACGGAAGTTGGGTACTTCTCGCTCGGGTGGCCGGGTACGCTGGCGCATCTGCAGCCGAGCTGAGGAGCTCCGATGACAGAAGAGATCGCGGCTATCGACGCGTACGTCCGCACAACCGAGGCGAACGTACTCGAGATAGGTGATGGCGGGCTCGTACTCGATCGAACCGTTTTCTATGCGCGGGGCGGCGGACAACCGGGCGATCAGGGGCTGATTCGCTGGTCCGGAGGAGAGGTGCGCATCGTTGATACGGTGCGCCGTAGCGGCGTGCCGACCCACGTCTTTGAGGGTGCTCCACCCGCTCCGGGAACCCCGGTTGTGGCTGAGATCGACTGGGAACGCCGGTTCACGTTGATGAGAACGCACACGGCGCTCCATTCGCTGTCGGCAATCATCTGGCGGGACTTCGATGCCAAAGTCACCGGTGGGAACATGGAACCGGGCACGGCCCGCATGGATTTCGAGCTGGAGGGTATCTCCGCCGAATTCGGCCGGCAGGTAGAAGACAAGCTCAATGAGGAACTGGCAGCCGACCATCACGTGGAGATCCTCTTCTTGCCGCGCGCCGAGGCACTGGCGGATCCGGATCTGATCCGGACCAAGGTCAATCTCCTCCCCGACTTCATCGATCCGATTCGGGTCGTCCACATCATCGGCCTCGACAAGCAAGCAGATGGAGGGACCCACGTCGCCTCCACGAGCGAGGTGGGGAGCGTGCGGGTTGTCAAGACGGAGTCGAAAGGCAAAGCCAACAAGCGCATCCGCATCGTATTGACGTGATGTCGCCAGTTTCCAGTTTCTTGATGAGCGTCTCCAGTCACCAGTTGCCAGTTGCCAGTCCCGGGTTCGGATCTGAGGATGTTGACTTGCCGGATACTGGGTACCGGGAACTGGAAACCGGGCTGCCGGAGGTCGCCTCATGATCGACTTCGTGCTCGGGCTCTATTTCGCCGGCCTGTTCGTTCGCGGATGGGTGCGCGGCTTCACCCGCGAGGTGATGGACCTGGTGGGGCTCATTCTCGGCATCGCTCTGGCTTTCCGGTTTAGTGGTTTCATCGGGGACTGGCTGGCCGATTGGCTGGGAGTCTCGCCGGAGGTCGGGCGCCTGGCCGGCGGCATCGCTCTCTTCCTGGTGGTCGGCATAGGTGCTTCGATCGGCGCGCACTACCTGCAGAAGGTGTTCACCCTGCCTGGTTTGGCCCTGACCCATCGCCTGCTCGGCGGCGGACTCGCCCTGGCCTGGGCCCTGTTCGTTGCGATACTGGTTCTCTCACTGGTGGTGGTGATTCCGCTCCCGGCCTCGGTTGACGAGCGTATCCAGGAGTCGAGCGTTGCCGTCGCCCTCACGGATCCGGATGCGTTCCCCCAACGGATGTTCAACGCCGTCGCCGGTGATCGGGTCCTCGAAGCGCTGCTGAACCTCGACCGCCTCGTCGGGCGCGAGAAGATCATCCTCGAAGACGAACAGACACTGGAGCTGCCTCCCGCCGACCCGGGTGATCTTCGAGAAGATGATCGCGCCGCCGAGGAGATCTTCGAGCTGGTCAACCGCTCCCGGATCGAGGAAGGACTGGATCCCCTGGCCTGGTCGGCGCCGCTGGCCGCCGTCGGAGAAGGGCACGCAACTGAGATGTATGTGGAGGGCTACTTCAGTCACACGTCTCCCACCACCGGATCGGTGGCGGATCGCATGACCGATGCCGGCATCCCGTTCGTGATCGTCGGCGAGAATCTGGCATTGGCCGCCACCGTCCGGACGGTGCACCAGGGCCTGATGGATAGCCCCGGCCATCGCGCCAACATCATGGGTGAGGGGTTCACGCGTCTCGGAATCGGCGTTGTGAAGGGTCCGCTCGGGCTCATGGTGGTGCAGGTGTTCTCGAGCTGAACCGGTGTCCTCGTCGCTCGATCGGCGTACCCGTGTCGGAGACACGATCCGTCCTACCCTGGCTGCGTCATGAATGATGCTGCACAGGAACTCATGACCAGCATGCTCTCGGCCTACGCCGGATACATCGAACGACGCCTCCAGGAGCTCGGCGTGGATCGTCCACCATCGTTTGACGATGCTCTGGCGGAGGGCCGGGCCTGGTTGCAGGACAACCTCGAAGCTTTGCTGGTCCTGCCGTTCGCCGAGCAACGCCGCGGGCCACTCGAGGTGTTTCAGGAAGCGATGCGGTTTCCAACCGATGCACTCGCGGAAGCCGGGATCGAGCCCCTCCGTCGCGACCTGGGAGCCGTCGCCGCCCTGCCCGGCGACCTGTTCAGTCTGGCTCCCGCTTCTTCCCGCCCGCTGGGTGATGAGGTCTGGATGGCGCACCTGGCCTGGGGCGCCGAAAAGGCCGGGTCCGTCCGGCCCTCGCGATGGGTGGGTCTCCTGTCGTCGAACCTCATGGATCGTTCGAGAATCGAGCAGCCGGTCGAGCGATCCGGAGCGAAACTGGTCGTGTGGCCCGCCCGGGTTGCGGGCAACATGGACCCCGCCGGGCCCTTGCCCGCTCTTGCGCTCATTGATCTATCGGTACCCGATGCTCTGGTAGCCGTCGAAACGTTGGCGCAAGCCGGCGTGCGGGTGGTCGCCTACGGGCCACACGTGAACCGGGATGCGCTTCGCAGCGCCGGACGCCTGGGGGCGGAGCAGGTTCTGGCGAGATCAGTCTTCTTCGAGAAGCTGGCCGACTTGCTCGCCTGAGCGGAAGAGGTGGTCGGGCACGAGAACCACGGTGCCGAAGGCTGCTTCCGACGCCGCTCGCCGGTGGGCTCGGCCGGCTTGCGAAAGTGGATAGATCGAGTCGACCACCGGCAGGAAGGCCGTTTCGCCGATCAGCTTGTGGATGTGGTGCAAGTCGGCGGCATCGCCGCCGGCCCCACAACCGATGATGTGCGCCCGCAATTCGACCAGCCGGCGAACATCGAAGCACCTGAGCAATGGCGCCACCGATGACCACCAGGCGTCCATGACGCTCGAGCATCTTCAGCGAATCCGGCAGGGCCGAACCAGCAACATTGAAGACCAGTGAAGCGCCGTGCGTGCCGAGACCAACCCGGACATGATCCGGGAGGTCCGGGGCCGATTGCGACACAACCCGCGTGGCGCCGAGTGCCTGGAGTCGCTGCGCATGGCGGCCGTTCGAGACGGCGATCACGCTGCATTTTCTTCCAGCGACAGATCTGGAGAGCGGCGATTCCCTCCGGTTCTTCGGCGCCGACCACGACCACCCGTTCGTTCATCCCCAGCCGGCCGTCGTGCAGGAGGGCCGTCCAGGCTCTCGAGAAGGCACGGCCGACGCTCACCGAGCTGACGAAGGAGACACCTGCGGGAATGGGATGCAAGTCCGCAGCCGGTACGACCACATAGTCCGCGTATCCGCCCGGTCGAGTCCGTCCAACGGAGTCGCTGAGTGCCAGAACCCGATCGCCGGGAGAGCAGGCCGTTACCGCGGGGCCGACGACGACCACATCTCCGGCCACATCGGACCCCATCAGAAAGGGAAGATCGACGTCTATCGACCCCGAGAGAATGCCGATGTCCAGTGAGCTGACGGCGGCTGCTTGGACCCGCACCAGAACCTCGCCGGCTCCGGGTCGGGGAACGGGCAGCGCTGCGACCCGCAACTGATCCTCATCGCCCGGAGGATGCGCGACCACTGCTTGCATTACTGCGGGTGCCACCGCCAAAGCATAGGTACGGCCGGAATTAGTGAGGGGTGCTCGGTTCCGCGAGATTGGTGGCCGGGGGTCGGACGCTCCCGCGTACGTTGATCGCCGTGACGCCGAAGAGGATGATGGCCACGCCGGTGCCTTGCAGCACCGACAACCGTTCGCTGAATATCAGGGCACCCCAGATGAGGGCGCCGATCGGTTGCATCATGATCAGCACCGACGTGGTGAGCGCCGGCAGCCGGGGAAGGGCGTACCCGATCATGATCCAACCGAACACCTGGGCGATCAGGGCAATGGCCATCAGCCAGCCATGGGCCGGCCAGACGAAACTGAGATCGAGGGTTCCGGTGACCAGGCCGAACAGACCGGTGCCGACGGCTACTCCCACCGTGGCATCCAGCAGCGTGCCGACGGCGGAGCTCTGGCTGCGATTTGCCGTCCGATAGGTCAGGATGAACGACGCGTAGGCGATGCCCGAGAATGCCCCGAGGATCACGCCTGCTACCGGATCGCTCCCGTAGGCGTCGGCCCTGCCCAGTCCCGAGAGCAGGGCAACACCGGTGAAGACGACCGGAATCGCGATGAACGCCGTTGTGCTGGGCCGTTCGTCGTGGATGGCCCAGGCGGCGAGAGCAACGAACACGACCTGGATGTTGGCGAGGAGGGTGCCGAGTCCGGCACCGATGGCTGCGATGGCCGAATGAAACAACCACAAATCGACCGCAAGAATCAAACCCGAGACGAACCCCAGCCGCCGGTCGGCGGGAGAGCGTCGATCGGAGCGTCTGGTCAGAAGCCACAACCCGAACAGGACGGGGAGGGCATAGGCGGCACGAAAGAAGCCCGCGGTCAGCGGGCTCACGTCTGCGAGCCGGACGAGGACGGCGGTGAAAGAGATGGCAAGAACGCCGAGCAGAGCGATGAGACGAATCACGGGAGACACTGTAGAGGGCGAATTCAGCAGGCCGGATTGCGCAGGCGCGGTCGCTAGACCTTCGGCTTCTTGGAGCTGTTTTTCTTGCCCTTCTTTTTCGGTTTGTCGAGTCCGGCGACGCGCCGTGCGTCCCGGTGGAGCTCTGCGAACGACGCCCGGATGTAGTCCGTAAACGCCGACACATCCGGCACGAGATCCCAATCGGCGTTCAAACCCCATGCCAGCTCGCCGTTGTAGCTGAAGAGGGCAACACCCAGGCCGTGGCCCGCCCACAGAGGAACGGCCGGGTATTGGGCCTGCAGTTTCGAGCCGAGCATGTACATCGGGAACTGCGGACCCGGTACATTCGTGACCGTCATGTTGAAAGGGCGGATCCGGGTGGCGCGCCGGGCCGCCATGCCGAGCAACGTGGCCGGCGTTCCGGAGCTGAGCTGCACGATGGTCGAGGCACCGAGCGCCTGATTGGTGTTCTTCAGGTGGAGGGTGTGGTCCTGAACGATGGCGAAGCGGCGCAGCGCATCCGGTTCGTCGATTGGCAGCTGGACCAGCCACATGGCCACCTGGTTGCCCATTCGTCCTCGCTGGTCCTTGGATCGAACACTGACCGGGGCCATCACCCGGAATTCGAGGCCGTCGACCGGGAACCCGCGCTCCTCGATGAAGAACTTGCGTACTGCCCCCGCCACCGTGGTGAGCACGACGTCGTTGACGGTTCCACCGATCAGGTCCTTGACTTCCTTCACGTCGGCGAGCGGCAACCTGAGCCACTCGAAGCGACGGTTGGGTCCGATCTTCTCGTTGATGGGAGTGCGGGAAGCGGGCGTCAGCCAGCCGGAGGTCAGCGAGTATGAGACGGCTTTGGCACGACGTTGAATCTCGGCTCCGATTGCCATCGCCTCTTCGGCCAGATGGGGGATCCCCTGCGCAGCCCGGAGGACGCGCCGGGCCCGTCGCAGCGACTCCCCGACCAACAACTGCGCGCCGCCCGGAGCCGGTCGCGGATCGAATGGCTTGATGTCTTCGATCTCGTCGGTCGGCACGAAGTTGAGCAGGACGGCCATCAGGTCGACGCCGGAGAGCCCGTCGATCATGCAGTGGTGGATCTTGAAGACAAGTGCAAAGCGGTCGTTTTCCAGGCCTTCGACTACCCACAGCTCCCAGAGCGGTTTTGCGCGGTTGAGCTGTTGGGAGAGCAGCCGTCCCATCATCGAGGCGAGCTGCGCTTCGCTCCCGGGTTTGGGGAGGCTGATATGGCGAACGTGGTAGTCGAGATCGAAATGTTCGTCGTCGACCCAGACAGGGTTCTTCTCGATGGGTACCCGGGCCAGGTGCTGGCGGTAGCGGGGGACGTACTGGAGTTTCGACTCGATGAACGTGCGGATCTTCTCGATGTCGACACCGCCGTCGGGTTTGGTGAGCGGGGCAGCCTCAAAGATCGAGGCACCGGCCACGTGCATGTGCGTCGTTGGGGATTCGAGGGCGAGAAACGATCCGTCGAGGAAGGACAACCGCTCGTAGTAGGTCTGGGGCATCAGCAACAAGGCTAGTGGAGCACTATCCCACCTGAAGCGGCCGACGAACGTTCTGGGTGATCAACCGGTATGGTCAGCGGTCGATCTCGACGCCGCCTCCGGTCTCTGCGGCGCGGGCGAGGGCCGCCGCCGCGGCCGCTACGTCCTGGGAAGCGATGCCCACCGACTTGAAGAGTGTCGGGCCGGTTGCCGGTGGATGCACGCGCTCGCTGAGAAGATCGCCGAGCGTTGCATCGGGTTGTCGCCCGGCTTGAATGAGATCACCTGCCTCGCGAGCTGCCGCCTGCACTTCGTCAACGACCACGAATGCCCGGTTCACGGTGCCCGGGGGAACCTCGGCCATCCGCGGCGTGAACGATCCGATCGCATTGATGTGAGTTCCCGGTTGGATCGCCCCATCCGCGAAGAGGGGCTCTTCGGCGGGCGTCGCGGTGGTGACGATGTCTGCGGCGGCCACTGCCCGGTCCGGGTCGTCGACCGGTTCGCCCCCCACCTTGACCGCAAAGGCCTCGGCTCTGGACGGATCGCGGCTCCACACCGAGACCCGATCGATCGGGCGCACCGCCCGGACCGCCGCTATCTGGTCGGCGGCCATGGATCCGCACCCAAGCATGGCCATCGTGTGCGCGTCCGGTTTGGCCAGGAGGCGGGTGGCCAGTCCCGCCCCCGCTCCGGTCCGGATGGCAGTCAGCGTCGGTCCGTCGACCAGGCCCAGCGGGTCGCCGTTCTCGTCGAAGACCACGACGATGCCCCTGGGATTGCCGGGAACCGTCGACACCACCTTGATGCCGGTGAGCCCGGCAACCCGGCCGGGCATGAACAGCGAAGGTCCCAGCTGAACGCGGGCGGGCACATCCCGATCATCACCGAACGCCGCGACCATCGCCTCGATGGCAGCATGCATCGGGAGTGCCGCTCGCAAATCCTCGGGGCCCAGGTATCGCACGTTGTCCCCTCAGGCCAGGACGTTCTTCTCGCGGACGGCTAGGGGTGTGCGGTCGACACCGAAGAACGACATGGGGACGTCGGTATCGAAGGGACGGGTCGTGCCGGTCATGGCCCGGGCAATCATCGATCCGATCATGGGAGCGAGCTTGAATCCGTGCCCGCTGAACCCGTTGGCAACCCACCAGCCTTCCATGTTGGTCGGCCCCAGGACCGGGTGGACATCCTCCTCGTTGATGGCATAGAGGCCGGCGATCCCGGTGAGCGTGCCCCGGTGCGGCAGATCGGGGAGGCGATGGTGGAGCGCATGGATCTTGTGCTGGAGAAAGGATGTATCCGCTGCCGGGTTGTAGGTGTCGGGATCCACCAGTTCGCTCTCGTCTTCGGCCAGTACCGAACCAAACAGGATCTGCCGGCCGGACGCCTCCGGCCGGAAGTAGATGCCGGTCGATGCGTCCGCCACGATGGGGATGGGAGCCGGGACCTCGGGGGGCCGAAGACGGTAGCCAACCTGCACGCGGGTCGGGTTGATGGTCCACCCGAGCCGGACACCGGCCATATCGTTGAGGCGGTTGCACCATGGTCCTGCTGCGTTCACGATCAGCGGGGCGGAGACCGTTCGGCCGTCGGTGAGATCCACTCCCGATACCCGGCTGCCGTTCTTGCGGATCCCAAGCACTTCGGACCGGAACGAGACTTCCGCCCCCTCCCGTCGAGCTGCTTCGATCAGGTCCTGGTTGGCGCCGGTGGGGTCGGCGAACCCGGCGTCGGGCTCGAGGAGGGCCGCCTCCAGATCCCTGCATTCGTGCGGGATTTCGCCGCTGAGGTCGAAGGGCTCGGCGCACGTGGAGAGGGCCGGGAAGCGAGTTCGCACACCGGGCGCGTCGAGTACCTCAGCATGCCCTCCCTGGTCGACCAGGCGATCACGCGCGGCATTTGCCTCCGGGGCCGTGTATCCCATCATCCACAGCATGCCGGTTGTATGGAATCGGGATCGGGGTTGTTCGACCCCGGTGAACTCAGCCCAGTTCTGGTACGCCGTCTGGCCGTGGAGAGCCAGGCGCACGGTCTCGGGTCGGCTGTACAGCGTTCGAACGATCGATGACGAAGCACCGGTCGAGCCTTCTCCGGGCCCGGCTCCCCGTTCGACCAGAACTACCCGCCCATAGTCCCGCGCGGCGAGCTGATAGGCGATGGCGGAACCGATGATGCCTCCGCCGACTACTACGACATCCGCCTTGTCCATCGAGCCCTCCTCGCATCCTGCACCGTGGCCACGCCGAGCTGTGCGCCCTCGGCAGGATTCGAACCTGCGACCTACTGCTTAGGAGGCAGTTGCTCTATCCCCTGAGCTACGAGGGCCTGTCCGGGCAATGGTAGGACACCTGGGCGCCCGGCCACCGGTGGGTCTTCCCGTCACCGCGAATCCATCACTCCAGTTCGTAGCTCTGTGCCGCTCATGCAAAGGCCTGCTCGTCAGATCGGCCTGCCTTGAGGTCGAGCACGAATCGGTAGTGCGGCCCGGTCCCGGGGGTCATGAATTCCTCGCCTTCGGCACGAAAGCCGAGCCGCTCGTAGAAGGATGATGCGGCCGTCCTGGCGTTGCACCAGACGAGGGTGGCGCCCTGTGCGGTGAGGCGGGCCAGTCCGTGTCCGGCCAGCCGGGCGCCGACGCCCTGGTTGCGGACGGCCGGAAGCGTGACCATGCCCTGCAGCTGGTAGACCCGACGGTCGAATTCGCCTGCCGGGTTCTGTGGCAGGAACGACACAACTCCCACCAGTTCTTCTTCGTCGCCCAGCTCGGCGAAGGCCCCGAGATGGAAGGCGCCGGGGAGGTCATCCCCTTCATAGTGGGATGCCCGGGCAGGCAGCATCGGCCGGAGCAAATAGCGCCGGAGAGGGAACGCCTCCGCCGGTGTGACCGACCGAATCGAGCAACGGTTCACCGGCGAGATTCTCCCAGCCCGAGGAGTGTTCGCCCGGAGCACCGTTCAAACACGCGACCGACCCCGGTGCCTGCCCAGGAAGTAGGTCGCCGTCGCGAGTCCGGCCGCTCCGGCAACCGCCGTGGTGGTCTTGATGACCTGCTTCGCCTTCCGGCTGAACACGATGATCGGCCATCCGCGATGGTACGCCAGTGACTGCAGTGCTCGATCCGGGTTGACGGCAACCGGATGGCCGACCTGCTCCAGGAACGGGAGGTCGCCGGCCGAATCGCTGTAGGCATAGGAGAGGCGAAGGTCGTAGCCGCGTTGCTCTGCCAGCTTGGTGATCGCCAGCGATTTGCCCTCCCCGTAGCAGAAGGGTTCGGCGAGACGCCCGGTATAGACGCCGTCGACGATCTCGGCGACGGTTCCGATTCCGCCGGTCATGCCCATCGCCACGGCGAGATCCTCGACGATCTCGATCGGCGACGCAGAAACGATGAAGGTGTCCCGCCCGGCGTCGTGATGGAGATCGATGAGGCCGCGGGCCTCGAGCCGCACGTCCTTGAGGAGCCGGGGAATCACCTGATCGCCGAGCGCTCGCAGTTCGGCAACGCTCGTGCCGGCAATGGCGCCGAGAATGCGATCCCTAACTGCGGCGGTCTTCTCGTCGGAAGCTCCCGTCAACCGAAACCCGATGGCGTTTCGTGCATCGCCGATGAGGTCGCTGGTCGGCACCAGCCCGGACCGCCACGCGGCAAGCCCGAAGACGAACACCGACGAACCGCTGATCAGGGTCCGATCGAGGTCGAAAAAGGCTGCCCCAGAATCTGTCATGAGCTCCCCGGGTCGTTCCGATCACGGTACCAGACGGGTTTTCGCGTGTGGTCGGTCCCGGATGGGCCGGATCAGCCTTCGACGGCTACGCTGATGAGCATGGCTCCTGAAGAAGAACGGATTGCGCTTTTCCTGGACTACGAGAACCTGGCGATCGGAGCGCGGGACAACCTCAACGGATTCCAGTTCGATTTGAAACCGATAGCCGACGCGCTCGCCGATCGCGGCCGGGTAGTCGCCAGGAAGGCGTACGCGGACTGGTCGTTCTTCGGCGACGACCGCCAGCGCCTCACCCGCCACCACGTTGAGCTCATCGAGATCCCCCAGCGGATGGGACCGGCTCGCAAGAACGCAGCGGATATCAAGATGGCGGTTGATGCGCTCGAGATGGCTTTCGAACGTGACTACATCACCACCTTTGTCATCGGCACGGGGGACAGCGACTTCACGCCACTCGTGCACAAGCTGAGAGAACTCAACAAGCGGGTCATCGGTGTCGGCATTAAGGACTCGACGTCCGCGCTGCTGCCACCCGCGTGTGACGAATTCCTCTTCTACGAGAGCCTCGAGGGAGTCGATGTCCCTTCTTCGCGTGAAGCGGGGAGCCGGGCATCCCAGCCGAGGGCTGAAACCGCCCCGGAGCCGCCGACCGAACCTCCGGCAGCCTCACTCGACGACCTTTCCGCCCTGGTAACCCAGACGCTCGCCGGGCTGCAGAGGACGAGCGGAGGGGCCGTACTCGCATCGTCGGTCAAACGAGCGTTGCTGCGCAAGGACCCGACGTTCAACGAACCCGACTACGGATTCCGCGCCTTTGGAGAACTGCTGCGTCACCTCGAAGAGCGCAAAGTGATCGAACTCACCGAAGGGACGGCCAAGGGCGACCCCGAGGTTGGATTCCCTGCTGAGGGGCGGGGAGAGGATGCTGCGTTCGTGCTCCTGCAGGAGGTTGTGGCCGATCTGGAGAAAGGGAATGGCCGTCCGCTGATGTCGGGTCTCAAGAACCACCTCCGCAAGCGCCAACCCGAGTTCTCCGAGCGGCTCTACGGTTTCGGAGGCTTCCTCCAGTTCTGCAAGGCTGCCCGGGCCCGGGGACTCATTGAATTCGAGTGGGACGACGACGCAGGCGACTACGTGCTGCGGAGCACCGGCTAAGCCCAACGGCTCGACACCTTCCCTCTCGGTGCTCGCCTGGTTCGCCCCGGGCTCCGTTGGTGGGAACCAACCCCCCTCCGCCTCGCTGCGCTCGGCACCTCCCCCCTCGGTGCTCACTTCGTTCGCCCGGGGCTTCCTTGGTGGGAACCAACCCCCCTCCGCCTCGCTGCGCTCGGCACCTCCCCCCTCGGTGCTCACTTCGTTCGCCCGGGGGGAGGATTTGCTCCCAACGCGGAAACCCCCCTCAGAGGGAGGTTGATGGTTGGGGAGTTTCCGCCGGTCCGGCAGCTTTTGAGGGCCGGCCCGACCGCGTTACATGCGTAGATTCGCACATCAGGTCGCGGCGGGCATAGAGCCAAACGGCCCTAAAGGTTGGATCCTTTGTCAGTGACGCGGACGGCGCCGGAGGGAGGCCGCCAGCACCAGGGTCGCCCACGGCCACACCCAGGCGAGGTCGCCGGGGCCCCCCGGCCCGGTGCGGGCAGTCGTTCGTTCCAGTCTGAGCAGGCGGTAGTCCCCGGTCTTCTCCTGCAGCCGGGAGTCCGTCCACCGCTTCGGGTCGATTCCGGCCACGTAGGCGGCAAAACCGCTGCCGATGAGAACTGCTCGCAGGAGGGCAATTCGGTCTGGGCCGTCCGGGACGTCGACCGCCCTGGCTTCCCACCAGCCATCCGGCAGCCACACCTCGACCGTCGGGGCGGCCAGCGCATTGCGGTACCAGTCGGTTGCCGCTCCAAAACCGGCCAGGCAGTACACGTCATCGTCGACGATGGCGTAGTTGAGCGGAGTCCGGTACTCGCGCCCGGACCGCCTGCCGCGGTGCACCAGCACCATCAAACGTCCTCCAACCGACGGCCACGAGTTGAGCATGCCGCCCAAACCCAGCCTCCACAGCGGAACCATGAATCGATTGAGCCATCGAAATGCCTCGCGCAGACCGTCGGCGTGGCGTACCGCAAAGGACCCTCCGCCGTTCGGCGAAGGGTCCCTGGTGGCCATCATCTCTGTTGGCCTCTCATCTGGCCGGATCAGTAGCGATCGCGGCCGCCGCCGCCGCCACCGTAGCCGCCGCCACCACCGCCGCCACCGGAGCGGGGCTGGCGCGGGCGCGCTTCGTTGACGGTCAGTTTCCGTCCACCGACGTCCATGCCTTCGAGTTCTTGAATCGCCTTGCGGGCATCCTCGTCGGACTCCATTTCGACGAAACCAAACCCACGGGAACGATTGGTCGCCCGGTCCATGATCACGTTGGCAGACGTCACCACGCCGTGCCCTTCAAAGAGGCGCTCGAGGTCCTCGTTCGAATACGACCAGGGCAGGTTTCCTACATAGATGTTCATTCTTCGACCTTCCTATCAACACGTACCAAGCTCGGGGCCGATCTCATGAGAGCGAACCGCGAGTCTTCCAATATCATCCTGTGGGGTAGTTCTGTCTCGACCACGCAACCGGTTTACCGGATGCGCTATACCCATCAACCACTCCTTTCCTGACGACGGATGCCGGAAAGTCGTGGTTCTTCGCCGGCTTCGGAATCCGGACGCGAGCAGCACAGAGCCACCGTGGTTTGGAATGGAGCGGGAAGAATCAACTTTACAGAACCTGTCTCACCGGGCGGCATCGGTCTACCGCCGTGTGCGCATTGTAGGCGAAAGAAACACGACCGGTAGCCGAAAAGTCGATTCGCCGTTTCCAACCGGTACCAGAAGCCGGGAGATCCGGGACGAACTGCTGCGTCACCATCTTTGGCAATGTGCAAGACTTGCCGAACACCACCAACTCAGGAGTCACGATGACACATCGCAGTTGGGCCGAGCCCTACAAGATCAAAATGGTTGAGCCAATCCGTATGACAACGCGCGGCTATCGCGAGGGGGCTATCGCGGAGGCCGGGTACAACAGCTTCCTCCTGAAGTCCGACGATGTCTACATCGACCTGCTGACGGACTCCGGAACATCGGCTATGTCCGATTATCAGTGGGCCGGGCTCATGCTGGGAGACGAGGCGTACGCCGGTTCGAAGAGCTTCTACCACCTCGTCGATGCTGTTCGAGAGGTCTACGGGTACGAAGAATTGATCCCGACCCACCAGGGGCGCGGTGCCGAACACATCTTGAGCCAGATCCTGATCAAGCCGGGCGACGTCATTCCCGGCAACATGTACTTCACTACGACCCGGTTCCACCAGGAGTATGCGGGTGGCGCTTTCGTGGACGTCATCGTCGATGAAGCGCACCAGCCGGGCAGTGACCATCCTTTCAAAGGCAACATCGACCTTGCCAAGCTGCAGGCAGTCGTCGACGAATACGGCGCCGATCGGGTCCCCTACGTTTCGTTCGAAACCAACGTCAACCTGGCCGGCGGCCAACCGGCGTCCATGGCCAACCTCCGCGAGGTCTATGAGTTCTGCCGGAAGCACGGCATCCTGGTGATGCTCGACGCGACCCGTGCGCTGGAAAACGCGTACTTCATCCAGCAGCGTGAGGGCGGCTACCACGACAAGTCGATCAAGGAGATCCTCGCCGAGATTTGCTCGTACTCAGACGGCGCAACGGTGTCGTCGAAGAAGGACAACCTGGTCAACATCGGAGGATTCCTTGCCCTCCGCGACCCGGAGCTGGCTCGACGGGCTCGCGCCCTGCTGGTGGCTTTCGAAGGGCTGCACACGTACGGAGGAATGTCCGGGCGGGACATGGAAGCGTTGGCCCGCGGCATTCACGAAATGGTCGAACACGACGATCATGTGATGGCCCGGGTCGGTCAGGTTCAGTACCTCGGCGAGAAGCTGATCAAGGCGGGAGTGCCGATCGTCCGTCCGGTCGGCGGCCACGGCATCTTTCTGGATGCGGCAGCCATTCTCTCTCATGTGCCGCAGACCGAGTTCCCGGCACAGGCACTGACCGCGGCGCTCTATGTGGATGCAGGCGTGCGCGGCATGGAGCGGGGAATCGTCTCGGCCGGTCGAGACCCTGCCACGGGCGACCACCACTACCCGAAGCTCGAGCTGGTTCGTCTGGCTATACCCCGGCGGGTCTATACGCAGGCGCATATGGATGTGGTCGCTGAGTCGGTCGTATCGGTTTTCGAGGATCGGGAGGCGATCACTGGCCTCCGGTTCACGTACGAGCCATCTGAGCTGCGGTTCTTCCAGGCCCGATTCGAACCGCTGAGCTAAAGCGGTCAACGGGAACGCGGATCGTGGAAGTCCGGTTCGACGATCGGTTGAGTGGTCGTCGCTACGGATTTCGCGGGCGCGGTGAGATCGTCACAGCTACTCGCATCGACGAGGTGGTTCCGGCTTTCGAGTATGTCGAGTCGGAAGTGGCCGGTGGGAGGTGGGCGGCCGGATTCGTATCCTTTGAGGCAGCCCCGGCCTTCGACGACGTCCTGGTAGTTCGGTCTCCGAACCCGGCGGGCAGCGGGGTTCCGGCCGTCCCGTTGTTGTGGTTCGCCCTGTACGACGAGCAAGTCGATCCGGGACCCGTTCCCGAAGGCGACTACCACCTCTCGGCCTGGGGAGGAGTCGAGGACCGCCGCCGGTACAGACGATCATTGGACCGGATCCAGTCGCACATTCGGGCAGGCGACACGTATCAGGTCAACTACACCTATCAGCAATCAGCTCGCTTTTCCGGCGATCCGCGGGCGTTCTATGCCGATCTGCTGTCGGCCCAAACGGCCGCCTACGGTGCGTACCTCGACGGCGGTCGATTTCAGATACTGAGCGCGTCGCCGGAGCTGTTCTTCGTCCGCGAGGGTGATCGCATTGTGTGCCGCCCGATGAAGGGAACGGCGGCCCGGGGCCGCTGGACGTCCGAAGACAAGGCTTTGTTGGCCGACCTGCTCGGCTCCGAGAAGGAACGGGCCGAGAATGTGATGATCGTTGATCTCATCAGGAACGATGTGGGCCGGGTGGCCCGCTACGGGACGGTTTGCGTGGACGAGCTGATTGCCGTCGAGCAATACGAAACGGTGTGGCAGCTCGTGTCCACGGTCTCGGCCGGGCTGCGCCCCGGGACCAGCACCGTGGACCTCTTTCGAGCGTTGTTCCCGTGCGGGTCGGTGACGGGCGCCCCCAAGGTGCGGACGATGGAGATCATCGCAGATCTCGAAGCCTCGCCGCGGGGCGTGTACTGCGGTGCCATCGGGATGCTGGCCCCGCCCGGATCGGGCTCGCCGACTGCGTCGTTCAGCGTCGCCATCAGAACCGTCACGCTCGATGCGGAGACCGGCACCGCTTCGTACGGGATCGGCGGCGGGATTACGCACGACTCGCAGTCGGATCAGGAATACGCGGAGACCCGGACGAAGGCGCGGGTACTGGTTCGCAAACCGGTTGGGTTCGGACTCATCGAGACCCTGCGCTGGGAGTCCGGATCGGGGTATGCCTTTCTCCGCGAACACCTGGACCGGCTCCAGGATTCGGCCGACTATTGCGGGTTTCCTTGCGATCGGGGCGCTGTTGAAGGGCACCTCGAGGCCGCTGCTCGAGAGATTGCCGAAGACCCGGCACGGGTGCGGCTGGTGCTCGATCAGGACGGTCGGCTGAGCGTTCAGATCGAGGATCTCGTTGATCCGGCCGGGCCGCTCCGGCTGGCCGTCGATGATGTTCCGGTCGATCCTTCGGATTGGCGCCTGTTCCACAAGACGTCAATGCGGGATCGCTACCGGCAGGCTCGTCTTCGCCACCCGTCCGCCGACGATGTCCTTCTGATCAACCTCGACGGCGAGATAACGGAATCTACGATCGCGAACGTGATCGTCCGCATCGACGGCAACTGGATCACCCCACCGGTATCGTCCGGCTGTCTGCCGGGCGTGATGCGCAGGGTGCTCCTCGAGCGAGGGGAGATTCGTGAAGCTCCGGTCTTCGTGTCTGACCTGGCGCGCGCCGACGGTATCGCCCTGATCAACTCGGTGCGGCTGCGCGTTCCGGCGGTGCTGGCCGAACCGGTCGGGGCGGCTGCGCCGGGGCCCAGGTGATGGCTTCGGTGACGCTGGCGAGCGTAACCAAGGCCTTCGGGAAAGGCACCAACGTCATCGAAGATCTCGATCTGCATGTCGAGGCAGGGGAGTTGCTCGTCCTGCTCGGTCCGTCCGGCTGCGGCAAGTCGACGATCCTGCGGCTCATAGCCGGTCTGGAAACGCCCACCGCGGGCCGCATCCTCTTCGGTGGTCACGATGTAACCGACGTTCCGACCCGTGATCGCCGGGTGGCAATGGTGCAACAGGATGGCAGCCTGTATTCCCACTTGACCGTTCGGGAGAACATCGGCTTTCCCCTCGCCACCCGCAGGGTGCCCAGGAAGGAGAGCGATCAGGAGGTGGAGGCAGAAGCTGCACACCTGGGTATCCGGGCGCTGTTGGACCAGATTCCGTCCAAGCTTTCCGCCGGCCATCAACACACGGTCGCCACGGCCCGCGCACTGATCCAGGCCAGCCACGTGCTGCTGATGGACGAACCGCTGGCTTCGCTCGACGCCAAGATCCGGGAGCGAACCCGCCTGGAAATCGTCCGCCTGCACCAGGAACTCGGCAACACCATCGTCTACGTGACCAACGATGAGCGAGAGGCAATGGCGCTCGGCGACCGCATAGCGGTGTTCGACGAATCGGGCAGTCTTCGGCAGCTCGGGATTCCGGCGGAGGTATACGTGCACCCGGACTCCTTGTTTGTGGCCGAGTTCCTCGGAACGATGAATCACGGAACCGTCCGACCGGAACAGGATGAACACGGGTGGTGGCTGCCTATCGGCAACGACCGGCTCTGGCTCGATCCGGCCATCGTCGGGCCTCGCCCGGCGTTCTCCGGGAGAAGCGAAGTGATTCTGGGTATTCGACCAGAGCACGTGACGGTTGCCGCCCCCGGCACCCCGTTCCCGGCCTGCGTGCACGGTACGGTCGATCGGGTGGAGTACGCGGGGTCGTTTGCCACAGCCTGGGTCACCGTCGGCACGTGGTGCCTGGAGGCCCGTGTCGCACCGGGTCGCCTGCCGGCGCGCGGCAATCTCATCGAGCTGACCCTCGACCCGCGACATCTGCACTTCTTCGAGACTGAGAGCGGCCTCGCAATCTGACCAGCCGGCGTAGCCACGGCGGACGGGGTCGCATAGGTGGACCGAACTGGCCCCCTCCCCACCGATCGCAACACAGGGCCGCGACTCGTTCCCGGCGGCGAGACCATAAGGTCGTCCTGCAACGAGATGATGCCAGCAGTATCTGGGAATGGGAACCAGCTGCCGGATGGATCGGGTCAAGCCGGTCCGAAGGCCGGAACCAGGCGGCGGGCGATCAACGTGGCTGCCACCAGCACGACCCACACGGCACTCAATTCGGCCATGGCCGGACCACCCGCCACGACTGCCGCGAGGAGGGAGCCACCGAGTAAGACCCAGCGGGCAGAGCGGAGCCGGAAGAAATCCAACCTATCCGTCGTATAGTCGGTCTTCGAGATCGGCACGTACCCCGGCAGGAAGAGCCCGGCTGCGATGCCGGCCGCCGTCAAGCCGAGCGGCACTGCCGCCGGGGCGAGCCACCCGGATCCGAAGGCACCGGACACGATCACACCGGCCGAGGCGGTGGCCGACACGAGGAACGCCGATACCAGCGTGCGCCAGCTCGCCGGATCGGGAAGCCGGTGGTCGCGAGCCAGGGCGTAGGCGAGCGTCAGGGCCGCCATCCAGCCCGTGACCGTCCTGCCCGCCAGGAAGGCCGCCGCAGGCAGGAAAACCAATCCGTCGAGCACCGTAGCCTTCAGCCCGGTGCTGCGCACGACGATCCGGGTGGCCAGCAGCAGCATGAGCAGGGCGGCGAGGTTGCCGGGACCGGCCAAAAGACGCCCGGCCACCGCCAGGACGGCCGCGAGGTTCGCGGTCCGCGCCTCATCGGGATCGATTTCCCGGGCAATTGCCCATGCCAGGAACACGGTAACGCCGGCGTTGACGGCCGGACTGAGGGCTTCGGCAATCGAACCAAGCTTCTCCAACTCAACGGCCAGAACGATGAGTCCGCCCAGCGTGGCGATGGCCAGATGGAATTGATGGGTTCGCAGCCGGGGGTCGATGATCCGGGCAATCCCCGTGATGGAGGTCAGGCGAGACATGGGGATGAAGATAGTTGCAGCCGGGTTCGTTCGAGAAAACCGGCCCTCGTTCGTTTTGGCTCCGGGGGCCCGGCCGCCTTGCTTGTCAGACTGCAGGATCCAACTGCCGCTCCAGATCTGCCTGCAAATGAATGCTCATGTCCCGCCCGACGGCGGCCATGTCCAGTTGGTAGCTCAGCGTGGAGCCGGCAACCTTTATCACCCGTTTGACGGCGGTGACTGGTTTTGCGGTTGGGCTGACGCCGACCAGGGTGCTGGCCAGCTCGATCCGGGAATCCGCCAGGGTGCCGGCCAGGATCTCGGTAATACCGCTGGGTTGGGCCAGGACGAGTTCAACGCTTCCGACGGCAACGGGCCGGAGATATCCGGCTTCCGAGTGCATCGGGTAGCCATCCGACAGGTTCCAGGTCTTCTGCACGTAGAAGAGGAAGGGGCGGCCATTGTGAGAGAACTCGATCTCTTCCCCGTAGCCGAACGGCTCGATCGACGGATACTCGCCCCGGCCTTCTCCTCGCCACCGGCCGAGGAGAAAGCGCACGGGTTCGACGGCCGGGTGCAGCTCGGGTTGGTTCATCGTCTCTGGACCTCCTGTGCGAAACACCCAGCGTAAACGTGCCGGCGACCGTGTCCGCAAGACTAAGTTGATTCCGCATCCGCCAAACGGCACAGGGCGATCATGATGACCAAGGCAAACCGCCCCCAGGGCCCAAAGAGATTCGCGTCCGCCCAATTCGAGACGGCTCGCTTTCTCGGGCTCTCGCTGCTGGTCGGGGTGTTGGTTGGGGTAGGGGCAGCACTGCTGATCTGGGCGATCGAATGGGTCGGACAGGTCGTCCGGTGGGCCGAGGATGGCACGAACCTGGGCCGGTTCGCCCTGCTGATCAGCGTTCCCCTTGGCCTGTTGTTGGCCTGGTGGATTGGCGCCAAAGTCGCACCCGAAGTTGCGGGCGACGGGGTACCCGAAGCGACCATCGGACTGGCGGTCCACGCCGGGTATCTCCCGACTCGCTCGGTCCCGCTCAAGCTTCTGGCGACTGCGCTCACGCTCGGCGGGGGAGGTTCGGCGGGACGGGAGGGCCCGATCGTGCAGATAGGGGCGACGATCGGGTCGTCGGTGGCGCGCCGAACCGGCCTGGGTGAAGACAAGATCAGAAGCCTGGTAGCGGCCGGAGCGGGAGCAGCGATCGGCGCCAGCTTCAACGCACCTATCGCGGGAATGCTCTTTGCGATGGAAGTCATGCTGAGAGCGTTTTCGGTCCGGCATCTCAGTGCGGTTGTCGTTGCCTCCGTTGCCGCCGCCGTCACCAACGAGAGTCTGGTTGGATCGGAGGAGTTGCTGCGGGCCCCGAGCTACGGAGTCATCGACCCGCGCGAGCTGGTGTTGTATGCCGGTGTCGGGTTGCTGGCCGTCGTCGCCGGATACGGTCTCTTGAAAATGCTCCACCTCACCGAGACGCTCGGTGAGCGGCTCGGCAAGTGGGGTTGGCTTCGTCCCGTCACAGCCGGGTTGCTCGTTGCCGGGATAGGCATCTTCGAACCGCAGGTTCTGTCGACCGGGCAGGAGTTCGTGGCAGAGGTCCTTGATTTCTCATTGCTCGGACAGGAGTTGTGGTGGGTCCTCTTGCTGCTGGCGGGCCTGAAGATCATCGCCACCTCGGTGACCATCGGCTCGGGTGCGTCCGGCGGGGCGTTCATGCCGAGCCTCTTCATTGGCGCGACGCTGGGGGCAGCCTTCGGGGAGCTGATCGCTCCGATCTGGAGCATCTCCCCGCTCCGACCCGGTGCGTTCGCAGTGGTCGGGATGGCCGCCACGTTCGCGGCGGTGGCCCGGGCTCCGCTGACCGCGATCCTGATCGTTTTTGAGATCACTCAGGACTACGGCCTGGTCTTGCCGCTCATGCTGGCCGTCGTCCTGGCCACCTTGATCACCGATGTGATTCACCCTGAATCGGTCTATACCTTGCCGCTCGCCAAGCGCGGCATCCAGCTGATTCGATCGAGCGAAGTAGACGTACTGGACACGGTGAAAGTCGGAGACGTCATGTCGCTCAATCCTCTGACGGTGCCCATCGGCATGCCCGTCCGAGAAGTGCAGGAGATCCTCGACCGGGGTCGCCGGCACGGAGCAGCCGTACTCGACGAAGATGATCGTCTCGCCGGCATTGTCAGCATCAACGATGTCCTGCGTGCCCATGGACCGACCGACACGATGAGGGTTGCCGAAGTCATGACCAGGCGTCCGGTGACGGTTTCGCCGAATACGCTCGTCAGCATGGCGCTCGAACGAATGGCGGCCCTCGGCGTTGGACGGCTTCCGGTGGTTGCAGCAGAAGACGCCTCGCGTCTGGTGGGTATGTTCCGACGGGAGGATGCCGTGCGTGCCTATCACAAAGCGCTGAGCGAGAGAACGGATCACGATCTCGCCCGTGACCGACTGCGGCGCCGAACGCATCCCGGGGCGGAGTTCTTCGACTTCCGGATACCCCCGGGGTCGATGGCGGACGGGAAGTTCCTCCGGGAGGTCAGCTGGCCGGAAGGCTGCACCATCGTGTCCGTGCGGCGCGACCGTGCGGTGTACGTTCCCACCGGGAACACCCGCATCGTTCGCGATGACGTAGTCACGGCCTTCGCAACGCCCGCGGCGCGCACGGCCGTCATCGAACGATTGAATGCGACGGGTGATGAACCCACCGCGGAGATCCCGATCCTGGACGGGGAACCCGACGAGCCTTCGTAGTACGGCGGCATCACCGTTTGCTGCCCGCGCCCGTTCCTCGGCGCGGGAACCGGCCATCCATGACCGATGACCGGGATCCGTATACTTCGTCGCAAGGAGGTGAGTTGACGTGCTGCGGGTTGGAAACCACGTACGTGAGCTAACGAAGAAGGTTGGGCAGAAGGGTCGCACGGGCACGGTCATCAAGGTCCACGGAGATGATGTTGAGGTGCGGTGGGAAGACGGTCACGTCAGTTCCCTCTCCGGCGCCGTTCTGCAGCCCATCCGCAAAGAGAAAGTCTCCTGACCGGACCCCCTAGGCCTTTGCCTCAAAGGCGGGGAGTGAGAGTTCGAACGAGCTGCCGCGAGCTCCGGACCGGTAGATCAGGTCGCCGCCCATCAATCTGGCCAATTGACGCGAGACGGTGAGGCCCAGACCTACCGAGGCAGGCTGGCTGTTGGCCGTGTGGGCCCGTTCATACGGTTCGAAGATGGACTCCCGGCGTTCTTCGGGGATCCCCGGCCCATCGTCCGTGACCGTGACCACCACCGACCCGTTGCGGCTGAGAACCTCGAGGTCGATCCCCCGGCCACCGTACCGGACCGCGTTTGTGAGCAAGTTTCTGATGATCTGGCGGAGCCGGGTGGCGTCCGCCAGGGCCAGCACCCCATCTGGAGCGCTGAAGGAGATGTTGGTGTTGCCTTCCATGCTTAGCGCCGTGAGCACGGCGGTCACTTGTTCCCCGACGTTCGTTTCCTCGCGTGTGATGGCGATTCTGCCGATGTCGGCTCGTGCGGCCACCAGCAAGTCGTCGACGATGTTGGCTACTTCGGTGCTCTGCTCGGCGATGAGCGAGACGAACTCCGAGATTTCGTCGGCAGAGAACTCAACCCACGCGTCACGCAACTCCTGGGTGAGGCCCACCACCGCGGTGAGCGGCGTGCGCAGCTCGTGGGAGACGGATGCCACGAAGTCGTCTTTCGACCGAACGAGTTGTTCCAGCCGTTGCTCAGCCGCCAGCTGCTCGGAGACGTCGCGGGCTACGGCGGAGAAATACTCGATGTTTCCTTCGGCGTCGCGATGGTTGATCACAACCGTTGAGGCCGGTACAACCGATCCGGCCGGGCTGCGCAGCGTAAGCAGACCGTTCCAGATATCGGCCTGCAGGATCTCTGCCAGGGTGCCCTCGCCTTCAACACCGAGCACATCGACGACCTTCAGGCTGCGAACCTCCGCGTCGTCGGTCACGCCGGCGAAATCCCTGGCTGCCTGGTTGGCATAGAGGAACGTGCCCGCCTCGTCGGCGATGGCTACGAAGTCGGGGGTGGCTTCCAGGATCCGGATCAACCTCCGGTTGGTACCCTCTGCCCGCTTCCGCTCGGTGATGTCGACCATAGCCCCTTCGTAGTAGACGATTTCACCGTCCTGACCGGAAACGATCCTCGATGTGTCGCGTACCCAGATGTGACTGCCGTCGTATCGGATCAGTTCCTGTTCGTAGTTCTCGAGAAGGCCCTGCCGGTGCAGCAGTTCCTGGCTGTCCGATCGGTCACCGGGCCGAACGTACGCCTCATATACTTCCAGTTCCAGCAACGACTTCTTGTCGGGGTATCCGAGGAGTGAGACGAGCGCGGCGTTGGCGTCGAGGATCCGGCCGTCGGGGGTGGTTCGATACATCGGGGTGGGGATGCCCTCGAAGAAGCTCTTGTAGCGCTCCTCGCTCTCTTGCAAGGCGCGGTGGGCGAGGTGCCGTTCGGTGATATCGCGCAGAACCACCTGGGCGGCCGGCTGGGTCTCGTACGTAGTGGGTATCGCCAGATACTCCGCGTGGATGACCGTACCGTCGCGCCGGATCAGCTTCAGGGGGGTGATCGGCGACGTACGGCCCTCGAGGACGTCGTCCGTCCGCCGCCGAATGAGTTCCAGGGAGTCGGGATGCACGAAAGTGTCGATCGGAATTCCCACCAGATCGTCGGGCCTCAGCGCCAGGATCAGGTCGGCTGCCGCCGGATTGGCGAACAGGATCGCGGACTCGTTGTGGACCAGGAAAGCGTCGGGCGAAGCCTCAACCAGACTGCGGAAGCGTTGTTCGCTTTCGCTCGTTGCCCGCTGGGATCTTTGCAGCAGCCGGGAGATCGTGAACAGCATGACCGCCGCTCCGATGATCAGGATGGCCCGGGAAAGAATCTCCTCGATGGTTCCGCTCTCGTTGTCGGCATGGAACCACGGAAGGTTCGGGGCGATGGCGGGCAGGTGAAGCACGAGTTGGGCCAGCGTGATGAGCAGCAGGGAACCGGTGATCCTGAGGGCGACCACCCGCGGGAGGAGGAGGGCTGCGGTGGCGACGACATAGAACAGGACGAAGTCGACCGCCGCCACCGGACCGAACAGCCACCACAGCGTCCCCGCCCCAACGGTGTCGATCGCCAGGCAAACATCGAGGCGGCTGCCGACCCAGGTGCGGAAGGTCACCGTTGCTACCAGCACCGCCCCCGCCAGGATGGCCAGGAGAATGGCTCGCTCGGAGCCCGAGACGAGTGCCACTACCGCGGCCCCAACCGTGCTGATCGCATAGGCGACGGCGCGCAGGTTCAACACCCGGTGTTCGAGGAGGGATAGGTCGTCCGGTGCAGACGGCACGGCGGTCACTGTCATCTTCTGGTTATCGGATCGGGCCGTGGCCCGCTTGAGACTCTCCGGCGCCGCTACAGGTAGACGCCGGGGTAGGAGCTCTCGTCGGAGCTCCCCTCGAGCGCCTTCTTCTGGCGGACCTCGGCCAGCTGTGCCTGGGCGGCCATCTGCTGGCTCCATAAGCTGGCCTGAATCCCGTGGAACAAGCCCTCGAGCCATCCGACTAGCTGGGCCTGGGCAATCCGCAACTCCGATTCGGACGGAACCTCGGCGGTGAGCGGCAGGAAGACCTCGTCTAGCTCCTCGCGGAGATCGGGCGACAGCACGTCTTTCAGTTCGTCGAGTGATCGCCGGTAGATGTCGAGGAGACGCTTCCTCCCGGCCTCGTCGAGCGGTGCTTGACGAACTTCATCGAGGGTGGCCCTGGTCATCGAGGCGATCCGGATCAGCTTGCTCGGCCGGCTGATGGTCTCGTCGCCTGCCTGGTTGGTTTCGACAACGTCGGGTCGGATCGGTTCGTCCGCCATATGCCTCCCGTGCTCTGCGCTGAGATTACTCCTCCGGGGAGCTGTCACCCGGATCCGGTGGCAGCGGCGGCCAATCAGCTCGATCCGGAGCCCGGGGCCCGGCGATCTCCGGTGGTTCGACCGGCGGTGGTGCACCGATGTCGGCGGCCAGGCGGCCGAGGTCGAATGGCTCCCGGCGGCCGCGTAGGTCGAAGTACAGCACCGCCAGCACCGCGACGACGAACGGGGTGGTCGCTACGGCGATGGCAATCGAAATGACCATGCCCGCCACCACTCCGCCGTCCTGCGGGAGGAAGGCCTCGATGATGCGAGAGGCTATTCCGCTGAGGACGGCCACGATCAACCAGGTGGTCAGCAAGGTGCCGAAGGTCGGCCACCAGCGACGTCGCACCAGGTTGAACGAACGGGTCAGCGCACCCGACGGCGAGGTTCCCTCGATCATCAGCACCGGGAATGCGGGGGTCCAGGAGATCGCCAGCCAGGGCACGACGGCCAGCCAGGCAACCAGTGCAAGCGCAGCAAGGGCGCCTGCGCTGCTCGAGGCCGAGGCGGCAGCCGCCGCCAGGAGCCACACTGAGGCGCTGAGACCACCGATGGCAACCACGATCAGCAAGCCGGTGGCGATGATGGCGGGCAGGCGACGGGTCGCGGCCATCAACGACGCTCGCCAATCCGGTGGGGCGCCGATGTAGATCTCGGCAACCGCTCGAACGCCGGCAGCCGAGGCCAGCACTGCAGCACCAGACTGGATGAGCGCGGCGAGGATTGCTGCGGTGAGGAATCGAAGCATGTCCCGCAGCAAGGCCTCATCGAGAACCGGATTGGGATTGTTGAGCCGGTCAACGAGGTCGGGGGGCACGGCGCCTTCGAGGATGAGATAGGAGGCAACGCCGGCCGGAACCACCACCACGGCCACCAGGAGCACCAGGGCCCGCCAGTGACGTGTATAGATCTTGAAGGCAGTATCGATGATCTCGCCGAGCCCGAGCGGCCGCGGTGACTGGCTGTTCATGGACGGCAGCGTACTTCGTACTCCGCATTCTGCTATTCGCAGCTGCCATCGTCGAGCTGCGAGCGTCGACCGCTACGGGGTACAACCTGCACGTACGACGTACGTTTCTTCCTCTAGACTATCGGTAACCATTCAGGAGTCTGATTGTGGCCAACGATGATTACCCGCCGATCCTGGACGCTGCGCATGTAGCGGAGTTGCTGGGCATGAATGTGCAGATGGTTCGCAAGTACGCCCGGGAGGGCCGCATTCCCGCCTACCGGCTTCCGGGGGGCCGAACGTTCAAATTCTTCCGCGACGAGATCTTCGAGTTCCTGAAATCCCACCCCGTCCGCCAGAGCGACGAAGCGGATCGTTCGTAGTACGCAGGTCGGAGAGTCGGTCGCCGGCCAACCGCGAGCGGCACCAATCAGAGATCCGGCAAGAGCACCCGGGCCGCCCAGGCGACGGGATCCTGCAACTCGGCCAGGGTGGGGAATGAACCGGCCCCGGCCCACAGTGTTTCCAGGGCGTCTTCGCCCCATCGCCGGGCCACTTCGGAACAGAACTCGGCACCGAGACGGTATTGCTCCTGCTTGAGCTCGAGACCGAGCATCCGATTGATGATCTGCTCACCCTGGGAGGGGTCCGCCCGCCGCCTGTTCATGGCTTCTCGCATTCGGGCGAGGTCGGGCAACATCTTCGTCGCGGCGCGGTCCATCAAGTAGTCGGCATAGCCCTCGACGATGGCCATGAACGCCTGGATCGCCTCGAGGATGGGCCGCTGTTCCGGAGTCGTGATGAGACCGGCTAAACCGGCCGGATCGCTCATGACGGACTCGAACTGTTCGGGGTCCGAGAAGCTCCCCAGTTTCTCGGTCAGCGAGGTCGGGTCCAGTTCGAGGCCATCCAGATAGCGAGCGATGAGATCGACGAAAGCGGGTCGAACCCACGGCCGGGCGAATTCAGCCTGGTGAGTTACCTCATGCAGAGCCACCCACAGCCTCACCTGGCGAGCGTCGAGTCGATTCTCGGAGGCGAACGCTTCGATGTTGGGGACCACGAGGTAGAGGTCCCCGGCCTCGGCAGCCGGCAGGCCAATATCGAACTGTCCGAGGATCCGGTGGCTGAGGAACCCGGTCATGATGCCCATCTGCGCTCCGAGAAGAGCAGGACCCAGCGGAACCATCATGCCTTCGAGCGGGCTCCCTGCGCCCGAAGCTCCCAGCTTCTCGGCCAGAGGCTCGACCAGGTAGCGGAAGCTCTGCAGATTCAGCGAAGCCCAGGAAGCCCGGTCGACCGGCTGTGCATCGATCGCTTCTCCGACATCGAGAGGGGTCTCTTCGGCGATCTTCATCTGGGCAAGTCTCGTCAGATCGCGATACTCCTCAGCCAGCCACGGCTCGATCGGTTCGACGTCACCGGCTAGATGCCGGGAGATCTCGCCTGCAAGCTTCCAGTTCACCGGGCCCGGTTGATTGAACAGCTCGATGAGCTTGGCGAAGAGGTCGTCGCTCACAAGTCGTCGGGCCGTCTGTCCAGCACGACGAGAATGTCCAGCGTCTCGTCGGCTCGCAGCAGGCCAACCTTCACGGTTTCTCCGGCCCGATAGGTTCGCAGCATTGCCACCAGCTCGTTCATGTTGGCGACGGGCTCACCGTCGAGGGTGATGATGGTGTCGCCGGGTTCGGCACCGGCGGAGCTGATCGCCGAATCCGGCTCGACTGAAGCGATACGGGCGCCGGTCGGCAATCTGGCGTTGTCGTCGGTCAATTCAAAAGCGTCCTCACCGACGATGCCGAGGAAAGCATGTTGCACCTCGCCATCGGCGATGAGGTCCTTGGCTATGCCGACGACAACGTTGACGGGGACGGCGAATCCGAGCCCTTCTGCGCCGACATCGCTCACACCGATGGCGGTGGTGATGCCGATGAGGCGTCCTTGTCCGTCGAGCAGTGCTCCTCCGCTCGAGCCGCGGGTGATGGGAGCGTCGGTCTGGATGAGGCCGTATAGCTCCTCGGTGGCGGTAACCGTGAGCCTGCGGTTGAAAGCTGAAACGATGCCGTAGGTCACGGACGGGGTGCCTTGCAGGCCGAGCGGATTGCCGATGGCAATGGCGGGGTCGCCGACGCGAACACCAGTGATGTCGGCCAGTTCGATCGGGGTCAGATTGGGGGTAGCGACCTTGAGAACGGCCACATCGGTCAGCGGGTCGGTACCGACCACCTCGGCCTGGTAGATGCGCCCATCGAGGAAGACCACCCGAACGAACTCTGCGTCTTCGACGACATGGTTGTTGGTGAGCACGTAGCCGTCGGCGCTGTACACAACCCCCGATCCCGATCCGTTGGCCCTGCCGTCGATTCCACTGCCGATCCCGACCTCAACCGTCACGATGGACGGACGCACGAGTTCGGCAACGGCAGCGACCGCAGTCGTTCCCTCCACAGGGACGGGCACCGTCACGGTGGCGGTGGCCGGTTCTACGACCACGGTCGTTGTCGTGGTGGTTGCGACCGGGTCCGAATCAGAGAACACCCCGGTCAGGGTGAGCGCCGCGACGGTGATCAGCGATCCGATGAGGCCGCCCAGGATTGCCGCGAGGATCGTTCGGCTGTTTCCCGAGCGGTGGCGGGCGCGTCCGCGGCGACGCGGCGAAGTCGGCGGTGTAGCCTGCGGCGGCGGTGGCGGCGTGGCCGGCGCGAGGCGAGCGCCGGGGACGGGCTGATTATTGGCCATGGGGTGATTGTATGAGCAAATCTCCATTAGAGAGTCGAATCCGGGTCTCCGGGGCCTCGATCGACCCGGGACGCCTTGCTGCTGAGGTGGGATCCCCGGAGACGGGTGCGATCGTGGTGTTTCTCGGAACCGTCCGCGACCACTCGCCCGGGAAAGCAGGTGTCACGCACCTCGAATATGAGGCATACGCCGAGCAGGTGGAAGGGAAGATCGCCGAGATCGTGGCGGAAGCCGGTCATCGCTGGCCGCTGACGGGGGCCGTCGTCGAGCACCGGACCGGGCGGGTCGAGGTGGGCGAAGCATCGGTAGGCGTTGCAGTATCGTCGGCTCACCGGGACGACGCATTTCAGGCAGCCCGGTACCTGATCGATGAACTCAAACAGCGGGCCCCGATCTGGAAGAAGGAGCACTGGCCCGGTGGGGCCGAATGGGTCGAGGGTGCCTGACGCCCGGCTTCCCACTTGCCGCCTGTCCCTTCCCGCTTCCCACCGCCTCTTCTGCCCCTTCCGCTAGCAATAGCTAGCGGCCGTTTTCCCGACATGACATGAAGGTCCGTTGATATAGTCGCTCAACGTCCGGATGGCAGTCCGGTCGATCAACCGACGGAGGGAACGGTTCCGCTTGCTGGAAGTGGCCAACCTGGAGGTCGTGTATCACGACGTCATTCTGGTGCTGCGCGGGGTCTCGTTTGCCGTTCCCGACGGCAAGATCGTTGCTCTGTTGGGAGCCAACGGCGCGGGCAAGACCACCGTTCTCAGGGCCATCTCCGGCCTCCTCGACGTCCACGAAGGCGATATCACCAAAGGTGAGGTGCGGCTCGACGGGAAACCGATTCACAAGTTGAAGCCGGCTTCCATCGTCCAGCAGGGGATCACGCAGGTCATGGAAGGCAGGCGGGTCTTCGCAGAGTTCACCGTGGAAGACAACCTGCGGGTGGGTGCTCACACCGATCCCGCCCAGCGCGACGAGAACCTCGACCGGGTTTTCGAGCTGTTCCCGATTCTCCGAGAACGAAGGAAGCGCACCGCCGGGTACCTGTCCGGAGGTGAGCAGCAGATGCTGGCTATGGGCAGGGGTTTGATGTCCAGCCCCCGGTTCCTGCTGCTCGACGAGCCGAGCCTCGGCCTCGCCCCGTTGTTGGTCCAGCAAATCCGCGAGCTGATCGTTGAGATCAATCGACAGGGGACGGCGATCCTCCTGGTCGAACAAAACGCCACGATGGCACTCTCCATCGCCGAGCACGGCTACATCATGGAGACCGGCAAGATCGTCATGGACAAACCGGCCGACGAGTTGATGCGGGATGAAGATGTCCAGGAGTTCTACCTCGGTCTCCATGCCGGTGGGGGAGAGCGGAAGTCGTTTCGGGACATCAAACACTACAAACGCCGGAAGCGGTGGTTGTCATGAGTGCGATGCTCGTCGTCAAGGATGTCCGTCTTTCGTTTGCGGGCGTCGTCGCTCTCGACGGGGTGACCTTCCAGGTCGAGCCGGGGGAGTTGTTCGCCATCATCGGCCCCAACGGTGCCGGCAAGACCTCGATTTTCAACTGTCTGAATGGTGTGTACCACCCTCAGGAGGGCACCATCAGCCTCGACGGCAAGAGCATCCTCGGCATGAAACCCAACCGCATCGCTGCATTGGGGATTGCCCGCACGTTCCAGAACATCGAACTGTTCGAGAATCTGACCGTGCTGGACAACATCCTGCTCGGCCGCCATCTCCATTTCTCGTACGGTCCGCTGTCGGCTGCCATCTACCGGGGCCGAACCAAGCGTGAGGAAGTAGTCCACCGGGCCCGTGCCGAGGACATCATCGATTTCCTGGAGATCCAGGCCTTCCGCAAGAGCCTGGTCGGCATGCTCCCGTACGGGGTGCAGAAGCGAGTCGAATTGGGACGAGCACTGGCGATGGACCCCAAGATTCTCTTGCTCGACGAGCCGGCCGCCGGGATGAATCTCGAGGAGACCGAAGATATCGCCCGTTTCATCCTCGACATCAAGGAAGAGCTCGGCATCGCCATGATCCTGGTCGAGCACGACATGGGCTTGGTGATGGATATCGCCGATCGCGTGATGGTCCTCGACTTCGGCAGAAAGATCGCAGACGGAGCACCCGGGGCGGTGCAGCGCGACCCCGAGGTTATTCGCGCCTACCTGGGAGAAGAGTTCGAGAGCAGCGAACTCCGTACCGTGACCGTCGATGTCGTCGACCCGGCCGGAGGGGGAGCGGAATCTGATGACGACGACCGAACAACGTCCCCGCGCCGATATCCCCGACCTCGCTTTCACCAGCATGACGGCCTGGTTGCGGGCTATCGCTCGCGAGGAACCCGACCGGATTGGCCTGCGCGAAAAAGAGTTCGGCATCTGGCAGGAGACCACCTACGCGGAATACTGGGAGTTGGTGAAAACGGCCGGGATGGCGCTCTGGGCGCTCGGTGTGCGACCGGGCGACAAAGTGGCGATTCATTCGGAAAACCGGCTCGCCTGGGTTGTTTCGGATCTGGCCGCGCAGGGAATCCAGGCGGTTTCGGTCGGACTCTATTCGACGAACCCCGCCACCGAGGTGGAGTACCTGCTGAGCCACTCGGAGACCAGGGTGCTCATCGCCGAGGACCAGGAACAGGTCGACAAGGCGCTCGAAGTCGCGCGACCGCTTGCCGCATCTCGAGAAGATCATCTACGTCGAGCCCCGCGGCGTCCGCACCTACGACGACCCGATGCTCATGTCGTGGGACATGTTCCTGACCGTCGGCCGCCAGCAACTCATCGAGACGCCCCGCCGATTCGACGAGCTCGTCGATGGAATCGACCTGGCCGACACGGCAACCATCGTCTACACGTCCGGCACGACCGGACCGCCCAAGGGGGCGATGCTGTCCCACCAGAACCTGGTCTGGACGGCCGGTGAAGCCATCTCGATCATTGCCGCCGGGGATGTCCTGGATAGTTCCGAACAGCTCTCCTACTTGCCGCTTGTGCCACGTGTTCGGCCGCCTCTACGACTTGCTGGGCGCGCTGGCATTTCGTGCCACGGTCAACTTCGCCGAATCGATCGATACGGTGGTTGCAGATCTTCAAGAGATCCAGCCCACCTACTTCCCGGCGCCACCGCGGATCTGGGAGAAGATCAGTGCGGGCACCCAGATCCGGATGGCCGACGCTTCCCCCCTCAAGAAGCTGCTGTACGGCGTGTTCTTGAAGGCCGGTATGCGGAACGTGGATCGGATTCTCGAAAAAGGTTCGCGCGGTCTGGTCGGGAATGCCGTCCACGGTCTTGGCTGGCTGTTCGTCTATCGATCGCTCCAGAAGAAAATGGGCATGTCGAAGTGCGTGCAGGCCGTGTCGGGTGCCGCTCCCATCGCCCCTGAGGTGCTGAAGTTCTTCATGGCGATCGGAGTGCCCATCGTCGAGGGCTGGGGGATGACCGAGACGACCGCGCTGGGAACGGTGAACCGGCAGGGACGCGTCAAGCTGGGCACCATCGGCGAGCCTCTCGACGGCTGCGAGGTTCGCATCGCCGACGATGGTGAGATCCTCACCAGGCATCCCGGGGTCTTCAAGGGCTACTTCAAGAACCCCGAAGCCACCGCCGAGGCCATCGACACCGATGGCTGGCTCCATACCGGCGACGTCGGCGAGTGGGACGGGTCCCACGTGAAGATCGTCGACCGGAAGAAAGACATCATCATCACCGCCGGCGGCAAGAACATCTCGCCTTCGGAGCTCGAGAACCGCTTGAAGGTTTCCCCCTTCATCAAGGAAGCCATGGTGATCGGTGACCGCCGGAAGTTCATCAGCGCTCTCATCGGGATCGAGCTGGACGTCGTCTCCAATTGGGCGCAACGGCGAGGTCTCACGTTCACCACGTACCGTGATTTGAGCGAGAAGCCGGAAGTGATCGAGCTGATCCGCAAGCAGGTCGATCAAGCCAACGAGGATTTCGCCCGGGTCGAGCAGATCAAGAAGTTCGTCCTGCTCCCCAAGGAGCTCGATCACGAGCAGGGTGAGCTCACGGCCACCCAGAAGATCAAGCGGAAGGTCCTGGCGGAGCAGTTCTCCGACCTCATCGAGGGGATGTACTCGTGACACAGTTCCTCCAGGCCACGGTGGCGGGGCTGTCGCTGGCCTCGATCTACATCCTGCTGGCCCTCGGTTTTGTCATCATCTACAAGTCCATGCAGGTCCTCAGCTTTGCCCATCCGGCAGTGATGATCTTCGGCGCCTACATGGTCTCGTACTTCGCGATCGATCGCGGTTGGAACTTCTACCTGGCGTTGCTGGCCGGGGCGGCAGCTACCGCTCTCCTCGGTCTCATCGCACAGTGGACGTTCATCCGTCCGATGATCGGAAAACCCGTCTTTGCGGTCGCCATCCTCACGATCGGGCTGGACATCGCCATTCGCACTCCCGTCACCACCGCAATTGGCCTCAACATCCGGACGGTGGGAGATCCGTGGGGTTTCAACACCTGGAACATCGACGGAGTCATCGTCCAGCAACGCGGAGCAGCCATGGTGGTGACCGCCGTGGTGGTGGTTCTGGCGATCTTCGCGTTTTTCCGGTATTCGAGGGTCGGGCTGGCGATGCGAGCCACCGCGTTCGATCAGGAGACCGCCCTCGCCCAGGGCATCAACGTCGGCCGCATCTTTGCGCTCGCCTGGGTGCTGGCCGGGGCCATGGCCGCGCTGGCCGGGATGTTTGCCTCAACCGATCTGAGCGGACTCAACCAGAGCACCTGGGTCGTTGCGCTGAAGGCACTTCCGGCCATCGTCGTGGGTGGTCTCGACTCCATCGGTGGAGCGGTTCTCGGCGGGCTGATCATCGGACTGGCCGAGGCGTACACCGCCACCTACCAGTCGCAGTACCTGGGCTTCCTCGGCTTCAACTTCAGCCAGGTCGTTCCCTACGTCGTGATGCTGATCGTGCTGCTGGTGCGTCCCTACGGGTTGTTCGGGACCCGGGAGGTTGAGCGCGTATGAGAGGTCGGCCGGCCCTCTTCACCCGTTACGAGAACGACGCAGCCATATTCCGCAACAACACCCAGCGGCTGTGGATGGTGATCTTGCTGCTCGTCGCCATTGTCATCCCGTTCGGGCTGCCGCGTGATTGGATGATCCTCTTCGCGCAGGCGCTCATCGCCGCGATCGGGGTAATCGGCCTGAACCTGGTCACCGGATATGCCGGGCAGGTATCGCTGGGACATGCGTTCTTCCTGGGGATCGGTGCCTACACGGCGGCGGCGCTCGGGGGCGAAGGAACCGAAGAGGTGTGGGGTCTGGGGCTCGACATGCTCATCTGGATCCCGGCCGCGGGCCTGGTGGCGGCGGCCGTGGGGGCCCTGGTGGCCCCGATTGCCGTCAGGCTCCGGGGTCTCTACCTGGCGCTGGTGACGCTGGGACTCGTGTTCCTCGGTGAGCACATTTTTCGCGAGTGGGATGCGCTCACCGGTGGATCCTCGACGGGCCGCGAACCCGCCCAACTGAAGCTGCTCGGCTATCGCTTCGATCTCGACGGCAGCTTCGGGAGTGTCGCGGTTACCCGGGAGCAGCAGATCTACTGGGTGGCGCTCGTTGTCTTGATCGTGGCGGCCTTCTTTGCGAAGAACCTGGTCAGGTCGCGGGTCGGCCGCGCTTTTGCCGCCGTTCGGGACCGGGACATTGCTGCCGAGGTGATGGGCATCGATCTGACCCGAACCAAAATCCTGGCGTTCGCCATCTCCTCGTTCTATGCCGGTGTGGCGGGTGCGCTCCTGTTCACGGTTACCGGTTTCGTCAACGCAGTGTCCTTCAACCTTCTGTTGTCGATCACCTACATCGCCATGGTTGTGATCGGAGGAGCCGCCAGTATCGCCGGTTCGATCATGGGGGCTCTCTTCCTGACGCTCCTGCCGCGCATCATCGACGCCCTCGGGAACGCGTTGCCCTTCTTCGAGGTGTCGTCGACAGGATTGCTCAGCACCTCACAACTCGAGCGCGTCGTGTTCGGTCTGCTGATCGTGGGGTTCTTGATCTTCGAGCCGCTCGGTTTGTTCGGGATCTGGATTCGTGTCCGCAACTACTGGAAAGCGTGGCCGTTCTCCTACTGAACGGCCCTGAAATGAGCAACGGATAGAGGAGGGTATGAGATGAGGAAATGGACCAAGCTGCTGGCGGTGCTCGCCGTGCTGGCGTTGATTGCCGCCGCCTGCAGCAACGAGCCCGCCGAAACGACGACGACGGCCGGGGAGACAACCACCACGGCTGCCGAAACCACGACGACGGCGGGCGAGACCACCACCACCGAAGGAATGATGGATATTGCGACGGACGTGGGAGTGACCGAAGAGCCGTGCCCGGGCGGGAACCCGGAGCATGGCTGCATCTACCTCGGCGTGCTGACCGATGAGTCCGGGCCGTTCGCCGGAGCGGCTCCGGCCCTGTACGGCGGCCAGTCGCTCTTCTGGGCGACGGTCAATGCTGAGGGTGGCATCGGCGGCGCCTACGACGTGGCCCTGCCCGAGGACCTGAAGAAGGACACCGGATACAAAGACGACGTCATGGTGACCTCCTACGCGCAGATTGCCGAAAGCGTCGCGGCGATCGCTCAGTCGTTGGGAACGCCGCAAACCCTGGCCGTGCTGCCGGACTACGCACGGGACAACACGGTCGCGGCGCCGATGTCGTGGTGGTCGGGTTGGGCTTTCGAGGACCGGATTCTCGAGTTCGGTACCGGCTACTGCTTTGAAGCAATGAACGCCGTCGACTGGGCAACCGTGGCCATTCCGGCCGGCGGCCGCGAGTTCGGTACGGTAGGAATCGCCTTCATCCCGAATGACTATGGATTGGACTATGCCGCGGGTGTGAAGATCGCGGCCGAAGCCAACGGAGTCACCGTTGCCTGGGAGCAGCCGGTCATCCCGGCCTCATCGGGCGGTGACCCGACCCAGACCGAAGCCGTGACCAAGATCGTTTCCGAACCTGTCGACGTTGTGTTCCTGGTGACGGGTCCCAATGAAACTGCCGCCATCGTCGGGGGGGCTGCCCAGCAAATGGGTGCCACCGTGCCGTTGTTCATCGGTGCCGGACCGAGCTGGAACGTTGCTTTGTTGGGTTCCCCGGCAGCTCCGGCCTTCCAGAGTGGGATCTTCTACCAGTCATCCTTCGTGGGTGGCTGGGACTACGACTCGGAGGGTCACGCCAAACTGCGAGCCAGTGTGGATGCGGCCGGGTTCCCGGCCAACGACTTCTTCGCAGCCGGCTGGGTGTCCCAGTACGCCATCAAGGCGGCGCTTGAAGCGGCATACGGGATCGGCGACCTGACCAGGTTGGGGATCGAAACCGCCGCGTTTGGACTCACGGAAGTCGACTACGAAGGCATGATGCCGACCCGGTCGTTCGCCGGTGACCCGAACGACCCGGCCGTGTATCCGCGGACTTCGGTGATCGGCAAGTACAGCGCCGATTCCACGACGGGTATCGAAACGATCCAGGACGAATCGACCAGTCCGTCGGGTTTCTTCGTCGGCAAGACGGCGACGGATTACGCGTTCAGCGCGGCTTGCGCCGGATAGACACCCACAGACCAGCAAGCGAGGAAGGGCCCCCTCCGGGGGGTCCTTCCTCGTTTCGGCTTCTGGCTGCCGGGGAAGCGTGTCCATCTGGGGAGAAGGGCTTGTCGTGCGGACCGCAGCGACGGATTGCGGGTCCTATCATCGCCCCATGACGCTTTCCTCACCGCTCGCCGATCTTTTGGCCACCGCCCGGGAGTTCGTTGTCCGAGAGGTCGTGCCGCTCGAATCGCTCTTCCTGATCGGATCCCATGACGAACTCGAGCCCGAAGTCGCTCGAGTTCGCACGCTGGCCAAGGGTATGGGCATGTGGGCGCCGGCGCTTCCCAAGGAAGTTGGCGGGGCCGGGATGTCTCTCGTGGAGTTTGCCCATCTGAGCGAGGAACTCGGCAGGACTCCGCTCGGACACTACGCCTGCAACGCCCAGGCTCCCGACGTCGGCAACATGGAACTGCTGTTGGGCTTCGGGAGTGATGAGCAGAAAGAGATGTGGCTCAAGCCCCTGGTGGCCGGTGACATCCGCAGCTCGTTCTCGATGACCGAACCGGGTCATGCCGGATCGAACCCGACCTGGATGTCGACCACCGCCGTGCGCGACGGCGATGAATACGTGATCAACGGTGACAAGTGGTTCACCAGCGCGGCGGACGGCGCTGCGTTCACCATCGTGATGGCCGTCACCAACCCGGAAGCCGATCGATACCGGCGGGCCAGCCAGATCATCGTTCCGATGGGAACCCCCGGCTTCACGAGGGTGCGCAACACCCCGGTGATGGGCGATACCGGGGCGGGTTGGGCCAGTCATTCGGAGGTCTCGTTCAACGATTGCCGGGTACCGGTCACCAACCGGATCGGAGGCGAAGGCGACGGTTTTGTGCTGGCGCAGGAACGGCTGGGTCCGGGCCGCATCCACCACACGATGCGGTGGATCGGCATCTGCGAACGGGCCATCGAGCTCATGTGCCGGTACGCCATCGATCGCGAGCTGGCCCCCGGTCGGCCGCTGGCCACCCGCCAGGTAGTCCAGCACTGGATCGCCGACAGCCGGGCCGAGACCAACGCCGCCCGGTTGATGGTGCTCGACGCGGCGCGGAGACTCGAAGAGGGCGGCAACAAGGCAGCCCGCGCCGAGATCTCCGCGATCAAGTTCTTCGTGGCCAACGTGCTGCAACGGGTGCTGGACCGGGCAGTGCAGGTTCACGGCGGCATGGGGATGACCGACTACACGCCGCTGGCATTCTGGTACCGCCACGAACGGGCCGGCCGCATCTACGACGGAGCCGACGAAGTGCACCGCAATGTCGTGGCCAGGGTCGAGCTGGCCAAACACGGTTCGGTCGATCTGCGCGGCTAGCCGTTCCGGCCCGACCAAGATGTGAACTAGCGTTTACATATTGACTGATGGTCGGGTGTGCTGCCTCGTGCACCTCCTCGCATAGCCCCGCTTGATCTGGAAGCATGCCGCCACGGGCGAACCCTTTGCATGAGTGAATGATCACTAACTATTGTGGAGCGGTAATCACCGCACTCGACACAAGAGGGGATGCCGATGACAGATACGGTCAAGGGCGAGCAGGCGGAAGCGATGGTCGCCGAACGTCTCGACCAGTTGCTGGACGGATACGACCCGATTACGGATCCAAAGGAGTTCTGGGGAAGGCAGTACGACCTGGGTCTCGCCTGGGTCCAGTTCCCGGAGGGTTTCGGTGGCATCGGGGTCAGTCCCAGGTTCCAATCGGCCGTGAACCAGGCCATCGAGGACGCCGGGGCACCGACGTGGAACCGCGACCTGAACCTCCTCGGCATCGGCATGGGCGCCGGCGTCCTGGCCGCCCACGGTACCGACGAGCAAAAGGCGAAATGGCTGCGTCCCATGTTCACCACCGAAGACATGTGGTGCCAGCTCTTCTCCGAGCCCGGAGCGGGATCCGACCTCGCGAATCTCTCAACCAAAGCGGTCCGGGACGGCGATATGTGGGTGATCAACGGACAGAAGGTCTGGACGACGCTCGCTCACATCGCCAAGTGGGGCATGCTTCCCGTACGAACCGACCCGGACGTTCCGAAGCATGCGGGCATGACCTACTTCATCGTCGACATGAAGGCCGACGGCGTCGACGTTCGGCCGATGTATCAGATCACCGGTGAAGCCGAATTCAACGAAGTCTTCTTCACCGACGTCCATGTGCCGGATGCGTACCGGATCGATGAAGTCGGAGCGGGGTGGCGGGCGGCGATGACGACGCTCATGAACGAGCGGGTGGCGATCGGCAGCAAAACGTTGCCTCGTGGATCGGGGACCATTGAGACTGCGATCAAGGCCTGGAAGGATTACGGCCACACCGACCCGGCGGCCCGGGATGAGCTGACCCGGTTGTGGGCAGGATGGGAAGCGCTCCGTCTCACCACGCTGCGGGCCAACCAGATGCGAAAAGCCGGCGTTCCCGGACCCGAAGGTTCGACGGGCAAGCTGGCGTGGGCCGATCTCAACAAGGCCATCACTTCCTTCACGGTCGAGTTGATGGGGTGGGACGGGACGCTCTACCCCGGCGGGTACGTCCTGCATCGCCCCACGGAGTTCGAATCGGCCGGCACCCCGCAGAGGAATTTCCTGCGGGCCCGGGCGAATTCGATCGAGGGCGGAACGTCCGAGATCATGAAGAACATCGTCGGAGAGCGGGTGCTCGGGCTGCCGGGCGAGCCGCGCGTCGACAAGGACCTGCCGTGGAAGGAGGTGCCCCGTGGCTGACACGGTAGAAACCGTCGACTTCGCTCTGAACGAGGCGCAGGAGATGCTGCGTCAGACGACCCGTCAGTTCCTCTCCGATCGCGTTCCGAAGGAAGCGGTGCGGGCCATCGCCGAAACGGAGGAGGGCTACGACAAGAAGCTCTGGCAGGCAGGCGCCGAGCTGGGCTGGCACAGCCTTGCGATTCCCGAGGAGTACGGTGGCGCCGGGTACACCTTTGCCGAGATGAGCATCGTGCTCGAAGAACTCGGCCGGGCCCTGATCCCCGGCCCCTTCCTGTCGACCGTGGTGATGGCCGGCGATGCCATCCTGACCGCCGGAACCGAAGAGCAGAAACAGGCCTACCTGCCTGCGATCGCCGCAGGGGAACACACCGTTGCGGTCGCCCTGTCCGAGGGTCCGACCGGAATCGGCACGGAGGACATCACGACGTCGGCAGAACGCTCGGCCGGGGGGTGGATACTGACGGGCCGCAAAACCAACGTCATCTTCGGCCACAGTGTCGACACGCTGCTGGTGGCCGCCCGCACCGGCAGTGGTGTCAGCCTCTTCCTGGTCCCGGCGGGCCACCCGGGGGTGACCACCGAGGTCGTGCCCACTCTGGACGCAACCACCAAGCAGGCCACCGTCACGCTCGAGGGCGTACTGGTCGGTGCGGAAGCTGTGCTCGGGATGGACGGCGGCGGGGATCCCCTGGTCGAACGCATGCTGCGCCGGGCAGCGGTGGCACTGGCCCTCGACCAGGTCGGCGGAGCGCAATGGTGCCTGGAGACGGCGGTCGAGCACGGAAAGACCAGGTTCCAGTTCGGACGGGCCATTGGCTCGTTTCAGGCGATCAAACACCGTTGTGCCGACATGCTGGTTGCCGTGGAGCACGCCCGGTCGACGGCCTATCACGCAGCCCGGGTCACCGCCCACGATGACGAGATGGCCATTGCCGCGCCGCTGGCCAAGTCCGTGTGTTCGGAGGCCTACGTGCAGGCTGCAGGCGAAACGATTCAGATTCTCGGCGGCACCGGGTTCACCTGGGAGCACGACGTTCACCTCTACTTCAAGCGCGCCAAGAGCACCGCGTTGATGTTCGGTGACGCCCGCTACCAGCGGGCTCTCCTCGCCGATGCTCTGGGATTGTGAGCGTCGCACCAAGCCGGGGTGCCGCGGAGAACGGCGGCCACGGACTGGAGTCGAGTGAGGCATCCCGGGCCGCTCCGACGGCCCGGGGGAGGCGGCGGCAGGAGCAGATCATCGAAGCAGCCACCCGGCTGTTCCACGAGCAAGGGTTCCATGCCACGTCCATGGATGAGATCGGCGCCGCCGCCGGAATCACCGGACCGGGGCTGTACCGCCACTTCTCATCCAAGGACGACATCTTGCTGGCGGTCTTCGACCGGATCTGGGATCTGTTGCGTGACGCGATCGAGCGCAGCGCCGGGCTCGAACCGGGTGCAGCCCTCGATCTGCTGATCGATGCCCACACGACGCTGGCGCTCGATCGGGGAGCGGAGCTGATGCTGCTGGTCAGGGAACTTCGATATGTGCCGGAGTACTACCAGCGGGCCGCCGAGCGCAACGACGCCCGGTACACCGACGCCTGGGCGGAGGTGGTCATCAAACTGCACCCGGAGTTGAGTCTCGATGAGGCCCGGGCCGCAGCCCGGGGCTTGATCGGCCTCGTTGGTTCCGCCGCCCGGGAAGGTTCGCGCGGGCTGATTGCCACCTCGCACCATCGGGACCTGCTCCGGGGAATGTGCCGGGCCTCCCTGCAAGGGGTTGGATGAATCGTCGCAACAACCGCCTCACCACGATCTCAGCGAAGGAGACAACCATGCAGACCGTACCGATCGACCGCCTACCGGAATATGTCGGGAAAGAACTCGGCGTATCCGAATGGCTCATCGTCGATCAGGATCGCGTCAATGCGTTCGCCGATGCAACGCTTGATCACCAGTTCATCCACGTCGATCCCGAGGCCGCCCGGCAAACCCCCTGGGGCTCAACCATCGCCCACGGGTTCCTCACCCTATCCCTCATCCCGTATCTGACCAGCGAGATTGGAATCGTGCCCGAGGGAACGGTGATGGTCATCAACTACGGGACCGACAAGGTCCGGTTCCTCGAGCCGGTCAAGGTGGGCAGTGCCGTCCGGGCACGAGTCCTCCTGGCCGACGCAAGCGGAAAAGGCTCGGGCCGGGTGCTCTTCAAAACGAAGGTAACGGTCGAGATGAAGGACAACGAGAAGCCGGCATTGGTTGCCGAGACCCTGATGCTGGCCATAACGGAGGTACCCGCATGATCAGTTTCGACGAACGAGTGGCCATCGTGACCGGCGCCGGCGCCGGATTGGGACGGTGTCATGCGCTGGCGCTGGCCGAACGCGGCGCCCGGGTCGTGGTCAACGACCTCGGCGGCTCCGTGGACGGAACCGGCGGATCGTCGGCCGCTGCCGAAGCGGTGGTCGCGGAAATCGAGGCGGCAGGCGGCGAGGCGATGGCCAACGGCGCGAACGTCTCGGATATCGATCAGGTGCAATCGATGGTTTCGGCGGTCATGGACCGCTGGGGGCGTGTGGACATCCTCGTCAACAATGCAGGCATTCTGAGGGACAAGTCGTTCCACAACATGGATCTCGCCGATTTCCGAACCGTGATCGACGTGCATCTGATGGGGTCGGTGTATTGCACCAAAGCCGTGTGGGCGACGATGCGCGATCAGCAGTACGGTCGGATCGTGATGACCTCGTCATCGAGCGGGTTGTGGGGCAACTTCGGGCAGGCCAACTACGGTGCCGCCAAGATGGCGGTGGTGGGGCTCATGAACACGCTTGCGATCGAAGGCCAGAAGTACAACATTCGCGTCAATGCGCTGGCCCCGGCTGCCACTACCCGGATGACCGAAGCACTGTTTCCTGCCGAAGCGCAAGCCCTGTTCGCACCCGAAGCCGTCAGCCCCGGTCTGCTGGCGCTGGTGCATGAGGACGCACCAACCAAGGTCATCCTGGGGGCGGGCGGCGGGGGATTTGCCACCGTGTCGATCGAGGAGACTCCCGGCTTGTATCTGCGGCCGGGGGAACGGACCCCGGACAACATCGTGGCCCGCTGGTCGGAGGTCACCAAAGGCGATGGCCGCGTGCAGTTCGACTCCGGAGGGTTGCAGACCCAGGCGTTCGCCGCGCAGGCAGCCGCCGATCGGGCAGCCCGACCGTGAGAGCCGTCGTTTGTTCCGAGCTTGGTCCGGCCGACCGGCTGTCGGTCCAAGAACTTCCGGATCCACAGCCCGGTCCCGGCGAGATCGTGATCGATGTGAGGGCAGCGGGTCTCAACTTTCCGGACACGCTCATCATCCAGGGCCGGTATCAGTTCCGGCCGGACCTGCCCTTCGTGCCGGGGGGTGAGGCGTCGGGGGTGGTGTCGGTCGTCGGCGCGGGGGTGGAGCGTTTCGCGGTCGGCGACGAAGTCGTAGCCATGGGGGTCTCGGGCGCCTTTGCCGAAAAGTGGGTCGTGGAAGCGTCCAGCGTCATGCCCAAGCCGCCGTCGATGGAGCACCGGGTAGCAGCCGGTTTTGGTCTCACGTACGGCACTTCCTTCTATGCGCTCAAGCAGCGAGCGGAGCTGCAGGCACGGCGAATCGTTGCTCGTGCTGGGCGCCGCAGGCGGGGTCGGAAGTGCTGCGGTCGAACTCGGCGCGGCGATGGGAGCGGAGGTTATCGCCGCGGCCTCGACGGACGAGAAACTGGAGTACGCCGCCGGGCTGGGTGCCGGTACGAGGGATCAACTACCTCACCGAGGACTTTCGGGAACGTCTCAAGGAGTTGACCAACGGCCGGGGTGTCGACGTGGTGTACGACCCGGTCGGCGGTGATCTGTCGGAGCAGGCCTTGCGATCCATGGCCTGGAACGGACGGTTCCTCGTCATCGGATTTGCTGCCGGTTCGATCCCCGAGATCCCGCTCAACCTCCCGCTGCTCAAGAGTGTGTCGATCACCGGGGTCTTCTGGGGGGCCTGGACCAAGCGGGATCCGGCGGCGTCGGCGGCCAACTTCGCCGAGCTGTTCTCGATGGTGGCATCGGGCGTGTTGCAGCCGCGGGTTTCGGCTGTTCTACCCGCTCGATGGATATGTCGAAGCCTTCGGAGCGCTCACGGGTCGCAAGGCGATGGGAAAGGTCGTCTTCGAGATTTCATGAGGTGACTCGTTCGCCGACGCGGCACGGCTCTGCTGCGGGACACACGCCCGCCGGGGGATGCCGGTAGTGGACACCGCGAGGCAGCAAAAAGGGCTTCAGTCCGGTGGTTGGCTCAACGCGAACCCGACAGCAGCCAGCGCTTCGGCGGCGACGGACCCTCCTTTGACGTTGGCGTGCATGCCGTCGTCTTGCATCCATCCCTTTGCCCGCGGGTCCTCATCGTGTTTCGGTCCGTTGAAGACATCGAAGAGCGACACGAACTGCGCTCCGTTCTCTTCGGCTGCTGCCCGGATCACTTGCATCTCGACCTCCCAGTTGGCGGTGCACTCCGGCTCGATCCCCAGTTCTCGCCAAGGAGCCACGAACCCGTTGTAGATGTCGTGCGCTACGAGAACCACGGGCCGCCCTTCGCGGGCCTTCCAGATCTCGTCGTAGACCTCATCGAGGACATCGCGATATGGCTGCCAGTCCTCGACCGTCGCGACGACCGGCGGCTCCCACTCCGGCGTTGAGGTCGAATTCTCGAGCGCGTCGAGCGCCTCGAAACAGGTCAGCATGTTGGGTTGTGGCAGGTTGTACTCCAGGCCTCCCGGGTGGGCGTACAGCACGATGATCTCAGCCTCGGCCACCTGGCCGGCCAGGCTCCCTCGAACCATGGAAGGAACCGTGCTCATGGACAGGCCGCCAATGCGCTGGTCGTGGAAGCGGACCTCGCGGTCCAGCGCTTCGGCTGCCAGCTCAACGTACCTCTCGGCCACCTCCCAGCCACCCGAGTCGGAGATGTAGACGAGATCGACCGGTTCGCCGGCGGGGAACTGGCCCGCATCGGAAGAGGACGACCCGCACGCCGCCACCAAGGTACCGACCAACACGGCAGCCGTTACCGTTCTTCTCCGAGCCAACCTCATGGCCTCTCCTTTCGACCATCAGCTCGCCCTGGTCGGTGGTCGCCAGGGTCGGCCCGACTTCGTTCCCTCCTTCGCCCGGTCATCGCTGTTTACCTCTCAAGAGGTTCTATCGCTCCGGCTTGAGCAGCCAGGTCCACTGGCCGGTAGCCGTAGCGAAAGCCGAGACGCCACCCCCGTAGACCTGGCAGACGATCCGGCCGTGGAGCGGGTCGTAGACCGGGTCCACGCTGTCGCATCTGACATCCGTCCCATCGCCCATCGACCCGTCGGCGGAGAACGCCCGCCAGCTCCGCCGGCCGTCGTAGGCCTCCACCCACCCGTCCGCGGACATGTACACCGCCACGCCACTCGCCTCATCGAACGCCACCCGGCTGACCGGTCCATAGAACCAGCCGTCCCGTGACCACAGGACGCCGGCGGGAACCTGCGAGGGCGCCAGACGCCAGGAGCCCGTAGCCGGATCGAACGCCCAGATCTCGAGCACGGCGTCCGCCAGCCACGACCTGTACTGGGATTCAGATCGCAGGCCGGTGTCGTCGAGGAATCCATCCGGAACAGCGACCGCGGCGAGCAGCAGGTTGCGGTCACGGTCGTACGCGACGGCCGTGACACCATCGGGCAAACCGGAGTCGGCCGGCCGCGAGGGATCGGGCGTCTGAGGGATCTCTGTCCAGGTGTCGGTCTCGACGTCGTAGGCCCACATCGAGTCACGGTCGTAGACGATGACCAGGCCCGACGGATGGTGGTAGACGGCCGCCGTCCTGTCCCCGTATCCCCACCCCGCGATGAAATTCATCGAGCCTGGCAATTCACCCTCCTTCGTCCAGCGGTCGGCGAAGAGGTCGTAGCTCCAGACGCGGTTGCGGGCGAACACGATGGTCCGGTCGGAGTCGGCGTCGTAGACGAGCGTGGCCGGGTCGTCCCACCCCGGCTCTTCGGGAGGGTCCATCCGCTGCCAGGTGTTGCCGCAGACGTCGAAGGTCCAGGTTCGTGGCCTCCGCTGCTCGTCGTTGGCCAGAACGATGATCCGGCCGGCGTGGCGGTCGAAGGCCTGAGCTCCGTCGACGTTGTCGGGACGCCGCTGGTCGATAGGGCCGGGGGTATCCGGGTCGCTTCCCGGCGGGCAGGTCGCTTGGGGAGGGAGCGGCTTCGCCTTCATCGTGGCCAGGATCGTGCCCTGCTGATCGGCCGGTGTCGTTGTCGGAGTGACCGGGGTGGGTGTTGTTGCCACCGCCGTCGAAACCGCCGGGGCGGGTGCAGTTGTCGTTGGATCGGCAGCGGACGTTTCGGGTTGGTCGACGAACGACGGATTGCTCTCTCCCGCCATCAGCACCAAGATCCCGACGCCGATGAGCACGACCACGAACGCCGCTGCCAGTACCCAAGCCCGGCTTCTTCGTTGTACGACCGGAACGCCGGTCGCCATCCTGGTGTACTCGTCGGTGGTGACCGGAATTGTGATCTGCCTGTAATAGTCGTGGATCTGCCTCTCTAGATCGATCATGTCGCCACCTTCAATTCCTCCCGGAGTGCCGCCAAACCCCGGGAGAGATGCTGTTCCACCGTCGTTCGGGAAACTCCGAGAAGGTCGGCTACCTCGCGCTGGGTCCACCCGAACCCAGCGACAAGCACTACCGCCACCCGTTGCCGTCTCGACAAGCTTCCCAGAGCGGCCGGGAGGCCCGGTTCAATCCACGGTTCGGGGTCCCCACCCGGTTCGATTGTCGGGCAGGGCCGTCGGTTCCACCAAGTGAAATAGCGGCGGGCCCGGCTCTGACCAACCCGAAACAGAAACCCGACCGGGTTCTCCATCTCCACGACCCGATCCCAATGACGCCACCCGTACGACAACGCTTCAGCCGTTGCCTCGTGACCCGCCTCCGGTCCGTAGGCGGCGGTCAATGCCAGCAGCAACCGGGGCTGAGCCTCCTGCACAAAACCCGTGAACCGGTCCTGATCGGTACGGGTAGCCACGAGCCCTCCCATTTCGGCTCTCACTTCATAAGAGACCACAACCGGCCACAGTGACGACAGGGTCTTTCGGAGGCTTTCCGCCCAGGATCACCCCGGCGATTCCCTACGGGCAACCGTTGCCAAGCGGTGGGCAAGGGCCGGAACTCATCCACGAAACCGGCTCAGGCCGCTTCCAGGGCTGCTGCTACGGACGGGGTGTCGGCTTCGGTGAGTTCAACCGCTCTTGCTTTGGCGGCTTCCCGGAGATCGACAAGACCGGCGCGGAGCTTCTCGAGCGCGGGGCGGTGTCGTCGACGGTCACCAGGACCACCGGGGTCCGCATCGACACCTGTGCCTCCGACTTCGCTTTGCGCACCTGGGTGAGCACGGTTGCCACTGCTGCGAGGACCTCCGGATCACCGGCATGGGGGGCCAGCTCGGCCGCGATGGCCGGCCCGTGGAGCGATGGATCGAGCCGGACTGCCACCACGACCAGACTTCTTCCGTCACAAACGGCAGAAACGGGGCGAGCAGGCGCAGGTAGACAGACAGTGAAAGCTGCAGGGTCGCCTGGGCGGATGCTGCAGGAGGGCCTTCTCCGTAGGCGCGACTCTTGACCAGCTCCAGGTAGTCGTCCGTCCATTTCCAGAAGCTTGATTCGGTCCGGTCCAGTGCCCGGGTGTAGTCGAAGGCATCGAAAGCTCTGGTGCAGTCGTCGACGAGCGACACCAATTCGGCGATCAGTGATCGGTCGACCGGCTCGATGATCTCGTCCGGGGCAACGTTTTCACCCAGGTTCAGGACGAACCGCGACACGTTGAGGATTTTGGTCGCCAGACGTCGCCCAATCTTGATCTGCCCCTCATCGAAGGCTGTGTCGGCGCCCGGCCGGCCCCGGGCGGCCCAGTAGCGAAGGGCGTCGGGTCCAAAACGATGCAACAACGCCATGGGGGTGACCACATTCCCTTTGGACTTCGACATCTTCTTGCGGTCCGGATCGAGAATCCATCCCGAGATGGCCGCGGTGCGCCAGGGGAGGAGATCGTGCTCGAGGTGCGCGCGAGCCACGGTGGCGAACAGCCAGGTGCGGATGATCTCGTGCGCCTGCGGCCGCAGATCCATCGGGAAGGTCCTGGCGAACAGGTCGGGGTCGTCTTTCCAGCCGCAGGCGATCTGCGGGGTGAGCGAGGAGGTTGCCCACGTGTCCATCACGTCGGGATCCCCGATGAATCCGTCCGGGTGTCCGCGCTGGTCTTCGGTGAAGCCCGGCGGCGGTTGTGCGGACGGATCGACTGGTAGTGCCGACTCATCGGGGGTGATGGGGTGGTCGTGGTCCACGGTTCCATCCGGTCGGACGGGGTACCAGACGGGGATCGGGACCCCGTAGAAACGCTGCCGGCTGATCAGCCAATCACCGGTCAAACCTCCAACCCAATGCTCGTACCGGACCCGCATCGACCCGGGCACCCAGTCCAGCTCCCGACCCCGTTCCAGCAGCCGGCCCCGCAGCGCCTCGTCGCGGCCCCCGTTGCGGATGTACCACTGGCGGCTGGCAACGATCTCTAGCGGACGCTCGCCCTTTTCATAGAACTTGACCGGATGGCTGATGTGGCGCGGTTCGCCCTCGAGATCGCCCGACTCGCCGAGGAGGGCCCGGATGGTGGTGCGAGCGGCTTCGGCGGTCAGCCCGGCCAGCGAGGCATAGGCGGAGCGGGCGGTTGCTCCGGTCAGCCAGGAAGGCAGTTCGTCCTGGAAACGGCCGTCGTGGCCGATGATCGCCCGGGTAGGCAGGTCGAACTCGCGCCACCAGGTGACGTCGGTGGTATCTCCGAACGTGCAGATCATCGCGATTCCGGTGCCCTTGTCCGGGTCGGCAAGCTCGCTCGTCACAACCGGAACCTCAACTCCGAATAGCGGGGTCACCAGCGTGGTCCCGATCAGCGGGTGGTACCGGTCGTCGTCCGGGTGGGCGACGACCGCCACACACGAGGGGATCAGCTCCGGGCGTGTCGTGTCGATCGAGACCCTGGTCCCATCGGGTTGTCGAAACGCGATCCGGTAGTAGGCCCCCGGATGGCTGCGGTCCTCGAGCTCTGCCTGTGCCACCGCCGTTCCAAAGTCGACGTCCCACAGCACCGGAGCGTCCTGGGCGTACGCCTCGCCCCTGGCCAGGTTGTGGATGAAGGCCCGCTGGGCGGCCCGGCGCGCCGGTTCGCCGATCGTCGTGTAGGTGTGCTTCCAATCGACCGACAATCCGAGGGCTCGCCAGAGATCTTCGAAAGCCTGCTCGTCCTCGGTGGTCAGCCGGTTGCAGACCTCGATGAAATTGCGCCGGGAGATGGAGATGGGAGGGTCTGCCGGGCGGGCCGGGGCTTCGAATCCGGGGTCGTAGGCGAGGGTCGGATCGCAGTCAACCCCGAAATGATTCTGGACCCGGCGCTCGGTGGGAAGCCCGTTGTCGTCCCAGCCCATGGGGTAGAAGACCTCCCGGCCCCGCATGCGTTGATAGCGAGCGATCGTATCGGTGTGGGTGTAGGAAAAGACGTGTCCGACGTGCAGCGAACCCGAGACGGTCGGTGGTGGGGTATCGATCGAGAAGATCTCGCCCCGGCGCTTCGTTCGGTCGAAACGATACGTACCGTCGGCTTCCCAGCGCTCAGGCCATGCTTTTTCGAGTCCTTCCAGACCCGGCTTGTCCGGAACACGCGCCGCATGCTCCGGAGCGTACCTCAGCGCTCGCCGGCCAGCTTCCACGCGGCCGGCAGGAGCGTCCCGGCGAGAGCGACCTTGAGAAGGTCGCCGATCACGAACGGAACGAGGCCCTTGACGAGAGCGTCGGTGAGGTCGGTCTGCAGGGAAACCATGAGTCCCGCCACTCCAAACACGTAGATGACGGCCGTTCCGGCCAGGAAGGCGGGGAGGGCCGTGGCAATCGTCCGGTCCTGTTTGCGTTCCGCCAGATAGCCGACGGCGGCCGCGGCGATGACGAAACCGATGAGATAGCCGAGCGTGGGGCCCGTTGCGTACTCCCACCCGCCGTTTCCACCCTGAAAGAAAGGAAGTCCGCCCAGGCCCAGCAGGATGTACAGTCCCTGGCTGGCGGCTCCGGCTCGCGAGCCGAGCGCTGCACCTGCCAGCAACACGGCCAATGTCTGGCCGGTCACGGGCACCGGTGTGAAGGGAAGAGGAATCCTGACCTGGGCAGCCAGCGCCGTCAGCAAGGCGAATCCGACCACCAGCGCCGCAGTGATCACGGCGTGGCGTGGCAAGATGCGAGTCGACAGGACGGAAGGCGAGTAGGTCTGCACGTGATATCCCCAATCAGAAGATCGTTTCGTGATCTTATTGATCTCCGGTCTCCGGTGTTGGTTACAACCGGCCGGCCGGCATGAGACACAGGATTGCGTTGGTGTGGGCAATCGCCCTGGTTCTGGCCCTCGCTTCGTGTACCGGCAAATCTGACGATTCGACGACCACATCGATCACCGAACCGGCCACCACGACGACGACCGAACCCGCCGTTCTCACCGGTACCGGGATTGTCGACGACACCATCACGCTGGCCGCGTTGCTGCCCCTCTCGGGAACGCTGGAAAGCTTCGGCCGGGCGGCGCTGGAAGGCCACGAGGTCTACTGGGCTTACGTGAACGACACTCTCGGAGGGATCGGGGGGACGTACCAGGTTCGGCTGACCCCTCTCGACACGGCCTATGACGAAGCAACGGCTCGAACCCTGTGGGCGGCAAACGAGCCAGACACGCTCGCCGTATCGTCGGTTCTGGGGAGCCCGATCACCGCGGCGCTGGTTGCCGAGACGGGCAGCGAGCCGATCTTGATTGCGGCCGGTTCGCAGGCCTCGAGCTGGTCGGCTGCACCGAACGTGCTCCTCAATCTGGCAATGCCGACGTACCGCGACCAGGTTGCGGGTGCCATCGTCGCCGGTCGAGCCGAGTTGCCCATTGTGGCCACCGCTCCACCGCTGGGGTTGATCCACCAGGAAGGCGTGTTCGGGGAAGATTGCCTCACCGGATTCCAGCAGGCAACGGAACGGGACGCACCCGGCCAGGCGGTAGCGGCTGGCTACCCGGCCACGGCGACGGAGTTCTCGGAACCATTGACGGCAATGCAACAGGCGGGCGTGCAAACGCTCTTCGTGTGTTCCAGTTCCCAGGCGTTCCTGCAGATGGTTGCGACCCTCGAACTCATCGAGTACCGCCCCACCCTGCTGGTGGCTTCCCAGTCGTACGATGCTTCGCTCCCGGCCGTTCTGGGAGCCGAAGCCGGCGAAGCGGCCGGGCTGCAACGACTCGACGCCGTCTTCGTCATCGGGTCCCTGCCACCGTTCGAGGGCGACGCGCCGGGGATGAAGCTGCTTCGGGACAACGTCACCCGGTACGGCTCTCCGGAGGCTATGTCCGTCGACCCGTGGTTGTTCTACGGATATACGCAGGCAGCCACCCTCCACGTGATCCTCGAAGAGGCGCTCGCCGGGGGAGACCTGACCCGGGCCGGCGTGTCTGCGGCCCGAGATCGGATCGGTGCGACGGACTTCGGCTTCGGAGCGGGCCCGGCCCGGTTTGATGACGACGGCGTTCCCATCGTGGCCGATGTGGTTGCTCGACCTGCTGCTCCGGCCGATTCCGTTTTCGGGATGCTGCCGCTCGGCAACTACTACTCGACGAGATAGCGGAGATGCTGAGAACCGGGTAAAGGCGTCCGAACCCCTGTGCCGATACCCTCTGTGTGCAAGCACTGGTTCTGGCCGTCATCATCGCTGTCGTCGGGGTGGCTCCCCCGCCTCCCACCGCGGCCGGTGCGCTGCGCCTTCCGACCCGGGCTCACGTCGAAGCACCGACGCAGCAACTGGGCGTCACGATCGGCCGGCTCGAGATACCGGCCCTCGGACTCGTGGAGACCATACGGGAGGGTGTCGACCTTTCTGTCATCGATCGTGGCGTTTCCCATTGGGCCGGTACGGCGGAGGCAGGAGGGTACGGCAACATGGTTCTGGCGGGCCACCGCACCACGAAAACGGCTCCGTTTCGTGACCTCGACCTGGTACGGCCCGGCGATCTGGTCACCGTGGCAGGGTTCGACGGGAGGGTCGCCGAGTACCGGGTCACCGAAACCGTGATCGTCACACCCTCGGACATGTGGATCGTCGAGCAGACCGACGTCCCGACTCTGACACTGTTTGCCTGCCATCCGAAAGGCTCGGCTCGACAGCGCATCGTCGTTCGGGCCGAGCTGGTCGATATCCCGGTGCTGCACTTCCCCTGAGTACCCCGCAGCGGTCGATAACATCGGATCAGAATCCTTGTGAGGCCGAGTGCAGGACGACCCCTCAACCATCCAAACAGATGTGACGCCGGAGCAGCCCCTGCCCCGCTGGCCGTTCGTGGTCGGCAGCATGCTGATGGCGCTCGCCATCGTCTCGGTGGTGTTGTGGAACATCGAGCTTCCCTACCTGGCGTGGTCTCCGGGTCCGACGCCGGAAGTCGTCGACTTGATCACCGTGACCGGGGCCGAGTCGTACCCGGTCGAAGGTGATCTGTACATGCTGACGGTCTCGCAGCAAGACCTCAACGTGTACGAGCTCCTGGCGGCGGTGGCCGATCCCCAGGTTGACGTCCTGGAACGGATCGCAGTGCGGCCCATCGACGTTACCCAGGAGGAGTACCAGCGCCAGAGTCGGGAACGCATGGACGAATCAAAGGTGGCGGCAATCTCCGTTGCGCTCGACCGGCTCGGCTACGACGTAGCCGTCGAGGGTGACGGTGTTGAAGTCGTTGCGGTCATCGAAGGTACCCCCGCGGACGGCGCTTTGCAGTCCGGTGACATCATCACGGCAATCAACGGAAACCCGATCTTCATCGCTACCGATGCTCTCGCCGAGATCAGCCGGTTCGCCATTGGTGAAACGATCACGCTCACGGTGGTGCGAGGAGAGGAAACCATCGACGTGCCGGTCACGCTCATCGAACACACCCAGAACGCAGGCCAGCCGATGGTCGGGTTCGGCCCCGCAACCCACAATCCCCGCTATATGTTTCCGGTCGACATCGAAATCGATTCCGCCAACATCGGCGGACCATCAGCCGGGATGATGTACACCCTGGCCATCATCGACGTATTGACCGAGAACGACATCACCGGTGGGTTCCGCATCGCCGGGACCGGGACCATCTCGACCAACGGAGACGTAGGCCCCATCGGCGGGGTGCGACAGAAGGTCGTCGGAGCCACGCTGTCCGGCGCCCAGTACATCCTCGTTCCCGAGGCCAACTACGAAGAGGCGCTCACGGCGGACATCGAAGGGGCCGAGATCATTCCGGTGGCGACCATCGACGAAGCGCTGGCCTTTCTCGCCACCTTGCAGAACGCCGCGTAGGCACACGGAGCGGGCCCACGAGTCACGAGTCCGGGCTTGCGCTCGGGACGGGAGACCGCAAGGAGGAAACCCCGAGAATCCTTGCCCTGCGGGTTATCGTTTCAGCAATGGCAGAACCGTTCTCGCCCGACGCGATCGCGGAGAAGACCTTCACGCAACGTCTTCGGGGTTACCGCCCCGACGAAGTCGGCGCCTTTCTCGAAGAGGTGGCCGGCATGGTCCGCGAGCTCCAGGCCAGAAGCGACGCCCTGCACGGCCGGCTGCTCGAGCTGGGGAATCGGGATCTCAGCGCTGAATTCGATCTGATCAGCAAGGACGTCGGCCGCATTCTGCAAGATGCGCGAGAAACAGCCGAGGGAATGAGGAAACGGGCCGCCTCCGACGCCGAGAACCTCCTGGAAGAAGCTCAGAAAGCGTCGACCGCGTTGCGATCGGACGCCTGGATGGCCTCCGACAAACTCCTCCAGGACAGCGCCAAGGAAGCTGCCGCCATCCTGCAGGCGGCCGAGCGGGACGCTCTGGTCATCACGAGCGAGGCCGAGCGGGAGGCGCACCACCGGCAGAACGCCGTCCGCAGGGAGTCAGAAGAGACGGTGCGGGCGGCCAAGCTGGAGGCAGAGCGGGTGCTGATGGATGCCCGCTCCCGGGCCGACGAGCTCATCCTGTCTGCCGGCCGAAAGGTCACCGCTGCCGAAGAACGTGCCGAATCGCTCGAAACCCGGCGCACCGAGATGCTCGAGGAACTCGAATCTGCCCGCCAGACGATCAGCAACCTCGAGGGAGAGATCGAGAAGCGCCGTGAGGCACTCGCCGGGCCCAGCCCGGCGGAAGTGGAATCGTCGACCGTCAAGCTACTCACGGGTTCCAATCGTGAAGCCGGGAAGGACGAAGAAAAGACCGTTTGGTCCGAGGGTCATGAGGTGGTCAAGATCGTGCGTCCCCCGAAACGCATTGTCGACCCACCCCTCGAACCTGTCGACGCGGACGCCATGGCCGCTGAAGTGGCCCGGTTGCGGACTCCGGTTGCCGAAGCGGACCGGCCGTCCACCAAACCCGAGGCTCCCGAGGAGCAGTCCCCGGAACCCGTGTCCGCAACGCCGGTGGAGGAACCCGTGTCCGCAACGCCGGTGGAGGAATCCGTATCCGAAACCCCGGCAGAGGCACCCGAAGTACCCGCCGCAATTGCTCCGGCCGCCGACGTTGCCGAGCCGGTGCAAGTCTCCCCTGAAGCCGAGATCCCGGCTGTGGGCATTCCAGGCCCTCCCGTCAATGAAATCGATGATCTCTTTGCTCGCCTGCGGCGCGTCGAAGAGGTAACGCCAGCGGTACCCGCGGCCTCCCTCGATGCCGGGACACTCTCGATGCCGATGCCCCGGTTGAGGAAACGTCCGGACCAGCTGTTGCCGATCGGCCCGCATCCCATCCTGCGGGAGTGGCGGATCCATTCGACCTTCGCGATCGCTTGCTGCTTCCCGTCACGAATCGGGTTCTCCACGAGAGTCAAACGCGAGCTGACCGAAGCTCAGAACATCGCCCTGGAGGAGCTCCGGCTCGAGGATGGCGATTGGGAACCGGCCGCCTCGACGCTTTCGGACCGGCTGGTCGATGTCGTCGGTGAGTTGCTCTCCGAGAGCTACGCGTGTGGCTGGAGGGCGGCTGCCGAAGCTCACAGAAACCGACTCGTTCCCGGCGGGCCCGGGCCGGGTGACCCGGCCGAGTCCTGCCGGCTGGTTCGCCGAAGCGCTCGCGGGAGCTGTTTTCGAGGCTCTCGTCGAATCGCATCGAGATGGTCGCGGTCCGCGCCAGGCAGCTGCCAGTCTGTCCCGGGTATATCGATCATGGCGAACGGATGAGGCGGAGCGACGGGTGCCGACATGGCGTCAGCGGTCGTACCACCGCGGTCTGATCGATGGTTTCGGCGCGGCCGGGCTAGCGAACGCGCTGGCTGGTGGCGGGACGCGGTTGTAGGTCTGCCGGCAGGCCGTCGAAGCGGGAGCCGTCGCCCTCGGGGCGGCTTTCGAGGACTCGGTCACGGAGCCGCCCGCCCACAACGATTGCGGCTGCACGCTCCTGCCGGCCTGAACTGCTGCTGATGCACAGGACGTTGGCCGATCAAACCGCACCTCGCGAATCGGTTAAGCGGAAGACTGCCCATAGAATGATCCGATGATCAGGGCGCGAACCTGCTGCTTTCCGTCCCAGGACCAACCGGCGTGGGCTCACCATCGCCATCGTCATCGTGGTCATTGTGCTCCTCACCCTGCGGGGATTGGCCACCTTCTGGACCGACTTCCTCTGGTTCCAGTCCATTGACCTGAGTTCGGTCTGGTCGACGCTCCTCCTGTCCCGGGTAGCTCCGGTCGTGGCGGCTTCGATCGTTGCGTTCTTGCTTCTGTGGGTGAACCTGGTTTTCATCGACCGGATCTCGCCTCGCTTCCAGTTGATCGAAGCGAGCCCTGAAGAGGAGATCGTCGAGCGCTTCCAGGAGTGGGTGGAGCCCAGAATTCGGAGGGTCAGGCTGGCCCTGGCCGCACTGTTCGGAATTCTCGTCGGCCTCGGAACGGCCGTGTGGTGGGAGAACATCCTGCTGTTCCTCAACAGCGCCCCCTTTGGCGCCACCGATCCGGTGTTCGGTCGCGATATCTCGTTCTACGTGTTCCAGCTTCCGCTCTTGCGGGATCTGTACTCGTGGGCGTTCCAGTTGCTGGTCCTGACGACGATCCTGGTTGCCGCTCTGCACTATCTCAACGGCGGGATCCGGCTCCGGCAGGGCCGGGCGCCGAAGTGAGCCCCGGCGTCAAAGCCCACCTCTCGGTACTGGTGGCCGGCCTGGCGCTCCTCAAGGCAGCGGACTACCGGCTTGACTCCTTGACCTCCTGTATTCGACCCGGGGCGTGGTGTTCGGGGCGAGCTACACGGACGTGAAGGCGCAGCTTCCGGCCTTGACCCTGCTGGCCTTGATCTCGCTCTTCGCGGCGGCGCTGCTGCTGTGAACGCGGCGGCCGCGAATGGACCTTCCCATCGTAGCGGTCGGCGGCTGGTTGGTCATGTCGATCATCGTCGCCGGGATCATTCCGGCTGCCGTGCAGCGTTTCAGCGTCGTGCCGGACGAACTCAACAAAGAGCAGCCGTACATCGACAATGCGATCAACTTCACGCGCATGTCCTACGGGCTCGACAAAATCGAGGTCCGGCAGTTGGCCGCATCCTCAGCGCTCGACTTCGACGCAATCGAGGCGAACCAGCCGACCATAGAAATATCCGCCTCTGGGACCCTGCGGTACTCACGGAAACG
>CAVPPF010000002.1:0-726840 GCA_963707435.1 uncultured Actinomycetota bacterium | reverse complement strand
GCATGCGGGCAACAACATCCTTGAGGCACTCCGTCGCCGGGAGCACGTCCGGAGCCAGCCCGGCGTATCGTCGGTCGTGGCGGGGGTGTCGCTCGTCGTCTACGTCGAGGGCCGGGGGCGGCGTGTCGTAGCTGCGGCGCCACTCGAAGACCTGCTCTTTGCCGTATTTGTCGGCAGTCTCTTTCTTGTTCAACCCCTGGAGTGCCCCGTAGTGGCGCTCGTTGAGGCGCCAGTGCCGGGTCACCGGCAGCCAGGCCAGCGCCATCTCGTCGAGGGCCAGATTGGCCGTGTGAATTGCGCGGATCTGCAGCGACGTGTGCACCACGTCGAAGGTGTAGCCCTCCTCCTGCAGGAGCCGTCCGGCTGCTTTGGCTTCCTCTACCCCCTTGGGAGAAAGGGGCACGTCGGTCCAACCCGTGAACAGGTTCGCTTTGTTCCAGACACTCTCCCCGTGCCGCAGCAGCACCAGTGTGTAGGTCATAGGACGTCCTTCATGTCTCGTCTCTCATTGACAACTCAGATCCAGTAGCGGACGACGGAAGCGAACGTGTCGGGGTCGAGCGACGCTCCGCCGACCAGGCCACCGTCGATGTCTTTCTTGGCCATGATCGCCCCGATATTGCCCGGGTTCACCGATCCGCCGTAGAGAATGCGAGTGTCGTCTGCAACCCCGCCCCACTGTTTGCTCAGCTCGCCGCGGATGAACTCGATCATCTCCTGGGCATCGGCCGGATCGGCTGTACGCCCCGTTCCGATCGCCCAGATCGGCTCGTACGCAACAACGACGGATCCGATCTGTTCTGCAGACAGCCCGGCCAGGCTCAACTGAACCTGTGATCCGACCCGTTCAAAGGCGCTGCCTGCTTCCCGTTCCTCCAGAGTCTCACCCACACAAACGATCGGGGTCATCTCATGAGCGAAGACCGCCTTTGCCTTGCGGTTCACCCAATCGTCCGTTTCCCCGAAGATCTGGCGTCGTTCCGAGTGGCCGACGATGACCAGGTCGACGGCCATCTTGGCGAGCATGCCCGGCGCGATCTCCCCGGTATACGCACCCTTCTCTTCGAAGTAGGTGTTCTGGGCGGCCAGCTTGATCCGCATGTGGTCGGCTTCGATCACCGTTTGAATGGACCGGAGCGACGTGAACGGAGGGGCCACCCCCACGTCGACCCGCTCGTAATCGTCCAGATCGAGCCGGTAGTGCAGTTTCTGCACCATCTGGATCGCTTCCAGATGGTTGCTGTTCATCTTCCAGTTGCCAACGATGAGGCTCTTCCTTGCCATAAACTCTCCCGGGTGTCTGCCCGTCAGGGTAGCGGCCTGTGACTGCGATCAATCACCGGGGAGACCATGAGCCCGGTGCCTGGCCGGCCATCCCGGAAGGAAGGCAAGGGCGCAGACTGCCCTCAGGCGGCCCTCACCGGATGCCGATATTCACAGACTGAGCCCGGGACTCGCCATCGATGGGCAGACCGTGACAAGCGCGCACGAGCGAACAAGGATCCCCAGGGGAAACATGAAAACCACCGGCCTTCTCGGACGAGCGTCACTGGTGCTCCTGACCGTTAGCCCGGCGCTACGGCTCAATGTGTTCAGCCCGTACGAGTCGTTCGAGCTGCGCCGCTTCCTCTATGCCCTCACCATCACCTCCGTTGTTGCCGCACTGATCAGCGCCTCCCTTTTCAGGTGGTCTCATCGGGGACGCCCATGGGTATTCGGAGTTGCCAGTGTTCTGATGCTCTGTCTCTTCAACTGGCCATCCTTCAACACTGCCGGCGAGTTCGCGGCTCGTTTCGTCGGCGAGTTCCTCGGCCACGCCGTCCTACCCGTAGCCCTGGCCGCCGGCCTCATCGTCCTGGCAGTCCGGCTATCCGGCGAGACGCCTTTCCACGTATTGCTGTTCCTGGCCGGTCTCGCCATTGCAGGGTCCCAGTTGGCGCTGGTCGTACAGCGGCCCGCCGTGATAGATGCCGCACGAGCTCCGGATCTCGAGGGAACGCCTTCTCCTGCGGCTTCCGTTCCGGATGTCTTCGTCATCGTCGTGGATGCGTACGCCCGTGCAGATGTCCTTGCGGAAGAGCTGGGTTTTGACAACTCCGAATTCCTCGGTTTTCTGAAAGACCGCGATTTCACCGTCCAGGAGAACGCACGGTCCAATTACGACTCAACCTACGCTTCGCTTGCTTCGCTGCTCGGAATGGGATATTTCGTCGAAGCCGGCCCTCCGGGCAACACCGACATGTCGACGGTGCGCGGACTTCTTCGGGGCGACGGACCGGCCGTCGACTTGTTCAAATCGGCCGGGTATGAACTCGTCTACGTGGAGAGCCCCTGGGGCATATCGGCCTGCGGGACGTCCGTAGACGTTTGCTTCCCCTATTGGACCATTGGCAAGACCGCTCAATGGCTCACCGAATTCACCATCTTCGCCGAACTCACCAGCATCGGATCATGGACGGACTCGGCGGATTATGCCCTGCAGCAGTTCGATACATTGCTGGATCTGGCGGCGAGCCCGTCGAGCTCCCCCCGGCTCGTATACGCACACATCGGCGTCCCCCACCCGCCATTCCTTCTCGACGCCCAATGCAACCGCTGGGAAAATCCAAACCCCGCGGAGTGGCGGATCGCGCTCGCATCCGACCCGTACCTCGACCAGCTGCGGTGCGTAAACCACCGTGTTCAAGAGTTGATCGAGACCATTGATCGGTCGGACCCCGACACGGTTGTGTGGCTGACCAGCGACCACGGCATTGCTCTGCACGATCAGTTCGCCATTCCACCCGAAGCGTGGAACCCCGAATACGTCGACGAGAACACGGCGATCCTGTCCGCTTATCGGCTGCCGGCCGGCTGCCGGAATCCCACGGCACCGGACCTCGACGTGGTCAACAGCCTCCGATTCACTATCGACTGTCTGTTCGACCAGAACCTGGGAAGCCTGCCCGGCCGATACTTCCACGTCGGTCCCCCGACTCAGCAACCCGTCGACATCGTCGAGATCACCGATCTGGCCCAGTAATCGGGTTGACTCGAGCGTCTCTGGGGGCCGGGCGCGCCACCGGTCCGGTAGCTAGCTCACCCACCTTTCCAACGCCGTCAATCCCGGCAGCGTCTTGCCTTCCAACATCTCTAGCCCTGCCCCACCGCCGGTCGACAGGTGAGAAACCGCCCCTTCCAAGCCCAACAAGCGCAGCGCCGCTACCGAATCGCCCCCGCCGACCACCGTGAAGCCTGGATGGTCGGTCAGAGCTCGCGCCACCACCTCGGTTCCGTTCCGGAAGTGCTCCCACTCGAACACACCCATCGGACCGTTCCAGAAGACGGCTCCGGACCCGCGAATGGCCCCTGCGAAGACCTCAGCGGTTTCGGGACCGATATCGAGACCCATCCACTCTTCCGGGATGAGGTTGCGATCCACCACCGCGTACTCCGCCTCGGCTGCGAACTGGTCCGCAACGATGAAATCGTCGGGAAGCCGGATACGATCGCCGGTCTCGGATCCGAGGACCTCCCTGACCTCGTCGAGACGGTCCTCTTCGAACAGCGACGACCCGATCTCATAACCCTCGGAACGCAGCAGGGTGAAGCACATGCCGCCTCCGATCAGCATCAGGTCGACCTTCGGCAACAAGGCCTTGATGACGCCCAGCTTGTCGGACACTTTGGCTCCACCCAGCACCACGGTGAATGGATGGGGGGGGTCGACGAGCAGCACACCGAGCGCCTCGACCTCCTGAACGAGCAGCGGACCGGCAACCGAAACCACATGGTCGGCGATACCCACCGTCGAAGCATGAGCCCGGTGGGCCGAACCGAACGCATCGAGCACGAAGACGTCGGCCAGCCCGGCCAGAGCCGTCGCCAGGGCCGGATCGTTCTTCTTCTCCCCCGGCTCGAACCTGGTGTTCTCGAGCAGCAGCACATCGCCGGGACCGGCAGCCGCTACGGCAGCCTCCACATCGTCACCGACGACTGCGTCGAGCTTCCGCACGGGGAAACCACCAACCTCGGCGAGACGGACGGCCACCGGATCCATCCCGAATTCGGGCTCGCGGTCCTTGGGGCGCCCGAGGTGGCTGCACACCACCACCGTGGCACCAGCCTCGCGAAGGCGAGAAAAGGTGGGGAGGCTCGCCCGAATCCGAAAATCGTCCGCAACCACACCGTTCGAGATCGGGACGTTGAGGTCGGCCCGGACCAAAACCCGCCGGCCCGCTACGTCAACGTCATCCAGTGTCAGATACTTGCCCATGGCTCCCCTCACCGTCCTGTTCAATTCTTGAGCTGGGCCAGAGTTTGACCCAGCCGGATGGGATCGTGTTGTGGCCAGTCCGCGGACTCGTCCACGAGGTCGGCCTCGACGACGTCCCAGCCCATGGATGCCAGTTCGGCCTTGTCAACGCGAATCTGTTCAATCGGTCCTTCCATGCGGATTTCCCCTCGGTGCGCCACGATGGTACCGGCGACCCGGACCCCTCCAACCCGGTGAAGGGCGTCGATGTGGTCGGCGCACGTCATTCCGAGGGTTTCCCCATCCTGGGTGACCAGATTGGCGATGAAGACGATGTGTCCGGGTGCCGTTCGCATCGCCCCGGCCATTCCCGGCACGGCCAGCGCTGCGAGCACCGACGTGAAAAGGCTGCCGGGCCCGATCAGGATCTGATCGGCAGAGAGAATTGCCTCCAGGGCGTGCGGGTTGGCCGGCTCATCGGGAGGCACCAGCCGCAGTTCGGACAAATGGCCCCTGGCCCGGGTGATGGCGGCCTGTCCGTCGACGAGCACCCCATCGATCATCGCTTGCAGGTGCAGCGACTTACGAGCCACCGGCACCACCTTGCCGACGGTCCCCAGCATTTCCGCGGCGACCCGCACCGCCGCCTCGAAGTCGTCGCCCATCAGTTCCGTGAGGGCAGCCAGCATGAGATTTCCCAGCGAATGGCCGGAGACGTCGGTCGAGTCGAACCGATACCCGAACAGCTCGCGAAATATCGTCGGTTCCGGACTCAACGCCAGAAGGCACTTGCGGATGTCACCCGGAGGAGGTATCTCCAGCGTCGAGGTCAATCTGCCCGACGAGCCCCCATCGTCGCCGACGGTGACAACCGCTGTGACGTGCGAGGCGTACGACAGGGCGGCTTCGAGAGCTTGCGCCAGTCCGTGCCCACCGCCGATGGCGACGACCCGCGGGCCATCGGACGTGAGCGAGAGCAACTCCGTTTCGAGGGAAGTCTCCGGCGAGGTCACTTGCTCGAATCCCGGTGCCGGACCGACGCCTCGATTCCTTCGGATTCGAGCCAGCGACCCAATTCGTTGGCAATCGCCACCGAACGATGGCGGCCGCCCGTGCACCCGACCCCGATGCTGACGTACGACTTCCCAACACGCCGGAAGCGGGGGAGGAGGAAGGCCAGCATGTCCTCGATCTTCTCCAGGAAAGCCTGCGTGTCCTCATCCCCCAACACGTAATCTCGAACCGACGCATCATTGCCCGTCAGGGGTCGGAGCTCTTCCTGCCAGTGCGGGTTGGGGAGGAAACGCACATCGAACATCAGGTCGGCGTCCCGGGGAGCGCCGTGCTTGAAACCGAAGGATGAAACGGTCACGCGCATCGGTCGCTCGGGTTGGCCGCCCTGGAAGTCCTCCTCGATCCTCTCCCTCAATTGATGGACGTTGAGGTCGGTCGTGTCGATGATGTAGTCGGCCTCGGCCCGGAGTTCGGCGAGCAGTTCCCGCTCGGCGAAGAGCGACTCCCCCAGTGTCGGCTTGCCCATCGGGTGGGGCCGCCGGTTCTCTTTGTAGCGGCGGATCAGCATGTCGTCGTCCGCATCGAGGAAGAGCACTGCCGTCGAAACCCCGCCGCGCAGCAAACGGTTCATTTCGGTGCTGAGATCCGTCAGACTGAAGCCGCCCCGGGCGTCGATGACCAGCGCCAGGCGACGGGGGACGTCCGCCAGGTCGTTGAAGCGGACAATCTCGCCGATCAGCGCAGGGGGCAGGTTGTCGACGACCAGGTATCCGAGGTCTTCGAGAACCTTTGCGGCGGTTGACCGCCCGGCCCCGGACATGCCGGTCACGACCAGTACTTGTGGTCGGCTAACCAAGAGCGTTCTCCTATCCGATCAGTGTTTCGCTTGCATGTGTTCTACGCCCCAGTGTCGCACGCGGGGACTAATCGGTGGAGTCATCGACCCTCCGAACCGTGCAATGCAGCGTAGAGATTTGCAGCCACGGCCTCCGGCAAGGCCTCGCCGAGTTCGGCGGGGCTGGCCGACCTGATTCTCTTGAGCGATCCAAAACGCCGCAGCAGTGCCTTCTTCCGGGTTGGTCCGATCCCGGGGACATCGTCGAGGGTCGAGTCGATCATCGAGCGGCTCCGCAGCCGGCGGTGATAGGTGATGGCGAAGCGATGAGCTTCATCCCGGACTCTCTGGAGGAGGTGCAGGGCTTCCTCATCGCGGGGAATGCGGATCGGATCGGCCCGACCCGGCATGTAGACCTCTTCCATCCGCTTGGCCAGACCGACCACCGGAATGTCGAGCTCGAGATCGCCCAGCACTCGCACCGCCCGCGAAAGCTGGCCCGCTCCCCCATCGATGAGGACCAGCGAAGGCGGATACGAGAACTTGCCGCGTTCTTCGATCGGAAGGTCGCGTTCCTTGAGGTATGCGGCGAAGCGGCGGCGCAGCACCTCCTCCATCGACGCGAAGTCGTCCTGTCCGTCGACCGATCGGATCCGGAACCTCCGGTAGTCGGAGGTCTTCGGAAGCCCGTCCTCGAGCACCACCATGGAACCGACCGTGTTGGTTCCCTGAATGGTTGAGATGTCGTACGCCTCGATCCGCAGCGGTGGAACGGGAAGGCCCAGCGCGTCCTGGAGACTGCGCAGCGCCCGCGCCCTGGCGTTGTGATCCGATTGGCGGCGCAATCGGTGCCGGGCGAAAGCTTCCCGGGCATTCGTCCGGGCGGTCTCGAGCAGGCGGCGTTTCGCGCCACGTTGCGGCACGCGCAACGAGACCTGCCCCCGCGCCGTTCCGCCAGCCAGGCTGCCCACAGGTCGGTGTCAGGAGGCAGTTCCTGAACGAGGACGGCCTTGGGCGGGCGATCTTCTCCGTAGAGCTCACGGAGGACGCTGGCGATCAGTTCACCGGTGGTGACATCCTCGACCTTGTCGAGGACCGTTCCCAACCTTCCCACCACCCTGCCGCGTCGTACCGTCAGCACCTGGACCGCCGCCTCGAGATCGTCTTCCTCGAGAGCGATGAGGTCGAAGTCCTCGGCACGGTCGGTCACGACCTCCTGCCGAGCGATGGCTCGCTCGGCGTCATGGAGCCGATCTCGAAATCGAGCGGCCTGCTCGTAGGCAAGCTCACCGGCGGCGTGCTCCATATTTGCGCGCAATTGCTGGACGATCTCGTCCGTGTCACCTCCCAGAAACCGCGCCAGCCCATCGACGTACCCCTGGTAGTCGTCTTGCGATACCTCGTCCACACAGGGGCCCGAACACTTCTCGATATGGAACAACAGACAGGGCCGTCCCTGCGCCTTCTGGCGGCGAAAGAGCCCGTCGGAGCACGTCCGGATCGGAAAGGTCTTGAGGAGTTCGTCGAGCGTCTTGCGAATGGCATAGGTGTGGGCGTACGGGCCGAAGTACTCGGTACCTTTCCGCTTCTTGCCCCGCATGACCCTGGCCCGGGGCCACTCGTCGGAGCGGGTGATGGCCAGATACGGGTAGCTCTTGTCATCCCGCAAACGGATATTGAACCGGGGACGGTGCTTCTTGATGAGCGAGTACTCGAGCATCAGGGCAGCGACTTCGCTGTCCGTAACGATCCAATCGACGCTGTCGGCGGCGTCGACCATCGCTTGCGTCCTTGCCTGAAGGTCCCTGCCGAAGTAGTTGGCCACCCGTTTGCGAAGCGACTTCGCCTTGCCGACGTAGAGCACCTGTCCATGGGCGTCCCGGAATACGTACGCGCCCGGAGAGTCGGGGATTTCGGCAGGGGTGGGCCGCTTCATGCCCGGAGCAGTGTACCGACGAAAGGACGTGGGCTTGCAGGCCCGTGGGACGTCCGTGGAGTAGTGTCGGCGGGACAACGCTCCGTGGAGGCGAAATGACCGTTCCGGAAACCAACCGCTTCTCGATCGGAGAAGCCCTCAGCTGGGGATGGAAGAAGTTCCAGGAGAATCTCGGGCCAATCCTGATTGCCATGGTGGCCATCGCGGTCGTCAACTTGATCTTCACCTACGCAGCCAGGGGGTTCCTCGGGACCCTCTTCAACTTGATCGGCTGGTTCGTCTCGGTGTTGATCTCGATGGGCGTGATCCGTATCGCCCTGAAGATCGCGGATGGAGAGACCATCAGCACCGGCGATCTCTTCCAACGAGCCGACCAGGCATTTGTGTACATCATCGCCTCCTTCATCGTCGGGGTCATGGTGGTCATCGGGCTCGTGTTCTTGATCGTCCCGGGTATCTACCTGGCGATCACCTTCGGCTTCTATGCCTACAACATCGTCGACAAAGAACACGGGATCATGCAGAGCATCGAGCAGAGCGCCGCCATCACCAGGGCCCAGAAGTGGGACCTGTTCGGTCTGGGGGTTGCACTGTTCTTCTTCAATCTGGCCGGGGCCATCGCCCTCGGTATCGGCTTGCTGGTCACGGTGCCGGTTTCGTGGCTGGCCATGGCCTACGTGTACCGCAAGCTCAACGGAGAGCCCGTCACGCCCTAGAGCTTCGTCCAGCGCAATCCGAGCAGACGGGGGATGTGTCCCTGGGCCGCCAGGAGCGCATCGTGCGTCGTGGCGGCGGCCCGTTCGACGGTGTGTGCCAGCGCCCAGCCCGCCTCGGCGGCTGCATTCAACAGTCCGGCCAGCGGGCGGTGATAGAACGTCACCCGGCCCTCACCGGCCGGTTCTTCCGTGAAACCGTCGCCGAGATAGGTCCCCCAGCGCCAGAACACTTCATCATCGGTCGGATCAACCACCGGACCGGACCCGGGTGCGGTGAAGAGCGGATGATTTACGACCAGGGCGAGGGGTCCGCCCGTTCGAACCGCCCGGGCCAGGCCCGCGAAGAACGGCTCGAGGTCGACCAGATGCTCGACAACCAGGCTGGCATACGCGCCGTCGAACGTTCCCGGGCGGATCCAGTCCAGATCCGGCAAACGGCCGCAGACCACAGGACCCTCTCGATGGGCCAGGCGGAGCAGCTCGAGGTTGATGTCACATCCGATCGCTCGTGCGCCCATTTCACCAATCGCTCGCATGACCCGGCCCTCGCCGCAGCCGGCATCCAGATAGGTTCGTCCCGCGCGGGCCTCGAGCAAGCCCAGCAGCATCGGCAGGACGTCCCGCTGGTAGGCAGGATCGTCTTCCAACTCTTGACTCCACCACCCGGCCAGGTCCGTCCCATTCGGTGCTCATCAGGATGAGAGGTTCCCAGGCGCGAGCCGATCGTGCCAGTCGTGGCTCAATCATTGGTCCCGGCGACCGACAATGACACAATGCCCTCCATGCAGCTCCCCACCACGGCTCGCCGGCTCGGCTTCCGACAACTGGCGGGCTGGTTCCTGGTGGGGGTCCTTGTAGCCGTGCTTCTGCAGTGGCTCCAGGTACGTGCCCTGGGGGGCGATTGGACCGGCCTCGTCAATGCCGGAGAGACGTCATCTCTCCGGCCGCTCATCGAGGCGCAACTCGGCCCCGTCGAAACCGTCGAACGGGCTGGACACGACGGACAGTTCTCGTACCTCATTGCGGTAGACCCGCTCGGCCGGGGATCGGCTCCGGAGCTGTTCGACCACGGCGCCTACCGCTATCGCCGCATCCTGCTTCCGGCGCTGGCCGGCGGGTTCGGGCTCTGGGACGGCGAGGCAGCCCTCACAGGATTGGTCGTGTGGTCCGCGATCGGGATGGGTCTGGCGACCGCCGCCGTCGCCGACCTGGGTAACTCGCTCACGACCCGGTCCTGGGTCGTGGCAGGAGTCCTTGCCAACCCGGGTGTCTGGCTGTCCGTTCAACTCCTCACCCCCGATGCGCTCGCTCTCGGATTGGCACTGAGCGGCGTGGCGTTGTGGCGGCGCGGAATCAAGGTGGGAGCGGTGATAGCTCTGGCGTTGGCGGCTCTCGCCAAGGACCAATACGTTCTGGTCGCGGCCGGCCTGGCCGGCTGGGAGTGGTTCCGGGAACACCGCCGGGAAGGGGTTGTTCTCGGGGTTGGCGCAGCTGCACCGTTGCTCATCTGGTCGCTCTGGCTCACCGCCACGATGGGCGAAGGGCTGACCCCGCGCGGCAACTTCTCGTTTCCGCTGGCCGGGATTGTCGACGCCGCCCGCGGATGGACGGACACGACAGGCAAAGACCTGACGTTTTCCCTCGTGGCGGTCGGCAGCCTCCTGCTCGCTGCCCTGGTTCCATTCTTCGTGCGCTCCGGTCTGCTGCGGTGGCTGACCTGGCCGTGGGTGGTTCTCGCTCTCGTTTCCTCGGGATGGGTCTGGAATCTGGGCAACAACTCGATGAGAGTCTTCGCGCCGCTCCTGACGCTGGCGATTCTCGCAGTCGCCACGCTCGTCGGGTCACGCCATCAGGACCGGTCGCCGACATGACAGCGGTTGCGGTCGTCCGGCAAGGTCTGACGGGGAAACGGTTGATCGGATGGTTCCTCCTGGGCGTGCTGGTTGCCGGATTCGCCCTCTGGAGTCAGCTACGAACCGCCGACGGAAACCTGGCATCCATCCTCCGGGTCGGTCACGAGTCCGGTACCCGCACGTTCATCGAGGGTGAGCTCGGGACGATTCCGCTGACCGAAGGACTTGGCCACGACGGCCAGTATTCCTACCTCATTGCCCGGGATCCGCTCGGTTTGAACGACTTGCCTGCCCTGGCCGACGACGGAGCCTACCGATACCGCCGGGTCCTCTACGGCTGGCTGGCCGGTGGATTCGGATGGCTTCCCCCGCAAGCTGCGCTCGTCGGGCTGGCCGCCTGGGCGGTGATCGGCTTCGGGATCGCTACTGCGGCCACAGCCGACGTTGCCGCGCTGGTAGGAGCGCGATCGTGGGCAGTGCTTGGCATCCTGGGCAATCTGGGGATGTGGCTCTCTGTGCAACTCGCTACCGCCGACGCCCTGGCGATGGCGTTGGCCATGGTGGCCGTGAGCCTGACCCTGCGCCGGCGGACGGCGTGGGCGATACTTGCGCTGGCCGCCGCCGCCCTGACCAAGGAAGCGTACATCCTCTTCGCCGTCGGAATGGGCGGCTGGCTGCTCTTCAGCGGACAACGACGCTCCGGCCTCGCCCTGGCCCTCGTACCCGTCGTGCCGCTCATGCTGTGGATCGGCTGGTTGTCGTGGCAGGTAGGAAACGGCCTTTCCTCCAAGGACAACTTCGCCTGGCCATTCGTGGGTCTCGTCGAGTCGTTCTCCCGGTGGGAAACCCCGGCCGATCTGGTGCAGGCGATCGTGGCCCTGGTCGCTCTGGGTGGATCGTTGGTCGTCGTAGTGGCGACCCGCCGGCGACTGCTTGCCTTCTTGACGCTTCCCTGGGTGGCGGTGGCGCTGGTGTCGTCGACGGTCGTATGGGGAGACGGGAACAACGCGGTCCGGGTCTTTGGTCCCCTGTGGTTGCTCGCATGGCTGGGAGCGGGATGGCTGGTGCAGAATCGCGCAACCCGGGGGCCGGTCGTCTAGCCCAGCATCTCCCGCAGGAACTTGCCCGTGTAGCTCTCGGGGGCCTCGGCTACCTGCTCGGGTGTCCCCTCGGCGACGATACGGCCGCCCTCTTCGCCCCCTTCGGGACCGAGATCGATAACCCAATCGGCCGTTTTGATGACATCGAGGTTGTGCTCGATGACGACGACCGTGTTGCCGGAATCGACCAGTCGCTGCAGCACCCCGAGCAGCTTGCGGATGTCTTCGAAGTGCAACCCGGTGGTCGGCTCGTCGAGGATATAGAACGTCCGTCCGGTCGATCTTTTCCCCAGCTCGGAAGCCAGTTTGACCCGCTGCGCTTCGCCTCCAGAAAGGGTGGGAGCGGGTTGTCCGAGACGTACGTAGCCGAGCCCGACGTCGTAGATCGTTTGCAGGACCCGAACGATCTTGGGCTGGTTCTCGAAGAAGGCGAGGGCTTCTTCAATGGACATGTTGAGTACATCAGAGATGGTGTGACCCTTCCAGAGGATCTCCAGTGTCTCCCGGTTGTACCGCTTGCCTTTGCAGACCTCGCAAGGCACGTACACGTCCGGCAGGAAGTGCATCTCGATCTTGATCGTCCCGTCACCCTTGCAGGCCTCACACCGTCCGCCCTTCACGTTGAACGAGAAGCGGCCGGGCTTGTAGCCGCGGGTCCGGGCGTCGGGTGTTGATGCGAACAGGGTGCGGACATGATCGAACACCTTCGTGTACGTGGCAGGGTTCGAGCGCGGCGTCCGACCGATCGGAGACTGGTCGATGTTGATGACCTTATCGATCTGTTCGACCCCAACCACGTTCTTGTGCCGTCCCGGCACCTCACGAGACCGGTACAGGGAATGGTGCAACGACTTGGAGAGGATCTCCTGGACGAGCGACGATTTGCCGGACCCCGAGACACCCGTGACGGTCACGAACAACCCGAGGGGGAACCGAACGTCGATCTGCTTCAGGTTGTTCTCGGCAGCGCCCTGCACTTCGATCGAGACCCCGTTGGGACTCCGCCGGGTGGCCGGCGTGGGGATCTTGCGCCGTCCGGCCAGGTAGTCGCCGGTGAGCGATGCCTCTTCGGACAGCACCTCGGCCAGGGTTCCTTCCACCACGATCCGGCCGCCGTGTTCTCCTGCTCCCGGGCCGATGTCGATGATGTGGTCGGCTATGCGGATGGTCTCCTCGTCGTGTTCGACGACGATGAGCGTGTTGCCCAGATCCCGCAAGCGGATCAGCGTCTCGATGAGCCGCTGGTTGTCGCGCTCGATGAAGCCCGATGGAGGGCTCGTCGAGGATGTACAGGACCCCGACCAGCCCCGAACCGATCTGAGTGGCGAGGCGGATTCGCTGCGCCTCTCCCCCGGCCAGGCTGGCCGCCCCACGAGCCAGACTGAGATAGTCGAGGCCGACATCGAGGAGGAACTGCAGCCGGGCGAGGATCTCCTTGAGCACCCGCTCGCCGATCTTGCGGTCTCGATCCGACAGCTCGAGGCTCGCCAGCACTTCGGCAGCCTTGCCGAGCGGCAGGGACGAGATCTCATGGATGTTCCGATCATTGATCGTGACCGCCAGCGAGGTCGAGTTGAGACGGGCTCCCCCGCACGCATCACAGGGAACTTCCCGCATGTACTCCTGGTAGTACTCACGGGCAGAGTCGGAGGCCGCGTTCTCATGACGCCTGCTGAGAAACGGCACGGCTCCCTCAAAGGTGGCCATGTACTGTCGTTTGCGGCCGAATCGGTTGACGTAGGAAACCTTGACCTGCTGGTCGGCCATCCCGTACATGAGGATCTCCCGGTGTTCCGGGGACAGATCCTCGAAAGGAACCTGCGTCGAGAAGCCCACGTTTTCGGCTACTCCTTCGAGGACCCGCTGGTAGTAGCGGCTGCGGGTCCCTGCCCAGGGCAGGATGGCACCGTCGTCGATGGACAGTTCGTGGTTGGGGACGATCAAGTCGGCGTCGACCTGGTACCGGGTCCCGATGCCCGAGCATTCGGGGCACGCTCCATACGGGCTGTTGAACGAAAAGTTGCGTGGTTGCAGCTCCTCGAAAGAGAGCCCGCAGTTGCCGCACGCGAGGTGCTGGCTGAAGGTGAGGGTTGGTCCTTCGACGATCTCGACGACGGCAACCCCTTCGGCCAGGTGGAGGGCCGTTTCGAGGGAGTCGGTCAGGCGCCGCTCGATTCCCTCTTTGCGAACCAACCGATCGACGACAACTTCGATCGTGTGCTGGTAGTACCGGTCGAGCTTGATCTCTTCGGTGAGTTCCTTGATCTCCCCGTCGATGCGCGCCCGGGCGAAGCCCTCCCGGGCCAGCTCCTTGAGAAGTGCCTCGTATTCGCCCTTGCGGCCCCGCACCACCGGTGCCAGGACCTGGAACCGGGTGTTGTCGGGAAGCTCGAGGATCTGATCGACGATCTGCTGGGGGGTCTGGCGGGCGACGGGTTCGCCACAGTTCGGGCAGTGCGGCGTTCCGATGCGGGCAAAGAGAAGCCGTAGGTAGTCGTGAATCTCGGTGACGGTTCCCACCGTGGAACGAGGGTTGCGACTCGCCGTCTTCTGGTCGATCGAGATGGCCGGCGAGAGCCCTTCGATGAAATCGACATCGGGCTTGTCCATCTGGCCCAGGAACTGGCGGGCGTACGCCGAGAGGCTTTCAACATAGCGGCGCTGTCCTTCTGCGTAGATGGTATCGAAGGCGAGCGACGACTTCCCTGAGCCGGAAATCCCGGTGAACACGATCAGTTGGTCGCGCGGCAACTCAAGGGACAGGTTCTTCAGGTTGTGCTCGCGGGCGCCGCGAATGACGATGCGATCAGTGGACATGAATGGTCAGACCTCGGACGCCCGAGTGTAGTTGGAGGGTGTGACAAGAAGATTCGAGGAAAGGAGAGGGTCAGCGGCGCCGCAGGTGGAAGAGATCTCTTGTCGGCGAAACGGCCATGGACTTCTCGATCACGAAGCGGTCGCCTGCGGCCGCCAGGAACGACTCGCGCGTGTAGTCATCTCGTTGCATCTTGCGGGTGGCCATGAGCCGCCGGCTCATCGAATCGTCGGGGTCTACGAACTCGACTACTGCGTGCGGGGACGTATCCGCGACCAGGTCGAGGAATCCTGCGACGGGTACCTCGCCCGCCAGACAAATATGGTGAACGACCGCCAGCCACGTCGCCAACTCCGGAGCGGACCGAGCGGCCAGCGAGCGACGCTCGAGCCCTCGCCAGCCCCGGTCGGGGGATGGGTCGGCAACATCGATCACCAGCGGGACGATGGCGGCACTCCTGGTCTCGCGCAAGCGTCGGTACATCCCGTCGATGGCCCCGGCATCGCTATCCACGGCGACGACCGTCGAGAAATGTCTGGCGAGTATCTCCGAGAAGGCTCCGGTATTGGCTCCGACATCCCAGGCCACGTCACCGGTCAGGTCCCGGGCGACCAGGTCGACGAACGTTTCCTTCTCGGTTCGCTGGGCCGCTTCGTAGGAATGATCGAGTTCGTAATCGGCCCACACGCTCGAGGACTCAGACTCGAGCGACTCGACGAGTCTTCGCATCTTCCGAACCGAAGCCAGGACCGCCTCCAGCGGAAGTGCGGTCCCGCTCCGTAGCTTGGCCCGATCCTCCGTTCCGAGGTGACGGGCGCGACCCTCGAGGCGACTCCGCAAGTAGACGTGGGAAAAGACACCACGGCGAAAACGTCTCAGGCCCGGGAACATCCCGGCCAGTTCTGTCACCGGCAGACCACTCAAACGTGCCCGAACATACGGCTGGAACGGAACTCCCAGGTGCGCCTCGAGTAGAAGCGGCGCGAGGAAATGGTCGCAGAACTGGCCGTAGGCGGTCCACAAGCCGTCGTATCCCTCGTCGATCGAGGTCACGTCGATCATCACGGGACGAGCACCATCAAACACGACGTTGAAGGCCGAAGCGTCCTTCATCTGGAAACCGGCCCGGAAACTGGCTTCGGTGATGTCGAGCGTGAGCAGCGCTGCGTCCCGCAGCATGGCGAAAGCTCCACTCGTACGGATAGCTGACCACCGGGATCCGACGGGCCTCGAGCATGAGGTTGCCGGGAACACCCGCCGGTGGAGTCGTAGGAGGTTCGGCCTCCCAATGGTCGACCAACCAGCCCTTCTCGACGAGGTCGCCGATCAAACCTGCGTCGGAGGCAGCGCTATGGATACGTCCCGCACGCTCCGACAGTCCCCGAAAGATGCGCCCGTCCTGGACAAAGACGGTGGCGTCGGGATCGCGGAACGATGCCGGCTCGACGTGCGGCATCAGCCGTTCGTCTCCTCCTGCGGCTTCTTGGCAAAGGCTGCACGTGATCCGGTTCCAGCGGAATTTGACGAGCGCAGCCAGACCGGCCAGGCCGCCAATGAGGAGCTGGATGAGCAGGCTGCCCGCTCCGGGGTCAATGTAGGCAAGTATCAGATGCATGCGAGATCAGCCTCCGGTAAGGGTCGCAAGTTCAACTTCTGTGGTCGGATATGGATCGCCATCGGGAGTCGGGAAGACCAGATGTCGCCGTGGCGTAGGTTCGAGTTCCTCTCCTGTGACACAACTCACCAGGAGCCGCATACCATTGATCAAGTCCATGTCCTGGTCCTCGTGCTCACATCCTGCCGGCAAACCGTAGGCGGAGAACACTCCAAACCGTTCGATTCGATCGACCTCAGTCCATTCGCCGGGTGGCAAGGATGGTTGTCCGTTCGAATCTGGTCCATGGTCGCCCGTCAGGAACACCACTGAATCATCGCCCAGTTCGTCCAAAAACCTGAGGACTTTCATGTTCGTGCACTGAACCTGCTCCACGTACGCCCACTTTCGACCTTCCAACGCCGGGCTGTCGGCGAGGAACCGCGCACCGACCGCTCCACCAACGGGTCGAGGTTCGGGTCGGACCTGGCATTCGGCATCGAGTACGAGCGGAGGGTGGGGCAACAGAACATGAGCGAACACGAACCGTGGGGTGGCCGAAGCCTCGCCCGCAACCTGGGTCAATTCGTCGAGAGCCCGCAAACCGTTCTGGGCAAATGCGTGACCAAACCACGTTTCGAGAGGAACGGCCAGTGGCGTCCGGTTCAGCAATGCCCATGATGCTTCGTCGAGGAACCCGGATCGGTAGCACGTGTCCACATTTGAGCCGCATCGGGAACCATCCCAGCCACTCTCGATGTAGACAAACTCATATCCGGCGTCGGTCAATGATCGGGCAACCAGGTTGTCACCCTGAATCACCTGATACAACGCGAGCCGCAAAGGGTGATCGGGTACGGTGCCCGGAGCGACCATGTAGTCCATGTTCAAAGTGCTCGCAACAGAGGCGGCCGTCATGGAATAGTTGGCGGTCGCCCCGTCTGGCACGGTGAGACCTCGTCGGACGAGGCCATCGAGGAAGTGACTGTTGGAGTACCCGTAGACCGCTTCGAGAACATCGGATCTCCCATATCCGTCCAGCACAACGAAGTACACATCCGGCTGAGGGTCGGTTTGGTTCTCCACCTCGAGGCTGCGAACGTCGAGAAACACTCGGTCCATCAATGCCCAGGAAACCAATCCAGGGAGGGGTGTCAAGACGAGCGCCAAACCCACAGTGGCCATCGCCAAGCCGAAACCCCGGGTCTCGCCAAACCGGATCGATGCCCACATCAGAAGAAAGAGGGTGATGAGCGGTCCCACCCACTCGGCCATCCATTCGGGAATCAACAAACGCTGCCCCAGTTCCACCAGCGATCGCCACGAGAAGAAGACCAACAGCAGCGCTGCTCCGACAGCCGTCGCACGTTGGCGACCCAAACGACCGGCCAGGAGACCTACCACTGCGGCGCCCGAGCCCCATGCGATGGCCGTGATCAGCAGAAACTTCACCGGAGAGGCACCTCTCGGGGCATTGAGCGCGAACAGGGAGAAAGGAGTGAACAGGCTGAATAAGGCGAGGATCGATAGTGCCCCGGCCCACTCACGGAGAGACGATCGGCGTCGAACACCGCTCGCCGCCGGTTCAGGGTATGGCGACACCTACTCCTCCAGAACCTTGACGTTCTTATGAACGGGCCCCTCGATGCCAAGCGCTGGGTCCCGAGCAAAAAGCACGAGCACGTAGGTCGTGAACAACGGCGCAATGGCCCGGGTGATGTCGAAGTAATTCAGCCAAACCTGCCGAGTCAACAGAGGCGCTAAGACCACAAAACCGATGGTCGAATAGGCCACCAGGGATGGCCGACGGATCACCTGCATCGTTGCAACCAGCAACAGCGCGATCACGACCAGGCCCAAGACGAGATTCCGGCCCGGTTCTTCAAGCCATCGAGTGGCAGCGCTCACCAAACCGGCAAATGGGACGCCGATCTCCTCGGACTCCGAGGTGAGAACCGGCACGCCGAGACGCCAGCGAACCCAGAGCGCCCACAGCAATGCCGCAAGTGAAGGCCACACGGCCATAGCAATCGCTTTGGTTCGGTCTTGCTTCCACAAACCGATGGTGAGGCCGGCGGCTACGAGGATCATTGCTTCCCGAGCCAGCACCGCGGCCACGACGGCTACGACCGCTCCCCGATACTTGCCTTCGACCAGGAGCCACACTCCCAGCACCGCAAGAGCCCAGGCCAGCGTCCCGGCTCCGTCAATGATGAGCTCGAAGATCACACCAGGATTGAGAGCGAAGGCCAGACCCCACCATGCGCTGGTCCCTAATGACACTGCCAGCTTGGCCGTGGCCCACGTTCCCAGCGCCATCGCCATGAGATTGACGACGATAAGTCCCCAAGCCACCGCCCAGCCCTGGAGGAGCCCACCGACAGAGGCTAGGAGCGGGTAGAGGATCCGTTGCGTCCGGTAGACGGGTCGATCGATGATCCGTGCATATGTATCGGGATCGAGCAAGAACGGATCGTGCGCGTGGACGAAGTAGTACTTACCGTCATGTCCGAGGTTGGCAACAACTCGGACGTGATCCAACTGCTCCTCGACAAAGGAGATGATCCGTTCGTTTTCCTCTCCAACCCGGAGGAGCGCCGAGGCGTCCCCCTCGACCGATGACAGCACGGACGCGAATATCGCAAGTCCGGCCAGCAACCCCAATACGGCCACAGTGGTTGGGCGATGATCCGAGGTTCGGGTGGGCGTGGTCACCATGCGGCCACGCTACCGAGTGTCGCGAGCTGAATCGAGGATGCCGAGAAACACCTCTTCACGGTCCGGCCAACCGAGACGTATCAGGGCTGCCGACGGCGGTGCCGGAACTGCGCCGAAGTCTCACGATGAGAAACAGCGCAACCAGGATCAAGGTTCGCTCCGAGAACGCCAACGCTCCCGCAATCTCGATAGGACGATCGATAGCCAGCCGCACGAAGCGGCCTCCCAGAGTCAGTACAGCCCATCCCAGGAGAACCCATCGTTCGGGATGCAACCAATCCCGTGAATGGCGAGCCAGGAGGATGGCGACAGGAATGAGGACAATGTTGTAGTGGTCCCACGACAAGGGAGAAGCGAAGAGCGCAACAACGACTGTTCCCCACAACGCTTCATCGAGGCTGGTTCTTCGATCCCAGAAGAAGAAGAGTATGGGCAAGAGCAGCACGGCCGAGAGGATTGTCGCCCCGGGGATAGAGGCTCCTATCAGCGCGAAACGACCGGCCAGCGATCCGTTGCCGGCAAACCCCACCCATGTACTGCCCGCGCCGGCCAGCCCCCGCCAGACCTGATCAGGAGACAAACCAAACGCCACGCCGCCCAGCAGTGTCAATCCGCCGCTCGTCGCAAACGCGGCGACCGTTCCCCGTCGTCGTCCCGCCCTCCACAGTGGTATCAGCAACAAAGCGGGCCAGAGCTTGAGAGTGATGGCAACACCCAAAGCCGCGCCCGCAACAGCAGATTCACCGCGTAAAAACAGCCCGACTGCCAGAGCGATGAGTGCGGCTACGACAAACGACTGGGACCCGAATTCGAAGGCTGAGATCGCCGGGTGACTCAGAATGAGTAGAGGGGCAGCAAGCAGTATCGATTCGGTCTTGACGTCGGTCGCCACCGCAACGGTGAAAAGAAAGGCCACTGCGACAACGGCATTGAATACCAGGGAGAAAGCGTGCAAGAGGTCGTAGGGAACAAGCGTCAGGGGAAGCAGCAGCAAGATAGATCCGGGCGGACGTGGGTGGATGCGTGTGGCGTCTCCCAGCTCGGACACCCCCAGGTCCCCTATCACCACTTCATAGCGACCGGCGAGGTCCTGCACAGGCAGATACGGATCTACACCATCGACAGCGGCGTTCACCACCAACTTGTCGAGCGTCAGGTCCGAGAAGCCTCCAGTCAGTTCGGGCAGCCCGAGACGTATCACGCCATAGGCGATCATGAAGATCGCGAAGGCCGTGGCGATTATCGACCTCGCAATTCGATCACCGGAAGTTGCTCTAGCCGGTGTCTGGTCGCGGTCAGCGAGACGATCCATCAGGTCTATTTGAAGGGTAGGCTGTTGAATTCACTTATAGGATCATCGGGTCGGTAGGGCGAAGCATTGAGCAATCAGGTTCGAGCGTGCTGCGCTAGGACCGGCCGGCATGCCATTCGCAGACTCTGGTTGTCTCACTCACTGTCAATGTCAACCTCAATAACAACATCGTTTGGATAGTTTTCTTCGACGTTGACCAGGAAATAGCGGGGAGGGAGATCGGGAAGATCAACGTTGATCGCGCACCGCAGAACGGTTCGAAAGCTATTCACGATCAAGAAAACCTCGTTGAACTGCTGTTCGCATTCCTCCGGGAGCCGAACCGCGACCAACGGCGACAGCCGCTCCTCGACATCTGCAGCCACCCACTCGCGAACAGGCTTCACCAGTTAAGCACGAGAGTGGTTCGATCGTTGTGCTACCAGAGCATGGATGCCGTTCGTGCATGGTGGCTGAGTTGTTCTCCTGGATGGCAATTCAGCAGGAGTTGTCTCTCGAAGTACCTCCGGATTGCCTTCAGGTCTATTTGGTCATTGCCGATGACCCACCGATTGGGCTTTCGCTTAGATTGAGGTGTTCATATGGAAAGCCACCGTGGCGGTGAGATGCCAAGAGAGCGTCGCACTTTGCGAATCGCTTTGAACTACATAGTGATAGGCGCGCTCGGGCTACTTATCGGCGTTCTCGTCGCTGACACTGGCAGCAGGGCGGAATCGGCCGTTCGCGTCTTCGATGCTGCCGCAACCGACGGCTCATATGTGCTTGTGCCTCGTCTGGGGGCATTCGATGCCGACCGCACTGTCGGTCAGGTGTTCCTGATTGACCGAGACGGAACGATCGTCCATGAGTGGAATCTTCCTCACGCCGTCGCCGGCCATGCTGAGCTCCAAGAGAACGGGGATCTCATCTACCTCGGTGTGGCACCGGAGTACGCAAGTGGAGATTGGGAATCCCCTGCACCGGGCGAAGCGGGCGTGCTGCAGATTGTCGACTGGGATAGCAACGTCACATGGACATACGAGGATCCCTTGATTCACCACGATTTCGCCGTCGTTGGGGATCGACTAGCGGTTCTCCGCTGGCGACAAGTCGACGACCCTCAGAAGATCAGCGGGGGGATCCCGAGGGAGGACGACTCAATCATCTGGGGTGACGAGATCATCGAGGTATCAAGAGACGGGTCAGTCTCCGAAGTCTGGAACGCGAACGACGGCCTGGACGAAAGCCTCTATCCGATTCCTGACCTAATGAGCCGTTTGGAGTGGACCCACGCGAATTCAATTGCGTACGCGGAGAACAACCCGGTGACGGGAACGGCTGCATATCTAATCAGTATGCGGCAGATAAGCACGGTCGCGTTAATCGAGAGGAGCACGGCCGAAGTTGTCTGGGAGTATGGAGGATTCCCCTTGTTGCATCAGCAACACGATCCCTCAGTGACCAGTCAAGGAACAGTTCTGGTCTTCGACAACGGCCAGTATCGATCAGGACCATCGGCATCCCAGGCTATCGAGATAGATCCCCTCACCGACGAGGTCGTCTGGAAATACGTTGGAAAAGGTGTTGGCGGACACCTCTTCTACTCATCGCTAATCAGCGGCGCCCAAAGACTAGAGTCCGGCAACACGCTCATTACCGAAGGTATGACCGGTCGCATTTTCGAGGTGGATGCGGCCGGACGAATCGTCTGGGAGTTTGTGAATCCTTACACCGCACTCGATCGATTCAGCGGAGTGCAGAACCCTGCAGTATTCAAGGCTCGGGCTTATCCCGCAGATCTGCTGAACGAAAGACTGAAAGGCTCAAAAGGCTAGAAGCCAAGTCGGCATACTCTCTCTTACCGTGGCGTCACCCTGACTCAACCCGAACGACCTACCGGCCCGCTTCGGCCATATCCCGCATCTCGCGCCTCAACTCGTTGATTTCGTCGCGGAGTCGGGCAGCGTACTCGAATCGCAGTTCCTTGGCCGCCTCGTGCATCTCCTCCTCGAGGCTTTGAATCAGCCGGCCCAGATCTTCGGTACCCAGGTCGAGGATTGCTCGTTGCTCGACTTCCCGGCGGCGTCGCTCCGGGGCAGGAGCATCCTGAGACTGCAGGAGTTCGAGAATGTCGGAGACCTTCTTGCGAATCGTCTGCGGGTCGATACCGTGTTTCGCGTTGTAGCGAAGCTGGAGACCGCGCCGCCGATTCGTTTCGTTGATTGCCTTCTGCATGGAGTCGGTCACATTGTCCGCGTACATGAGAACGTGGCCTTCCACATTGCGGGACGCTCGACCGATGATCTGAATGAGGCTGGTTGCCGATCGAAGGAAACCTTCCTTGTCGGCATCGAGGATGGCGACCAGCGACACCTCCGGCAGGTCGAGGCCCTCCCGCAGGAGGTTGATTCCGACCAAGACGTCGAATTCGCCGAGGCGGAGGTCGCGGAGGATCTGGACCCGCTCCAGCGTGTCGATCTCCGAGTGCAGGTAGCGGGCCCGCACGCCCATCTCCAGGAGATACTCGGTCAGGTCCTCCGCCATCTTCTTGGTGAGGGTCGTGACCAGCACGCGCTGGTCCAGGACCGCCCGCTCGCGGATCTCGTGCAGCAGGTCGTCGATCTGGCCTTTCGTCGGCTTGACGATCACCTCCGGATCGACCAAACCGGTTGGGCGAGCGATCTGTTCAACGACGTTGGACGACCGCTCCAGTTCGAAGGGACTGGGCGTAGCCGACATGAAGATCACCTGGCCGGTCTTCTCCATCCACTCGTCGAAACGGAGCGGACGGTTGTCGATCGCCGACGGAAGACGGAAACCGTGCTCGACCAGCGACTCCTTCCGGCTCAGGTCACCGGCAAACTGGCCGTGGATCTGGGGGACGGTCACGTGGCTCTCGTCCAGGACGGTGACGAAGTTGTCGGGGAAATAGTCGAGCAGCGTGTAGGGAGGTTCGCCGGGCTTGCGGCCGTCGATATGGCGGCTGTAGTTCTCGATGCCGGAGCAGAACCCGATCTCCTTCATCATCTCGAGGTCGTATCCCGTGCGCATACGCAGCCGCTGCGCCTCGAGCAGCTTGCCCTGATCCTGGAACTCCGCGAGGCGTTCCTCGAGTTCTGCCTCGATGCCGATCACGGCTCGCTCCATACGCTCCTGGGAAGCGACGTAGTGTGAGGCCGGGAAGATCCAGAGCTCCTGCATCTCCTCGATGACCTCACCGGTGACGGGATTCATGCGGAGGATCCGCTGGACCTCGTCTCCCCAGTACTCGACCCGGGCGACCGTCTCCTCATATGCCGGGAAGACTTCCAGAGTGTCACCCTTGACCCGGAACTTGCCCCGGGTGAGGTTCACCTCGTTGCGCTCGTACTGGATGTCGACCAGTCTCCGCATCGCTTCCCCGAGGGGATACTCCACCCCTTTGATCAATCGGAGGACCCTTCCGGCGTATTCGTCCGGGGTGCCCAGCCCGTAGATGGCCGAAACGCTCGCCACGATGATGACGTCTTTGCGAAACAAGAGGGCGCTCGTGGCGGCGTGGCGCAGACGGTCGATTTCGTCGTTGACCGTTGCGTCTTTCTCGATGTAGGTGTCCGACTGAGCCATGTAGGCCTCGGGCTGGTAGTAGTCGTAGTAGCTGACGAAGTACTCGACGCGGTTCTCGGGGAAGAACTGCCGGAACTCGTTGGCCAGTTGGGCGGCGAGAGCCTTATTGGGGGCCAGCACGAGCGTGGGTCGCTGGATCTTCTCAATCGTCCAGGCGATGGTGGCCGATTTCCCGGAACCGGTGATACCCAGCAGAGTCTGGAACCGCTCCCCGTTTTCGATTCCCCGGGCAAGCGCCGCGATAGCTTTCGGCTGGTCGCCGGCCGGTTTGAAGTCGGAGTGGACACGAAATGGGGGCACCCGGCCAGTGTACGTGGACGGTGCGACAAGAAGCAGCAGTCCCGGGCCGATTGGGCAGCGTGCCGGAGCTGCGGGTCAGCCACGTGCAGCGAGTGGGTCCGATCCTTCGGAGAGGCGAAACTCTGTCTTGTCCGGGAAGCCGGAGCCGGCACTGCTAGGTTCCTGCCCGTGTGGCTCAGGCATGTACTGATCGGTCTTGCGGTCCTCTGCGCCGGCTTGGGCGTACGAGTCGCCATGGTGCAAACCGCCAACCCTCACCTCACCGGCGAAGACCTGCACCGGTTCGAAACCATCTATGACATCGATCTCCCCGATTGGTACGACGACCATCCCTTCTTCCTGCTCTGGACGAGAGGAGACGGACAGGCATTCGTAGCTCTTGCCGCCGACCTCGATCTCGACGGTGCTGCGCAGGAACTGGCAGTTCCGGTCTATCGGTATGCGCGGGTCGGCTACGCCTGGCTGGGCCGGGCTGCCGGGTTGGGCATGGTATCCCTCGTCCCGGTCGGCCTCATGATCGTCAACGCGCTGGCGCTCTTCGCTCTGGGCGTGTTGTCGAGTCGACTCGCCTCGGTCCGCGGCAAGGTTGCCTACCTCCTGGCAGCCAACCCTGCCATCTACGTGGGGTTTGCGTCCGACACTGCCGAATCGCTCGGAGTTGTGCTGCTCGTTGCGGCCGCCCTGGCGTCGTCGAGAAGCGTCGGCAGATGGTCGGCAGGGTGGCTCGCCGCCGTTCGACCGACCCTCGTGACCGCACTCCCCGCCCGCCGAGGCGACCTCACGCTCACACTGGTCGCTTTTGGTGTGGTCGGTGCTGCCGTCCGGATCATCGGCATTATCGGCTTGGACGGCGACACCTCAATCCCGCCTTCCACCGTGGTTGCGCCGGTCACCGGCTATCTCGAGGCATGGCCCTCCATGTCCGCCGGGGCGGCAATCGTTGCCGGCATCCCCCTGGCCGCCGGGCTGGCGACGTTCGCAGTGGGCCTCATCTCCAAGAGAGGCTGGATGCGCCTGGCCTGGCTCGCTACCGGGCTCCTGGTCCTGATGCTGGGTTCGGCCGTGCTTCACAATCCGTTCAATTGGACTCGAGCCGCGGCTGCGCTCCCGGTGCTGTGGGTGGTTTCTTCTCTGAAGAGGGACACGGGACCCGATCAGGGCCTCTTCCCAGAAGCCTCGAGGACCTGAAAAAGGGCATCGACCTCCTCGACCAGATGATCCCAATCTCCCGAATTGTCGATTACATGATCGGCGGTGTCGAGCCACCGATCCCGCGCAGGCTGCGCCGACATCCGACGATATGCATCGTCCTGGTCCATGCCACGGTCGATGAGCCTCCCGGTACGGATGGCCGGATCCGCATCAACGACCACCCGGAGCCATCCTGCACCCATGAAGTCGGTGAGAAGCGGAACCTCGACGACAACGACTTTCTCGGTCGATCCCTCAATCAAGCGGGCGATCTGCCTTCGGATAGCGACATGGGTCAGACTTTCGAGGCGCTCTAGCTCTGCATGGTCGCGAAACACAATGTCGGCGAGTCGTGTTCGATCGATAACGCCGTCGATCACGACCGACGGCCAGGTTTCCGCCACCTGGTCGTAGGCTGCGCCACCGGGTTCGAGCACGCGGTGACCAATGTCGTCAGCATCGATGACCAGAGCCCCCCGCGCGCGCAGCAGTTCACCGACGACACTCTTCCCGGCGCCGATCCCGCCGGTGAGCAGAACCCGTACTTGATCCTCAGACACGATGAATGACTGTACTCTGATAGTCGATGCCCGAACGCAAGAACCCCTGGGAATCGCGATTTCACAAGGTTTTGCTCGCCCTACTGTGGGTAGCCCTTGCGCTCGGTGTGTTCATCTCTTTCTGGGAAGCCCGCAAGCAAGCCGCCATCCTTGGAACGGAGGCAATCGGACCCGACGCGATTGGCGCCGCCATGGCCGCCAGCGTCTATGTGCTGGGTTCGCAAATTCTTCCGCGCGCCTACCTGCGAACGACATGGATTCGTGAGCTTTCATCACTCGTCGGCATAACCCTGGTCATGATGGCGGTGAGTCTGAGCGGTGGACTCAACAGCCCCTTCCTCCTGCTCTCCCTCACACCCATCATGGTGGCCGGCGTCTTCGGCGGCTTTCGGAGCGGCCTGGCGACGGCCGGTCTCGCCACCGGAGTGCTCGTCATAATCTCCGTGGGCATCGGCGACGACTTCGACCTCCCGCTCTTTTTCCAATGGGCAGGGCTCTATCTGCTCATCGGATTCACGTTCGGGCAGGCTCGCCGCCTCTTGCTCGAAGAAGGCGAGCGTGCCGACGCGATGGCTGCGGCTTCCGTCGAAGTGTCACAGCGTCTCGAGCGTCTCGAGCGTGCGAACACGTTGCTCACCCGGTTCACCGAGATTGCAGACACCGCGGAGCTGAATCCCGTGACGGTTGGACACGCCGCTTTGGAGAGCCTTTCAGAAGTTGCACCTTTTCACGCCGCGGTTGTGGCCCTGGCCGGTGACGATGGCCCCGTCGTGGTGGCCAGGCGAGGCAGCGAAGAATCGAACGACCATCGCTCGATAATCCCCCTTTCGGTCGGGAGCAGGGACGTCGGAATGGTGGTCCTGATCTCAGCGTGGGAACCCACGCAGGCTGAGTATCAGGCGACGGCCGAGTCGCTCCAACCGGTGGCGTTGGCCTTTTCGAATATCCTGCTGCTCCAGGACATCGCCCGGCGAGCGATCCGGGAAGAACGAGCGCGTCTGGCCAGAGACCTCCACGATGAGATCGGACCCTCGCTCGCATCGTTGGGATTAGCGCTCGACCTCGCCCTGCTCCAACATCCTTCCGATCCCGACCTGGCCGAACATCTCCGTGAACTCAGGACATCGGTCGGCAGCATGGTTGAGGATGTCCGAAGCACCGTGGCCGACTTGCGCATGCCTGAACAGCCGAGCGTAACCGAGGTCATGAAGAGCCTCAGCGCAACCGTTTCCGATGGAAATCCGGAGATTGACGTCCGGATCACCGAACGTCGCCCTCCGCGGCCATCGATTGCGCCGGATGTCATCGCCATCATCACCGAGGCAGTTCGCAACGCCATCCGGCATTCGGGGAGTCCGGTTGTAACGGTGCACGGGACCGTCGACTTCGATGAGGGATCAATAACCGTGCACGACGAAGGGCAGGGCTTTCGACGGGATCGAGTCCCCGACGGCCACTTCGGTTTGCTGGGAATGGAAGAACGAGCCGACCGAATCGGTGCCGCGCTGAACATCACCAGCACTCGGGGCGGTACGGCCGTGACCGTCTCATGGGGGCCAGATTGATTACCGTACTTGTCGCCGACGACCACACGCTGTTTGCCGAAGGCGTCAGCCAGGCACTAGCAGCCATTCCCGATCTCCAGGTTGCCGGCACAGCGTCCGGTGGCGTCGAGCTGCTCGCACTGGCCCGAAAGACGCCCGCCGATGTTCTGCTGATCGACCTGGAAATGCCGGACTTGTCCGGCTTTGAGGTTCTCGCAGCATTGAAAGGTTCGCCTCCGGCCATCGTCGTTACGATGCACGCCGACGAAACGCGCCGCGCGCAAGCGATCGCGGCAGGTGCCAAGGGGTTCTTGTCGAAGTCAACGCCCCTTCCCGAGCTGGCGGCGGCCGTCAGAGCCGTCTCGGCCGGTGAAGATTTGACACCACTTACGACCACTCTCCGTGAGATTCTTGGCCACTACATGGACCCGATCCTGGACCCGGGAGCCGCGTCACTCACGGCTCGCGAACGAGAGTTGCTGACGCTGCTCGGCGAAGGCGTCAGTGCCACCGATGAACTGGCAGAACGCCTGTATATCTCGCCAAAAACCGTCAAGAACCACCTCGCTTCGATCTACGAAAAGCTGGGTATTAGCGACCGAACCCAGGCGGCGGTCGAGGCCATCCGGCTCGGGCTTGTCAACAAGCGCTGAGAACCATCTGTGGATAAATAGGGCGCTCGACCTATGGAAAAACAAGCGCTCTGCGTGGTAGCTTGCCGCCAGGTAGTGACCCGAGCCTGTAGGAGGGTTCTTGTGTTGACAGTCATGAGTGAGTTGGCGGCCCGTTGGGAGTCCTTCAAGGACGAGCGCGGCGCCAGCATGGTTGAGTACGCATTGCTGGTCGTTCTGATTGCGATCATCGCGATTCTGGCAATCACCTTCGCCGGTGAGCAGGTTTCCGATACGTTCAGCGAAATCGGCAGCGCCCTCAACCAGTAAGCATTGGAAGGTGAAGTCAATGGGCTGGGAGCCACTGGGTAAGTTTGCAGGGATCCGATTCCAAAGCGAGCGAGCCGCCGGATTGGTCGAGTGGGGATTGCTTGTAGTCCTCATCGCAGTGGTAGCCCTGGTCGCAGTGCAGTTTGCCGGCGATCAGAACTCCGCTTTGTGGAGCGAAATAGCGAGCTCTGTGGAGATCTAGCCCGAAGCAAAACCAGAGAGAATCAGTGGGGGACCCTACAGGGTCCCCCACTCTCGTATGCCTTCTGCGACGGCGAGGGTCGGGGCCGGGACAGGCCACTCGAGCGGAGACGGTTTTGGCTCGACGGTGGATTCTCGGGACTTGCGACACCCAGTTGGGAACCCGATCGGCCGCACGGGGGGAGCCCGGAAGGCAAGGGCGGAGCACCGTGTCACTTGTTGGTAGGACGGGACCTTCTTGATGGCTAGCCCAGGGAAAACACCGTCCAGCGGTCGTCGGAGAAGTCAACCCGCCATCCCTCGCCCCGCAGCACCTCGGCGAGACCCGAATCCGTGGTAACCAGCGCCTCCCGGATGCCGTACCGGTCGAAGACTGATTGCCAGACGAGCGTCCCGCGACGGGTATCTACGAACTCGCTGAAGAACTCTGCACCGTATAGCTCGGCCCGGTCGTCGATGAACACCGGCAGCCGGCCTGCGTAGATCAGGTAGCCGCCGGCGACATCGTCATGCCACACGGTTTCCGTATCGAGATACTTGGCCGCCTCGATAGGAAACCGTTCTGGGTCGAGTCCCTGGAATCCGACCAGGGTGATGAGCGGCAGGACGATCAAGAGCGCGGCAATGACGAGGTTTGCGCGGGCAGGGCCACGGGCCACCACCCGAGCGTCGGTGGCAGGACGCCACACGGAAGCCGCAAACGGAACGAGCACGATGGCCGCCGGCATGACCGCTCGGGCCGAGGTAAGACCAAAAACGAGCAGCGGCGCCACGATCCACAGCTCTCTGGCCTCGATCCGGCCCCACGCCAGCGCAAGCAGGATGGCGATCATGACCAGGACATACGGTGCGACCGCAATGGAAAGAAGATCCGGAGCAGCCCATTCCGAGATGAAGTCGAGGGCACCGCGATTGATGAGGAAGGACCCCAGCATCGACCAGACTCCCAGCCCGTGGGCGGTGAGACTCACCGCCACCAGTCCTAACCCGATCCGGCCTACCGCTCGCTGCCATCGCATTCGCCGCCGCAGCGCGTCGAGTAGGAGCAGGCCGAGGCCCAGCACAAAGGAACCGTGCAAACCGGCCCACACCCACAGAATCAAAGGCAGTGGCCAATCCTCCTGCATCTCCAGCACGACCATCAGCAGGGCGAGCAAGACCAGGGAGAAAAGCACGGGCCTCGGTACCAGGTTGGGCAGGCCCAGCCACATGAGGGCAACGAGGGCAAAGGCTACGGCCATCGGTTCGGACACCCGCCGGTACGTGACCCACCCAACCAGCATGAGCACCGTCGCGCCGCAGACGATCAACAGCCAGGGAACCCAGTTGAGTCCGCCGGTTGCCCGTTCGAGGGAACCGTACAGCAGGTCTGCCAGCCAGGATTGGGTTCGCCAGGGCTCGCCGGCCAGGGTCGAGGAAAAGGGGTCCGTTGCGAGCACCCGGCCGGAGGAGATCTGGAGATCGCCGGCCCGAACGTGCCAGAGGAAGGAGTTGTCGCGAATCGGCCGGGAAGCCCCGACCACGACTCCAATCCACGGCGTCAGCAGGAACAGATGGCGTACCGATAGCCGCCGCCAGATCGGCACCTGCGGATCGCCTGGAGCGGCGGCCACGCCGATCCTTACAGCTCGGTGAACGTTTGGTAGATCTGAATAGCAGCCGGACCCAGCAGGACGATGAAGAGGGCCGGGAAGATACAGAATACGAGCGGGAAGACCATCTTCACCGGTGCTGCGAACGCCTTCTCCTGAGCTCGCTGGCGGCGCTGCACTCGCATCTCGTCGGCCTGCACGCGCAGCACCTGGGCGATGGCAACACCGAAGGCTTCTGCTTGCATCATGGCCAACAGAAAGGACCGAAGCTCGTCCAGGTCGGTGCGATCGGTCAGATGACGCATGGCGTCCCGACGACTCACGCCCACACGCGTCTCCTGCAGCATGCGGAAGAACTCTTCAGAGAGCGGCCCGGGCACAGTCCCGACGACGCGGGCCAACGCCGAATCAAATCCGAGGCCTGCCTCCACACTGATCACCAGCAAGTCCAGAACATCAGGAAGGGCTCGCTGCATGGCAAGACGCCGATCATCGATCTTGCGCGTCAGCCACACATCAGGACCGAAGAATCCCAGAATGGCCAGCAGGACAAAGGACAGTACCTTCATGCGAAGGTCCAAACCGCCCTGCAGGAAGAACCACAAGATGACCGAACCGACGGATGTCATGAGCTTGATCACCGCCCACGAGTTGGCATCGAGGTTCCCGGGGCTGCCGGCGAGCACGATCCGCCGCTGGGTCTTCTTCAACCACCCCACCGGTGTGAACCTCGCAAGCAACCGTCCGATTCCCAGAAAGATCGGAGCGATGGCGCGCTCGGCTACCGGCTTCTTGAGGGTCTCCTCTCGAATCAATTCGGCCGAGCCGTAGACCGCCAGCCTTTCGGTCGCGGCCTTGCGAGCGCGAACGATTCCGAAGCCGATCCAGAGCACCAGCCCCGCCATGGCAACGAATACCGAACCGACGGCAAATACTTTGGGATCCATTTAGACCTCGATATCCACGATCTTCTTGAGCCAATACACACCCGCTCCCATTAACGCCAGCCCGGCGCCAATCCCAATGAGTCCCGCCGTCTCCGTGAAGAGCGGCTCGAGGTAGCTCCGGTTGGTGCTGAAGAGAAACGCGAAGAGCAGGATGGGCAGCAGGGCCAGGACTACAGCCGAGAGCCGACCCTCGGCCGTCAGCGCCCTGATCTCTCCCTTGAGCCGGTTCCGCTGCCGCATCGTGTCGGCCACCGTCTGCAAGACCTCGGCGAGGTTACCGCCGACCTCCCGCTGGATCTCGATCGCCATGACTGCCCACTGGAAGTCCTGCGACCGCATCCGATCCGCTATCGCCTGCATCGTATCCACCACCGGACGGCCAAGACGGGACTCGGCGATCGACCGGCCGAACTCACGCCCGGTGGGTTGGGGAGCCTCTGCCGCTACCGCTTCAACCGCCTGCAACAGCGAGTAGCCGGCTCGCAGGGACGTCGACAGAAGCGTCAGCGTGTCGGGGAGTTGTCGTTCGAAGACGCGTTTCTCCCGAGTACCGGCGAACTGGATGGCCGCCGCTACCAGGACCAGCACGAGCAAGAATCCGGCCCCCGCCGCGATCCAACTCGTCATGAACAGCCCGGCCAGAACACCGGCGATGACGCTGAGCCCCAGGCCTGCAGCCAGGGCTTCTCCCCCGCGCAGAGGAATATTGGCCTGTTCCAGAACGGCATTGACGCCACTGAGCAACCCGCGGCGCTGCGCTGCTTCCTCGGCCGACTTCGTGAACCGGCTCAAGCCGGGGATTCTTGCCAGGAAGCCCTTCTTCACCTCTTCGGGAGCGGCAGTTCTGCCTCGCCCGTAAGCCTGCAGGCGCTTGCGGAACGCCGAAGCTCCGTCCTCGTCACCCGGGCCCGCCAGGATGATGATGAAGAGCACGATCCCCAGACCGACTGCCAGCGTTCCCAGCAGTCGCAAGGTCCCCGACGACACCGGACCGGCTACAGCAGGCGAGTACGGCTCCGGTTGTGCGAATGTCACCGTTGTCGTGGTCGTGGGTGGGGGCGGCTTGATGAAGCCGGGCACGTTCACGGTGGTACTGGTAGCCAGCGCCTGATAGCCGACTCCGATGGCCAGGTCACCCGCTTGGTCCTGCGTTGCAGTGAAACGCACCACGACCTTGTTATCGAGTTCGCGTTTTATTTGCTCATAGAGTCCGCTCAACTCGCCGGGTTCGGGGGTCGAGAGGTAGAGGCCGTTGGTCTCGGCGACAACAGTTTGCAGGTCGGCTGGATCGAAGGCGGTCGACTCGAGCGCCACGCCGAACACCCGCACGCCTTTGTCCTCCACGGCCGCAAGAGCGTCGTCGAGCGTGGCGACGCTCCCCTCGTCCTTGCCGTCGGTGAGCACGATCATGTTGCGCTCCAGCCGCTCGGCATCGCCCGTGAACAGCTCGGTTGCCCTCACGATCCCGTCGTAAAAAGCGGTGTCGCCCTGGGCTTCGATGCCTTCCACACTCGCAATCAGTGCCGATTTCGTGCTGGTGAAGCCGCGAACGACCTGCACCTCGTCGGCGAAGGTAGCAACGGCGATGAAATCCTCAGCGCGTTTTTGGTTGATGAACGAGAGGGCCGCCGCTTTGGCTGCTTCAATCGGCTCACCCTCCATGCTGCCGCTGGCATCGATGACCAGAACGATCCCGACCTGAACACGCGACTCGGCGATGGTTTCGATCTCGAGGTCGGCGACCGGGTTCCCGTTTTCAGTGACTTCCAGGCCGGCCGGATCGAGCGCCTCCTCGAGATTCAAGAAATCGACGATCATCTGCACCCGGGGATAACGAGCCGTGTTCACATCGGTGATCTCGACCACCGGAGCTCCGTTGTCGGTTTGCGCCAGTGCACCGGCACCGGCGCCGAGCACCAGAATGGCGACCGTGGCCGCCGCAACGATGCTGCGTACTCGTTTCATTTCGAATACTGGGCCTGGCGGCGAGCAAAGGGTTCCGGATCAAACAGGTTTGGTGGCAGTTTGATTCCGAAGTCCTCGAGGTGGCCACTGAAGGTGGGCCGAATGCCGGTGGCTTTCAGCCTTCCCAGGTACCGCCCGTTCTCGTCCACGCCCATTCCGAAGTCGAACAGGAACAAGTCCTGCAGCGTGATGATTTCGCCCTCCATCCCTTCGATCTCAGTGATGTGGGTGATGCGACGGGATCCATCCCGCAAACGCGTCTGATGAACGATCAGGTTGACGGCCGAAGCTACCTGCTCCCGGATCGCCCGGACGGGCAGGTCGAAGCCGGCCATGAGGACCATCGTCTCGATACGAGCCAGCGTGTCGCGTGGCGAGTTCGAGTGGATGGTGGTCATCGACCCGTCATGACCGGTGTTCATCGCTTGCAGCATGTCGAGTGCCTCGCCTCCACGGGCCTCGCCGACGACGATGCGATCGGGTCGCATGCGCAAGCTGTTCCGGACGAGGTCGCGTATCGTGATCTGGCCTTTGCCCTCGAGGTTGGGGGGACGGGACTCCAGGGTCAAGACGTGGTCCTGGTGAAGCTGAAGCTCGGCCGCGTCCTCAATCGTGACGATGCGCTCATCGCCGGGCAGGTAACTCGACAGGACGTTGAGCGTGGTCGTCTTACCCGAACCGGTACCGCCACTGATGATGATGTTGAGCCGGCCTTTGACGCACTGCCTGAGAAAGTCTGCGGTGGCTTGATTGAACGTGTTGAACTGCACCAGGTCCGCTTCGGTGAGCGGATCGACCGCGAACTTACGGATCGTGAGAAAAGGACCGCCGATGGCGAGCGGGTGAACAATCGCGTTCACGCGGGAGCCATCAGGAAGTCGGGCATCAACCATCGGTGTCGCTTCGTCGATACGACGGCCGATCTGACCGACGATCTTGTCGATGATCCGGCGCAGGTGAACCTCGTCGACGAAGCGGAACTCCGTCTTGGTGATCCTCCCGTTACGTTCGACAAACACACTGTGCGGCCCGTTCACCATGATTTCGGTGACGTCGGGATCGTTGAGCAGCGGGTCGATTGGACCGTAGCCGAGGACGTCGGAGGCGATCTCGTTGAGAAGCTGCGTGCGATCGGCGCGGGTGAGGGGAACACTCTCCTCCTGGTCGAGAGCCCACTCGAGCATCTCGAGAACCCGGAGACGAAGCTCGGCGTCGCTCATCTGCCGGTCATACAGCGTGGGGCCGAGTTCCTCGACCACTTTGAAGTGAAGCTTGCCGCGCAATTCGCGGAACATGTCGTCACGCTGTGTATCGAAAGTCACCTCAGCCTGTTTGGCAGCTGCGACCCGTTCGGATAGGGATGCCATCGAGTTCTCCCTCTACTGTCCGTGCCGCCGTGACCCGTCGCTGCGGGTTACGGCGGAGCCGTTATCACTTATCTTCAGGACATCCATCGGCGCTTGCCCGTCTTGGCTGAAGTGTCTTGCTTGGGTGTCGTCGCGACCAGGTCGTAAACGGTGTCGAAACCCTTCGCCACCCGCGATCTCGGGGCAGATTCGACAACCGGCCGGCCTTCGTTGATCGAGGCCGGGACCATGCCGTCCGACGGGATGGCGGCCGAGATCTTCAGTTTCAACGACCGCTCGATCTCTTTCTCGTCGAGCCGGGCGCGAGCGTTGGATCGATTGAGGACCAGCTGCACCTTCGAGGCAGGAAACTTCAGGAGGCGCAGCGTTTCCAGAGCCAGCTTGGCGTTCTTCACGCTGGGCAGGTCCATGTCGAGCACGAACAGCACCTGGTCTGCCCGTTCGAGCAGCGACAGGAGGAGTTCGTCGAGCAACGAGGCCGTGTCGACAATGACGTAGTCGAACATGCCCCGCAGCTTGGTGATGATCTCCGTCATAGCGGCGGTCGAGATCTCGTCGGCAAATGCGGGTTCGAGCGGAGCCGCGAGAACCCGGAGGCCCGACGGATGTGTGGTCAGCAGCGACTCGAGAAGCGGTTCGTCGAGCCGATGCAGCTCATGGGCCGCATTCACCATCGTCAACTTCGGTTCCAGCTGCAATACGAGGCACACGTCGCCGAACTGCAAGTCGGCATCGACGATGCACACCCGGGCAGGGTCGTGTCGTTGGGCAAGCAGCATCGCGAGGTTGGTAGCAGTCACGGTCTTGCCGCTTCCGCCCTTCGCGGACATAACCGTGACGACCTTCCCTTCGCCCTTCGGTGGACTGAACGGCTCGGGAGGGAGTGCCGCCGGCCGCTGGCGGCGCGCCTTGCGCTCGATCTGGCCGACGGCGTCGGTCACACTCTGGATCGTCAGCGGGGCTTCGATCACATCCTTCAATCCTGCCCGCATGGCTGCCCGCAACAGGGGGGCAGTGATGGTGCCGGCGACCAGCACAATGGCCAGGTCTGGATCGGAAGCAAGGAGAACGCCGACACCCTGAAGCCCGGCCTCGTGCGCGAACGACGGGCCGAGCATCACCAGGTCGACGGAACCCTCTTCGACGCCGCGCTGAGCGTCGGCGATGCTGCGTACGGTCGGAACGCGGCCGTCGAAGAGGCGTTTTGCTTCGTCGAGGAAATCGTCGTCGTCGTCGACGATGACGATCCCGGCGTCGTCGAAAAGGTCGCTCATGTTATCGGCCAAGCTCCTCTGCGGTGTCAAACAGGTTGTCACGGGTGATGCCGTCCGTGGGCACCGGGACGAAGTCTTCCGGAACCAGCGTCAGCCACACGGTTCCCGTTGAGAACGTGTAGACGATGCGTTCCGCTTCTTCCGGGGTTACCTCGAGCGTGATGACACCGGTCTGGATCTGCTGGGCAGCTTCCTGGCCCTCAACGGGCACGGTGGTCACCGTCACGGTCTCGGGAGCCTCCTCGTCGACCCTGATCTCACTGCCCACGGCCAGCACCGGGAGTCCTTGCAGCACGAAACGGCTGATAATGCCCTGTTCCAATTCGTCCTCGAGGGCCTGCAACTCGTCGGGGGTCAGGGTTTCGGATGCGATGACCTCTTCCGCAATCTGCTCGATCGGTGCGGTCAGCGTCACGATGACATTGATCCGGTCCCCGGCCTCGATGAAACCGTTGACGCCCTGGATGTTGTCGACCCCGATCGTGATGGCTTGCTTGCCTTCCGGGATTCGTTCGGCCAGTGGCTTGATGTCTGCCGTGAGTTCAACCCACTGATCCGTGGTCAGGATCGAGTTGTTCGAGATCGGACCCGCGGCCACGCGGCCGGTGAGCGTGGCGGTCAGCTCTTCCAGTGTGCCGATCGCATTGTCGGGGAGAAACCTCGTCTCCTCTTCGCTCGCCACAGCGCGTTCTTGTGATAGGACCAGGCTTCCCTCGGTGCCTTCGGTGATTGTGCCGCCGGAAACCCGGTACACAGCCCGCAACAGGAGCTCGGCCTCTTTCTCCTCTTCAACATTGGAGAGGAACTGCCATACGGCAAACGCGGCAATGCCCGCCAGGAGCAGAGCCACAATCAGGACCAGGGTTCGCCTGCCCATCGAATCTCCTTCAGTCTAAAACCCGTTCGGTTTCCCCTAGGGTGGCCGATTCGGGTCGTAATGTCATGGATTTCGCGTCACACAGAGTGACCGTGCGCCTCACCATCGTCGGGACACCGGCGAGCCGGTTCGTTGTGGCGGAGCTTCGGCATCTTCATGTCGCCTCCTTTTGGGCACAACAGTCCCTACCTGATAGAGCTGCGCGGTTTCCCCCCGTCCGAATCTGCCCGGCACCCAACAGAGTGCCACAGATCTTCCAGGTGTCAACCTTCTGAAGTACCTATCGGCGTCCGATGCCGCGCTCTTTAAGCTCTTGAAGAATTGCTTCGAGCGACGAATCGACATCGAACGTCCGCTCCGGCTCCGCTTCCGGCTCTTCGCGCGTGAACTCGCGTACCTCGGGTTGCTTGCGACGCGGGGCCCGTTCTTCGGGCTCCCGGTCTTTCCATTCCGGGTTCGCCTGCTTGATAGACAGGCTGACCCGGCGGCGCTCTTCGTCCATCTCCGTGACTTTGACGGAAACCGCCTGGCCGATGGAGAGCTCCATTTCCGGGGACTCGACACGATGGATGGCAATCTCAGAAACGTGCACGAGACCCTCGACGCCGTCGCCGACAGAGACGAACGCACCAAACGGCACGGTCTTCGTGACGGTGCCGGGAACGACGTCGTTGACACCGTGCTCCCGACTGAACTTGACCCATGGGTCTTCCATCGTCTGTTTGATCGAGAGGGAGATACGTTCCCGATCGAGGTCAACCTCGAGGACCTTGACGGTGACCTCATCGCCGACCTTGACGACCTCCGATGGATGGTTCACGTGCTGGAACGAGAGTTCCGACACGTGGACCAGACCATCCATGCCGCCGAGGTCAACGAAGGCTCCAAAATTGACTACGGAGGAGACGACGCCGGACCGGACCTCGCCGACGGCGAGATCATCGAGGAATGCCTGACGCTCTTCGGCCTGTTGCTCCTCGAGATACGCCCGGCGGGACAGCACAACGTTGTTCCGGTTGCGGTCCAGTTCGATCACCTTCGCCTCGATCTCCTGGCCGACATAGGGCTCGAGATCACGAACGCGACGCAGCTCGACGAGCGACGCCGGCAGGAATCCCCGCAGCCCGATGTCGACGATGAGCCCTCCCTTGACCACCTCGATGACCGGACCGGTGACGGTGCCGGCCTCAGCGTGGATCCGCTGGATCCGTCCCCACGCCCGCTCGTACTGGGCGCGCTTCTTGGAGAGAATGAGCCGGCCTTCGTCGTCCTCTTTGTCGAGGACGAGCGCCTCGATCCGATCGCCGACGGCTACAACGTCGAGGGGGTTGATGCTGTGCCTGATCGAGAGTTCTTTGAGGGGTATGTGACCCTCCGACTTGTAGCCGATGTCGACCAGGACCTCGTCCTGGTCGATGCTCGCAACGGTTCCCTCGATGATGTCGCCTTCTTTGAATTCGAGCACGGTGTGCTCGATCGCTGCGGCGAAGTCGTTGGTGAGCATCTCCTCTGAGAGGTCACTGACACTCCTGGCGACGATGGCGGGGCGCTCCGCTCGAATGAAGATTTCCTTCTCTTCGTCGTCCTGGACGGTCTCAGCTTCGGGGTCCGCCTGCTCCTCCGGGGTTCCCGATGGGGCCTGCTCCTCCGATGCAGAGTCGGTCCCAGCCTCGGCTGGTTCCGAAGCCATGGGTTCGGCTGCAGGCTCGTCGACCGCCGGGGCGGGTTCGTCGCTTGCCGGTGGCAGCTCCGCTGCTTCAACGGCGGCAGCCTCTTCGACTGCAGCCGGGGTGTCGGGCGTTTCGACGGCGGGCTTTCGACGGCGGGTTCTTCGACGGCGGCCGCTTCAGCGGCTGCAAGGGAAGTGTCCGGCACCTCGATCTCTTCAGGATCGTTCACAGGCGCGGACTCGTGTTCATTGGTCATGTATGGTTTTTTCCTCCAGAATTTGCTCCCAGCGCGATCCAACGTGCCGAGGCGCCATTACGTTACCACACGACCACAGCCCAGCCCATGGCGTATCGGCTTCAGTGCTTGGCGTTGGCCAGGTTGGTGCCCGTCGAGAGGTCGACGCGCAGCGGCACGTCCAGGTCCGCGACTCCCTCCATCAAGGCGCGGGTGAGGGCCCCGGCCTCCTCAACCTCGGGTTCGGGGGCCTCGAGAATGAGTTCGTCGTGGATCTGCAAGAGCAGCGTGGTCTCGAGACCGGCGTTTCGCAGTCCGGCATCGAGGTCGACCATGGCCTTTTTGATGATGTCGGCGGCCGAACCCTGAACCGGTGCGTTGAGAGCCATTCGTTCGCCCATCTGCCGGATCCGGAAGTTGTCGCTGGAGAGTTCCGGCAGGTATCGCCGCCGCCCGAACATGGTCTGGGTGTACCCGCGATTGCGCGCCTCGGTAACGACACTCTGCAGAAACTCCTGCACGAGCGGGAACTGCTCGAAATAGGCATTGATGTGATCGCGCGCTTCTTCACGTGAGATCTGCAAGCGATCGGCGAGGCCGAAAGCCTCCATGCCGTAGAGCAAACCGAAATTGATGGCCTTGGCCCGACGGCGCATTTCAACTGTCACGTTCTCCGGCTCGAGCCCGAACACTCGTGCGGCCGTTTCGGTATGGATGTCCGTCTCCGTTCCGCGGAATGCTTCGAGCAGGCCGGGGTCTTTGCTGAGATGGGCCATGACCCGCAGTTCGATCTGCGAGTAGTCGGCGATCACGAACCGCCACCCGGGTCGCGGGATGAAGGCGCGCCGGATGGTCATGCCCCGCTCGGAGCGGACCGGGATGTTCTGGAGGTTCGGCCGGTCCGAGGAGAGGCGGCCGGTGGTCGCTGCCAGCTGGTTGAAACGCGTGTGTATCCGGCCGTCCCGGGTGATGAGCGGCAGGTAGCCGTCCACGTAGGTCGAGCGAAGCTTCTCCAACTCCCTGTATTCGAGGAGGTGGGAGACGACGGGGTGGGCGTCCGCCAGCTTCTCGAGCACCGAGGCGTCGGTCGATGGGGCCCCTTTCGGCGTCTTCTTGAGCACCGGCAGGCCAAGCTGGTCGAAGAGAATCTCCCGGAGCTGCCCGGTTGAGTTGACATTGAAGGGCCCGCCGGCCTCCTGGTGGATGCGGGTCTCCAATTCCGACAGCTGGCCGCGTAGCGTATCTCCGAGTTCTTCGAGGTATTTCCGGTCGATGCCGATACCGGCGGCCTCCATGCGGGCGAGCACGAGGACCAGCGGCATCTCGATGGCATCGAGCAAAGCAAGCTCGTCGTGCTCGGCAAGCGTGCCGCGCATGTGGCGGGCCAGCTTGCCGATCGTGACGGCCCGCCGTCCGGCAGAGTCCAGGTCGGGACCGCCGCCGAAGTCGAGCATTCCCTGGGTGCCCGACTCCTGTTCGTCGTCGGGCGATTGCAGCTCGATTTTCAGGTAGGTGCCGGCGAGGTCGCCGAGTTCGTAGGTCCTGGCGGCCGGATTCAGCAGATAGGCAGCAAGCGCGGTGTCCGTCTCCAGGCCGTCGAACGCAACACCGGTGTCGAGCAGGTACCGAACGAAGTCCTTCGCATCGTGCAGGACCTTCGGATGATCGCGATCTCCGAGGACCCCGGCCAGCAGTTGCAGGTGCTCGATCGGCACGAATCCTGCGCGGTCTTCGTCCCGGGCGATGACGACTCCCGCCAGCTGTGTTCCGTCCCAAACCGGGTCGAGGACCAGCGGCTTCGACTCGACCAACCGCTGGACCTCCGACGGGTTGGTCACTACACCGGTTTCCACCTCGAGCACCTCGCCCGCCGGGCTGCCTGACGCAGACCCGAGGGCCATGAGCCTGTCCCACAGCGAGTGGAACTCCATGCTGTCGAAAATGTCCTTGGCCGCGGCCCGGTCGAACCCGTCCCAGCGAAGACTCTCCGTTTGCACATCCAGGGTCAGATCCCGGACCAGCCGCATCAGGCGGCGGTTCAGGAAAGCCTGCTCACGATTGGCGGCGAGGTTGTCACGGAGTTTCGGCGTCTGTTCGTCCAGATGGTCGTAGAGGCCCTCGAGATTCCCGTAGCCGGCAATGAGCCGCGTGGCGGTCTTCTCCCCCACGCCGGGCACGCCCGGAAGGTTGTCGGAAGTGTCTCCCCGCAGCGCTGCGTACTCCGGATACTGATCCGCCCGGATTCCGTACCGTTCTTCTACCCAGGCTCCATCGGCAATCAACAGGTCCGAGATGCCGCGACGGATGTACAGCACCCGGCAGTGGTTGTCGATCAGCTGGAATGTGTCCCGGTCACCGCTGACGATCAGAACGTCCCAGCCATCCTGCTTGGCGTCCTCTGCAACCGTGGCGATGATGTCATCAGCTTCAAACCCGGGCAGTTCGATCTGATGCACGCCGAGCGTTTCCAGGACCTCTCTGATGAGTGGCAGTTGGCTTCTGAAAGTGTCCGGCGCTTTGTCCCGCTGGGCCTTGTACTCCGGGTACTCGTCTTTGCGAAAGGTCGCCTGGGGCGTATCCCAGGTCACGACGAGGCCGTCGGGATGGTGGTCACCCAGCATCTTGATCAGCATCGAGGTGAAGCCGTAGACGGAGTTGGTTACCTGGCCGGTGCTCGTCGCGAGATCATCCGGAAGGGCGTAGAAAGCGCGGTAGGCGAGGTTGTGTCCGTCGAGAACGGCAAGCGTGGGCATCGAGGCGCATCATAGGTCGCCGAGACGGCTGAGCAGCTTGTCGCGCTTCCTTTCGAGCCGCTCTCGCCTCGACCTCACGTCGGCGACCGCCTTTTCGAAACGCAGGACGTCCGCGGCGGTATCGCGAGCGAACGATCGGTCCTGCCAATCGTCGCTGACCACCGCATCGCGTTGAGCGTCATCATCGATGTGACGGTGATAGCGCAACTCTTCCGCCACCAACGCCTCCTCACGAACGAGAGCTTCGATCGCGTCGTTGATCTTGAAGAGTCTCTCTGCTTTGCCCATCGGTAGTTCCGGCGTCCGCGGACGCGTACCATAATGGTCCGGAGCCGGGATGGCGGAACGGTAGACGCGACGGACTCAAAATCCGTTGTCCGAAAGGGCGTGAGGGTTCGAATCCCTCTCCCGGTACTCACCCTCTCAAACCCGTTCTTGCGTGAGAACCCTGCGCATAGCGCTGGAAACTCACGCAAGAACAGGAAAAGCCCGCTCAGGATTTCCGGCGAATCGCCGATGGAGTTGGTGCGCTGGGCCGGGAGGGGCTTTCATCGGGTTCGCCTGCCCGGGAACCCTCCCTGGCCCGGCAGGAATTTCCCGCCCTGCGCCGCCAAGAACCACCCTTGATAATCCCGGACCGTGGGTACCGTTTGGGAAGACAGCGGTCACCCGACCACTATCGAACCGGACCATTTGCCGCATCCCCCACTCCCCCGGCCGGAACGGTTCCTCTCCCCGGAAGGGTGGCCGTTGTCTATACCCCGAGAGACTCGGCCTTCTCGACATCTCCCAACCTGGTGATGGCCACGACAAACAAGGCCACCAAGCCGTAGGTCGGGACGAACGACACGAGGATGCTCGGCAGTTCGGCCGAGAACACGACCGGACCCCAGAACCCCAGCGACGCCACGAGCCCCAGCAACAACCAGCGGTCGATGCTCACCCGAACATCCAGCCGGGATCCGACGATGACAAGTGCGGGAATGGCCAGCACGAGGTAGTTGAGCCAGGACAGCGGCGATAGCAGCAGTGCGACCGCCGTGCCGGCCACCCAGACCTGGTCAGGCCGGACCGCCCGTTTGATGTACAGCGGAACGAGGATCGCCGCTCCGACCCCGACGAATACCCACCCGAGGGTCACCGACGACAGGGCGGTGCCAAAGGACAGGAGAGAGTAGTTCCCGAGCGCGCCGTACCAGCGGCTCGAAGATCCGATCACCTGCGTCACGAAGTCGGCCACATTCGACCAGCCAAGCAGGCCAAGGCTGAGGATGCCGAGGACGGCCGCGGTTGCGATCCCCGAGACCGTTCCGACCCTGGTCTCGCGCTTGACCAATCCGATCAGCCACATCCCGGGGAAGAGCTTCAGTGCCGTTGCCACACCCCACCACGCACCGGCAGCCTCCGCTCTTCGCCGGCGGAGCGCGACCCAGCCCAGGAAGCCGAACAGGAGAATGAGGCTCTCGATGTGATTGCGGATCAAGAGAAATCGGAAACTGGTTGTCACGAGCGCCAAACCGGCTAGGGCCAACCCGAGCTCGGCCGGGAACCCGACTTCCCTGGCCGTCAAGAAGGTGACGAGAAACACGATCACTACCGACACACCCGCCAGAACGAGCCATGCCGTGTCGTAAGGAAGCAAACTGAGCGGGGCTACCAGCAGAACCGTTGGAGGAGGGTCGGCCGGATACGCGTCGTAGCCCGGAACGCCGAACCGCTCCTCCACCTCCGCTTCGAGCGGGCCATAGACGGCTCGCCCCTCAAATAGGCGCTCCCCGCCGAGGTAGTAGTTGGGAAAGTCGGGAAGGGCGGCAAGGTTGAGCGACTTCGGGGCTTCGAGGGCGAAGAACACTCCAAACACCGTGAGGGCTAGGGCCGCCACGACGAGGAACATTCGCTTCTTCACCGGAGGGCTCCGGCCAGGTCCGCCACCGCCGCCCCTACCTCCACGAGTGCCGACCGCTCATCGGGTGCCTCGAGAACTCTCCGCACGAGGGCCGAGCCGACGATGATGCCGTCCGTTTGCCCTGCCAGCGAACGTGCCTGATCCGGAGTGGAGATCCCGACCCCCATCACCAGCGGCACGCCGGTGATCGCTCTGATCCGGGCGGCCAGTTCGTGGGCGTGGGAACTGGTCCCCCGGCGCTCCCCCGTCACTCCCAGCTCGGCGACTCCGTAGATGAAGACGGGTTTAGCGTCGGCGATCTTTCGCAGCCGTTCGTCAGAACTGGTCGGTGCTGCGAAGAGAACCATGCCCAGCCCGGCTGCTTCGACCGGTCCCTGGATCACAGCCGCTTCCTCGAGGGGCAGGTCGGCAACGATGACACCGGAGGCACCGGCCTCCCGGCATCGCCCTGCGAAGACTTCGGGCCCAACCCGGAAGATCGGGTTTGCGTACGTCATCACCAGTACCGGCTTGCGGGTCCGCTCGACCACCTCCGCAACGATGTCGAATCCCGACTCGAGCGTGACCCCACCGGCCAGGGCACGCTGATTCCCCGCCTGAATGGTCGGTCCGTCCATCATGGGATCCGAGTACGGAATGCCCACTTCGAACGCATCCGCCCCCGCCCCGGCCATCGCCGCGAAGAGGTCGGCGCTGGCCGCCACCGAAGGCAAGCCTGCGGTCATGAACGGCAGCAGCGCGGTCCGCCCGGAAGCACGAGTCTCGGCAAACAGGCTTTCGAGCCGGGCCCGGCTCACGTTTCTCTCCTCGCCAGTTGCTCGACGTCTTTATCGCCGCGACCGGACAGATTGACGAGCACGGTCTTGCCGGCCAGGTCGGACGCCTCCCGGATGATCCAGGCAATGGCATGGGCCGACTCGAGCGCCGGAATGATGCCTTCGGTCCGGGTGAGCAGCTCCATGGCCGCCAGGGCTTCCTCATCCGTTGCCGATACGTAGCGAGCGATGCCGCTCTGTGCGAAGAAGGCGTGTTCGGGACCAACTCCCGGATAGTCGAGCCCGGCCGAAATCGAGTGCGCTTCCAGCACCTGGCCCTCGTCGTCCTGGAGGAGGAGCGTCCTCGTCCCGTGCAAGATTCCCGCCGTTCCGGCACCAATCGAGGCACCGTGCCTGCCTGAGGCAATGCCGTGTCCGGCTGCTTCCACCCCGACCAGTTCGGGTCCCAACCCGGCAAAGGGGTAGAAGATGCCGATGGCATTGGATCCGCCGCCGACACAGGCCACGACCAGGTCGGGCAGGTCGCCTGCGAGCTGGTCCAGGGCCTCGTCTCCGATGATCTTCTGGAACTCCCGGACCATCCACGGGAACGGATGAGGTCCGACGACCGAACCGATCACGTAGTGGGTCGTCTCGACCGTCCGAACCCAGTCGCGCATCGCCTCGCTGACGGCATCTTTGAGCGTTCCGGCCCCGGACGTGACTGGAATCACCCGGGCTCCCAGCATGCCCATCCGGTGGACGTTGAGCGACTGCCGGTCGATGTCCACCTCGCCCATGTAGACGTCGCACTCCAACCCGAAGTACGCCGCCGCCGTTGCCGTCGCGACACCGTGCTGACCGGCTCCGGTCTCGGCGATCACTCGCGGCTTGCCCATATCGCGAGCCAGCATGACCTGGCCGATGGCGTTGTTGATCTTGTGGGCGCCGGTGTGGGCCAGGTCCTCACGCTTGAGCAGAACCCGCACGCCGAGACGTTCCGAGATCCTACGTGCTTCGTGCAGCGGCGTTGGCCGGCCCACGTACTCGCGAAGGACGCGGTGGAATTCGGAGACAAACCGATCGTCCGACCATGCCTTCTCGAAGGCGGCGGCGAGCTCGTCGAGAGCCGGGACGAGTGTTTCCGGGGCAAATCGCCCCCCGAACTCTCCAAAGCGCCCCTGATCGTCGGGTTTTTCGAGCTTCATCGGCCTTTCGCCCTCTCCACGAACGTCCGGATCAGTTCCGGATCCTTGACACCAGGGGAGGACTCTAGGCCCGATGAAGCATCGACTCCCCACGGATCCAACCTCCGGATGGCCTCGGAAACGTTGTCGGGCCCGAGGCCGCCCGCCAGGACGTACGGACGGTCGAGTTGTCCAATCACCGTCCAATCGAAAGCCTCACCCGTCCCACCATGGGTGCCGGCCCGATACGTGTCGAGGAGCGGCGTTTGGCCCTCGGCCACGTCACCCACATCGACGGCGGTGCGGATCGCCAGCGGATGCAGCACGAACAGTCCTTCCTGCTGCGCAGCCGCGGCCGACTCCCGGCGGTGCCGGCCATGCGGTTGCACCCCTCCGGCTCCGGTGTGTTCGACGGCCGCCAGCAGCGCCCGGGGAGGGAGATCGACCGTGACGAGCACAGCGAGGACGGGCACGGTTCGCACCAGGTCTCGCGCGCTTGTTTCGGTGACCCGACGAGGAGATCCCGGCGCCAACACAAAACCAATCGCGTCGGCACCGGCCTCGACGGCGGCCGCCACGTCGCCCTCCCGGCTCAATCCGCAGACCTTCACCCAGGTCACAGTTCCTCCCGGAAGCTCGCCAACAGGACGCCGGGGTCCGGGGCCCGCACCAGGCTCTCCCCGACGAGAACGGCGTCGTATCCGGCCGCTGCCATCCGGCGGGCGTCTTCGCGTGTCCAGATGCCGCTCTCGGCCACGCCGACCGGAACATCAGCCAGCAGGGGGGCGAGCCGCTCGGCGGTGTTGAGATCGACGTCGAACGTCCCGAGATCACGATTGTTGACTCCGATCACGCGAGCACCGGCCGCCCGGGATCTCTCGACCTCGGCCGGGTTGTGGACTTCAACCAGGGCCTCCATGCCGATTTCATGAGTCAACACCAGCAGATCGCCCAGGGTCGCGTCGTCGAGCGCGGCCACGATCAGGAGGACGGCATCGGCGCCTGCTGCCCTTGCTTCCCAGATCTGCACGGGATCCAGCATGAAGTCCTTGCGGAGCACCGGGACGTCAACGGCTTCGCGTACTCGCCGCAGGTCTTCGAGTGAGCCCAGGAAGTGCCGGGGTTCCGTGAGGACCGAAATCGCCGCAGCGCCCCCGGCCGCGTACCGGGCCGCCAGCGCCACCGGATCGAGCTCGCCTTCGATGAGACCACGGGACGGGGACGCCCGTTTGACCTCTGCAACCACAGACAATCCCGGTTTGGTCAGCGCTGCGAGAAAGTCGCGGACGGGCGCCTGGTGGCCGGCCGCCGCCTCGAGGTCCGCGGCACGGCTGCGCAGTTCCGGGAGACGCAGGCGAACATCAGCGAGGATCCGGGACAACATGCCGCCATCGTAGGCGGCGGCCGCGCCTCAGCCTTGCGAACCCGACATGGCGGGTATCGACACGGTGATCCGGGTTCCGCGGCCCGGTTCCGAGTCGGCGGAAACGGTCCCTCCCATCGCATCGACCAGTTGCTTGACAATCGCCAGTCCCAGGCCCGACCCCTCCGGTCGCGCTCCCCGGTACTTGTGAGCGACGTAGAACTTCTCGAACACCCTGGGCAAGTCAACCTGATCGATGCCGGGTCCCGTATCGGCCACGCTCAGTTCGATGCCGTTCCCGAAGGGGCGGACCGTGAACGTCACACGACCGGCTTCCGGGGTATAGCGGAGGGCGTTCTCGGCCAGGTTGGCCGCAATCTGGGCCAATCGATCGGGGTCGGTCACGATGACTCCGGTCTCCGCGATGTCCACCTCGAGTCGAACCCTCGACGCCTCGGCTCGACCTCGATATGACTCAGCGATCTCACCCAGATGCGCACCGACCTCGACCGGCTCCGGACGGATAGTGAACTCGCGAGCTTCCAGGCGGGCCAGGAGCATCAAGTCTTCGACCAGCCGGCGCAGGCGATTCGTTTCACGGCTCAACACTCCGGCGATCCGCCTGGTCTCCGTGCCGTCGAGCTCCTCCTCCTCCAGAGCTTCTGCGTAGCCCCCGATGGTGGTGAGGGGAGTGCGGAGGTCGTGGCCAACACTCATCAGGAACTCCTGCTCGCGCTCGCGGGCATCCTGGAGCTGGGTTGCCATGACATTGAAGCTTGCCGCCAACCCGCTGATTTCGTCGTCACCGTCCTCGGTGGCACGCGCGGCCAGATCGCCGTCCGCCAGGTGGTGGGCGGCATTCGCCAGACCGCTGAGCCGCTCCTCCAGCCAGCCCGACAGCGACCGGGCCGCGATCGCCGACAGGAGTGCCGCAATCGCAATCGGCACGATCAGCCCTCGCATCGTCTTGCGCCAATCGATCAGGTCCGATCGTTGCGCAACCACGATCACCGGCACGACGGCATCCCGGTCCCCGACGGCCAGCGGGTGGGCAACGGCCTCCAGCGACTGAGCTTCGTCCGGAAGCTGGATACGCCGGAACTGGTCGTCCCCGTTGAGCAGTGCGGCGGTATCGAAACCGAGCGCTGCGCCGATTCCCGGATTCCGAATCAACTGCAGGACACCGTCGGGGCCGACCCAGCCAAGATCGACCAGGCTGCCTCCCGTCACGCGTTGCGCCGAGCTGAGGAGTCGAACGAACCTGTCCCCGCTCTCCAAACCGGCTTCGGCCCGGCCCTCGCGGAGCAGGTCGAGCATGCTTCGTGTCGTCACGAAACCGTCGACCGAAGCGGCTTCCTCGACCAGTCCGGCTACCGCCACCGCCTGACGGGCGATCTCTGTGCGGGTTTCCTGAACCACCCCGATGCGGGTCAGCACCGCACCCGACACCGCAACCACGAAGAGCGCAACGCCCGCAACCGCCAGCATGCTCCAGAAGAAGCGACGCCGCATCAGTCCTCCATCCGGTACCCGACTCCCCACACCGTCTCGATCGGGATGCCGGGCACTTTCTTGCGGAGTTGCCGGATGTGCACATCGACGGTGCGGGTCTCACCGAAGTAGTCGTATCCCCATACGGACGAGAGAATCTGGGCCCGGGAAAGAACCAGGCCGCGATTTTCCGCCAGGTACCAGAGCAGGTCGAACTCTTTGGCGGTCGGCCGGATCGCATCACCCTCCGGAGGGACGACCTGCCGGCGGCCTGCATCGATCTCGAACCCATGGAAATGGAGGGAACGAGGCTGCGACGGACCTTCTTCGAAGCGGCGCAACACGGCTTTCACCCTGGCCAGCAACTCCCGGGGCGAGAAGGGCTTTGTCACATAGTCGTCGGCGCCCAGTTCCAACCCGACCACCTTGTCGATTTCTGAGTCGCGGGCGGTCAGCATGATGACGGGCACGTCGGAACCGGTTGCACGAATCCGGCGACAAACCTCGACGCCGTCGATGCCGGGAAGATTGAGATCCAGCAGCACAACTTTGGGAGGTTGTTCGGACAGACGCGCCAGCCCGTCCTCGCCGGTGGCCGCATGAATCAGGCGGTATCCGGCCCGATCGAAGAACCCGCGCAGCATCTCGGCAATGCTTGCTTCGTCTTCGATCAGCAGTACCCGGCCCTGGTTCGCCATGGCTGCCTCCTGTTCGTGGTCCTCGGCACGCGGCGGTTCGTCGCTAGAGAGCATCGGTCGAAAGAACCCACCACTTGTTCGAAAAAAGTCAGGATTCTGTGAAATCCGACAGGGGAAGCTCACGGACCGACGCCCCGGTCGACCCACCTTCCCACCGTATCTCGACCTCACCGCCGGGCTCGATTTCGCGACGCACCAGCGCCAGGCCGACCGGAGCGCGCAGGGTGAGCGACTCCGCGATCGACGTGATGCGCCCGACCGGAGCCTCGGCGGCAAAGAGCTCCGCTCCTTCGGGAGGCAGGACATTGGTACCCACGACGACACCCCGCAGCAGCCTGTTGACATGTCCGCGGCTGTCGATACGGGCAACGAGTTCCTGGCCGAGATAGCAGCCCTTGGTGAACGAAACTGTCTCGGGAACCAGACCGGACTCCTGGGGGATCGTCTTCTCGTCCACGTCCCTGCCCATCACAGGCTCACCCGCCTCGACCCGGACGGCGGTCGCCGCCAGCGACCCGGCCGGACGTGCCCCTGCCGCTTCTAGGTGCTCCGGTTCCGCACCGACGACCAGGAAGCGGTCCAGCGGCCCGAGGGGAACCCTGGCGACGATCCGGCCCTCGCGACGCTCCCAGCCTTCCGGTGCCGGGAGGCCGGCGCGTTCGAGCACGGCGCCTGCCAGGGGGCCCCACAGGCTCAGCCCGTCGCCCGTTGCGGGTTCGATGACGGCGTCGACCCGGAACCGGTACCGGCCCAGCTCGGCGGCGAGGGCGCCACCCCTGCCGTGCTCGGTCACGAGGATGATCTCGTCCTCACCTTTGAGGACCCAGAACACCGACCGCAGCTTTCCTTCGGGGCCGAGCAGGAGCGACCGGCCGACCTCACCCGCCGCAAGCGCCGCGACATCCTGACTGACGATGTTCTGAAGGAAGGACGCAGTGTCCGGGCCGCGGATGGAGACGGGTTCGAAGTAACCGGACACCAACCCGGCACCGCTGCGGATTGCCAGGTACTCGGCGGTGACATCACCGAACGTTTCCCGCCCGCTAGACACGCGTCGCACCCGCAAGGGCGGCCAGCGCCGCCGCAGCCTTGTCCATCGTCTCTTCGTACTCTGTGGCCGCAACGCTGTCGGCGACCAGTCCGGCGCCGGCCTGGACCCACGCCTTCCCGTCGGCAATCACCACCGTGCGCAGGCAGATGGCCGTGTCTATGTTCCCGGAGAAATCGATGTAGCCGACGGCTCCCGCATAGGGGCCCCGGGCGACCGGCTCCAGCTCGTCGATGATCTCCATCGCCCGCACCTTGGGTGCCCCGGAAACCGTTCCGTGGGGAAAAACCGCTCGCAGCACATCCACCGGACGGACCCCCGACCGCAGCCGACCCGATACGCCGGACACGATATGCATGACGTGGGAGTAGCGCTCGATGACCATGAGATCATCCACGGCGACCGTGCCGAATTCGGACACCCGTCCCAGATCGTTGCGAGCGAGATCGATCAGCATGACGTGCTCCGCCCGCTCCTTCGGATCGGCCAGGAGTTCAGCTTCGAGGGCTGCGTCTTCGGCTTCGTCCGCCCCGCGTCTGCGGGTCCCGGCAATCGGCCTGCTGTACACGCGCCCGTCGCGAACCCGGGTCAACAACTCGGGTGAGGAACCAACCACCGCCACCTCCGGGTGCTTGACATAGAACAGGTACGGCGAAGGATTCAGCAGACGCAGCGATCGGTACACGGCAAAAGGATCGCCCGCAAACGGGGTCTCGAGCCGCTGGCTCAGGACGATCTGGAATGCGTCACCCTGTTCTATGTACCGCTTGGCTTGTTCAACTGCCGTCTCGAAGTCCTGACGCTCCATCGTCGAGGTGAGAACCGGTTCGACCGCGGATGGATCCGCCGCCTGCCGGGCGTCGTAGGGACGTCCCGAGCTGAGCCGGGTGGCGGCGGTTGCGAGCGCCGCCACGGCGTCCGCATACTCGACGGCCGGATCACCCCCGGTAAAGATGTTCCGAACCAGCGTGATGGTCTGATCGAATCGATCGAGTGCCGCCAGCGAGCCAACGAACTGCCACAGCATCTCCGGAAGTGATCGATCGTCTTTGGGTCGATTCGGCAGGTGCTCGACATAGCGGACTGCGTCATAGCCGAGGTAGCCGACCGCTCCACTGTGGAGGGGCGGGAGATCGGGCAGATCGGGCGTCGCGTAGCGGCCGAGCAGATCCTCGAGTACCTCGAGCGGGTTCCCGTCCGCTAGTTCCAGGGAGGCACCCTCGATGACGGTTTCCCCGTCTCGGGCGATCATCGTGAATTCCGGGTCCCACCCGAGAAACGACCACCGCGCCCAGCGGTCACCGCCTTCAACCGACTCGAACAGGAATCCGGGCGCGTCTCCGACGAGCTTCTCGTAGGCGCTGACGGCCGTCTCTCGATCAGCCAGAAAGCGGGCCGAGACTGGAACGACGGGATACCGGGCGGCCAGTTCGGCGAATTCCTCCAGCGTGGGCGTGACCTGCATTTAGATCTCGGCGAGCCGGTCCAAACCGATGGTGGTGAACAGTTCCTGGAACCACCCGGACAAGCGGGCCAGATTCCCGGTGATCATCAAGACCCCAAAAGCCGCCAGCAGCAACCCGGAGGCGATGTTGATCGGCCGCAGATACCTGCGCAGGAAACGAACGGCGCCGAGCATCTTGGTCATCCCGATCCCGGCGAGCACGAACGGCACTCCCAAACCCAGAGCGTACGAGAACAGGAGCACCATGCCCTGTCCGACCGTCTCCTGCACGGAGGCCGTCAGCAGGATCGCGGCGAGCACCGGACCAATGCAGGGTGTCCACGCAAACCCGAAAGCGAGGCCCATGACGATGGGCGCCCACGCCCCCAGCCGGGACGGCCGCACCTCCATGCGCCGTTCCCTCATGAGACCGGCCAGGAATGGGCTGTTGCTCACGGCCGAGACAACGATCAAGACCCCGAAGGCAACCACCAGCCATCCGGCCACCCTCGTCGCCGTGAACTGGTAACGGCTCACCACCTGGCCGAGCGAAGTGGCGGCCGCTCCGAGCAGCACGAAGACCACGGTGAACCCGAGCACAAAGAGGCCCGTGGTTCGTGCCATCCGCGCGGTGGAGGCGGTTCCCGCTTCGAGGTCGCCGACCGAATAGCCGGACATCAGGCTCAGATACCCGGGCAGCAACGGCAGGACGCACGGCGAGACGAACGAGATGATGCCGAACAAGAATGCTGCGCCGATGCCAACGTCCGCCATGACTCCATCTCCGGGTGCGAGACGCCATGTTCCCAGGTTGCCGGCCCAAAGTGCCAACTATCAGCCTTACGGTTTTCGAAACTCCGCCGATCCCCGATCCCGGTCCCGGAGGCCCGACCGGACCGCGCGCACTCCACCCGGCTAACCTCACCGCCCATGTCATCCCCGAACGAGACCTGCGACGCCTGCTCCCGCACCTGGCAAGCACCGTGAGGTAACGTGGCCCTTCTTCCGACCTTCATTCGCCCGCCAGATCAGTTTTCCCCGCGCGACCGAAGAATCGTGCTGCTCATGGCACTGGCGGCCTACGTGCAGGGATTCGCACAGGCCCAGGCCACGAACACACTTCCTTTCGCCCGGATCTCGCTCGGGTTGAGCGCCGGGGAGATGAGCCAGATCCTCGCCATCACCAGAGTCGGATCGGTGCTCGCACTCGCCTTTTCGTTCTACGGGGACCGTAACGGCAGACGTCGACCGTTCCTGGCCGCGTTCGCCCTTCTGATCCTCGCCAACGTCGCTACCGCCCTGGCACCCAACCCGACGATATACACCGCCTTGCAGGGCATCGTCAGGATGACCGCCACCGCGGTGGGAGTCCTGGCGTTGGTCTACCTGGCTGAGGAACTAGCCCCCAGGATCCACGCGTACGGAATCGCCATCTACGGCGGCGCTGCCAGCTTTGGAGCGGGGACCGCCCTCTTCGCCCTTCCCATCGCCGAAGCCGGACGCGAAGCCTGGCGCTACCTCTTCGCGGCGACCGCCGTTGGTGTCATCTTTCTCCCGTTGCTGTTCTCCCACCTGAGGGAGAGCCGGGCTTTTCGCGGCACCGACCGCAAAGCCAACCTCTTTTCAGCGCTGGGTGGCAGCCACTTCGCCAACTTCTGGGTGTTCGCCCTCATCTCGCTGCTGGCTGCAGCCTTCTCGGCCGTGAGCCTGACGTTCGCGCTCGAACGATTGGTCAACGAATTGGCCATCGAGACGAACGTTGCAGTGGCCGTGATGCTGATCGGGGGAACCGCCGGGGGGATCGGGTTTCTGGTCGGCGGACGCCTGGCAGATACGTGGGGACGGCGGCCGACCACCATCCTCGGGTTCACCATGTCCCTCGCCGGCGGACTCGGGCTCTACTGGTTCGACGGCCTCCCGCTCATCACCGTTGCCGTCGCCATTTCGAGTCTGGGATCGTTCGCCGCCGTCCCTTCGCTCGGCGCCCATCGCAATGAGCTCTTCCCGACCTCGATTCGAGCGACCGCAGTGGTCTGGCTGAATACGGTCGGAGTCCTTGGATCCATCGCCGGCCTGGCCATCGGCCGCATCGCGATCGACGAGATCGGTCTGACGATGACCGTGACGTATCTGGGCGCGGGCATGGCACTCTCCGCCTTCTTGATTCTTCTGCTGCCGGAGACGCGGGGTCAGGTGCTTGACGTGGAATCGACGAACGCCGTCCTGTAGCGCATCGCCAGCAGACCGAGCCGGCCGACCATCAACGCGGTGATGCCCCACCACACACCCGTGAGTCCCCAGTCGCCCGCTACGGTCATGATCATCACAACGCCCGCTCCGGTCGCCGCCGCCAGGGTCGAAACCATGAGGAACCGGAACTGGCGGGCCCCCATGAAGATCCCGTCCCACACGAAAACCAGCGCTCCGATGGGCTGCAGCACAGCCACGAACGGCATGACCCCGGCAACCAACGCGACGATCTCCGGATCATCGGTGAACAGCCTGGGGAGCACCGGCCCCAGAAACCAGAAGGCCAGCCCGAGCACCACTCCCAGGCCGAACCCCCACTGCAGCATCCGGTTCGCGACGGTCCGGGCTGCTCCGGCTTCTCCGGCTCCCAGGTAGCGGCCGACGAGAGCTTGCCCGGCGATCGCCAGGGAGTCGACGACCAGCGCCAGGAAGAGCCATACCTGGGCGGCGATTTGATGGGCAGCCACGGTGACCGCACCCACCCGGGCGGCAACTGCGGTAGCGACGGTGAAGACGGCGAGCAGGCCGGCAGTTCTAGCGATCAACTCCGTTCCGGCCCTCGCCAGCGGGCGGAACTCTGCGAGGCGGGGCATGCGAACCGCCACGTCCAGCTCACGGCGCCGCCGGTTCAGCAGGACGAGGAACCACAACGCTCCCACCCACTGCGCTAGGACCGTGGCGACGGCCGCGCCGCGCAAGCCCCATCCGGCAACAAAGATGAGGAGAGGATCGCCCACGAGGTTGATCAGATTGAGACCAAGCGTCACTACCAGCGGGGTTCGCGTGTCCTGCATGCCCCGGTACGCTCCGTGACCGACGGTGACGAGCAGCACGGCGGGCGCGGCCAGTGCCCGGATGCGCAAGTACTCGCCGGCCGGTTCGAACAGATCGGGACCGGCCTGCATGACGCGCAGCAACGGCTGCCACATCAGCTCGAGGACGATGGTCGCCGTCACACCGATGGCGATGGCCAATCCGATCGCCTGGGTGACGACCCGGCTCACCTCGTCCCGGTCTCCCCTCCCCCAGGCGGCAGCGACGAGGGGCGTCGTGCCGTAGGCGAGGAAGCTGAACAGAGCGAACGCAACGGCGAACACCGCGGCATTGACCCCCAGCCCTCCCAATTCGGTTGCGCCCAGGCGCCCCACGAAGGCTGTGTCGACCAGGGAAACCAGCGGGTCGGCAGCCAGGGCGCCCAGCGCCGGAATGGCCAGTCGCAAGATCTGGCGATCGTACGATCTACGCTCCATCGGCCGCGATCACTTCACCGGCGACGTTTTGTCCGGGAACGGGCACACGTCGATCAGGTCACACTCGAAACACCGGGGGACCCGGGCGATGCATACGTCCCGCCCGTACTGGATGAGCCGCATGGACAGACCTCCCCAGTCGGACGGCGGGAAGACCGCCTTGAGATCGATCTCGATCTTGTCGGGGTTTGAGTTCTTCGACAGTCCCAGTCTGTTGGAGAGTCTTCGCACATGCGTGTCCACCGCGATCGCCTGCTTCCCGAAAGCCTCGGCGAGGACAACGCTGGCAGTCTTTCGTCCGACGCCCCGCAGCTGCACGAGCTCGTCGATGGTTCTCGGAACCACTCCGTCGAATCGCTCGATCAGGTCACGCGAAAGATCGATGATCGACCTGGTCTTCTGCCGGTAGAAACCCGTCGAGAAGATCACCTTTTCGACCTCAGCAGGGTCTGCGTGTGCAAGCGCCACCGGGTCCGGGTAGCGGCGAAACAACTCCGGCGTGGCCCGGTTGACGTTCTCGTCCGTTGTTTGAGCAGAGATGACGGTCGCCACCAGCAATTCCCACGGCCGGGCGTACTCGAGCGCGGTGGCAATGGACGGGTAGCGGCTCCACAGGCGGTTCCGGATACGCCGGGCATGGCCTCGCTCCGCCGGAGTCGGCCGGGTTCCATCAGCGCGCCGTCGAGGTTGGGTCACGGCGAGCGATGGTAGCGGCCCTGCCTCGACCGGCTCATCCGGGCCGGCACCAGAACCGGAAGTGGACCGGACGCCGCGGCACGGTACGATGCACCCCGTGGATCTCCGAACTGCCATCGAATCGTTCGCGACCGTGGACGGCCCCATCCTGAAGGTCGACCGGTTTCTCAATCACCGGGTTGAGCCTGCCCTGATGGCCGGTGTCGGCCGCCACCTGGCGGCGCTGCTCGGTCCCCTGGAGGTGGACTTGCTCCTCACTGCGGAAGCGAGCGGCATTCCGCCTGCGCTGGCCGCCGGGATCGAAATGGATCTCCCGATCGTGTATGCCAAGAAGTATCTCGGGCCCGGCGGCCGCTACACGTTCTCCCGCGAAGTCGCATCACCAACCAAAGGAACCGAATACCGGGTGGAGGTCGCCCGTCACGTGCTCGAGGCCGGGCTCCGGGTAGCCGTGGTCGATGACTTCCTGGCCGGCGGGAGAACCGCCGAGGCTCTCGGTGAGATCACCGAGGAAGCCGGGTGCACGGTGCTGATGATGGCCTTCGTTATCGAGAAGACCTTCACGGAGGGCCGATCCCGCCTCGAAGCGCACGGTTGGCCGGTCCGGTCGTTGGTTCAGGTCGAGTCGCTGGCAAACGGCGAGGTCCGGCTTGCCGAGTGAGAACATCGCCGATCTCGTCGATCGGGTGCGGAAACACTACGACGACGGCTGCTTCGCCTGCGGGCGCAAGAATCCGATCGGACTGCACCTCGACCAGTTCTCCCTGACGGACGGCACGGTTGAAGCGTGGTTCACGCCCCGCTCCGACTACCGGGGCTTTGTCGGGTCGCTGCACGGTGGGGTGGCGGCCACCGCCCTCGACGAGATTCTCGCCTGGGCGGGCATTCTCAACCTCGGGCTGATGTCGGTGACCGCCCGACTGGACCTGCGCTACCGGTCGCCGCTCACCAGCGACCGGCCCCTCTGTGTTCGGGGCAGAGTGGATGACGTATCCGGCCGCCGCATCCGGGTCTCCGGCGAATTGCTCACGGACGACCAGCCTTCGGTCACCGGCCGGGGCCTCTACGTTGCGACGGTCGAAGTCGGAGATCTGCTCGCCGAGCACATCTCTGCGAGGTAGCCGTCCCATGCGCCGCCCATCGGTTGCTTACATCGCCCTGGCACTTGCTGCGCTGCTCTTTGGAGCCACCTTCGTTGTCGTCAAGGAGGCAGTGGCGGTGCTCCCTCCACTGGCCTTCGTCGGCTGGCGCTTCCTGATCGGCGCGGTAGCGCTCTTGATGCTGGGTGTCCCCCGGGGACGGTCGATCTGGCGGGATGGTCTGGCGACGGGCGTTCTGCTGTTTGCCGGTTTCGCCCTCCAAACTGCCGGACTCGCCGAGACGAGTGCATCCAATTCGGGGTTGATCACCGGGTTGTATGTGGTGTTCACGCCGTTGCTGGCAGCGGCGGTCGCCCGACACGGGGTCGGTGCCGGCACCATCGCCGGCACGGTGGTTGCCTTCGTCGGATTGGGGTTGCTGACCGTCAAAGATGGAGTGACCCTCGCTGCAGGCGATCTCTTGACCGTCGGCTGCGCGATCGCCTTTGCCGGCCACATCGTGGTGTTGGCCCGGGTGGCGGTTCGCCATCCCGTCATCCCGTTCACCGCCATCCAGCTCCTCGTGACCGCCCTGCTGGCGCTGGGCGGCTCCGCCCTCATCGAAGGATTCCCCCTGCCGGACGGAGAAGTGGCGTCCGCCCTGTTGATCACCGGTCTGGTGGTGAGCGGCGGGGCATTCCTGCTGCAGGTCTGGTCACAAACGGTGATCGGACCATCCCGCACGGCCATCATCCTCGCCCTCGAACCGGCCTTTGCCGCCGGTTTTGCCGCGTGGATCCTGTCCGAGCAGCTCGACACCCGGGGTTGGGTCGGGGCGGCGCTGATCTTGACCGGCATCTACCTGGTGCTGGCCAACACCGACGATCGGGATGCGCTGCCTGCTGCGGAGGCGGTCACACCGGCCCATTGATGCTGCCGGACTGCTCCACGGCCTGCCGGCGTCGTTCCTCACGGCGCACCACCTTCATGGTCAGCCGCAACAACGCAATCAGCCCGAAGATCACGAGGACGAGTCCGGCAGCCAGTTCGAGCCAGCCGGTATAGGGCACTTCGCAGCCCTGCAGCCCGTCCGGGCACATCCCGTAACCGCCCCCGCCCTGGGCGAGGTCGAGGAGGACGAGCAGCGGCACCACGGACACGAGGATCACTGCGACCAACAAGACGCCGACGATGATTCGAAGCCAGATCACACTCATCAAACGGGAGCGTACCGCCTCCGGGTTCCGCTGCTTGTACAATCACCCGGCCGTGGAGCATTTTCAAGAGCCGTTCACCGACGCCGAGACCGCCATCCTGGCTCGATTCTTCACCAACACCGACCGTCCCGTCTTCGGACTCATCAACCTTCCCGAGGTTGTCAAAGGCGCCCTGTTCGCCCGGTACAGCCGCAGTTCGAAGTCGGTGCGACGGCTGTTTCTCGACGAGTTCATGGCCAACCCCGAGACCGGGATCGAGACGATTGCCGCGCAGCTGGCAGGCGACGACCCACTCATCAACATGAGGCGCGCCGAACAGTTGTACGACCGGGTGTTCTTCGAGTACGGCGACGACTCCGTTGCCCAGCTCGGCGGTGTGCACCTGGCCGTCGAGCAAGCGTCGAACGTGCTCACCAAGGTCCTCGAGTGGGGGCGCCTCGCTTCCTACCTGGAACAAAGCACCCGCTACATCTACTACGACACCAAGCTGGGTGAGCGGTACCGCTACCGGGTACCTCCAGAGATAGCCGCGTCGCCCCTCGCGGCCGAGTACACCACGTACATGGACTGGTTGTTCGAAACGTACTCACGCGTGGTTGGCACGATGACGGAGTTCTTTGAGGAGCGATTTCCGAAACAGGACGGCGACTCTCAATTCGTCTGGAAATCGACGATCCGGGCGAAGGCCTGCGATACGGCCCGCGGGTTGTTGCCGGCCGCAACGCTGTCCAACGTCGGGATCTACGGGACCGGCCAAGCCTACGAGATGTCGCTCCTGCGCATGCAGGCCCATCCCCTCGAGGAGGTCCGTGCGTACGGGGTGATGATGCTGGAGGAGCTGCGCAAGATCATCCCCGCGTTTCTGCGACGCGTCGACCTGCCCGACCGGGGCGTACTCGCTTCGAACTACCAAGCGGAGATACTGGAGGACATGCGCGGGATCGCCGCCCGCCTGCCGGAAGAGCCGGAGGATCGGACGACGGTAACCCTCACGGACTTCGACCCGGATGCCGAGACGAGACTCGTCGCAGCTGCCCTCTACGCCGTCAGCGACCTGCCCGACGACCAGCTGGCCCGTATCGCCGAACGCATGCCGAGCGACGAGAAGGCACGGATCATCTCGGCCTACGTCGGCGAACGCGGCAATCGCCGGCACAAGCCCGGACGCGGGATGGAACGAATCTCATACCGGTTTGACATCCTGTGCGACTACGGGGCCTTCCGGGACCTTCAGCGGCACCGGCTGCTGACCCTCGAATGGCAGCCGCTTTCGGCTCGCCTCGGGTACGACACCCCGGTCGAACTCGCCGAGGTCGAGCCTTCGCTCACCGGTATCTGGCAATCGGCCATGGAACGAGCGGCCGGCTTCTATGAGAAGGTCCGCCCGGAATTCGGCATCGACGTAGCCCAGTACGTGGTGCCCTTCGCCTTCAACGTCAGGTTCGTCATGCAGATGAACGCCCGGGAAGCCTTCCATCTCATCGAACTCCGCACCCAGCCGTCGGGACACCGCGGATACCGCACCGTGTGCCAGGAGATGCACCGCCAGATTCGCGAGGTGGCCGGCCACCACCGGATCGCCGACGCGATGCAGTTCGTCGACTACAGCGACACGGACCTGGAACGGCTCGAATCAGAACGCAAAGCCGAAATGAGAAGAAGCACTCAGTAGCTAGTACCCAGTACCCATTTCCTGGTACCTACGTACCGGGTACTGAGTACTGAATACTGAGTACTCACTTCTTCAGGGGGATCCTGAGCACCAGGCAGTCGTCGTTGACTTCCCACTTCGAGGAACCAACCAGCGAGTAGTCGAGGTAGTCCCTCTCCGCTTGTTCGATGAAGCGCCGGCGCTCCTCGCCTGCCACCGGCGGTACGCCCCTATCTTTGACCGCCTCGGCCCGCTCCCGGAACCGCCGGACAAAGGCATCTACGTCGAACTCCGCCATGGTCACCTCCAGGTACGTTGCACCAGTTGAGGCTATCGCAACCGGCCGCAGCCTTGCGGGAGTCCGCTCAAGCCCGATCGCCTGTTGCACTAACCTCCGGACCGATGCTTGAACGTCGGCTGATCATCGTCACCGGGAAGGGTGGAGTGGGCCGCTCGGCCGTGACCGCGGCGTTGGCGCTCCGGGCCGTGCACCTCGGCAAACGAGTCCTGGCCGTGGCCATGACGGACCAGACCGGACTGGCGCTGCACCTGGGTAGAGAACGACTCGACTATGAAGCCCGCGAGATCCGTCCCGGCCTCCACGCGCTGGCGATTCACCGCCCGGCCGCTCTCAATGAGTACCTGAAGGTCCAGCTGGGCGTGCCGAAGGTCACCCGCATGGGGCCGATAGCTCGAGCGTTCGATGCTCTGGCCTCGACCGCGCCGGGAATTCGCGAAGTCGTCACCATGGGCAAGGTGCTCTGGGAGGTTAGGAGAGACGCCTGGGACCTGGTCATCGCCGACGGTCCTCCCCTCGGGCAGATCGGATCCCACCTCCGAGCACCGCAGACGGTGACCGAACTGGTTCCGGTCGGCAAGGTCCGCCAGCAAGCGGACTGGATGATCGAGCTGCTGGCCGACCCGTCCGTGAGTGCGATGCTGCTCGTCACGCTGGCCGAAGAACTCCCGATCACCGAAACGAGAGAAGCTCTGACCTGGCTCGAGGAGCACCACGTGACCGGGTCTCCCCTGGTTGCGGCGAATCGTATTCTCCCGGCGCTCGAAGCGACCACCAAACAGATCAACGGGGCCGGTCCCGGTCCCCTCCGGGAAGCTGCCGTCATGCACCAGACGCTCCGCGAGGAGCAGCAGAAATGGCTGGCCGATTTGCCCCCGGATATTCAGCTCCCCTTCCTGTTCGGGCTGCACACGCCCCCGGAAGTAGCCGCCCGGCTGGCCGACATCTGGGGTGAAGCATGACATCCAAGGTGATCCTCGTGACCGGCGGCGGCGGCGTTGGCAAGACCACACTCTCGGCAGCACTGGCCGTCACCGCCGCTCGCTCCGGGGTCCGAACGCTGGTGGTGACCATCGACCCGGCCAAGCGACTGGCTACAGCCCTGGGCCTCAAGAACCTCGGCTCCGAACCAACCCCCCACAAAGATGAACCCAATCTGTGGGCCGCCATGCTCGACGCCCCGGCTTCGTGGAAAGCCATCGCCCATCGCCACGCCCCTGCCGATGTGGCAGACCGGTTGGTCGACAACCCGTTCTTCGAAGCTGCCACCCAGCACTTCCCGGCCAGTCAGTCGTATGCCTCCGCCGAGGAGATGGCGAACTACGTCGAGACGCGGGCGTGGGATCTGGTTGTGATCGACACACCCCCGGCGGCCGGTGGCATCGAGTTCTTCTCCGCTCCGGCAGAGATGCGCGATCTGGTCGGCGGCCGGCTGCTTCGCTGGCTCACCGGCGGGGCCCTTCCGGGACGGCGAGCGATCTTCAGCCTCACTGCCCGGCCCGCGCTCCGCATCGCCGGTGCGGCCCTCGGATCCGATCTGCTCGAGCGGGTTGCGGATTTCTTGATGGACATGCGCACCATGTACGACGGCCTCGCCCGGCGTGCAGTCCAGATGGAGCAGCATTTCCGCGATGCCCGGACGGTGGTGGTGACGACCGCCGATCCTGCCCCGCTCCTGGAGGCCGCCCGCTTCTACCGGGAGCTGCCGGACAAGGTCCCGGACCCGGACTCGGTGGTTTTCAACCGTGTGCTGCCCGCCGGGTGGTACAGCCCGAAGCCCCCCACCGACGGTGTCCTGGTTGAGAACCTGGCCCGGTGGGGAGCCGAAGCCCACCGCCAGACCGAGGTGCGCAAGGAATTCGCCGCGCTCTGGAAGACCGAGGTCGCCACCGTTCCCTGGCGCCCCAAGACTCCGACCAGCCTGGACGACCTCGCCGCCCTGATCACCGACTCCGAAGGCCTGCCCCTGGATCGGCTCGGCATTACTCCGCAGTAGGCCACAAGGCCTTCGTGTAGGAGCGGTGTCCCCTCCCCCTCGCTCCGCCCGGCGCCTCCCCTCTTCGCTCACTTCGTTCGCGAAGGAGGAGGCTGCTCAGACCACGGCTTTCTGGCCCAGGAGCTCACGCAATTCTGCGTACAACGCCGACCGGGGTTCGACCCGATGCTCGTTGGACAGCTTCCAGACCTTGTGGCCCGTCTCCGAAGTCATATGCAGATAGACCGGGGCGGTGCCCGGATGGTTGACCAGAATCTCTTTCAACCGTTCAACCAGGTTCGGAGAGAGGAGCGTTGCGGGCACCTCCAGCCGTACGGCGCTATCGCTGCGGAGCTCAGGTTCGCGAACCTCCTGGGCAATGATCTTCACGTCATCGCCGCGGTTGTCCACACGGCCGGTGATGATGACGATGGCATCCTCACGGATCATCGCCCCGGTGGCCATGACCACCTTCGGGAAGGCAACCACCTCAACGGATCCCTCCAGATCCTCGATATGGAAGAAGAGCATCGGATCGCCCTTCCGCGTGAATCGCCGCGTGATGGATCCAACCAGACCGCCGATGGTCACCGTCGAACCGTCTGTCTGGTCGCTCAAGGCCGCAATGCCGGTCGTCACTGCCTGGCGGAGCGCGTGCTCCACCCCGAAGAGCGGATGGTCCGAGACATAGAGACCGAGCATCTCCTTTTCGAACGCGAGCCGGGTTCGCTTGTCCCAGGTCAGATCGGGGATATCGATGTGTTCGGTGCCGGCGCTGCCGTTCCCGGACCCGAACAGGCTGTACTGACCCATGTCCTCGTTGCGTCTCCGGCTGAGCGTCGCGTCGAGGATCTGCTCGTACACCAGGAGCAGTCCCCGGCGCGCCGGCACAAGTGAGTCAAAAGCCCCCGCCTTGATGAGCGACTCGATGGTGCGCTTGTTCAGCGCTGAAGGATCGACCCGGTTGACGAAGTCCTGGAAGGATGCGTACGGACCACCGTCACGCCGGGCTTCGATGATCTTCTCAACAACGCCCTCACCCACATTCCGGATGGCCGATAATCCGAAGGTGATGGCCCCATCGCGAACAGTGAAGTCCATGTCGGATTTATTGACGTCCGGGACCAGGACCTTGTTTCCCGTAGTCCGGCACTCGTTGAGGTAGATCGCCGTCCGATCCTTGTCGCGTTTGGTCGAGGTGAGGAGCGCCGCCATGTATTCAGGCGGATAATTGGCCTTCAGCCATGCGGTTTGATAGGCAACATACCCGTACGCAGCGGAGTGACTCTTGTTGAACCCGTATCCGGCGAACGGCTCAACGGCATCCCACAGCTCCTTGCCGAGCCGGGCGTCGTGGCCCTGGGCGATACACCCCGCCACGAATTTCTCCCGCTCCTGATCCATGATGGCCCTGACCTTCTTGCCCATTGCTTTGCGAAGGGTGTCGGCCTCGGCCATTGAGTACCCGGCGAGTTCGCGGGCTACCTGCATGACCTGCTCCTGATACACGATGATCCCGTAGGTAGCTTCGAGAAACGGGACGGTGGCCGGATGGGGGTACTCGACCTTTTTCCGCCCGTTCTTCCGATCGGCGTACTCGTAGTGCATGTTCTGCCCCATCGGGCCGGGACGGAAGAGGGCGTTGACGGCGATGATGTCGTCGAAGCTCTCCGGTTCCAGACTGCGGATCAGGGACCGCATCGCCGAGCCTTCGAGTTGGAACACGCCGATGGTGTCGCCCCGCCGGAGCATCTCGAAGGTGACCGGATCGTCGAGAGCGATGTGATCGACGTCGACCACCTCACCCCGTGACTCCTCGATCAACTCGACGGCTCGCTCGATGGTGGAGAGATTGCGGAGCCCCAGAAAGTCCATCTTGAGGAGGCCCAGCGCTTCGATGCCGTGCATTTCGTACTGCGTGACGATCTCAGCGTCCTCCCCTTTGCGCTGGATCGGAACGATGTCCGTCAGGGGCTCGGCCGAAATGACGACCGCCGCAGCGTGAATACCGTCCTGGCGGCGGAGGCCTTCCAGGCCCCGGGCCGTATCGACGACCCGCTGAACGTCGGGATCAGACGCATAGGCCTCGCGCAGCGGGGCGGCATTCGAATGGAAGTCTCTGATCGCCTGGTCGGCACCGGGACCGGGATCGACGAGACACTGATTGAGGTTCGCCTCATTCCCCAGAATGGGCGGTGGCATCATCTTCGCGACGCGGTCACCGAGGCCGTACGGGTAGCCGAGCACCCGGGCCGAATCGCGGATGGCCTGGCGACCCTTGATCGTTGAGAACGTCACGATCTGGGCCACGTGATCGGTCCCGTAGCGTTCGCTCGCATAGCGGATCACATCCGCGCGATACCGCTCGTCGAAGTCCATGTCGATGTCGGGCATCTCGCGCCGGCCCGGGTTCAGGAAACGTTCGAAGATCAGCCCATATTCGAGCGGGTCGAGGTCGGTGATCTGAAGCGCATACGCGATGATCGAGCCTGCCGCGCTCCCCGGCCCGGGCCGGTTCGGATCTTGTGTTCGCGGGCGTAGCGGATCAGATCCCACACGATCAGGAAGTACGCGGGGAAGCCCATCTCGTCGACGATGCGCAGCTCGTGCTCGATACGATCCGACACTTCGGGTGCCAGCGAGTCTCCGTAGCGACGGTGGGCCCCCTCGAGAACCAGCAGGCGAAGATATGACGACTCCGTGTGTCCTTCCGGAACCGGGAAGTGCGGCAGCAGCATGTTGCCGAATTCCAGTTTCACGTCCGCTCGCTCAGCCACCCACAGGGTGTTGTCGCACGCCTGCGGAAAACCATCCTCCGGGAACAGTGCCCGCATCTCCGCAGCACTCTTCAGATAGAACTCCCGCCCGTCGAACTTGAACCTGTTCGGCTCGTCGATAGTCGAACCGGTCTGGATACACAGAAGGACGTCGTGTGCTTCCGCCTCGTTCTGATAGGTGTAGTGGGAATCGTTGGTGGCGAGCAACGGGGCATCGAGCTGTCTGGCAATCTCAACCAGGTCGGGGAGGATTCTCCGCTGGGGCTCGAGACCGTGATCCTGCAGCTCGATGAAGAAGTTGTCCCGACCGAAGATGTCCTGATAGGCGGCCGCCGTGCGCATTGCAGCCTCGAAGTCGCGAACCTGGCCCTGGTTGCCTTCCTCCCGGGAGGCATCCGGCGCCAGGAGCTGCGCAACGGGCCCGCCCAGACAGCCGGATGCCGCAATGATGCCTTCGGCGTGCTCGGAGAGCAGCTCGAGGTCCATCCGGGGCTTGTAGTAGTACCCCTCGAGATAGGCACGGCTCACCAGCTTGATCAGGTTGCGGTAACCGACTTCGTTCTCGGCAAGCAGCGTCACATGGTGACGAACGTTCTGGCTGCGAGGCGGCCGATCGAACCGGGATCCCGGAGTCACGTACGCCTCTACTCCGATGATCGGCTTGATCCCGACCTCGACGGCAGCCTTGGAGAAGTCGACGGCACCGTACAGGACTCCGTGGTCGGTGATGGCGACCGCCGGTTGACCGTCCCGGTGGGCTGCCTCCACCACATCACGAACCCGGGCCGCTCCGTCGAGCATCGAGAATTCGGTATGGAGATGGAGGTGCGCGAAGCTGTCCGAAGCCACCGTCGAAGGATCTCCTCGAAATTACACTGCTGGGATTCGTACCATACCAGGCGCGCTTGCCCTCCTCAGTGCCCGGGCGGCGCCTTCGGTCGCCGGTTCAGCGGCCGAACCGACAGGCACTAGTATCGTTCGGTCTGAACGGGTGAAGGCCTGCCGAGAGGCTGCCAGTCGACAACGTGAGAGCAACGAGATGCTCTCCGGCCGCGAACGAGGAGAGTCATCATGCGGATTGGAATCCTGACGGGCGGAGGAGATGTACCGGGCCTCAACCCGTGCATCAAGGCCGTCGTCAACCGGGTAGCGGAGGAGGGCCACGAGGTAGTCGGTATCCGGCGCGGCTGGGCCGGCTTGTTGAACCACAACCCGGACGATCCGGAATCGGCCGCCCGCCACTTTCGACCGCTCGACCCGCAGGTCGTCCGCACGATCGACCGTACGGGCGGGACCATGCTGCACACGTCCCGTACGAACCCCCAACGGGTGCGTCCGAAAGAAGTCCCCGACTTCCTGGCAGACCAGGCCATCGGCGACGGACCGTTCGACTTCACGGAGCACGTCAAGGCAGTCCTCGAGGATCAGAAGATCGACGTACTCATTCCTATCGGCGGAGACGACACCCTCTCGTACGGCATGCGGATGCATGAGGAAGATATCCCGGTCATCGCCGTTCCGAAGACGATGGACAACGACGTCCACGGGACCGAATACTGCATCGGCTTCTCAACGGCGGTCACCCGTGGCGTGGACTTCATCACCAATCTCCGCACGAGCACCGGATCGCATGAGCGGATCGCGGTCGTTGAACTCTTCGGGAGGAACAGTGGCGAGACGGCGCTCGTGACGGCCTACCTGGCCGGGGTCGATCGCGTGTTGATCTCAGAGGTCCCGTTCGACATCGATCTGCTGGCCGACATGGTGGTCCGCGACCGGAAGTACAACCCGAGCAACTATGCCATGGTGGCGATTTCCGAAGGCGCCAGCATCATCGGCGGCGAGATCATCGAATCCGGCGAACCCGACGCGTACGGCCACCGGAAGCTCGGAGGTATCGGGACGGTCACCGGCGAGTTGCTAAAGGAAAAGACCGGTATCGGGATCATCGAACAGCGAGTGGCGTATCTCATGCGGTCGGGAAGTCCGGACTCTCTCGACCTCATGGTCGCGATCAACTACGCCGTGATGGCTGCAGACCTGGCCATGGAGGGCTCCACCGGTCGCATGGTTGCCCTGCGGGGCGGCACCTACACGAACGTGCCGATCTCGGTCACCAAGGAAGGCGTCAAACGAGTTGACGTCACCGAACTGTACGACTCCGACAACTACCGGGCCAAGGTCCGTCACGTGACCGGCAAACCAATGTTCCTCTACTAGGAGCCCGGACCATGAGCGAAGTGATTGGAGTTCTGACGGCCGGTGGCGACTGCCCCGGACTCAATGCAGTGATCCGCGCCGTAGTCACCCGCGCCACCGAACGTCACGGAGCCGAGGTCGTCGGGGTATTGAACGGATGGGAGGGGCTCATGCAGGGCCGGACGCGCTCGCTGGACCGCGACTCCGTACGGGGGATTCTCGCCCGCGGCGGCACGATCCTCGGCACGTCCCGCATGGACCCCTACGTTCACGGGGACGGCTATGCAAGCGTCGCTAAAACCATCGAACGCAACGGCATCGACTCGCTGATCGTCATCGGAGGCGACGGAACGCTGCTCTCCGCGCAGAAGCTTGCCAAGGAGGGACTGAAGGTTGTCGGGGTCCCGAAGACGATCGACAACGACATAGCAGCCACCGACTGGACGTTCGGGTTCGACACTGCACTCCAAATCGCCACCGAAGCCATCGACCGAATCACCACAACGGCCGAATCCCACAACCGCATCATGCTGGTCGAGGTCATGGGTCGCACGAAAGGCTGGATTGCCACCTATGCGGGAATCGCCGGCGGGGCCGACGCGATCCTCATCCCGGAAATCCCCTACGACCTGAATGTAGTCGCCGACGTTATCCGCTTTCGCCACCGCCACGGGCATTCGTATTCGGTGGTCGTCGTCGCCGAAGGCGTTGAACCGCCACCTTCGAGCGAACCGACCAGCCATGAGATCGACGCTTTCGGATTCAAGCGGCTGGGCGGGGTGGCCTATGAAATCGCTCCGGTGCTCGAAGAACTCACCGGCTTCGAGACCAGGGTGACCGTGCTCGGCCACTTGCAGCGCGGAGGCACGCCGACCGCCTTCGACCGGGTCCTGGGCACCAGACTCGGTGTGATGGCCGCCGATCTCGCAGTGGCGGGAACCCACGGCGTGATGGTTGCCGCCAAAGGCCCGAACATCGTTCCCGTCCCTCTCGACGACGCCTGTGCAGACATCCGCGGCGTCGACGACGCCACCTACGACGTCGCCCAGACCTTCTTTGGATAGCGCTCGCTCAGTCCGGCGGTCCTAGTACGGCCAGCGAATCGTTGAGGTCTGCAGGAAGCGGTGAATCAACCGAGATTCTCTCGCCGGTGACCGGATGGTCGAAACCCAGATGGGCGGCGTGCAACCACACGCGCAGCGGGTCGACACCATCAGGCCCGGGTCGACCGTAGACACGGTCACCCACCACGGGATGACCGATCGACGCAAGGTGAACTCTGATCTGATGGGTCCGGCCGGTTTCGAGACTCACGTCCAGCCTCGACAAGCCCGCCCCGGACCAGGAGGCAGTCCGCCGGTAGTGGGTACGAGCCGGACGCCCTTCTACCTGCGTAGCCATGCGAGACGGAAACCGAGGGTCCCGTCCGATGGGAGCGTCGATCGTGCCGGTGGCCGCATCGAGCACACCCCAGACCAGCGCCGCATAATCCCGGGCAACCGAGCGCCGGGCGAGCGACCCGACCAGCGCCTCATAGGCTACGTCTGTGAGGGCAACCACGAGCAGCCCGGATACCTCGCGGTCGAGGCGATGAACGATGCCCCACCGATCTTCCTGACCAACACCCTCCAGACGGGGCCAGCGGGCGAGAAGGCCCGAAGCCAGCGTTCCGGTAGCCCGGCCGGCCCCGGGATGGACGACCAGCCCGGCAGGTTTGTCGATGACCGCCACATCGTCATCCTCATACAGGACGGCCAGAGGCATGTCCTCGGCCTGCAAACCCCGAAGCACCGGAACGTCGATATCCAGCACCGTGCCGGCAGCGAGCCTTTGTTTCGGATCAACCGGCGCACCGTCGACGATCACGAATTCCCGATCGATCAGGGAACGGGCAACCGCCCGGCTGAGGCCGGCGACGACGGCGACAATCTTGTCGGCGCGCTCTCCCGCCAGATCGGTCGGGACAACGTGCTGTCTACTACCCATACGAAGGGAGTATCGCTGCTGAGCGGCCAACGCTCGGTGATAATTCGCTCACTGTCTCCGCACTGCTCCCAGCAGCAGCAACGCCACCCCGATCGAGATGCAAGCGTCGGCGACGTTGAAGTTGGGGATGAACCAGAGATCGATCCAATCGGTGACTCTCCCATCGAGCAGGCCGCCGCCGCGGGTGAGGCGATCGACGAGATTGCCGATGGCGCCACCAAGCACCAGACCAAGACCGATCAGGTCCGCCCGGTGATCGACGCTGCGAAAGGCAAAGAGAATCACGCCTACTGCCACTACCGCAACAACCGCAATGATCTCACCGCCACCCTTGAAGAACCCGAAAGCGGCGCCGGAGTTCTCGGCAAGCTCGAGACGGAGGAAGCCGGGAATGACGTCGATGACGGAATCATCGAGGGCAGCACGAGCCCAGGCTTTGGTGAGCTGATCGACTGCAACAACTGCGACGGCTATGCCGAGCGCGGTGAGCCGTATGGCTCTCAGTGACGTTGCGCGCACTCCACACACAACGTCGCATAGGGCAGCACCTCGAGCCGGGCTACCGGGATGGCAACGCCGCACGATTCACAAATGCCGTACTCACCTGCGTCCAGACGCTCCAGGGCATTCTCGGCCTTGCGAAGGAGATCCTCGGTATTGGCGTCCACCGAGAGATCCTTCTCGTACTCGAAGACCATGGAGCCTCCCTCGGCACTCGTGGGATCAGGGCTCCGTTCGGCAGCCGTCTCGGCCAGGCGAGCATTCTCCCTCTCCAGCTCGTGCTCTTCGAGAAGCGCCCGCAAGCGAGCTCGTTCTTCTTGAAGAACCGACCGGAACTTGTCAAGGGTCGATTGGGCCAATTGCCTGGGCATCACACCTCATTCTGTCCTGAGCGCAGGAACATAGCAGAGTCAGTCGGTTTGCCCTGCAATGAGCCGGAGCAGCTCGGCCGGGGTGGTATCCCTGACGAGAAAGCGCTTCCGCCGTGAAGTCTGCCCTCCGACGAGCTCAACGCGGGTGCGGGCGAGCGCAGCCAGCAGATTCTCGAGCGCGCGGTTCGCCTTGCCGCCCTCGGGTACGGCCGCCACCCGGATGCGCAGGGCGCCGTCGTGCATGCCGGCGATCTCGGTCCTCGACGCTCCGGGAACGGCCCAAACATCGAGCCAAGACCCTTCGGGAGCGGCGAGCACCGCTCTCTCGAAGTCGGGGCCGGCAGGCGGTCGGGCATCCACGAGCGTCCAGGCTAATTGGTTGGTGGGACGACCCGGGCGGAGTACGATGCCCGGTGCACTGATAGGGACGTGCGATCGGACGGGTCGAACCCAAGCGAGCCGGCAGATGGTGCAAGGCCGGCGTTCTCCCCCGATCGACATCACCCTGGAGCTGCAGGAAGAGTCCGGTGCTGAAGCACCGGAGGTAGAACCTGCCGGGTTCCCCTCCGTAAGGGGCCGATGAGCGGTCGAAGAGCCCCCGGGCGTTTCGGCAAGCCGGGTGGTACCGCGAGCCCGATTGGGCCCGTCCCGGAAACCCCCGGCCGTGGCCGGGACCAGTGCAACCGAGGAGCCGACGCCATGACATCAGGAAGCTTTCGCCGGGCCGAATCGAACGTTTCGTTCCCCGCCCTCGAAGAACAGGTTCTCGAACTGTGGGATCGCCTCGACGCATTTGCTACGTCGGTCGAGATGCGTCCGCACGATTCCGAATACACGTTCTACGACGGTCCACCCTTTGTTACCGGCAGCCCCCACTACGGAAACCTGCTGGCAGGGGTCATCAAGGACATCGTCCCACGGTATTGGACAATGCGCGGCCACCGGGTCGAACGGCGCTTCGGCTGGGACACGCACGGCCTCCCCATCGAGATGGAGGTCCAGAAGATCCTCGGGTTGTCCGGACCCGGCGAAATCAAAGCGTACGGGATCGATCGATTCAACGAAGCCTGCCGGTCGCACGTGCAAACCAACACGGAGAGCTGGGAAACGATCACCCGCCGCATCGGCCGGTGGGTGGACTTCGAGAACGACTACAAGACCATGGATGTCGACTTCATGGAGAGCGTCTGGTGGGTCTTCCGGCGCCTCTGGGACAAAGGTCTCATTTACCGGGACTTCAAGGTGCTCCCGTATTCCTGGGGGGCAACGACGCCGCTTTCCAACTTCGAGGCGAACCTCGACTACCGGGACATCGACGACCCGGCGATCACGGTCCGGCTGCGGGTCCTGCAGACCCACGGTCCGGTGCGGGAGGGTGATTACCTGACGATCTGGACGACGACCCCGTGGACGCTTCCCGGCAACCTGGCCGTGGCGGTTGGCCAAGATATCCTCTACTCGGCGATCGACGTGGCAGGCGAACGCCACTGGGTAGCGGCGAACCTCGGTGAGAGCTTCTGGCCGGGAGCCCCGGTTGCGCGCCAGGCAAACGGCCGGGAGTTGCTCGGGGCGCAGTACGAGCCACCCTTCCCCTATTTCGAGGAAGAGCGCGATCGGGGTGCCTTCCGGGTGATCTCCAGCACCGAGGTCAACACTGCCGAGGGTACCGGCCTGGTTCACATGGCGCCCGCCTACGGAGAAGCCGACTTCTATGCCCTGACGGAGGCAGGCCTGTCGGTGATGCTCGATCCGGTCGACAGTGAGGCCCGGTTCACCGAAGCCGTCCCCGACGTGGCGGGCATGTACGTCAAGGATGCCGACGCCCGGTTGATCGAGATTCTCAAGCGGCGCGGCAGCCTCATCAAACGGGACCAGATCCGCCACTCGTATCCGTTCTGCTACCGGACCGGCACACCGCTGATCTACAAGGCGATCCCGACGTGGTTTGTCGCCGTCGAACAGTTCAAGGACCGCATGGTTGAGCTGAACGAATCGATCCACTGGGTTCCTGAGTATGTGGGGAGCAGGCGTTTCGGGAACTGGCTCGAGAACGCCCGCGATTGGGCCATCAGCCGCAACCGCTACTGGGGCAGCTGTATCCCGGTGTGGGAGTGCGGGGAGTGCGGCGACCAGCTGTGTGTTGGGTCGATCGAGGAGCTGGCGAGCGTCTCCGGTGTGCATCTCGACGATCTTCACAAACACATCGTCGATGCGGTCACGTTTCCATGCGCGAAGTGCTCGGGGACCATGCAACGGGTCCCGGAAGTCCTCGACGTCTGGTTCGAATCGGGTTCGATGCCCTATGCCCAGATCCACTATCCGTTCGAGAACGAGGAAGCCTTCCAGCGTCGTTTCCCGGCGGACTTCATTGCCGAAGGTCTCGATCAGACCCGTGGCTGGTTCTACACGCTGCTGGTCCTGGCGACCGGTCTATTCGATGACGTCCCTTTTCAGAATTGTGTCGTCAACGGGCTGATCCTGGCAGAAGACGGCAGGAAGATGTCGAAGAGCCTCAAGAACTACCCGGACCCGAACGAGATTCTCGCCAGGCACGGTGCAGACGCCTTGCGGGCTTACCTGATCAATTCTCCGCTCCTGCGCGCCGAACCGCTCCGCTTCACCGAAGATGGCGTGCGCGAGGTCACGCGAGCCGTCATGCTCCCCCTCTGGAACGCCTACTCGTTCTTGACCACGTACGCCGAAGCGGACGGCATCGCCCGCTCGGACCTGACGGCGGCGCCTCCGGCTGAAGAGCGACCAGAGATCGATCGCTGGATTCTGTCGGTCTTGCAGTCGCTCATCTCCGAAGTCAACACACTCATGGAGGGCTACTACCTGTACTCGGTCGTCCCCCCGATGATGGGCTTCATCGATCACCTCACCAATTGGTACATCCGCCGTTCTCGCCGGCGCTTCTGGCGTACCCGCAGCGAGGACGACACCGACAAACTCGCCGCCTTTGCCACGTTGTACGAGGTCCTGGTCACGTTCTCGAAGGTGATCGCCCCGGTGTTGCCGTTCGTCACCGAGGAGCTGTACCAGCGACTGGTGGTCGAGCACCGCTCTGACGGTGAGGATGGCCCGCTCAGCGTGCACCATACCGACTATCCGGAGCCGCGACAGGAGTTGATTTCAGCCGAGCTCGAGTATGCCATGCGCTGGGTGCGACAGGTGGTGACGCAGGGACGTTCGTTGCGAGTTGCCCACGGACTCAAGGTTCGGCAGCCACTGCCGTCTCTGACCGTGCTGACCCGGGACGAAGAGATTGCGGAGGCCGTTGCGGCGCATGCCTGGCTCATTGCAGAGGAACTCAACGTGAAAAAGGTTCTGGTCGGCCGGAACGATACCGAGCTGGTCGATCTGCGCATCAAGGCCGATTTCAAGAAACTTGGCCCTCGCCTCGGTTCCGACGTGCAGAAGGTCGCGGCCGCTTTGGAACGGCTCGACCCGGCGTCGGTGCAGCAATTGGCCGATGGCACTCCGGTGCTCGTGGCCGGACATGAGATCGGGACCGACGACGTCATGGTGCAGCGAGTCCCGCGGCCGGGCATGATCGTGGCAACAGAAGGCCCCCTCTCGGTAGCCATCGATACCACGGTGACCCGCGAACTCGAGATCGAAGGAGTAGCCCGCGAACTGATCAATCGGATTCAGCAGGTGCGCCGCGACCTGGGCCTGGCAGTTGCCGATCGGATAACGCTGACCTGGTCGAGCGATTCCGCGTCGGTCGTTTCCGCATTCGAAACGCATCTCGAGGTCATCGCTGCGGAAGTTCTGGCCGTTGCGGTCACGAGAAACGGCCCGGAACCGGGGATCGCTCTCAGCATTGACGGCGAGCAGGTGACCGTCGCAGTCGTCCGGTCAAACGGAGAAGACTCCGGATAGGCCGCCGCGTTCCTACCCTTCGCCGTCGCCGCGGTCCCAGGGACGATGACCCGAACCTAAGAACACCTGACCGGCAGCCTCGTCATGCTCGGCAGCATCCTGGGGCTGCTCCTCGGCCGGTTCATCCGGGTCGTCTGCTCCGACCGGAGACTCGTCTTCGTGATCGAAATCTTCCTCGAGTTCGTCGAGATCGCTGTAGTCGTCGGCGGCCGGTAGGACCTCATCCTCTTCCGGTTGCGCTTCAATGACCTCCGCTTCGAGCTCCTCGAGTTTGCCCATAGTGGAGTCGGCGAGTGCCAGGAGCCTGTCTTTGAGGCTTCCCACCGACGATCGCAACCGATCGAGGTCGGACACGAGTTGCTCACGCTCCTGGATCTTCTCGATTTCCACGGCGGAAGCCTTGGTGCGGGCTTCGGCCAGGAGTTGCTGTGCCTCGCCGCGCGCTTCATCAACGACCTGATCGGCCGTTCGCTGGGCGATGACGAGCGTCTTCTTGATGCGCTCCTCGGTCTCACGATTTGCCTCGAGCTGCTCCTCGAGGACGGCCACTCGCTCGTTGGCGTCCCGCAGTTGCCGCTCGTACTCACGGATCGCGATCACGATCTCATCGAGGAACTGGTCGACTTCTTCCTCGGCATAGCCGCGCAGTGCGACCCTGAACGTCTTCTGCTCAATATCGATTGGACTCAAAACCATGGCTGTACCACCTTGGAACGTGCGTGTGCGGAGCTTAGCCCTCCCGGGCCGCTCCCGAGTGTCAGGGAACGCGGGAATCTCTGAGGAGGGCGCCGGACGATCAACATACCGCCCGGGACAGAATGCTGAGACCGATCAAGAGGACCAGCGGAGACAGGTCGAGGGCGGCCCCACCCAAGCGAACCGGAGGGATGATCCGGCGCAGCGGGATGAGGACGGGGTCGACGATTCTTGCCAGCACTGCACGGGCCTTGCCCACCGGGTGTTCACCCGGAACCCGCACCCATTCGAGCAAGATCCGCGCAAACACAACAAGGCTGTACAACTGAATCAGCGGGCAGACGATATTCACGGTCGGGCCTATTCGCTGTCGTCAGCGGTTGAATAGAGGCCCAGGTCGGCAAGCCGACGTTTCTCTTCCCGTCCCAACGAGACGCGGGGCGGCAACACCATGATGACGCCCTCGGAGATCTTCCTCATGGTGCCGTCGAGGGCGTAGGTGAGGCCGCTGGCGAAGTCGACGAGCCGGCGGACCATGTCGGGGTCCGTTGCCCGCAGGTTGAGCACGACCGGCACTCGGGCTCGAATCCGGTCGGCGAGGAGCTTCGCATCGGAGAAGCCTGTGGCCTCGACGATGTCACACTGAGCCTCGGCCGACTTGACCTGCCGCACGGCACCGGTCGATGCTGCGGACGGAGCGAATGCCCGTTCGGCGGTGCCCATGGGACCACGCCCCGCCGGCGGCTCGACTCGCCGGCCTACCACGCCTTCCGGCCGGTTGGCGACGGTGCGCACCTGCGATTGAACCGGAGCGGCCTCAACCGGCGCGGATTGTTCGTTTTCGATTGCGTCTTCGTCGACCAGGCCGAGATAGAGAAGCGCCTTCTGCCACAACTGACTCATGTGATCCCTTGGTTATTGCTCGACTCTCGGACCAAAGATAGCCCGTCCGACGCGAATCATCGTCGCTCCTTCTTCGATTGCCACTTCGAAGTCGTCCGTCATGCCCATCGACAGCTCCTGCACGGCCGGATGGTGGACCGCGAGATCGTCCCGCAGCTTCGCCAACCGGGTGAAGAACTGCCGGGCTTGCTCGGACTCGGCGACGAGCGGCGGGATCGCCATCACACCTCGCACCTCGACGCCGAGAGCGACGAGTTGATCGGCCATCGCTGCTGCAGCGTCGATCGACACGCCCGACTTCTGCGGTTCATCTCCGATATTGACTTCCATCAGAACCGGAGGAGCCGTCCCGGGGCCTTTCATCCAGGCCTCGCCCAGCTTGAGGCGATCCATCGAATGGATCATGTTCACGACGGGCCGCACCAGCCTCACCTTGTTGCGTTGGAGCGGGCCGATGAAGTGCCAGCGAACATCTTGGGGCATGCGGGCCGCCTTTTCCGCCAACTCCCCCGCCCGGTTCTCACCAAAGTCCCGATGCCCGGCCTCGTAGAGCCCCATCAGCGTTTCCACAGGATGGGTTTTGCCGACTGCAATCAGTGTGATCTCGTCGACCCCCCGGCCGCTCCGTGCTGCCGCAGCCTCAATCCTCCTACGGACTACTTCGAGACTCACGGCATCCACACAATGCCGGCCATCCGGGCGGGGGTCTCGTCGCGCCGATGCGAGAAGAATCCGTCGCTGCAACGGGTGCACACGCCGGCGTTCCATATCTCCAGGCCGTCGAGCCGGGAAGCAACGGCCGCAGGAAGATCGACACTCGCCGTGCCCCAGGTCGTGGTCGAGGGGTCGGCCGGGAACCGGGCGGCGACTTCGGGGCCTACTTCGAAGCAGCACGGTCCGATCCCCGGACCTATGGCGGCTCGCAGCAGATTCCAACCGGCGGCTTCCATGCTCACCTTGAGGTTGTCGACCACGCCGGCCACGACGCCCCGCCAGCCGGCATGCGCGATTCCGACGCCCCTATCAGCTTCGAGAACCACGGCGAGACAATCGGCGGTGAAGACGGCCAGTGGCAACCCGGCGGTCCCGGTGTACAAAGCGTCGGCATCGCCGAGCGAGCCCGGTCGGTTGGCCTCAACGACGGCCCCGCCGTGCACTTGATGCACGGTCGCCCACGTGTTGGAGATAGCGAGGTCGGAGGAGACCATGAGACGCGCCGCTTCGCTCGACCGGAGGTCTCCCTGGTGTGACCTCGTGAAAGCAGCCCCCCGGAATCCCGGCGGCTGAATCATCCCTGCACGAAGCTCGGTATGTCGAGGTCGTCATCACCGTCGATGGACCTGGTCACGGTACCCGAGGCGATTCCGCGGGTTTCTTTTCGACGACTGCGATCGAACCCTGCCGCGATGACCGTCACCTTGATCTCTTCGCCGAGGTTGTCATCAACCACCGCGCCGAAGATGATATCCGCCTCCGAGTCACAGTGTTCGGCGACCACCGTCGCTGCCTGGTGGACTTCGTGCAGTGTCATCGCCGACGGACCGGAAATCGTCAGCAAAACACCCCGGGCGCCTTCCATCGACGTCTCCAACATGGAGCTCGAGATGGCCCGCTCCGCAGCTTGCTCGGCCCGGTCTTCCCCGGTTGCGCGGCCGATACCCATGACCGCCGTACCTGCGTCGGAGAGAATGGTTCGGACGTCAGCGAAGTCGACGTTGATGAGACCGGGAGTGGTAATGAGATCCGTGATACCGGCCACACCACCCATGAGGACTTCATCGGCCATCCGGAAGGCATCAATGATCGGAGTGCGATCATCGGCGATCTCCAGGAGGCGATCATTGGGGATGACGATGAGCGTGTCGACCGCCTCGCGCAGGTCCTGGATTCCCTGTTCCGCCTGCACAGAACGGCGCCGGCCCTCGAACCCGAACGGTCGCGTCACCACGCCGACCGTCAGGGCGCCGATTCCCCGCGCCACGCTGGCCACGATGGGAGCGCCGCCGGTCCCGGTTCCGCCACCTTCGCCGGCGGTGACGAACACCATGTCGGCGCCCTTCAACACCTCTTCGAGTTCTTCCTTGTGACTCTCGGCTGCAGCTTTACCCACATCGGGGTTGGCGCCCGCTCCCAGTCCGCGCGTGATATCCCGGCCCAAATCGAGCTTGATGTCGGCGTCGGACATGAGCAGCGCCTGGGCGTCGGTGTTGATGGCAATGAACTCGACCCCTCGCACGCCCGCATCGATCATGCGGTTGATGGCATTGACGCCGCCGCCGCCGACGCCCACGACTTTGATCACTGCCAGATAGCTCTGCGTAGCGGAGCCCCCTCGGGATGTCGCCATGGTGATGTCCTTTCCAGAAAGCTTTAGGTTTGACCTGAACCTTACGCTCGATGCCGTTCCAAGGAAAGACCAAAAGTTTAAGGTTCAAGTGAAGGTATATAGTTTTGTCCGGTTGGCGGTCACGCTTCGACCACAGCCGGACGCGTCGGCGCCACGAGATTGATCACGGATCCGGGAGGAATCTCCTCCTCGAGAATGGCGACGAGCGCCGCCGCCTTTTCTTTCATTTCTGTCGGCAAGCCCAGCCGGACCGCCATGCCGGCCACGTTCGCCCAGAGTTCGCCGTCCTGCTCGGACAACGAAACCTGGCTCCTCATATCCGCCGGCAGGCCGGCCAGGAAAACCACTCCCCCGACGACACGCGAGTCATCAAACCGATCGGCGTCTCTCGCTACGGCATCCAGGACCAGGACCGGTCCGACCGGTTCAGGATCGAGTCGGAGCACCACCAGGTCCTCGGCGATTACCGCCCATGCGCTCGCAAGTTGCACCCACGCAAAGGGCTCCCGCTCGGTGACCACCACTTCGACTGCATCGGGGATGACCCGTCGGACGGTGGCGTCGAGAATCCACGGGTCTCCTTCGAGGAGAGCTTCGATGTGACCCGGACCAACCTTTATCAAGGGTGTGCCTTCGACCACTCCGGCCGTCTGGAGAATCTGATGGGTGTCGCTTCCCTCGACGCCGGAAATCGCTATATGAGCTATCGAGAAGAAGGGCGACTGGGCCACCCAGCCCGCCCCCGCAGCGATGGCGACCACGACCAGGCCCCAGAAGATCTTGCGCAGGCGCCTGCGAGCGTTGCTTTCCGCAACGGTGCGGCGCCGTTCGGCCAGTCGAGGATCAACCCGCGTCGTCATGTCGCCTCCTCGTCGGGCGATGGTCGGAATGGCCCGGCAAACTGAACCTCGGGCTGCAGCCAGATGTCCAGTTCGAGTCCTACGCGGCGACGCACGGCCCACACCAGGTCGTACACGTCCTGCGCCTTGACCCCTTCATCTGCAACGAAGAAGTTCGCGTGCTTGGCGGATACATGGGCGCCTCCGACGCGGGTGCCCTTGAGTCCCAGGCTGTCGATGATGCGCCCCGCCGAGTCACCCGGTGGATTCTTGAAGACGCTTCCTGCGTTCAAGGTGCCGCCGGGCTGATGGTCCCGCCGCCATCTGATGACGCTACGAATTCGTTCGTCGATCTCTGCCGGATCCCGGGGCTCCGTTGCGTAGGTGGCGGCGGTAACGATCTCATCAGGCTGAAGATTGGTATGGCGGTAGGTCATCTCCATATCTGCGGGCTTCCGGTCACTCACCTCACCACGGCGCACGTCGATCACCCTGGCGGATTCCAGCCAGTCCCTGGTTTCGGATCCGTGACAACCGGCGTTCATCCTGACCCCGCCACCTACCGAGCCGGGGATCCCTATGTAGAACTCCAGCCCGCCACGGCCGGCTCTGGCGCAGGTGCGAGCCAGGCCGGGCATCGAGGTGGCAGCCCCCGACGTGACGGTTCCGTCATCACCCAATTCGGTTCGAACGAACCCCGCCCCGAGATGCACCACCAGACCGGGAAACCCTTCATCGCTGACCACGAGATTGCTGCCGCGACCCAAAACGAGCAGCGGTTCGTTGCGCACGGAACCTGCGACGGCAAGCAGTTGCGCTTCGTTGTCCGGTTCCAGGTAGTAGGTGGCCGGGCCGCCCAGCTTGTAGGTGGTCAGCCCCGAGACCGGCACCATCGAGCGAACCTTTCCGCTCGCAACGAGATCGTCGAGGGTGTTCATGAGTGCAAAGCCTCGAGGAGCGGAGCAAGCTCCCCGGCCAAGGTGGTGATGTCACCAGCACCGAGCGTAAGTACGAGATCCCCCGGTTCGACCCGGTCTACGAGGTATCCGGCCAGGTCGGTCCGGTGTTGGACGTAGTGCACATCCGCCTGTGTGAGCGCGATGACGGCATCGGCAACGAGCGCCCCGGTGACGCCCGGCTCAGGAGCCTCGCCCGCCGCGTAGACGTCGGTGACGATGACATGGTCGGCACCTGCGAAGGCACCGCCGAACTCCCGATGGAGTTCCCGGGTCCGGCTGTACCGATGCGGTTGAAACACGGCCCAAACGCTCTTCCACGAACCTTGGGCTACCGCCTGCAGCGTTGCCGCGATCTCGGTGGGATGATGGGCGTAGTCGTCGATCATCGTGACGCCGGCCACCCGGCCGCGAACCTCGAAGCGCCGCCGCACCCCCGAAAACCCCCGGAGACCGGCACCGGCAGCCTCGATGTCGTAGCCGAGCTCGCCCAGCAGCGCCAACGCGCCTGCGGCGTCGCGGGCAATGTGGAGACCGGGCCGGCCGACCGCTACCCGGTGCAATCTGTCAGGGCCCTCGAGCCCGAAGGCGATCGAGGCGGCGTCTTGCGTGACATCGACGATGCGCCAGTCCGCGTCCGCGGAAGTCCCGTACGTCTTCTTTCCGGTTCGCTCTGCCAGGCGACGGCCGCCCGGGTCATCGATCCCGACCAGCACCGGCCCGTCGACCGATCGTACGACCCGGACAAAGGCATCTTCCAGTCGGTCGAGGCTGTGGTAGTAGTCGAGATGGTCCGGTTCGATATTGGTGACCATCAGGCCCCTGAGGCTGAGATCGAGGAACGTGCCGAACGCTTCATCGACTTCGAGCACGAGGAGATCGTCGGCGCCCAGCGAGGCATTGGCTCGCAAATCGGTCAACTCACCACCGACCACGAACGATGGGTCCAGTCCGGTGGCACGCAACGCGGCGATCAGCATGGCCGTACTCGTTGTCTTCCCGTGGGTGCCCGTCGCCCCGATACTCGGCAGGCGGGACGTTATTTCGGTGAGCAATCGAGGACGCTCCCACACTTCGATGCCGTGGTTCCGGGCGGCGACAACCTCAGCATCGCTTGAGGGAATGGCCGAAGAAGCCACGACCAGATCCCGTTCCTGCACGACCTCCGGCCTGCTCCCCGCCCACACGTCGATTCCCAGATCGGCCAGACCGGCCAGCGTCGGGCTCATTTTGAGATCCGATCCGGTCACGGAGTGTCCCCACTGCGAGAGGATCTTGGCAAGCCCGCTCATGCCGGAGCCTCCCGCCCCGACGACGTGGATCCGTTGCGGGGTGCCGAGGTCAACCATGGGCTTGCTGGAGCGCGGCAGCCAGCTCCACGGCGGCTTCCGGATGGGCGAGCGTCTTCAATCCCGCCGCCAGTTGGATCCGTCGGTTCGAGTCCCGTACGAGCGGCTCCAGGATGTCCGGCAGCCGGTCCAATTGGTCTTCGAGAACCACCACAGCCGCTCCGGCCTGCTCAAAGCGGGCGGCGTTGGCTGCCTGGTGTCCGCCCCCGAACCGTCCGGGAACCAGCACCGGCGGGGTTCCGGTCACGGCGATCTCGGCGACGGCGCCACCCGCCCGCGCAATCACCATGTCACACGCTGCGTAGAAAAACTGCATGTCTTCTTCAAATCCGAGGACGGTCCACGGTACAACGGAGCGTTCCGAAAGTGCGCGCATGTCGGCCTCGTGGGACCGTCCCGCCAGGTGGAGGATTTGGATGGGCGGTCCCGTCCATCCGACGGCGAGCGACCCGACAGCCTCGTTGACAACGCCCGCTCCGAGGCTGCCGCCAAAGATGCCGACGACTACTGGACCGGGGGAAAGCCGATAGCGCTCCAGGGCCTGGTGCCGCAGCTCCGGCCTCACAAACCCGGCCAGGTTCGACCGGATCGGATTGCCGACCAGTCTCTGGCGGCCGATACCCCTGGTGTCTGCAAAGGACACGAACGTGGTCTCGGCCAGTTTCGACATGACACGGTTGGCAAGCCCCGCTTCAGCGTTCTGCTCGTGGAGAAAGAGCGGTATCCCGGCCCGGCGGGCGGCCCATCCGACCGGAACGGTGACGTAACTCCCCATCCCCAACACGACCCGCACGGACCGGTCGAGCAATTCTTCCCGTGCCTTCCCCGCCGCCCGGGCGACCACGACCGGCAGTGTGAGATTCCGAAGCGAGAGACTCCGTCGCAGCCCCTGCAGGTCGAGGCTCACGAAGGGGAATCCCGCCGACGGATAGACCGTTGCCTCCAGTCGATCGCCGCCGAAGAAGGCAATCTCCGATCGGGCGACACCACGGTCGAGGAGTGCTTCCGCAACTGCCAGGGCCGGGAAAACGTGACCTCCGGTACCCGCCGCGGCTATGGCGTAGCTCATCGCCGCCGCGCCGTCGGTTTGCCCTGCTTGGCTATGTTGACGAGGATCCCGGCAGCTCCCATGACGGTGAGCAGGGCGCTTCCGCCGTAGGAAACGAACGGCAACGGCATACCTGTGACCGGCAACGCTCCGACCACTCCGCCGATGTTGATCAGCGCCTGGAGCGACAACCAGGCGACCAGCCCGGCGGCCAGCATCCGACCGAAGCGGTCGGGTGCCCGGTACGAGACGGCGACCCCCACCACGGTCAGCCACGCAAACAGGACCATGACGACCAAACCGCCCGCGAAACCGACCTCCTCCCCGATGATGGCGAAGATGAAGTCGGTATGGGCATTGGGCAGGTACGACCAGCGGGCACGGCTGGCACCCAGCCCGACCCCGAAAACGCCACCGGTGCCGAGGGCCAATTGGCTTTGGACGACCTGCCACCCGTTTCCGAGTTTGTCGTTGAATGGATCCAGGAAGGACAGGAGCCGATCCCGGCGGTACGGTTCGGAGAATGCCAGCAGAGTGCCAAGGGCGCCTCCGACCAACGTGGTCCCGAGTACGTAGCGCATCGGAGCAGCCGATACCGCAAGGACGGTGGTCGCTGCGCCGAAAATCACGAGGGTCGTTCCCAGGTCGGGCTGTCGGAGAATCAGCAGCCCGACGAGGCCGAGCGATACGGCTACCGGGACGAGGAAATGCCAGAAGTCGGTGAGCAGTTTCTCCTTCTTCTCCATGACCATGGCGAGGAAGACGATGACGCCGAACTTGGCGAACTCGGACGGTTGGATGCTGCCGAATGATCCAAGTTCGATCCACCGCCGGCTGCCACCGCGGATGACTCCGATCTGCAGCACTGCGATGAGCCCGACCACGGACACGAGGAAGATAGGAATCGCCAGACGGCGGTACAACCGGTAGTTCACCCGGGTAGCCACCACGAGAACGACGGTACCGATGCCGACCCACATCAGCTGGCTCGTGAAGAAGTAGAACTTGTCTCCGTACTCCTCGAGTCCGATGATGGCCGAAGCCGACATCGTCGCTCCGAGACCGATGACCGAGAGTATGGCGATCGGCGCCAGCAGCAGGGCCGCAATGCGTGCGTTGGTCGTGCTGCGCTCTGCCTTGCTCCGGGCTGCCGCTCTCGCCCGGGTTATGGATGTGACACCGGCAGTCATCTCGCCTCCTTGTGCAGGCGGACTGCGTCCGCGAATCTGTCTCCTCGGTCTGCGTACGAGCGGAACATGTCGAAACTGGCGCAGCCCGGCGCCAGGAGCACCGTGTCGCCCGGCCGGGCCAAGCGAGCGGCGGCGTCAACCGCCGCTTCCATCGTTGCGGCCCGAAGGATCGGGGTCGTTCCCGCCGATTCCTCGAGTTCGGCTGCCGCCTCCCCGATTGCGACGACATGTCTGACGCTCAGAACAGCCGTCAACGGGGAGAGGTCGAGACCCTTGTTTCGCCCACCGGCGATGAGCACCACCGAGGGATAGGCCGATGCCGCCGCCACCGCTGCGTGCGGGTTCGTGGCTTTTGAGTCGTCCACCCAGTCGACGCCGTCCCAGCTACCGACCAGGGTGCGCCGGTGCCGATCGGGATGAAAGCTGGTGATGATCTCCTCGACGATGGCCGGCTTTGCTCCGTTGGAGAGGGCGGCCGTGCCGGCGGCTACCAGGTCGAGAAGGAAGGCCGGATCGGAAACCGGAACCCGGACGAGAGGAATCACGACATCTCCGAGATCAAGCCGACCGTCCACCACACCGGCTCCACCGGTGGGGCGCCGCGTCCCGCTGACCGGAACCAGTCGGGCCACGGCCTGGTCGACCGCTGCCACCGCTCCGGGATCGTCGGCGTCGTAGACCAACACGTCCGCTTCCGTCTGGTTGCGATGAATCCGCGCTTTGGCTTGCAGATAGCGGTCGAACGAGCCGTGCCAGTCCAGGTGGTCGGGAGCAACGTTGAGCACGACCGCAGTCGACGGGTGGAACTGCTCGGTGAACCGCAGCTGAAAGCTGGATGCTTCGACCACCGCGATATCGAGGCTCTGATCGACCACCTCGGCCAGCGGCGTACCGATGTTCCCGGCAGCGACCGTCGCCAAACCGCTCTCGGCCAGCATGGCTGCAATCAGGCGGGTCACCGTCGTCTTGCCGTTGGTTCCCGTTACCGCAACGAGCGGGATGTCGAGCTGTCGAGCAGAGAACTCGAGTTCGCTCCACAACGGGATTCCGGCCCGCTGCGCATCTCGAATCGGTTCCGACCCTTCAGGCAATCCCGGACTGGTGATGACCAGTTCGACATCCCCCAGCAACGACGGAGTCCAGGTCCCGGTCGTGACGGGCAACCGATGGTCGCGGAGTGCCGGCAGCACCGCCGGGTTGTGGTCGAAGACCGTGACGGGATAGCCGAGGCGACGCGCCAGCAGCGCCGCTGCTCGGCCCGAGACGGCTCCACCGAGCACGAGAACCTTCATTGCAGACCGCCGCCGGCGATGAAGTCGCCGTAGAAGAGGCCCAGGCCGAGCGCCACGCCGATCCCCGCCAGGATGAAGAAGCGAATCACGATGGTCGTCTCCTGCCATCCCAACAGCTCGAAGTGGTGGTGGATCGGCGCCATGCGGAAGATCCGCTTCCCGAAGACCCGGAAGCTCACGATCTGGAGAATGACGGCGCTGGTCTCGAGAACATAGAGACCGCCGAGCACGATCAGCAGGAGATCCGTTTTCGACAGCAGGGCCAGCGCTGCCATGCCGCCGCCGAGCGCCTGTGATCCAACATCACCCATGAAGATCTTGGCGGGAGCGGCGTTCCACCACAGGAAGCCCAGGGTCGCTCCCAGGAACGCGGCCGCAACGATGGCCAGCTCTCCGGCGCCGAGCTGCTGGGACGTGAACTCGCCGTAGAACTGAACGTTCCGGAAGATCCAGAACATCATGATCATATAGGCGCCGTAGACGAGGGCGCTCGATCCGGCTGCCAGGCCGTCGAGACCGTCGGTGATGTTTACCGCGTTCGCCGCGGCCGCCAGCATCAGGAAGACCCACAACGGGTAGAAAGCCCCGAGTTCGATGCCGAGCTCGCGGGCAAAACCGATTTCGGTTGAGACGCCGAGGGTGGACGCCCCCCAGGCGAAGAGGCCGGCGACGATGATCTGTCCGGCGATCTTGGCACGCTTGTTGAGACCCAGGTTGCGTTCCCTGGTTACCTTCAGGTAGTCGTCGAGGAACCCGATCGTACCCAGGCCGAGTGCCGCTCCCATGACGAGCAACCCGCCGCCGGAGAAGGAGCGGATCCCGATCTCAAACCCCCTCGTGGGGCTCCAAACCTGGAAATGAGCGAGGACGTACCCGGCGACGACCGCTCCGAGGATCACAACTCCGCCCATGGTGGGGGTGCCGTGTTTGTGCGAGTGCCCCTCGACCTCCTCCTGGATGAACTGGCCAACGCTCCGCCTCCGGAGCGTCCGGATGGCCGACGGCGTGCCGAAGATGGCGAGCAGGAAGGCCACGGCGGCAGCGACCAGCATCGGAATCATGAGGCAATCCCCTGGTTCGACAATTCCTCTCTCGCCACCAACCGATCGTCGAAGGGCTCGATCCGCCCGGAGATCTCCTGACCCTGTTCGTGACCCTTCCCGAGAATCAGGACAACGTCACCGACCGACGCCATCCGCACCGCCATCCGGATGGCAGATCGACGATCAGGAACGACCTGAACCACGGCGCTGCCGCCGACGGTGCCCCCGACCACCTCATCGATGATGGCGAGCGGGTCCTCCGAGCGGGGATTGTCCGAGGTGATGATGGCGACGTCGGCCCGGGACGCCGCTGCTCCCATGCGGGGCCGTTTCGCTCGATCCCGGTCGCCGCCGGCTCCGACCACCACGACGATGTTGCCCCGGGACACTCCTCGAGCTGCTTCCACCACCGCGGCAATGCCCTCGGGCGTATGGGCGTAGTCGACGATAACGGCGAACGGCTGGCCTGCATCGATCTTCTCAAAACGGCCGGGAATCTGGGCCACGGTGCGGAGGCCGCGATCGATGTCGTCGAGCGTGAGCCCCAGCACCCACGCACAGGCGGCCGCCACGAGAGCGTTCTCGATGTTGAACGCTCCCCCCAGCGGCAGTTGGACGGGGCGGGACCGGCCTCCCACGACCAGGGCGAAACGTGAACCCGTCGGTGTGACCTCGATCGACTCCGCCCGAACATCAGCATCGGACCCGAGCCCGACCCGGGTAACGGGAATCGCGATGCTGCCGGCCAATCGAGCGCCGTACGCGTCGTCGACCCAGATCACGGCGCGTTCGGAACGGTTTTCGTCGAACAGCGAAGCTTTCGCTGCGAAGTAGTCACTCATGTCTTCATGGAAGTCGAGGTGGTCCTGGGTCAGGTTGGTAAAGGCCGAAACGGCGAAGGTGACTTCGTCGACCCTGTGGAGCGCTAGAGCGTGACTGGAGACTTCTATCGCTGCCAGTTGAACCTGCTCGTCGACCATCCGGGCGAGCAACCTCTGGAGATCGGTCGATTCCGGCGTCGTCCGAACCGATGTGACGGGATGGCCGGCAATCCGGGCGCCGATCGTGCCGACGATGGCGCTGCTCAGACCCGCTGCCATTGCGATCGATTCGAGCAGGTGGACAACGGTGGTCTTGCCGTTGGTGCCGGTCACGCCGACCACCCGCATTCGCCGGGACGGATGATGATGAACGGCGGCCGCCAGAAGCGGGAGAGCCGCCCGGGTGTCACGGACGATCAGTTGCGGGACCGGGCCGTCTTGCGGACGTTCGACGGCAACCGCCGCCGCCCCCTGAGCGATCGCAGCCTGCACGAAGTCATGGCCGTCTGAGGTGAATCCCGACACTGCGACGAACAGGGCGCCGGGTCCGGACTGCCGGCTGTCGTGGGTGACGTCCCGGATGGGCGTCCGACCGTCACCGACGATCTCACCACCCACCAGATCTGCCAATTCGGAGAGGAGCACTTCAGGAGGCATCGGGAGCTACCCCCATTTGATGCAAGGTTCGCTCGACGATCTCGGCAAATGCCGGGGCGGCTGCCCGTCCCCCGGTGTTGTCCGAATAGGGTGCGTCGACGACGACGGCAACAACGATCTGGGGGTTCTCGATCGGAGCCATGCCGATGAAGCTGGCCACGAAATCGCCGGTATAGCCCTCACCCTCGACGAACCGGCGGGTGGTGCCCGTCTTCCCGCCCACGCTGTACCCGGTCACGCGGGCCTGCTGACCGGTGCCGTCTTCGCTCTCGACGACGCTTTGCAACAGCAGCCGGACGGTCCGGGCAGTGTCCACCGAGACGACTTCGCGGCGTTCGGGGTCCACCGGGCTGCGAACGCCGCTCCCGTCGACGATCTCCTTGACGAGGTGCGGCTGTACCCAGACACCGTCGTTGGCGATGGTGGCGTAGACGGCCGCCATCTGGAGTTCCGTCACGGAAACGCTGTAGCCGATGGCCGCCGACGCCGGGCAAGACTGACACCCGTTGGCCAGGTTGATTTCCCCGGCTGCCTCGCCGGGAAAGTCGATGCCGGTAGGTGCTCCGTAGTTGAACGCTTCCAGGTACTTGGCCAAGTTCTTCTCTCCGAGTTCCCGTCCGATCAGGATCATCCCCACGTTCGACGAGCGGGTCACGATGTCCTTGACGCTCATGATGCGGGGCTCGTGGGGTGTGATGTCGCGAAAGCAGCCGTAGACGTCTTCGTTGTCGGGACATGCTCCTTTGACGATCTCGATCTGGTCGGGGACTTCAAACGTTGTGGTCCAGCTGACTGCCTTCTCTTCCAACGCTGCAGACACGGTCACGAGTTTCTGGGTGGACCCCGGTTCGAAGACCGAAAGGGCCGGCCAGTTGCGGAAACGATCCTGATCGGTCCCGGACCGGTCACCCGGATCGAAGCCGGGAAGCGTGACCATCGCCAGCACCTCTCCGCTCGCCGGGTCGAGCACGACGACGGAACAGCGCTCGGCCCCGGTGCGGACAATCGTGTCTTCACAAACCTCTTCGGCGATGAACTGGATCTCTCGATCGATCGTCGTCACGAGATCACTGCCCGGTATCGCCGGAACGACGTCATATTCGCCAAACGTGATGAGGCGCCCCTCCGGGTCCTGTTCGGCCTCCAATCGGCCGGGGAGCCCGCTCAACTCCTCGTCGTATCCGAATTCCAGCCCCTCAATGCCCTGGTTGTCGATGTCGACGAAACCGACCACCTGAGCGGCCATGCTTCCGGCCGGGTACACGCGTTTCGGCTCGGTATACCAGTAGATGCCCGGCTGCTCGAGCTTGGTAACCGGTTCGGCCATCTTCCATTCGACCTGTCGGGCGATGAACACAAAGGTCTTGTCTGAGGTCAGCTTCTCGAGCAATTCATCCCGGTCGAGTTCCAGGGCAGCGGCAATGAGGGTCGCCGTGACATCGGGCGCGGTCACCTGTTGAGGGTTGGCATAGATCGTGGTTGCGTCCACCGTGATGGCCAATTCGCGACCTTCACGATCGAAGATGTTGCCGCGATCTGCGGCCAGCTCTTTGACGGTGAGGCGTTGATCGAGACCCATGGCGGCGAGTTCGTCGGCTCTCACCACCTGTACCTGGAACAGCCGGACGCCGATCGCCGCCCACGCTGCGATCAAGGCAATGCCGACCAGCATCAGGCGGTAGTCGGTTGAACCTCCCCGCGTGCGGCGGCTCGTCTGCCGCCCCGCCACCCTATACCTCCGGGCGGACCCCGGCAGGCGAGCCTCTACCTTCGGGTTCTCGACAACCCGAGGGGCTCCGGTCGCCAGCGCTTGGTCCGGTTGTCCTCATGGCGATGCGGTGAGAATCGACTTCACTTCGGCCCAGCGAGCTTCTGCGCCGCCTTCGGAGCCGGCAACACCAGGCGCTTCGACCGTTCGGACCTGGTTGGGGAGCACCAGTCCAATCTGCTCGGCCAGGGGAACAATTCGATCCGGAGACTGGAGCCGGGCGACCTCGAGCCGGAGCTGCTGGTAGACCGCTTCCTCGTGGAAGATCTGCTCCTCGACTGTCTTCAGATCGAACGCGGAGTCGCTCAGGGCGGTCCTGGAATAGATGAGGGCAAAGAAGACGAAAAGGACGAGCAGGGTGAAGAGCAGCCATGGGGCCAAGCGCATCGGCCGGACGGCTCGACCGGGAATGACCCTGATCTGGGGTCGCGACTGTCGTGCCGGTGCTAGACGGGCGGTCATGCCGCCACCTTCTCAATCGCCCGCAAACGGGCACTGCGCGCCCGGGGGTTTGCAGCGACCTCCCCGGGGGTGGGGCGAAGTGGTTTCCTCGTCAGCAGGCGCAACTCTGCCGCCCACTCGCACACGCAGACCGGGAAGTCCGGTGGACAGGTACACCCGGCGGCACCGGCAGCAAAACGTTTCTTCACCAATCGGTCTTCGAGCGAATGGTACGAGATCACGACGCACCGGCCCGACGGCTGCAGCCCGGCGAGGGCTGCTTCCAGCCCTTGCTGCAGCGCTCCGAGCTCGTCGTTGGCCGCGATCCGCAAGGCCTGGAAGGTCCTGCGGGCGGGATGACCCCCGGTCCGGCGGGTGGCGGCGGGGATGGCGTCACGAACGACTGCGGCGAGGTGCTCCGTGTCGCGAACGGGACGGGCGGCCACAATGGCGCGGGCGACCCGGGATGCGAACCGTTCCTCCCCGTACGAGCGGATGATGCGAGCCAGTTCTGGCTCAGGCCACTCGTTGACCAGCTCGGCCGCGGTGTGCGGCGCGTCCGGCCCCATCCGCATGTCGAGCGGCCCGGCCGTCCGGTACGAGAAACCTCGGGTGCCCTCTTCGACCTGGTGGCTCGAAACCCCGAGATCGAAGAGGGCGCCGCTGAAACTTTCGATTCTGCGTTCGCTCAACACTTCTTCCATGTCCCTGTAGTTGTGGTTGACGATCTGGAGACGATCGGCGAGGTCGATGTCGGTGCTCCTGGCCGCGCTCGCGGCTATGGCTTCCGGGTCTCGATCAAAACCGAGAACCCGCACGTTGCTGCCCAGTGTTTCGAGCAGCCGCCTGCTGTGTCCACCGCCGCCGTACGTAGCGTCGATGATGAGACCCTCGTGCACCGGACGGAACAGTTCGACCACCTCCTCTGCCATGACTGCCTCGTGAAACTCCCGGCCGGCGGGTGTCTGGTTCATGGTCAGCCCCCCGGGCGCTGGCACCAAAGGAAGCGGGCGGAGTAAGGGGCCTTCCGTTGGTTCCGGGGGGCTGGCGATGAACCAGTCCTCGATTGCCGGTCAGTTTCCGTGTTCGCCAAGTGCCTCCTCGATGCCGGCGTAGTAATCGTCTGCTTCCACGGACATCTGGTCCCACGTCGTGGTGTCCCAGATCTCCAGATAATCTCCGACCCCGACCACGGTGAGGTTCTTCTCGAGGCCGGCGTAATCGCGCAACTTGGCGGGAACCTGCATCCGTCCCTGCTTGTCGGGCTTCTGCTGATCGGCGTTTGCGAACAGTGCCCGGGCGATCTTGCGAGCCCGAACATCGAAACGGGGAAGTGCATTCACGCCGCCTACCTCCGCTTCCCACCGGTTGAGCGGGTAGACGTAGAGGCATCGTTCCTGCCCCTTGGTGACGACACAGCCATCCTCCAGCTCTTCGCGGAATTTGGCGGGCAGCACGACTCTTCCCTTCGGGTCGAGTGTGTGCTGGTACTCACCGAGGAACATGATCGTTGCACCCTGCCTGCCATCCGTAGTCCTCCACTGCGCGCCACTATGGCCCATTCCGTGCCACATGTCAACCTCTTCCCACCCTTTTCTTCCCAAATGTGGCCGAATCGAGCGAAAACTGTGTGCGGTTGACAATGGGACGACCGGATGGGAACAGGCTGCTCTGCCTGCAGGGCGCGGCGGCAGCCTCGTCAACCGGCCATCGTCACGGCACTCGAATGCCCGGCTCCACTATCCTCGCCCCATACAAAGGAGCAGAGCCATGCAGATCATCATCGCCACCGACGGAAACCTCAACACCGACCTCACTGCAGAACTGGCGGGCCGCCTCTTCGAGGAGGGCGACACCGTCACGATTGCAACGGCTGTTGAGGTGCCGCGCACGCTCCTGACCGATCTGCGGGGGTTCTTCCGAAACCCGCCTCCCACTGCGGACATCGACGAGGACCACGAGTACGTGGGCCAACCCACGGCCGGGACCTTGACGTCACACTGGCCGGGGGACGACGCCATGATCGCCCGCTACGTTGCCGATCAGAGCACCAAACGAACGAAAACCCTCCAGCAGGCCCTCACAACGCGCGGGATCACCGCAACCGTCACGGCCAGGGAAAGCGATACCCCGGCGAGCACCATTCTGGAGCTGGTCAACGAGCTCGAGGCCACGGTCCTCATGATCGGGACCCACGGACGAGGCCGGTTCGAGGGGCTGCTCGGTTCTACCGGGACCAAGCTGGCCCGGCTGGCGCCGTGTGCCGTGATGCTCGTTCGATAGCGGGAGCATCGGCACAGCCGCACGAGGAAGGGCGAGCTCCGCCGCGACGGACCAGGATTCAGGCCGTGTCGGCCAGCAGGTACCGATGCCAGGTGGGATCGATGGGGAAACCGGTACTGGCGACCACCCAGTCGTGACGCCGCGGCACCTGGGGCTTCTTCGCCAGCTCCATCGAAGTGTCCAGGAGGCTGTGGTCGGCTTTCCTGGCATTGCAGGCGCGACAGCACGCGACCACGTTCTCCCACGTGTGGAGCCCTCCCCTCGAACGGGGCACCACGTGATCGAGGCATTCCGCTCCGGCTCCGCAGTACTGGCAGCGATTGCCGTCTCGAGCAAAGACCGCAGTCCTCGTGAGGGGAATCCTCCGCAGGTAGGGCACCCGCACGAACCGGCGCAGCTTGACCACCGAAGGGACGAGCATCGAGACTCGCTCCGCCCGCCAGATCTCGTCCTGGGCCTCGACGACATCGGCTTTGTTGTTGAAGACGAGCACCACCGCCCGCCGCCGAGAAACGATCGAGAGTGGCTCGAAGGTGGTATTCAACACCAGCGCCTTGCTCAAAACACCTCTCCCATCGGGAAGGCAGTCAGGCTACTAGGACCGCAGTTTCAACCGGTGGAGATCGGCCCGGCCCAACCACGCAGCGTGAAGGTCCTTGACACATCCGGTGGCCGTCACGAAACTCGACCCATCCGCGTGATCGGCTACGTAAGGGATGCCCCGGGTCCCGACTCCGGAGATTCGGTATTCGTTCAGTCGGAACACATCCGGCGGTGGATTGCGCACCATCGCTTCCAGTTGGTCGCAGTCTGCCAGGACACGCTGGGGTCCGATGCCGCGGATGATCGCGACGGCTATCGGGCCCTCCTCGGAATCATCTCGGCCGGGCACGTCGATACCGTCTTGATCGCCGACCTCACCGTGCTCTCCGCCGACGTGATGGTCCAGGAGGTCATGCTGCAGGATTTGCGCACTCGAGGCGTGAGCGTGATCAGCACCAACGAGGCCGATCTCCCTGCTCTGTCGGACCCGGCCACCGATCCCGGGCGTCTGCTCATCCGGGATGTCCTCAGCAAGCAACAGACCTACCGGAGACGATTCTCCGACATCGCGGATGTCGTCATCGAGGCCGAACGCGACCGGGATGTTCTGATCGAACTCATTCCCTTCACCGACGAGCTGCCGGCCCGGGCTTCCTGACCTGGATCCACCACGGCGTTCTCGATCGCTGCTGTGTTCGCACCGGTCGAGAAGAACTAGCTGCGGAGTGCCGCCCAAACCGCCTGGGCGAAAGCAAACGGACTGCCGGCAGCCACGGCAGCCGAACCCACTCGGATCGCGGCACCGGTGCTCTCGAGATATACCGTCAGAGCCGGGAAGCTGTCGGAGTGCTCAACGCCACGGAGGGCATGGGGAGGCGCTTCGGAGTCGAACAGCTCTTCGACGGCTGCCACGATCGCCTCGTGGAGACCTCGTTCGGTACGGCGGGACCGGCGCACAGCCGACCGGCCACCGACGGCCACCACGGAGACCACCAGTCCATCGATGGATTCGGAAACCGTGACGGCCTCGATTCCCGCTTCGCGTCGCGAGGGAGGCTGGCCGCGATCCCGGTCGGCGGCCGGGGCGGGCCCGGGCGCGCCGGCCGGACGGTACCGCTCCGCTGGTGGAGCGGGAGGGGTTCCCGGTCCGGGCACCCGTCGGTCCGGGGCTACCCGCGAACGCAGACCTTGGGATTCCAGCAGGCGCTGCACGGCGTCGGCAACGGCTCGCCGGTCTGCCTCACGGGCCAGACGAATGCGAATAGACGGTGGTCCGTCGTCAACGATGTCGACCTCAGCCCGTTCCACGCCGTCGATGGCGGACAGTGCCCGCTGCAAGTCGTCGCTCATCCTGTCCCGCGCTGTCGTTTTCGCCATCGGAGGTAGTTGATCAGATCGTCTCCCGTCCCCGTTGTCGTTTCCGTTCCGTACGCGGTCGCCAGTCGCCACGCTGCGTAACCGGGCTCGACGCGCGGAACAAACGGAAAGGAGCGCCACCACCTATCAGGTGATACCGCCACCAGAACGCGAACAGCCTCAAGCCAAAGCCCGGGATGCCGCGCGACCGCCCCAAGTGCCCAGCGCACGCGCCTCCTCTCGCCCAACGCACTGCTGATTATATGGGATGAGCCCGGAGTGCAAAGGCGAAGCTCTGATAGGCTTTCCGCGAACCCAGTCGAGGAGGCCAACCCGGTGACCGTCGCTACCCCTGCTGTCGACCGCATTCAGTGGTTCTCGGAACGTTTTGAAGCCATTGTTTCGAATATCGAGCAAGTCATCCAGGGTAAACGAGACGTCATAGAACTCCTGACGATGTGTTTGGTCTCGCAGGGGCATGTGTTGATCGAGGATGTACCCGGCGTCGGCAAGACGTTGCTGGCGAAGTCTCTCGCCCGGTCGATCGATTGCAGCTTCAACCGGGTCCAGTTCACGCCGGACCTCCTCCCATCCGACATCACCGGCGTATCTATCTGGGATCGCCAGAAGAGCGACTTCGTGTTCAAGCCGGGTGCGATCTTCGCCAATATCGTCCTGGGAGATGAGATCAATCGAGCGAGCCCCAAGACGCAAGCCGCGCTGCTCGAGGCCATGGAGGAACGCCAGGTTACGGTCGACGGAACCACCCGTCCGCTGCCACCGCCGTTCATGGTCGGTGCTACCCAGAACCCGCTCGAACATGAGGGGACGTACCCGCTTCCGGAGTCCCAGCTCGACCGCTTCATGATGAAACTGGTCGTCGGATACCCGGTCCGTGGCAAAGAACTGGAGATCCTCGAAACACACGGGATCCGCTCGACCTTCGAAGACCTCAAACCGGTCGTAACGGGAGATCAGATCCTGGAAATGGCAGAAGTCGCCAACCATGTCCACGTTGCGCCGTCCATCCAGGGATACATCGTCGACCTCGTCGAGGCCACCCGCCGTCACGGTGAGCTGTTGCTCGGAGCTTCGCCGCGGGCAGCCCTCCACCTCCAGAGAGTGACCAGAGTGCGGGCCGCCGTCGATGGACGCGAATACGTGACCCCCGATGACATCAAGGCAGTGGCGGGGACCGTACTCGAGCACCGCATGGCGATGCGTCCGGAAGCGCAGATGAGGGGAACGACGATGAGCGACGTTCTCGACTCTGTCCTTCATCATCTCCGCGTGCCGGGGACCAGGACAGCAGGCTGATGCTCACCGACAGAGGCTGGGCCGCGCTCGGAGCGAGCCTGGCGCTGTTCGTCCTTTGGATCGCCCTTGGCGAACCGGAGCTGCTCAGTGTCGGTCTGTTGTTGGCCATTGCCACGACCGTGGCCTTCATCTTCGTCCGTCGGTCCGATCCGAAGGTTGCCGTCACCAGGCGACTCTCCCCCAACCTGGTTCACGAGGGGGAACAGACCGTCGTCGAGGCTTCCCTCACCAACACCGGTACCCGGCGGGTGTGGAACCTCACGGCCGAAGATGAAGTAGCCGGTCTCGGTTCCGCCCGTTTCGCCGCCGCCCGGTTGGCGACAGACGAGACGGCGACCGCTACCTATCAGATCCTCTGCAAGCCGCGGGGCATCTACGAAGTCGGCCCGCTTCGTGTTTCGGTATCGGACCCTTTGCGTCTGGCCGAGCGCAGCCGCCTCGTCGGCCGGAGCGATCGATTGATCGTCTATCCATCGGTTGAGAAACTGTCCGGCCTCCCGGTGCTGCGTGGATTGGATCCTTCGATGTATGCCTCGCAACCCGAATTCAGTCATCGCGGCGGCGAGGACTTCTATACGCTGCGCGAGTACCAGACTGGCGACGATCTGCGGCGGGTTCACTGGCCGTCCACGGCCAAGCTCGACGAATTGATGATTCGCCAGCTGGAGACGCCGTGGCAATCACGGGCTCTGGTCTTCTTCGATCCCCGCGGGACGAGCTTCGACAGCACGGACTCCTTCGAGAAGGCGGTGAGCGGCGCGGCATCCGTGATTCGCCACCTCCTCGCTTCTGGATTCGACGCCGACCTCTGGACGGGTGCGGCGAACATCAGCAGCGCCGAGCCCGGCTCATACGCCCGGTCGATGGAAGCTCTGGCCGATGTCCAGCCGGTCGACGGACTCGACCTCCGCACCGCAGCCCTTCACTTGCAGCGGGGCGGCCGGGGCGGTGCCCTGGTCATGGTGACCGGGACACCGGATGGTCATCTGCTGGAAGTCGGCCAGCTCCTCACCAGAAACTACGCGTCGACCCTGCTGATGTCGGTTGCGCACGGCACATCGGCCAACATGTCCGGTTTTCAGCGCGGGGGCACACTCACGATGGCAATCAAACCTGACGGCAGCTGGGCCAAGGCCTGGCTCAGCACCACGATGGCACCATGGCCTACCGCTACAGCTGGATAGCGGGCGGCGCGGCCGTACTGCTGGCGCTGCTCCGGTTGGGGCGGCTCCTGCAGCCCATCGAAGAGGGACCTCCGTGGCAACTCGCACTCCTGGCAGGAGCGCTGCTGGGGGCGGTGATCACGTGGACGGCGGTGTCGTACCGGGTGGGCACGCTGGGCACGGTATTGCTCAACCTCGGCGGATTGGTGCTTGCGGCATTCCGGCTGGCCGCTGCCGATACGCTCGTGCTGGGATTCCTGCCGTCGCTCGACACCTTCCCGACCCTGATCACAGAGTTGGGATGGGCCACGGATCTCATTCGGTTCGGAGCTGCACCGGTGTTTCCCGCCGCCGGACTGATCCTCATCCTCACGGTGATCTTCTGGTTGCTGGGGACACTCCTGGCGTGGGGGCTGCTGTCGAGCCACCCGACGCTCGGGCTTCTCCCTCCCCTGCTGTTCTATCTGCAGGTGGCCACGATCGATCGCGTACCCCCCCGGATAGGTTGGACTGCAGCCTTCCTGGCCGTTGCGGCGATCACGTTGCTGGCAGTCTCTCTCGACGAGCGCAGCTTGACGGCCGGACGGCTGCGCCGCCGATTCACCAACGGTCATGTACCGATGAGCGGACCCCTGTTCCCGTCGGCATTCGTGGCCCTGGTCGTCGTCGTTGCGGTCATCGGCTCCAGCGCTGCCGCCGGTTTGGTCCCGGCTAGCGGCTTTCTCGACTGGCGGGCTCAAACCGGGCTGGGCGGTGGGGTTTTCACGGGTGTGTCTTTCAACCTGTTTGCCAACATCACCCAGACGGACCTGGTCTCCCGCAGCGAAGAGCCCGTCTTCGTCGCCAGCATCGAGGGAAACAACGTCCCTGGCAATTTGTACTGGAAGCTCTTCACGCTGGAGGAATTCGACGGGGAGAACTGGTTTCCCGGCAGGCTGACAACCCGAAGCCCCCGCACCGACGAACCGTGGGAGGACCCCGAATACGGCTTCGCAGGCGAGACGGCGCCGGTCATCCAGACCATCACGATCCTGGGGCTGCGACAGAACGTCCTCCCCACGTTGTACTCCGCCTCATCGATAACGTCGGACTCGGCTCTGCTCAACCAGAGCTTCAGGGTGCGCGCCGACGCCTCCATCCCGTTCGATCTGAGAACCTGGGAGGGACTCACGTACGTGGTCGGGTCCAATGTGCCCATCCCCGACCTCGGAGTTCTGGCCAGCCAGCCCGGCCAACGTGATCGGTTGTCACCCATCTTCCAGGAAGCGGCGGACCGGGGCGTTTTCACGGCCCAACCGAAAGCACCACCGGCGCAAGGCCTGGTTCGCCCGGCCGACATCAGCGATTACCTCGATCTTCCCGGCGACTTCGAGCCGACCCTGGGAACGAAGGCAACCGAGTTGACGGAAGATGGAGCAACCGCCTTTGAGAAAGCCCTCCTGCTCGAGGCCTGGTTCCGTGATCCCAACGAGTTCACCTACTCGATCGACATCGATCCGGGTCATTCAGCCAATGACCTCGCCGACTGGATCCTCGACCAGGACAGCCCCAACTACCGGACCGGATACTGCGAACAGTTCGCAACGGCCATGGCCGCAATGGCCCGGTCCATCTCCATCCCCAGCCGGGTCGTTCTCGGTTTCACGCCGGGTGAGAAGCTGGCAGACGGGAGCATCATCGTCCGCGGCAAGAATGCCCACGCCTGGGTGGAACTGTGGATGAACGGTCAGGGGTGGGTTCGATTCGATCCCACCCCGCGCGGCGACCAGGTCAACCCTTCGGCCAACGTGAACGCTGCCGGGGTGGGGTTCGACGCCCGCAACTTCATTCCGGTACCGGAAGACGTCGTCGATCCGACGGATCCCGGCACCCCGGGGCAACCGACAAACCCGGACGGCCCCGACTTCGAGGATGCACCGATCCCCCTGGGACCGGACGGTCTCCCCCTGGAGACCTCCAATGCGATCCGCCTCACGGCGTTTCAGGCCATTCTTCTTGCTGTGGCGTTGGTGGCCGCGAGCATCCCGGCTGCCAAGTGGATGCGAAGGCGGCGGCGCTTGAAAGCGTTGAAGGAGGGCGACATCACGGGAGCGTGGGAGGAAATAGTCGACCGGCTGACCGACCTCGGTCGTCCGCCCACTCCCGACCAGACGCACGCCGAGGTCGCTGCGTCCGTTCATCGCTCACTCAACCCGCTGGCAAGGAACGTGAGCGAAGCCGTCTTCGGTCCTGAGCGGCCGCTCCAGCCGGCCAAGGTCCAGCAGGCGATCAGTTCTTTTGAAGAAGCGGAGGGATACTTGCGTGACGTCTACCGGCCCTTCGACCGGATGGTGTCCTGGCTGCGCTTTCGTTCGCTGAAGTGGTGGGATCGCACGTAGCCTGAACCTCGCCGGGCGGCGGGATCGCGTCTCTCGTTCAGTCAGCCGGTTCAGCCGGCCGGTTCAACCTCCGGCCGCTTCGGCCGCTTCGGATGTGACATCGTCCTCAACCCGGCGGAGGATCTCCAGGAAGGAGTCACGATCGAGCTCGAACCTGGTGACGTCCTCTTCGACCGCCCTCGTGATGTTGTCGATCGCCACAAAGAAGGCAAGCTGACCCTCGCGCAAGGCATCGAGAAGTTCCTCGTCGCCTGAGGCGATCCGGAAGATCGTGTTGCCGTCCGTCACCAGCTTCACTTCCGAAAGATGGGAGTCCATCTCGGCGTTGCGCCGCAGATAGTCCCAGGCGCGCCTCACTCGCTGAACCGACATGCCGTTGTCGAGAAGGCTCCGTACGACCCGCAGCGCCACCAGATCCCGGAACGAGTAGAGGCGCCGCACGCCGGGTCGACCGCCTGTTCCCTGAATTGATGGCCGTACAAGATCGACCCGGTCCCAGTATCTCAATTGATGCTGTGTGCAGCCGGTCAGTTGCGATGCCTGCTGCGCGCTGAACCCGTCGTCCAAAACTCACTCCCCACAGTGTTCCAGGGCGGCCTCTGGGAGTCCTCGTCGGCCGCAAGTTTGCCGTTGTGGTGCGTTACGACCACCCGTTTCCCGGGTTCCCCAGGTCGAAATCCGAACCGCTGAGGGAGCCACTCTAGCCCGCCGAATCGTCAGCGGCGAAAACCTCTCCCACCCTTGAGTTTGTTGAGCCAATTGCCCAGCGGACGGCTGGTGGAAAGACCGAGCGGGGACTTGCCTGCCCGCCTCCGAAGCACCTGGACCAGCGCCGTACCGGACACCACCATCACGATGAACCCGGCCAGCGCCAGATACGTGTTGCCGGTGTAGGTAGCCAGGGTAAGCCCGATTCCGATCACGAGACCGGCGATCGCAAGGTACAGGTTGCGCGGTGAAGCCGCGGACTTTTCGATGCTGCGTACCGTGTGGACCAAGTCAGGGTCTTCTTCGTAGAACCTGTCCTCGATCTCTTTCAGTATGCGCTGTTCCCGATCGTCCAAAGGCATTCCGCGTCTCCTGCTCGATCGCAACTTTCACGACCGTGACGACATTATACGATGCAACCGTTTTGTGGGAAGGGGGAAGCGGTGCGCGGCTCACGTACCCCCGTCCGGACCCTCGATTATCCGGGCCGGCCGGATGGATCCGGGTCCGTATCGTTGCCGGACTTCGTCCACCGCTCCGGCAAGATCATCCCATTTGGCGGGCCGATCGACGGCCAGTTGCCGCGGTGCCGTCGCGGGCGTCAGCGCTGTTGCTCCCAGCCCAACCAACCGGACCGGCTTTGTACCGAGGTCGACCTTCCCGAGTACATCGCGAGCGGCCCGGTACAGATCCCGGGCGACGTCGGTCCCGGAACCCAGGGTGACCGATCTGGTGATGGTCGAGAAGTCCGCAAAGCGGATCTTGAGCGTCACCGTCCGCCCGGCTACCCCGGCAGACCGCAGACGTCCGGCGAGCCTGTCGGCATGCCGGAGCAGCTCCCCCTCGATTGCCTCGTGCCCCCGCAAGTCGCGCTCGTAGGTCTGCTCGACGGATACCGACTTGGCGGCAGACCCCGGAACCACCGATCGAGCATCGCGCCCCCAGGCCAGCGCATGGAGGTGGGCTCCGGCCGCCCGGCCAAGGTGTTTCTCGAGCGCGGCGGGTGGAACCTCGGCAAGATCTCCAATGGTGTGGACGCCCAGTCGCTCGAACGCCGCGTGAGTGGCCTCGCCGACTCCCCACAGCGACCGGACCGGGAGCGGGTGGAGGAACTCCAGGGCCCGGTCGGCCGGCACATGCCGGATACCGTCCGGTTTGGCAGCCTCGGAAGCGAGTTTGGCGAGGAACTTGTTCGAGGCAATCCCGACCGAAGCCGGCAATCCTAGATCTGCCCGCAGACGCTCCCGTATCTCCTTGCCGATGGCGACCGGATCCGGGTAGTGGCGGCGCAAGCCCGAGACATCGAGAAACGCTTCATCGAGGGACAACCCCTCGACGAGGGGAGCGAACGAACGGAAGACCTCGAAAACTTGCTCAGAGGCAGTCCGGTATTTCCCGTGATCGGGAGGGACGACAATGGCGGCCGGGCACAGGCGGCGTGCATGAACCATCGGCATCGCGGAGCCGATCCCGAAGGTACGCGCCTCATACGACGCGGCCGCCACCACACTCCGGCCTCCGGTGCCACCAACAACGACAGGACGCCCTCGTAGTTCTGGCCGGTCCCGACGTTCGACCTCGACGAAGAACGCATCCATGTCGACGTGCAGGATGGATTCGGTGAAACCGGGAACCTCCATTCCGCCAAGGTAGCGGAGAACCGGGCGTCGAGATTCCTACACTCACCGGCGATGACGAGCACCCTGCACCTGGTACGGCACGGCGAGGTCGAAAACCCCGACCACGTTGTCTACGCAGATCTCCAGGAGTTCCAGCTGAGCAGCATCGGTGAGGTCCAAGCCGAAGAAGCCGCCGCCTTCCTGGCGGATCGTCCCATCAGCGCGGTGTGCGCCTCGCCACTCACCCGCGCTGTTCAGACTGCCCGAACGATCGCCGCCCCGCACGGGCTGGAGATCGAGATTGTCGAAGGCTTGACGGAGTTCGGTCTCTCCAAGCGCTGGCGAGGGGTGCGTTGGGAAGAACTCGACACTTACTTCCCCGGCGAGCTGGATGCGTATCTCGCTCATCCCTGGGACCTGCCGTTCTCGCCCGAGTCTCTCGAGGAGATGACCAACCGGATGGAAGCCGCCATCCGGAATCGTACCGGGGCGCACCCCGACGGCGACCTGGTGGTGGTGTCGCATCAGGATCCCGTCCAGGCTGCCCGCTTTCGTCTCACCGGCCGTGACTTCTTCTCATTCGGCGACGACAAGCCGGATCACGCCGAAGTCATCACCCTCAAGCCCGGCGCCCCGTGGCGAGAGGCGTCACGATGGCGGCCGACGACTACCGGAGTCACATTCCCTCCTCCAGCCCGGGAGGCGGAGGCCTAGTCCGTAGCCGATTCCGCCATCCGTCGGGCCCGCAAGAGTGCGAACAGAGCTTCGTCGGTGTCGAACGCCAACGGGGGCATCTCATCGAGATGGAAGTACCCGACGTCGTCTGCATCGTCGCCGGCAACCATACGCCCACCCGTCACCGTGCCTCGCAACCAGATTCCAACCGTCAGCTTGGCCGGGTCGTGGAAGTTCGAGGCAACGAATACCGGTTCTCCGATCGCAACCTCCAGGCCCGTCTCCTCGAGCAGTTCCCGGGCGGCGGCTTCTCGAACGTCTTCGCCATAGTCCACGTAGCCTGCGGGAACCGCCCAGAGCCCCGGCTTGGTCGCATGAGGCCCGCGGCGAATCATCAAGATCCTCCCGGCGTCGTCCTCGACCAGCGCCGCAACGCCAACTCCCGGATTGCGGAAGTGGATGTACCCGCACGACGGACATACCGATCGCTCCCGGCCACCCACCTTTCTTTGTTCCAGTTCGCTTGCGCACATCGGGCAGTACACGAACTCGCCGGGCCAGTGTGTGTGCATGCCGGTCAGCGTACCCGGCCGGCCGCTTTTGTCCGCTCCGTCACAGGCCGGGGCATAATGCCTGTCATGCAACGCTCCCCCGTCGTGATCGCCGCGACCATCATGCTGGCTTCTGTGGCCTGGGCGCTCGCACTCGTGTTCGGGTCCGGGCCTCTAGCCGACTCGGCAGCCGCGCTCCTGGCTGCCGATCAACTCGTCGTGGGGACGGTCACCGGGGTTGGAGTGGTCTTGTCGAGAGGACGCTGGACCCGGCGGGCCGCCTATGCGCTCCTCGGAGGTCAGGCAATGCTCGGGGTCTTCCTCGAGACAGACGGCTGGTGGATGGCTGCCGTGCTGCTCACTGCCGGTGGAATCGCCGCCGTGTCCGGACCGTGGCTTCGTGGCTGGCTGCGCAAGCTGCCGCGCGCCGATGGTCCGCCCCCGAAGGCAGTTGCCATGAATCTGGGCCTGTTGAGCCTCCCCGCATTGGTGGCGGTAACTGGTTTCCAGGGCGTCCCGGTGACGGGCTGGTTGCTGAGTGGTTTTGCCGTCATAGCCGGATGGGCGTATTCCCAAGCGTGGCTTCCCGGTCTCTGGGCCGTGCGGCTCGGGCTTCCGATCCTGGGCCTCGCCGCCGCCCTTTCGCTCCCCTGGCCGGGCGCCGTGCTGCTCGGCCTGGCGGCGGGCCTGCTCACCATGCTGGCCTGGTCGCCCGAAGTACGCCAAGCCACCCTCTCTCCTGCCGCCGTTCCCGTCAACCTCATCCCAATTCCTCCCGAACTCGCACCTCCCGAGGTTCTGGAAGCGGCCGGGCTCGACCACCGGGGCCGCCCAAAACGGGGAGGAAAACCATGAAGTGGCGACTCCCGAATCCATGGGTTCTGATCCCGGTCCTGATTGGAACGATCATCGGCGGTGTCATCGGATGGAGTGTGACGACCGTGAGTTGCCGGCCGGCAGGTTGCTCCACAGCTGCCGTTCTCGTCGGTTTCGGGACTGCTCTGGGCACCGCCATCGGCGTTCTGATCGTGGCCGTTCTGGCCCTCCGGTCGCTCAATGAATGGCAGCAAGCGACCCGGCGGGGTGAAGAACCTCCCGGTCCGGGTTGCGAGGTCCCCCAACCCGATCCGGAGCAGCAGTAGTCCGGGTTTCTCACCTGATGGCTGCGGGCTCGAGGTCGAAGGGCAAGGTCGCCGCTACGTCCAGGCTCGATGGGACGGATCGAGTTTCAGATGACGGACAACGGCGCTAGAGCCTGGATTGAACCTAGATGTGTTTCCCGAAGATCAGGGCAACGTTGTGGCCGCCGAAACCGAAGGAGTTGCTCATCACGGTGGATACGTCCATCGTCCGGGCCGTGTTCGGCACGTAGTCGAGATCGCACTCGGGGTCGGGGGTGGTGTAGTTGATCGTGGGGGGAACGATGCCGTCGCGGATGGCCAGGATGCTGGCCACCGCCTCGACGGCCCCGGCCCCTCCGAGGGTATGGCCGGTCATCGATTTCGTCGAGGAGATCGCCACACGTCTTGCAGCTTCTTCGCCAAGCGCCAGCTTGATCGCGGCCGTCTCGGTCGAGTCGTTGGCGGGTGTCGATGTGCCGTGCGCGTTGATGTAGTCGATGTCCTCGGGCTGGATGGCGGCGTCTTCGATAGCAGCGGTCATAGCCCGCGCCGCTCCCCTGCCACCCGGTTTGGGGAGCGTGATGTGATAGGCATCGGACGACATCCCGTAGCCGAGCACCTCGGCGTAGATCTGGGCACCGCGGGCGAGGGCGTAGTCACGCTCTTCGAGGATGAGCGAAGCTGCCCCTTCCGCCATCACGAACCCGTCCCGGTCGGCGTCGAACGGGCGGGAGGCCCCGGCCGGATCGTCGTTGCGGGTTGAAAGCGCCCGGGCCTGCGCGAATCCGGCCACGGCGTACTCACGGATGGGAGCTTCCACGCCGCCGGCCACCATCACATCGGCTGCGCCCCTCCTGATCAACTCTGCGGCATCTCCGATCGCGTTGGCTGAGGCTGCGCAGGCCGTCACGGTGCAACTGACCGGCCCCAGCAGGTGGAACCCGATCGACACGTAGCCGGCCCCCATGTTGGGAATGATCTGGGTGATCGTGTACGGGCTCATCCGGTCGCCGCCGCGAGTGAACAGTGTCTCCATCGACTCCTGAACGGAAATGATCCCGCCGATGCCGCCACCCAGCACCACCCCGGTACGAAGACCGGCGTCCGGGTCGTCGGAGTAGTCGATGCCGGCGTCGGCGAGAGCCTGCGCCGTCGAGGCGTAGAACAACTGGGCGAACCGATCCATCGTCCTTGCCTCGCGGCGGCTCACGTAATCCTCGGGATCGAAATCCTTCAGCTCGCCGGCTATCCGGGCGGCAAAACCGGTCGTGTCGAACGACGAGATCTCGGCAATACCGGATTCCCCGGCCAGCAGGGCTCTCCAGAAGTCCTCGACGTTGAGCCCGACCGGGGTGACGGCACCAAGCCCGGTTACAACCACCCTCCGGTCGCGCGTTCGCATGGCGGTCTTATCCGGCCAGCTTCGCTATGACTACGTCGACTGCTTCCCCAACCGTGCCGATCTCTTCTGCTTCTTCGTCGGGAATCTTGACTCCGAACTCATCCTCGAGGGCCATCAGGAGTTCCACGACGCCCAGCGAATCCACTTCGAGGTCCTCTTCGAACCTTGCCTCGGCCGACACCTTTGCGCCGTCCAGTCCGAGCTCGCTGACGAGCAGTTTCTTGATGCGGCTTTCAACTTCAGTACGTTCCATGCTTCCTCCCTTAGAGAGCCATTCCTCCGTCCACGACCAGGACCTGACCGGTGACGTAGGCAGCTTCGTCCGAGGCAAGATAGCCGACGGTCGAAGCGACCTCACGCGGAAGCCCGAACCGGCCGACGGCTATCGATGCGGCCGCAGCTGCGCGGACCTCGTCGGTCAGATCGTTCGTCATGTCCGTGTCGATGAAGCCGGGAGCTACCGCGTTCACGGTGATACCCCGCGACCCCACTTCTTTCGCCACCGATTTGGTAAACCCAATGACCCCCGCCTTGGAGGCCGCATAGTTGGACTGGCCGGCATTGCCGGCGACGCCCGCCACCGAGCTGATGGTGACGATCCTTCCCCACCTGGCACGCAGCATGGAGCGGAGAGCAGCCTTGCTGCAGAGGAAGACGGATCGCAGGTTGGTGTTCATGACCTGGTCCCAATCGGCCGGATCCATGCGGAGCACCAATCCGTCGCGGGTGATACCGGCGTTGTTGACCAGTACTTCGACGGGACCAAGGTAGGCGGTCACTTCGGAGAACAGCCGGGTGACCTCATCGACGTCTCCGACGTCCGCTTTGACGGCAATCGCCTCGCCACCGGACGACGTGATCTCCTCGACCACTGCCGAGGCCGCTGCTTCGTTGCCCGAATAGTTGACGGCGACTCGATTCCCGCGGGAAGCCAGTTCGAGGGCGACCGCACGACCGATGCCGCGAGAGCTTCCAGTGACGAGCGCAACCCTGGTCACTCGACCCTCCGCCCGTCTCCGTAGAAGGCGACATTGGATTCGAGCAGTTGCCGGGCGGTCTTGTCGGATGGGGGCAGGTGTGCGTCACTCGTGCGGAGCGGTTCGATTCTGGCGCCCCACTTCACGACCGCCGCCGCCCAGGTGAGACCGGCCCCGAATGCAGCAAACACCAGATTGGCACCCGGTGCGATGCGGCCCTCCTCGAGCGCTTCGGTGAGGGCGATCGGAATGGTGGCTGCGGACGTGTTGCCGTAGGAAGCGATGTTTACGAAAACCTGCTCGGGGACCAGCTTCAGCTTGCGGGCGGTGGCGTCGATGATGCGGATATTCGCCTGGTGGGGAATGAGCAGGTCGACGTCGTCGACCGACAGTCCGGCCTGCTCGACCACCCTGGCGGAGGCTTCGCCCATGGCGGTCACGGCCCGTTTGAACACTTCCGGTCCGTCCATGTGGATCGCGTATTCGCTCGGATCGCCCTGGTATCGGTTGCCCGCCGTGCCAATGCCGGGCACGCAGAGGATCCCGGCTACGGAGCCATCGGTTCCGATCTCGACGGACTGCAGGCCGACCGGTTCGTCGGTCGCCTCGAGCACGACGGCTCCGGCCCCGTCGCCGAACAAGACGGCGGTTGCCCGGTTGGTGAAATCGAGGAGGTGGGAAAGTTTCTCTGCGCCGATCACGAGGACCTTCTGGTGTCCTCCTCCGCGGATCATCTGGGTTCCGACATTGAGGGCATAGATCCATCCGGAACATGCCGCGTTCAGATCGAAGACGGCGGCGTTCGTTGCGCCGAGTTTGGCTTGGATGATGGAAGCAGCGCTCGGAATCACAACGTCGGCCGTGCAGGTGGCCAATACCACTAGATCGATGTCGGTGGGTTCGAGACCGGCCGCGGCCAGGGCTTGTTCAGACGCCACGACGGCCATGTCCGATACGTTCACATGCGCAACCCGCCGCTCCTTGATACCGGTCCGGGTGGTGATCCAGTCGTCGCTGGTGTCCGTGAGCTCCTCGAGGTCACTGTTGGACAGAACCGACGGCGGGACGCACTTCCCCCATCCGGTGATTTCTGCGTACCGCATCGTCACTTCCTCATCCGATCGACTGTTGCAACAGGCCGGCGACCGCGGCCGCCGACTCCAGGTCGTTGACGACGAGCACCTCTCGATCCGACGTCGAACGTCTGGCCATGCCTGCCGTCACATCACCCGGCCCTACATGCACGAATGCGTCGACCGTCCCCGCCATGTCTTCGAGGCTCTCGGAGAACCGGACCGGCGACTCAACCTGGCGGGCCAGGAGGTCGCACACCTCGGAAGGCGTGGAGGGGCGAGCGGTCACGTTCGCCCATACGGGAAACGACGATAACCCAGGTGAAACGGTATGGAGTGTTTCTCTGAGTTCGTCGGTGGCCGACGCCATCAAGGGAGAGTGGAACGCTCCGGCCACGTTGAGCGACGTGACGCGTCGAGCTCCCAACTCGCGGCCGTGGGCGGCAAGCCATTCGAGGTCTTCTGCTGGGCCCGCCAGGACAACCTGCCCGGGGGCGTTGACGTTGGCTACCCAGAGACTGCCGCCTTCATCGCGCCGGGTCCGGGCAATCGATTCCGCCGTCTCGACGTCGCATCCGAGCAGGGCGGCCATTCCCGACTGCTGTCGGGCGGCTGCATCGGCCATGGCACGTCCCCGATCGGCCACAACCCGCAGGGCAGTATCGAAATCAAAGACACCCGCCGCTGCCAGCGCCGTGTACTCCCCCAGCGAGTGACCGGCCGCCGCGGACGGTTTCGCCGAACCCAGCAGGCGCGCAAACTCCTCCCACAACGCGTAGGCCACGGCGAACAGCGCCGGCTGGGCGCGATCGGTCCGGGTTATCTCCGAGTCGGGGCCTTCGAGACACACCTTGCGCAGCGACCAGCCCAGGAGATCATCGGCAGTCGACCCCAGCAGATCGGGACGGACTTCGAAGAGTTCGGCTCCCATCCCGACGTGCTGGCTTCCCTGCCCGGGAAACAGAACTGCGAACCGCATAGGGGGTGAGACTAGGAGAGACGCCGGGGGGTTACCCGCTCATGGCGTCGACCACTGCCAGCAGCCGGTCGACGTCGGCGGCGTCCACGTCCCGGTGGGTCACCAATCGTACGAGATGAGGTCCGAGCATCCCGATGAGGATGCCCTGGCGATGCAAACGCTCCGCCAAATCGGCCGCTGAAAACGGAAACGCCCGGGCATCGACGACCACCATATTGGTTTCGACCTTCGCAACATCTACCGCCTCCGGATAGCGGTCGGCCAGACCTTCGGCGAGCCGGCGAGCGACCTCGTGGTCTTCGCCGATCCGGGCGCGGTCCCGCAGTGCGATGCGGGCAGGCGCGGCGATAACCCCCACCTGGCGCATCCCCCCGCCCAGCCGCTTGCGGATGTACCGGGCTTCGCCGATCACCGCTTCGGTGCCGCAGAGAACCGATCCGATCGGCGCCCCGAGTCCCTTCGAAAAACAGAACTGGATGGTGTCGGCCAGAGCGGCATATTCCACAGCCGGGATCCCCGAAGCAGCCGCGGCATTGAAGATGCGGGCCCCGTCGATATGAACCGACAATCCCCCTTGGCGAGCAACTGCGGTGGTCGCGACCATCATGTCGTAGGGCACGACGGTCCCACCCGACACGTTGTGGGTGTTCTCCCAGACGAGCATCGAGATCCGCGGCATGTGAAAGTCGGCCTGAGCGATCGCAGCGCCAACTTCTTCGGCCGCCATCCGACCTCCGGGCCCGGGAAGAGTCCGAAACTGGATTCCCGACACGGCTGCGGCTGCCGCCACCTCGTGGTTGCGGACGTGGGCGGCCTCAACGCACAGCACCTCATCACCGGGGCGAGTCAGGGAGGCCATGGCCAGCTGGTTGCCCATGCTGCCGGTTGGTACGAAGACCGCGGCCGGTTTCCCGACCGCTTCCGCCGACTCCTCCTCGAGCGCGTTGACCGTTGGATCTTCGCCGTACACATCGTCGCCGACTTCTGCTTCGGCCATAGCTTTGCGCATCTCGGGTGTCGGCCGGGTGACCGTGTCGGATCGAAAGTCGGCGATCCCGTCTATGAAAGCCATCGTCGGAGCCTCTCATGCTTGGCGTGGCGACCAGGGTACTCATCGGATCGAGAGCGACCATCACGGCTCTCGAAGGCTTCTATGTCGCTCGGAAACGACAAACGAGGTAACCTCGCGGCCTTCACCCCAACAAGGATTCCCTTTCATGCGCGTGGACATTCCCACTCTCCCCGGGATCGAACTCCGGGTTCCCCAGACCTTTTCCCGCCTTTACGACATCGCCTACAACCTCTGGTGGTCCTGGGATGCGATGAACCAGATCTGGCGGTCGATCAGTCCCGACCTCTGGACGCAATACCGCAATCCGGTCGAGATGCTGTCGGCGGTCGATCCGGTCACCTGGAAGTCGCTCGAGGACAGCGAAGTCTTCCAGGATCAATACGCCGATACCGTTCGCCGTTTCGATGAATACATGGAAGAGAAGGAAACCTGGTGGAACCGCCACCACGTGGACGAGATCGATGGCCCCGTTGCATACCTGTGCGCCGAACACGGCGTTCACAGTTCGATGCCGATCTACTCCGGGGGTCTCGGGGTGCTCGCCGGTGACCACACCAAATCCGCCTCCGACCTCGGTGTGCCGTTCGTCGCCGTGGGGCTGCTCTACCGGCGGGGTTACTTCCGCCAGGAGATCGAAGTAGCCGGCGATCAGCAGCACATGTATCCCGTCCTCGACACGACGCGGATGCCCGTTCTGCCCGTTGCCGCCCGGGGCGGACAGCTCAAGGTCGGGCTCGAGTTCCCGGGGCGGACGGTCCTGGCAGCAGTTTGGAAGATGCAAGTCGGCCGGGTTCCCATCTTGCTCCTCGACACCGACATCCCGGAGAACGCCGACGCCGACCGCCCCATCACCCACATGCTCTACGTGCGGGGCCGCGAAATGCGATTCGCCCAGGAGTACGTACTCGGAGTCGGCGCCGTACGTGCCCTCAAGGCACTGAACATCAAGCCCGCAACCTGGCACGTCAACGAAGGCCACGCAGCCATGAGCTTGCTGGAACGACTGACCGACATTGTGAAAGCGGGAGCGACTCTGGAAGAGGCCGAAGCCGACGTGAAGGCCAACACACTGTTCACGTTGCACACCCCGGTCCCGGCCGGCAACGAAGTTTTCGACATGCCCCTCGTCGAGAAATACCTGAGCGAGTGGCCGCACCGGGTCGGGCGCGACATGGCCTACCTGTCACATATGGGAAGCTCCCGGGATGGGGAGAACGGCCGATTCGACCTCGGAGCCCTTGCCATCCGGCTCTCCTCGTTCGTCAATGGTGTCAGCCAGCGACACGCGGGCGTCGCCAACAACGACTGGGGTCATCTCCTCGGCGGCGAGGTCGTCCACGGCATCACCAACGGCGTTCATACGCCGTCCTGGGTCAGTCGCGGCAACAAGCGCCTACTCATCGAGGTCATCGGCGCGGATTGGCTGGATCAGCTGATCGAAGACCCGACCGTGGCAGAGAAGCTCCGCGATGTGCCGGACAAACGCATCTGGGAGGATCATCTGGCCCGAAAAGGCCTCTTGACTCGTTTCGGACGCGGCCGGATTCGGCGCCAGTTCGCCCGCCACGGGGCGTCGCCCGACGAGTTGCGGGCCATCGACACGTTGCTCCCACCGGACCGCTTGACGATCGGATTCGCACGGCGTTTCGCCACGTACAAACGAGCGGTCCTGATGTTCCACAACATCCCGTGGCTCCAGGCGATTCTCACCAACCCCGAACGGCCCGCCCAGGTCGTTTTTGCCGGCAAGGCGCATCCGGCCGACAAGCTGGGTCAGGAGTACATTCGCCGTATCGTCGAGCTGTCCAAGAGCCCGGAGCTGACGGGACACATCTACTTCCTCGAGGACTACGACATCCGGATGGGTCGTTTCCTCACCCAGGGTGTCGACGTGTGGCTCAACAACCCTCGCCCTCCGCAGGAAGCATCCGGCACGTCGGGCATGAAAGCGGCGATGAACGGCAGCCTCAACCTCTCAGTCCTGGACGGCTGGTGGGCAGAGGGTTTCAACGGCAAGAACGGCTGGGCGTTTGGCCTCGAGTGGGGCAACGGCGATCATCAGGCCCAGGACAACGAGGATGCCCTGGCCCTCTATCGGATCCTCCAGGATGAGGTCGTCCCCCGGTTCTACGACCGGGACGAGTCGGGAATACCGATCGCCTGGGTGGAGATGATGAAAGAAGCCATGATCTCCTCATTGGTGAATTTCAGCACCAACCGGATGGTCAAGCAGTACACCGAAGAGGCCTACGTGCCGCTGGGCAAACGCCTGAGCAGCTAAGCGGCAGAATGGTGGGGGTGGTCAGGACTCACCGGCCACCTCCCGCTCTCAGAGCTTGTCCAGGGCGGTCCGGATGCCGCGCACTGCCTGGCCGATGCGGTGGTCGTTCTCGACCAGTGCAAAACGAACGAACCCTTCGCCGTGCGGTCCGAATCCCATGCCGGGGCTGACCGCCACCTTGGCCTCCTTCATCAACATGATGGTGAAATCGAGCGATCCCATCTCCGCGTAGGGGGCCGGGATCGGCGCCCACACGAACATCGTGCCGCGGGGTTTCGGGAACTTCCATCCGGCTCGATCGAGCCCGTCGACCAGCGTGTCGCGGCGGCGCCGGTAGACCTCAGTCACTTCGCCGACGAATTCGTCACCCTCGTTGAGAGCGATGATCGAGGCGATCTGGATCGGTTGAAAGGTCCCATAGTCAAGGTACGACTTCAGCTTGCCCAGCGCGGCCACCATCTCGGGGTTGCCGACGACAAACCCGACCCGCCACCCGGCCATCGAATGACCCTTGGTGAGGGTATACAACTCGACTCCGACCTCTTTGGCGCCCGGAACTTCCAGCAAGCTGGGCGGCTTGTATCCGCCAAAGGCGATATCCGCGTAGGCGAAGTCATGGATCAACATGATCTCGTGCTCACGGGCAAAATCGACCAGGCGCTCGAAGAACGACAGATCCACACACGCAGTGGTTGGATTGTGCGGAAACGAGGTGAGGATCACCCGGGCACGCGGCCACGTTTCCTGGAAACTCGCTTGCATGCGCTCGAAGAAGTCGTCGTCGAGGGAAAGCGGGACCCGGATCACCTCGGCACCGGCCAGCACCGGCGCGTAGATGTGGATCGGGTAGCTCGGCTCTGGAACCATCGCCACGTCGCCGGGTTGCACCAGCGCCCACATCAGGTGCGAGAGCCCTTCCTTGGCGCCGATCGTGGTGATTACCTCCGTGTCGGGATCCAGTTCGACACCAAAGCGGCGCAGGTAGCGATCGGCCACGGCCTTCCGCAGATTCGGAATACCCCGCGAAGCCGAGTAGCGATGATTGCGCGGATTGCGGGCCGCCTCAACCAGCTTTTCGACCACTTCGGGCCGGGTGGGAATGTCCGGGTTGCCGAACCCCAGGTCGATGATGTCTTCGCCGGCACGCCGCGCTTGCAGCTTCAGTTCGTTGACCGTCGCGAAGACGTACGGTGGCAGGTTGTTGATTCGGCGAAATTGCACGCAGTGACCTCCCGAGCCCGCCAAGCGTACCAACTCATCCGGCACGCCCGATGCAATCGCGAATAGGGTGGGCGAGGAAGCTCCCGCGAGGAAGGGCCACCGATGACGAACCCCGAGGTGGACGCCTGGTTTGCCGAGAAGCAACCCCCGATGGCCGAAGCGATGCTCGAAGTGCGGACCATCATCCTTCAGACCGACTCGCGAGTCGAGGAGACCATCAAATGGTCGACACCCACGTTCATGTACAAAGGGAACATCGCCAGCTTCAACCCTGCCAAGAAACTGGTCAGCCTTCTGTTCCACCGGGGCGCGACCATCCCCGGAGATCATCCCCGCCTCGAGGGTGAAGGCGACACAGCTCGCGTCATGCGTTTCCTGAGTACCGAGGAGGTGGGCGCGGCCCGGGCCGAACTCGAAGCCGTCATCCGGGCATGGTGCGACATGAAAGACGGCGCGTAGACATCACGCGGGCTCTGTCGCTAGCCGAGCAGGGGGCGAACCTCGTCGACAAACAGATCCCACGAGTCCCAGCCGGGTGACGACAGAAGCGATAGGACCAGCTCGTTCGCGCCCGCCTCAACGTAGGCGCGAAGCTGTTCCGCCACACCGCCCGCGGTCCCGGCAACCAGGCGGTCCGCATCGTCGCGGGTCGCCAGCCACTCCCCCAGCCGGTCCTCGTCGGGAGCCAGCAGGACCTGCCCGCCCCAGCTCACTTCGAAGGGTCGGCCGGCTCGCTCACGAACCTCAGCGCCGTCGCGAGCGAGCTGCCCCGGAGTGCCACCCCACGCGTTCCACCCGTCGGCGACCTCCGCGGCCAACTCCCGAACAGCCGCGGATCGTCCCCCGATCCAGGTCCTGGGGACGGCAACCCCCGGTACGTGCAGCTCCGGCAGATGGAGTGCCTCGATGGTTTCCCGAACCGAGCCGATCCTTTCCTCAACGCTGCCGAACGGAAGGCCGTAGGCCTCGAATTCGGGTTTCGAGAGCGAGTCGGCGGCCCCGAGCCCCAGCGTCAGCCTTCCTCCACTGATCGCCTGGGCGGACCAGGCTGCTCTGGCGGTCGTCCGGGCGGGGCGGATCGGGGCCCGGATCACCAGCGTCCCGACGGTGATTCGGCTGGTTACTGCTGCCACGGCACCCAGGGCGACGAAGCCCTCGAAGATCGGCCGGTCGGGACTTCCCAGCGGAAAGAGATGGTCGAAGACGTAAACGCCATCGAACCCGAGCGTTTCGGCGCGGCGGGCGGCGTCGAGCATGGGACCCGCTTCGTGGCGGAACTGCGGCAGGGTAAGGGAGATTCTGGTGTTCATCGGCCCAGGAGCCTGTTCAGGGTCCAGCGGACGCGTAGGGGAACAAACCGCGCGGCCACGTCGAAGAGGGTGTTGACGTATTCCAGGACGTCGAGCGACCCGTCCCAATGCTCGACGACAACGTCTTCCCCTGCGGTCCGGATCAGATGATGGAGGGCAAAGATGGCGACGAACACGTCGTCGGACCTTCCCAGAACCGGGATGAGATCCGGCACGAAATCGATGGGGGATGCGACGTAGGCCAGCGCCGCTCCGGCCAGTGCCTTGCTCCCGGCCGGCACGCGCGGGTCGCGAATCAGCCGGCCGAGCAGCTTGACCAGGTTGGGGAGAGCCAGCGTTATCTCCTTCACCCGGTTGCGGGTGTCGGGCCGGCGCCGTCCTTCCGGGCCGATGACCGCATCGGGGCGCAGCGGCTCACCCACGAGCCAGCTCCGCTGCAGCCAATCCGGCCCCAACGATCCCGGCATCTTCGCCCAACCGGGCCGCGACGATCGGGGTTGGGGCGCGGAACTTCGACCCTTCCAGAGCATCGGCCATCGCGTCACGAGCCGGCTGGAGCAGGTGGTCGCCTGCCCGGGCGGCCCCGCCGCCGACAATGATCACGTCCGGGTCCAATACGACGACCAAGCTCGCAAGGCCGACCCCCAGCCACCAGCCCATCTCGGCGAAGGCCTGGACGGCCTGCGCGTTGCCCCGGAGCGCAGCTTCCGTCAGGTGGAACCCGGTGGCTGATCCGGGCCCGGCGAGTTCCGCCGTCAGGCCCGATGGATCTGCGGCTGCGAGATCCCGGGCGCTTTGGTCGAGGCGCCGCCCCGATGCAAACGTTTCCCAACAGCCCCGCTGACCGCACGTGCACTGCGGGCCGCCAACATCGAGCGTCATGTGCCCGACTTCTCCTGCGAACGCTCGGCCCCGATAGATGTCCCCGTCGATCACGATCCCTCCCCCGATGCCGGTGCCGAGCGTCAGCAGCAGCACATGGCGGTGACCGCGGCCGGCGCCGAGTTGCGACTCGGCCAGGGCGGCCAGGTTGGCATCGTTGTCGACCACGACGGGAAGACCAAAACGTCCTTCGAGGAGATCCTTGAACGGGATGTCCCGGCCGACCACGTTGGGACCCCACACGAGCCGGCCATCGGGCCGGCTCACCAGTCCGGCTGCACCCAGGCCGATGGCTGCGACCTCCGGTTGCATCAGCTTCGCGGCGAGTTCGAGCGGACCCTGCTCCATCCCGGCCTGATGGACCGGTCGGTCGACCGTGAGCTTCTCGACGATGGTGCCGGGTCCGTCCATGAGGCCGGCAGACATCTTGGTCCCACCAAGGTCGATACCAATGGTCTTCATGGGTGATCAGCGTAGCGAGCATGGCCACCTCGACCTCGCTGCAAACACCGGCCACGCCTGGGGCCGAACGTCCCTCCCAACCGAAGAAGACGAAGGGTTACTCGAGCGGGATCCGCTTCGGACCTTTCTTTTGGGTTTCCGGAGCGTCGCCGCGGGTGGCGGTGGCCAGCTCCTCGAAGAACCCCTCCACACCACGCAGGACTTCGACACCGGCCTTGAGCAGGTGAATGGCTACCCGGCGCCCGCCCCGACTCAGCCCTTGTCCCAAGGATGGACGATCGGTCATGTCATTTCCCCCGATGCTCGCTGAACCTCACCCTGAGGACTCCGCCCTCCAGTTTGGCACCCACGACATCACGACGGTGCAGCGAATCCGGCAACACGAACGACCGGCGATAGGCGCCGACCGTGATGTACACCTCGTGACCGTCCCGGACCACATCGACCTCTTCCTTCGCGACGAAGGGCATATCGATCTCGAGCGCTACCTGATTCGGCTCCTCGACGACACGGAACGGCCGGCGACCCGGGAAACCGACGGCAGGATCACGGTCGCCGTAGAGTTCGCTGCTGAGCGTCCGGAGTTTGTCGGTGCCGGTCATCTCCTCATCGAACAAGCGCAGGCGCAACACGGGCACGTCTGCAAATGAGCGTTCGATGTCTTTCAGGTGTTCGCCCTGGATAATCTGCCAGCGACTGAAGTACGGGTCGGAGAGGTCGGCCGGCAGAATCCGGTTGACAACAACGCTGTCTATGGCATACCCGAACAGCGACAGGTACGTGTAGGTCCTCCGGGCCTCACTCACCACCATCTTCTCCGGGTTGACGACGAGCCGTGCGGTCGTAACCGTCGGGTCGAGCAGGAGCCGGCGGGCCCGCTCGATGGCAAAGAAGACATTCTCGGCAGCGTCGTAGACCTCATCGCCGGGAATCGGCATACTCGTCACCCGGCTCAGTACCGGTCGAGCAGCCTTCATGACTCGCTTCTGGGTGAGGAAGACCCGATCGAAATACCACGACAGCACCTCGGGCAAGCTCAGCAGACGCAGGGTTTCGGCGGTGGGGGCACAATCGACGATCAAGGTGTCGTAGAGGCCGGATGCAGCGTGACGCTGCACCTCTACCAGAGCGAACAGCTCATCCATGCCGGGGAAGACCAGGAACTCCTCCGCTTCGAGCCCGCGTACTCCTCCCCAATCGAGGATGGCCATGAGCTGGTCGCGAATCTCGCCCCAGTACGCCTCGAGTCTGCTCTGCGTATCGATCTGCTGGCCGTCGAGGTCCCGGCTGAGGTGTCGGGGTTCGTCGCCGAGGGCGACATCGAAAGCATCGGCAAGGCTGTGGGCCGGATCGGTCGACAGAACCAGGGTCCGATGGCCGGCATCGGCAGCGCGTAGTGCGGTCGCAGCCGCCACTGTGGTTTTGCCGACGCCCCCCTTCCCGGTGACCAGGACGATGCGCATCAGTCGGCGGAGAGCTCCTCGACCCGCCGCTTCAGCCCGCGCAGTGCCGTGCTGATCAGTTGTCGCTCGGCCTGACGGCGCAAGAACCCGGGTACCTTGAACTCCGGCTCAACCATCAACGCATACACCACGTCGGTCTCACCATTGTCGAGTTCGGTGAGTTCGTACGACCCGACCATCTGCTTGATGTCTTCCCCCGGCACGGCAGTCCAGGACATGCGAACGGGAGGTTCGTGCTCGTAGTCGAGGTCGTACGCGATTTCTTTGATCATGGCATCCACCAGGAAACGGGCGCGCTTGGGTCGATTGTCCCCGTCCCGTTCGAGGACCTCGACTTCCCGCATTGCAGTAATCCACTCGGGATACAGCTCGAGATCGGCAAGGACCTCGAAGATGAACTCGGGTGAAGCAGGGATTTCAATGCTCTGGACTGTTCCCTCAGCCATGGTCCTTCGTGCTCCTTTGACTGTTTGCTGAAACCAGGGTAGCGATCCGGCGGACTACGAAAAGGCGATCACGGGTGGCGAATCGCGTGTTTTGTCGCTCGGAAGTAGCCAACGTTCACGCAGCGGGTCTCACCGAGGCGCCACCGGCTTGCCTGAGGCTGGTGAATGTCGCCGAAGTAGTGGAAGCGCGGTTGATGCTCCATCACATAGTCGAGGATGGCGATCGAGCTCCCCTCGACACGACCCGTGATGACGTCGGTGTGCAGCGCGGCAACGGCGGGCGGCATATGTGAGCACAGAATCTCAACCGGACCGAGGTTCTCCAGTTTCCCGGCCATCTCCTCTTCCGAAACCTCACCGGACACACCCAGCGGGGTTGGAGCTCCGCCGCCGACAAAGCCGACCCGCAGACCTTCGATCTCAACGACCTCGCCGTCGACGAAGGTCGAACCTGCCGGCAGACAAGCCCGCAACGCCTCCGGCCAATCGACGTTGCCGTACGTGACGTAGGAAACGCCCCCTTCCAGCGCACGCCCGGTGTCTTCATATTGCCTGCGGACGTGCTCTCCGATCTGCCTGCGGATCTCCGACTCGCGGCCGGCCATGTGTTCACGCCACAATGCCCGGGATCCGCCGTAGTCGCCGACGGCGCGGAAATGGGCAACCTGCTTCACAAACGCCTTCCCCAGGACCTCTGCAGCGATGCCGTCCATCGTGCGATAGTCCACGTAGTTGATGAGATCGCCGAGTATCAGGAGGCTTTCGCCCGATCGAGCGAGCTTCGCCAGCGCGTCGAATTCACCGTGCACATCGGCGACTATCTGCATCAGCCCCCGCCCTGACCCTTCGACCGGTCCGCCCTTCCGGCGTACCAGGCGGCAACGGCCGCCGCTGCCACGGCTCCCACCGTCGCCAGCCACAGATTCCAGCCGGCATACGCCGCCGATAGCCCGCCCATCCCGAAGGCAACCGAAGCGGCGATGCCTCTGATCGCGGCGGGGCCGGGGCGCCGCTCCGCAACGCGGCCCTGCAGCAGGGCCCAGGCGATGAGCGCCACCATGCCCAAGACGAGGGCGAGCGCAAAGACCCAGCGCATCAGACCCGGCCCTGCAGCGTCGCAGCCAGGATTACCGTCACCATCGCCGATCCCACGAGTGCTGTGATCACTCGGGGTCTGAGGAGCAGGTTCTTGACGTCCTGCCCCTCAGCGAGTCGGTATGCGTCGAAAGCCGCCACGACCCACACGCCCACCGCTTCGAGCAGCAGCGGCCATCCGAAACTCCCGACGCCGGTCGCCACGAGTCCGATCCCGAACCCAAGGGACATGAGGGCAAGCCCGCCGATAGCGGAGCCGAGCAAGCCCTGCTTGGCGTAGGCGTGTCCCAGTCCCGGGAACATCACGGATCGAAACAGTGCTTGTTGAGGATCGACCATGACCCGTTCTTCTTCCACGGCCCCAAACGAGCGGAAGATCGACGTACCACAGGCGGCGCATTCCTCCACGGCCAGGGGATTGGCAACGTCACAGACCGAGCACACCCAGGTATCGCTCTTCGGTGCCGCGGCTCCGTCGAGTTTCTCGCCGCCGGTGGGAGGCGCCGGTGCGGCGACCGTCTCGGGAGCGGAGTTTGGAGGCGCTACCGGGTTCCCGGCCGGGTCGGAAGCCTCCGTGTCCTCGATCTGATCACCGAGGGGCGCGTAGCACTGCCCGCACCACGCTGCCGCCGCCGAGTTGCGGGCGCCACATTGACTGCATACAACCGGGTCCGCCATGGGAACAGGGTAACCGCCCACCCTGCAGCAACAGGGTCTTCACTACCCGACCTTCAACCCGCTGCCTTCATGTTCGCGAGGGCGGTTTGGATTTCGGTGGTGACGGCCGGATCGGCTTCTGAGTTCAGCGCCGCCTCGAGGACGCTGCGGGCGTTGCCGCTGCCGATCCGCCCGAGCGCCCACGCCGCATGGGAGCGGAGCATCGGTCGGCTTGCGGCCAGATACCCGGCCACGATCGGAACAGCCGCCGGCGAACCACGGTGACCGAGCGCAACAAGTGCATTGCGTCGCAGGAAGTCCGGGTCGTTGCGGGGAATGTAGAAGTGGGCATACGCGCTCAGAAGACCTGCATCCGCTGCAGCCAGAACACCGAGGAGATCCACACCGTCTCTCCCACCGGGAGCGACGTCCAACCAGCGCCTGCCCGGCGGGCAAGCATCCAGGCAGGCATCGCACCCGTACAACCTGTCTCCCCAGGCCTCCCGAATCGGCACCGGGATGACACCCGGCATCTGCGCCCAGTACGAGATGCACCGGGTCGCATCAATCGTTCCCTCTTCGTCGAGAGCCCCGGTCGGACAGGCCGGAATACAGGCGACACAGGTCCCGCAGTCCCTTCGCATCGCCTCGCTCACCGGTACCTCGGCGTCGGTCACCACGGACCCGAGCAGCGTCCACGGTCCGTATTTCGGCAGCAGCGCCATCGTGCTCTTGCCCCACCAGGCAATCCCGGCGCGAACAGCGGCGGCCCGATCGACCAGACGGTTGTCGTCGATCAGGATCTCGGACCGGTACCCGGCGGAGCGAAGAAGGCCGCTCACTGCTTCGAGTCCTCGGCGTAACGGCGCGTAGTGATCTGAGGTCGCAAACCTGGCCACACGGCCGTGATTCGGCGGAAGGGGCCCGGGAGTTCCCGCGGCAGGCAGGTAGCTCGATGCTCCTACCACCAGACGTTCCGCCCAGGGATAGGATCGTCTGACGTCGGTGGCCACGACCGTGTCCGTGTAGGTGAAGCGCAACCGGCCGGCCGGGCCCTCTGCTTTTCGACGGTCCATTTCGGTCCGGACGTCGAAGAAGGGCTCGACCCTGCAGATCCCGAGGTCGGCCAGCCCCGCGGCTGCGCCGGCTTCCTGGAGTCGGGTAACGAAGTCGTGCACCCGGGCAGGTTATCTGAGCCGACCCACATCGAAGCGTGGAGCCGGATCGGCCCTATGATTCCGACATGCCCGACCAGCTCAACCGAACCAGCCGTCGCATCACCGAACCAGCCTCCCAGGGCGCTTCGCAAGCCATGTTGTACGCCACGGGCTTGAGCGAGGTCGACATGACCAAGGCCCAGGTGGGGATCGCCAGCATGTGGTACGAAGGCAATTCCTGCAACATGCATCTCGACCAACTGGCCGCCGCAGCCAAGGACGGTGTGGAGGCGGCCGGGATGGTGGGGATGCGTTTCAACACCATCGGTGTGTCCGACGGCATCTCGATGGGAACGGAGGGGATGAGCTACTCGCTCCAGTCGCGAGACCTCATCGCCGACTCGATCGAAACCGTCATGCGGGCGCAGTGGTACGACGCCAATATCTCGATTCCCGGATGCGACAAGAACATGCCTGGTGCGCTGATGGCGATGGGCCGGGTCAACCGGCCGTCACTCATGGTGTACGGCGGGACCATCCGGGCCGGCGTGAGCGTTTCGGGAGAACCCCTCGACATCGTCTCCGCCTTCCAGTCGTACGGCGAGTACCTCGCCGGTCGGATTTCGGCAGCCGAGCGATTCGACATCGTCCGGCATGCCTGCCCGGGCGCCGGCGCCTGTGGCGGCATGTACACGGCCAACACGATGGCAGCCGCCATCGAGGCCCTCGGCATGAGCTTGCCGTACAGCTCGTCGATCCCCGCCAACGATCCGGCCAAGCTGGACGAGTGCTTCCGGGCCGGCGCGGCGATCCGAGGCCTCCTCGAGACCAACACCAGGCCGACCGACATCATGACCCGGGAGGCATTCGAGAACGCGATCACCCTCACCATGCTTTTAGGCGGATCGACCAACGCGGTTCTGCACCTGTTGGCAATGGCGCGGTCGGTCGACGTCTCGCTGCATCTCGATGATTTCCAGGCGATCAGCGACCGGGTCCCGTTTCTGGCCGACCTCAAACCCAGCGGACGGTATGTGATGGAAGATCTCCACCGGGTGGGCGGAACGCCGGCCGTTCTGAAGGTGCTCCTGGAGCACGATGCGCTGCACGGCGATTGCCTGACGGTGACCGGACGCACGATGGCCGAGAACCTGGCCGATCTACCCGGTCTGGCCGACGACCAGGATGTGATCCAGCCGTGGTCGGATCCCATCAAACCCACCGGTCACATCTCGATCCTGCGCGGCAGCCTGGCTCCGGACGGCGCCGTGGCCAAGATCACCGGCAAAGAGGGCCTCCGGTTCACCGGGCGAGCCCGTCCCTTCGACCGAGAAGAGGCGATGCTGGCTTCACTGGAGCGCGGTGAGATCCATCCCGGCGACGTGGTGATCATTCGCTACGAGGGGCCGAAAGGCGGACCCGGCATGCCGGAGATGTTGACTCCGACTTCCGCCATCGTTGGAGCCGGTCTCGGCGGCGAAGTTGCCCTCATCACCGACGGTCGATTCTCGGGCGGCTCACACGGTTTCATCATCGGACATGTGACGCCCGAAGCACAGGAAGGCGGCCCGCTTGCGCTCGTCGAGGACGGAGATACGGTCACCATCAACTCGGAGACCCGATCGATCGAACTCGAGGTCGATGAGAGCGAATTGGCCCGGCGCCGCACAGCCTGGATAGCGCCACCCTTGCAGGCGACCCGGGGCACCCTCTTCAAGTACATCCGGAATGTGAAGCCGGCGTCCGAGGGCTGCGTCACCGACGAGTAGCGCCCTTCGGCCGGGAACCCGCCTCTCTCCACAACCTCAACCGGCCCGGGACCTCACCCGGCAGCTTCCAGGTCTTCGTCGTGGCGGACGAGACGGAGCCGGGGCACGAGACCGACATCTGCCATCGCGCTCAGAGCCACCGCCTCGGCGGAGTCGATCTCGAGCGGCGCGTCGGACTCGCGCAGCAGGAACGTCACCACACAGTCGTTGCAGGTGGCGGTGTGCTGCATGGCGCATTCGTCGCAGTCGATCCGCATGTCGGTCCTCCGGGTCAGTTTCGTGTACCGCCCACAACGTAGAGGCCGGGTGTGACAAGAACGTGGCGCTGATGAACCGGTGCGGGAAAGCGGTACGCTTCTGTCTCCCCAGCTGAGGTATCGACCCGCGTGAAGAAACTGCCCAACCGACGGACGGTTCTCGCCACACTTGGCATCGTGGCCCTCCTGGCCGCAGCCGGGTGCAGCGAAACCTCGACCCCGACCACCACCAGCGCACCGCAACCCGCCGGCCCGGTCGACCTCCCCCACAACCCGGATCCGCCCAAAGACGCCAAGATCATCGCCACCCTGGCAGGAGACGCTGCGGTGGACGGCGGCTGTGTTTGGCTCCGGCAGGGCGTCATCGACCTGAGCGTCCTGTGGCCGCCGGGATTCACCGCTGAGTTCGATCCTGTGCGGCTCATCGATGCAACCGGCACCGTCGTGGCGCAGGAAGGCGACCGGATTGAAGTCACCGGAAGCTTCGCGGCCGACGCCACTGCCTATCAGCCGCACCGGTGCGAGATCGGCACGGAGTTGTGGCTGGCCGGCTCGGTGAGAACGAGCAACTAGCCCGCCGCCCTCAACGGCGATCCAACCAGGCCACCAGCGCTTGACTCCACAGGCCGAGTGCCCCCAATTCCTCGGCACCTTCGCGCACCCGCCGGTCCGTGCTGACCACGGCCAGGCGGGTCGACGTGGCAGCGGCAATCGCGAGGATCTCCTCATCGGCCGGGAGACCCGACTCGGTGAAACGCATTTCAATCCCGCCCGGTCCGGAACTGGACGTCACTCCCCCTGCCTGGGCCGAGTCGTACACGACGATCACCTGCACCGGCGCCGCCGCCGCACGGCGGAAGCGCGCCAGGCCTTCGTTGAGCCGATCGCGGGCGGCCGTCTCCGTGAAACCCGCCTCATCCAGAAGGAACGTGACGTTGTATCCGTCGACGACCAGTCGATACGGTTCCGGATAGGCTGCCAGCCAAACGATCGCGTCCTTTTGGTCGGGGCTCACCCCGGCCGGAAACACAAACGGCGCCGCCTCCTCGAGGCTGGCCTCCTCGATCCCGGCAACGGCGTCGGGCCGGACGGCTTCGAAAATCTCGTCGAGCATGCGGGCAATATCCAGGGGGTCGCGGGCGGCCCAGGCCTGGGGACCGGTCGGAGCTGCGTTCGCCCGGCTGGTCCTTCTGGCGCGCAGAAGTTCGTCGCGCAGCGTCATGATCCGGTCCCCGGCTTCCTCCAGATCCTGGACCAGCCGCTCGTAGCGCTCCCGGAGCATCAGATAGTCACTGCGCTGTTCCTCCGCGGCATCGCGCTCCTCCTGGCGGGCTGCCTCAACCGCGCTCCGGGCTGCCTGCGCCTTGCGATCCGCTTCGACGATCGCAGCCTCTGCCCTCTTCCGGGCTCCCTTCGCCTTCTCCCGGGCGGCCTCCAGCTGCTGTTGAAGGTCGACAACGTTTTTCTGCAGGGCCGCAATCAGTGCCTGCTGTGCTCCCGACGCTCGATGGTCGGCGGCTTCTCTGGCTCGATCCTCCCACCCGTCAGGGCGGAGCAAGAACAGTGCCGAAACGGCTCGAGACGGGTCGGGGCTGGCCGGATCGAGGTCGGATCCGGCCTCGGCTGCTTTCTCGCGCAGCCACTCGTTCTCGTCGAGGGTTTCGACCAGCTTGCGAGCCAGCGGTGGTGGCAACCGGCGGCCGCTTTGACCGGCAATGCGGCGCAGCACGGCCGGCACCTCGTCTGGATCGAGGTCACGGAGGGCCTTCCTGACGGCTTTGAAAGCTGGAGCAAGAAGCTCGGGCGGTATCCAATCGGTCACGCACCCATGGTGGCACATCATCGTGACAGACTTCGTCGGGCAGATCTTGTTTCGCGGCTCAGGGTCGCCGGCTCCACCGCACCCAGAGCTCAAAACTGCTGATCGCCACCAGACCGACCGACAGCACGCTCAGCAGCACCCGGCCCCGGGTCGGGATTTCGAGATCACCCCACACGTTCCAGTAGATCAGTGCGCACGCCGCAACCAGATTGATGGCGATGGCTCCGCCGAGGCCCAGTCCGATGATGCCCCCCGGCAGCCGGTTTGCTTCGAGGAACAGTGCGATCCCGACGCCGATCAGGACCGCTCCGAGCATGGACGGATAGAACCGGCCCTGCGAAGGCGGCACTCCGAGGGCGTCCACCAGCCAGCTCGGAAACGCAACCAGCAGAGCCCCGAGCACGAGGTTGATCGCGCCATCCACCCTCAAGAGATTGGCGCGGGGCCTGGTTCCTCGATCGAAATCCATACCGATAAACCTAGGCTCCGACCGTGCCTACTTCGTCGATGCGCGGCGAGGACGTCTCGTCGAACAGGTGGCTCGACCGGCGCTTCTCGCCCCAGTCTCGACTTCTGCGGGAAAACCTGTCTAAGTCCCTTCTTCACCAACCCGGCGGCGGTTGATTGCGACTTCCAGCTCACGGATCTGTCGGTTGATGCCGGCAAGGTCCCCGGCTTCGTCGATCGTGCGGTTGACTTCGAGCGCGTAGCGGATCTCGATTCCACCACCGCCCTCGCCGCCACCCGGGCCGATGTTCCCAAGACTCAAGTGACGCTGGAACAGCTCGTCGCGCTGGTTTCGCAAGCGCGACAGTTCCTCCTGTAGCTCGGCGATCGAGCGACCGGCTTCTCGTAGCTCCGCGGCCTGCGTATGCAGTTCGCGACGTCGTTCCTTCACTCTCAGGCGTTCCCCGAACGCATCCTCCGGGAGCTCCGAGAGCGCTTGCTGAAGGTCACGCAGCTCGGCGAGGACCTCATCGAGGGTCGGTCCGACCATGACACAACCTCCGTCCCGAGCTTCTACCTGAACCCTACGCGAGCGAGACCCACCCGGGGCCCGAAGCCGAAGTCGAGGTCATTTGACTGAGCGGTGGTGTCCGGGAGGTGCTACCCAGCCCCCGCGGCTCCTTGACATAGCCGGCCGTTTCCCTCATACTCCCCCGCCAAGCCATGCAAGCACACAACCCCGTTCTCGTACTTACCTAGCGCACGCGTCGCAAGACGTGTGCGCCGCCCTCCGTTGCCAAGAGCCGGAGGGTTTTTTCATACCCAAGGAAGGGATCAGGCGATGACCACCATCTCCGGCGCACAAGCCCTCATCAAGGCACTCGAACACGAAGAGGTCGATATCGTGTTCGGCGTACCCGGCGGCGCCATTCTTCCCGCCTACGACCCGATCCTCGACAGCCCCATCCGGCACGTTCTCGCCCGTCACGAGCAAGGGGCCGGCCACATGGCGGAGGGATACGCCTGGGCGACCGGACGGGTCGGCGTGACGATGGTCACGTCGGGTCCCGCGGCGACCAACCTCGTCACGCCGCTGGCCGATGCACTGGTCGACTCGGTGCCGATGGTCGCCATCACCGGACAGGTCGCAACGACCGCCGTAGGCAACGACGCCTTCCAGGAGGCCTACACGACCGGCATCACCATGCCGGCCACCAAGCACAACTACTTCGTCACCGACGCTCGCGACATCCCCGATGTGGTCCATGAGGCGTTCCACATCGCCGCGACGGGCCGGCCGGGCCCGGTCCTGATCGATCTGCCCAAGGACGTGCTGAACGCCCAGATGGTGTGGCACAAACCGGCACAGCTGAATCTGCCGGGCTACAAGCCGACGGTCGACGCTCACCCGCGGCCGATCAAGGACGCCATCAAGCTGATCAACGCAGCCAAACGGCCGGTCCTGTATGTGGGCGGCGGAATCATCAAGGCGTGCGCCCACGAAGAGTTGCTTCGCTTCGCCGAAGCCACCCAGATCCCGGTGGTGACGACACTCATGGGGCGCGGCGCCATACCGGACCTCCATCCGCTGGCACTCGGGATGCCCGGCATGCACGGCAACTACACGGCGGTGACCGCCATGCAGAAGTCCGATCTGCTCGTTTCCATCGGTGTTCGTTTCGACGATCGGGTGACCGGAAACCCGGCCACGTTCGCCCCTCATGCGAAGGTCATTCACGCCGATGTCGACCCGGCCGAGATCGGCAAAGTGCGCGCCGCGGATGTCCCCATCGTGGGTGACGCCCGACGGGTGTTGCAGCAACTGCTCGAAAAGTGGGATCACGAGACCATTCCCGACCGCACAGCATGGCTGGACACGGTGCACGGCTGGCAGCGCGACTTCCCGCTCCACTACGACCAGCAACCCGACGGTCCGATCAAGCCGCAGTATGTGATCGAAGAGCTCTACCGTCAGGCAGGACCCGACACGATCGTCGTCTCCGGGGTCGGCCAGCACCAGATGTGGGCTTCGCAATATTGGAAATTCGCCGAACCCCGCAAGTGGATCAACTCGGGCGGACTCGGAACCATGGGCTTCGCCGTGCCGGCCGCCGTCGGAGCCAAAGCCGGCAAACCCGATGAACTTGTCTACGCCATCGACGGCGACGGCTGCTTCCAGATGACCCCCCAGGAACTCATCACTGCGTCGGTCGAGGGGATCCCGATCAAGGTGGCGATCCTCAACAACGGCGCCCACGGCATGGTCAAGCAATGGCAGAACCTGTTCTACGGGGGACGCCTCTCCGCCGTCGACCTCGGCCGGGACGTGCCCAACTATGTGAAGCTGGCCGAAGCGATGGGGTGCGTCGGGTTGCGGGCCGAGAAACCCGACGAAGTGGCCCTCACCATTGAGAAGTCCCTGTCCATCGATGATCGGCCGGTTGTGGTCGAGTTCGTCACGGACACCGAAGAAATGGTGTTCCCGATGGTCCCGGCGGGCGGGTCAAACGACGACATCATTCTGAGCAGGGAGGACCTGGCGTGACACAGCACACTCTCTCCGTCCTGGTCGAGAACAAGCCTTCGGTCCTGGCGAGGGTTTCCTCGTTGCTGGCCCGGCGCGGATTCAACATCCACTCGATGGCGGTTGGCCCGACCGCCGACGAAGGCATGTCCCGGATGACGATCGTGGTCGACGCGCCGGAAATGGAGCAGGTCAAGAAGCAACTCCACAAGCTCGTCAATGTGGTCCGGATCACCGAGCTCGATCCGGACGAGTCGCTGGAACGGGAGATCATGCTTGTCCGCATCGCGGCAAGTCCGGGCAAACGGGGAGAGATCCTCGAGATCGGCAGTATCTTCAAAGCAACCGCCATCGATGTCGGGCCGACCAGCATCGCCTTCACCGTGAGCGGTGAGCCGCGCAAGATCAACGACTTCGTGGAACTCGTCCGGCCGTACGGAATCGTCGAGCTGGTCAAGTCGGGTCGCATTGCGATGGCCCGTGATTTCAAGAGCCGGAAACTCAAGGCAATCGGTTAAGGAGACCTGATGGCGACGATCTACTACGACCAGGACGCCGACCCGTCGGTCATCAAGGCCCGCAAGGTTGCCGTGATCGGCTACGGCAGTCAGGGTCATGCGCATGCGCTCAACCTGAAGGAATCCGGCGTCGACGTGGTCGTCGGCTTGCGGGAAGGTTCGTCCAGCAGGGCCGAAGCTGAAGCAGCAGGACTGACCGTCATGACGCCGGCAGAAGCCGCGGCTGCAGCAAACGTGATCATGATGCTGGTCCCGGACCAGCACATGGGTGACCTCTACGCAGCCGAGATCGCTCCGCAACTCAACCCGGACGATGCCCTGTTGTTCGCGCACGGGTTCAACGTCCACTTCGACGTGATCGACGTTCCCGGCGATATCGATGTAGTCATGGTCGCCCCCAAGGGACCAGGTCACCTGGTCCGTCGCACCTACACCGAAGGCTCCGGGGTGCCCTGCTTGCTGGCCGTGCACCAGGACGCCACCGGCAACGCGCACGCGCTCGGCTTGTCCTACGCCTCCGCGATCGGGGGAACCAGGGCAGGTGTGCTCGAAACGACGTTCAAGGAGGAGACGGAAACGGATCTCTTCGGAGAACAGGTCATCCTCTGTGGTGGCATTTCGTCCTTGATCAAGGCGTCGTTCGACACTCTCGTCGACGCGGGCTATCAGCCCGAATCTGCCTATTTCGAAACGCTCCACGAATTGAAGCTGATCGTCGACCTCCTCTACGAGGGAGGCCTGTCGTACATGCGGTACTCGGTGTCCGACACCGCCGAATACGGCGATTACACCCGCGGACCGCGCATTGTGACCGACGAGACGAGAGCCGAGATGAAGAAGATCCTCGGTGAGATCCAGTCCGGCGCCTTCGCCAACGAATGGCTGGCCCAGGCGCGCGAAGGTGCTCCCTTCCTACTGGAGCAGCGTGACTCCAACCGTCACCATCCGGTCGAGGAGGTGGGAGCCGAGCTTCGCACCATGATGCCCTTCCTCACGCCGAAGGCGCCACCGGAATGAAGTACCTAGTACCTAGTACCCAGTACCTAGATCGATTCTCAGGATCCGCCGGCGGCTTACTCGCGCTGTAACGGCCGGGCGGCCTACCCGCCGACCCGGCCTACTGAGTACTGAGTACTGAGTACTGCATACTCGCCAAGAAGCCCCTATGAGTTCTCACCACCACAACCTGGAGCAACCATGCAAGACCGCCTCATCATTTTCGATACAACGCTGCGTGACGGAGAACAAGCACCGGGAATCGCGCTGACGCCGGACGAGAAGGTAGCCATCGCCGGGCAGTTGGCCCGGCTCAAGGTCGACGTCATCGAAGCAGGCTTCGCGGCCTCCTCCCCGGGTGATTTCGAGTCGGTATCCCGCATCGCCAACGAGGTGAAAGGTCCGGTCATCGCCAGCCTCGCCCGGACCCACCCCAACGACATCGACCAGGCCTGGGATGCGTTGAAAGGCGCCGCCAAGGCCCGCATTCACGTGTTCAACTCCACGTCCCCGATCCACATGGAGCGCATGCTGAAGAAGACGCCCGAAGAGGTCCTGCAGTCGGTGATCGAAGGCGTTAAACGCGCCCGGAGCTACTGCGACGACGTTGAGTTCTCACCGCAAGATGCCACCCGCTCGGATCCCGACTTCGTCGTAGCCGTCTGCAAGGCGGCGGTCGAAGCCGGCGCTACCACGATCAACATCCCGGACACGGTCGGCTATGCAACCCCCACCGAGTTCGTCGAGCTGATGAGCCGGGTCTACGCCGACGTCAGGGGGGACGCGAGGATGTGATCATCTCCACGCACTGTCACAACGATCTCGGCCTGGCGGTCGCCAACTCACTCGCGGCCATCTCGGCGGGTGCCCGCCAGATCGAAGGGGCGATCAACGGGATCGGCGAACGGGCCGGCAACACGTCCACGGAAGAGATCATCATGGCGATCAAGACCCGCCAGGACCGGTTCGGTGTCGAAATCGGGGCCGATACCACTCAGATCCTGGAGACCAGCCGCCTGGTCTCGAGGCTGACCGGCTATCCGGTGCAGTTCAACAAGGCCGTCGTGGGACGCAACGCATTTGCGCACGAGTCGGGAATCCATCAGCACGGAGTGCTGCAGGATCGGGAGACCTACGAGATCATGGACGCTGCGTCGGTGGGACAGACGAGTCAGATCATCGTCGGAAAGCACTCCGGACGGGCCGGGTTTGCGGACGCTCTGCGACAGATGGACATCGCTCTCGACGACCAGGAGTTCAGCCGGGCGTTTGCCCGGGTGAAGGAGCTGGCGGACCGCAAGGTCGAGATCACCGAGGAGGAGATCCGGGCGATCGTCAACGACGAGGCCCGGGAAGTGGACGAGGTTGTTCGGTTCGTCTCCATGAAGGTGACGGGAGGGAGCACCATCGATCCGCAGGCATCGGTAAAAGTCGAAGCGCGCGGTCTGACCCTCGAGTTCGAAGGTGAGGGCGATGGCATGGTCCACGCCACTTTCGACGCCCTCAAGAAGGCGTTTGGAATCGACGCGAAACTGGTCGACTACCGGGTAGTTCCCATTACCAAGGGCGCCGATGCCATGGCAGAGATCAACGTGGTCGTGCGAATGGGCGGCGAGATCTATGCCGGTCGGAGCGTCTCAACCGATGTGGTCGAAGGGTCCGCCCGGGCGTTCGTCCACGCACTCAACAAGGCCGCCCGCACGGTCATCTCCGACTCGGTGATGGACAACCTCTGATCGGAGTCCCGATGACGAGATATCAACTGGCCGTCATCGGCGGCGACGGAGTTGGCCCGGAAGTCACGGCTCAGACGCTCAAGGCCACCAGAGCGGCCGGGGACCGCTTCGGGTTCTCGATCGAGACGACCGAATACGACCTGGGAGGAACCCGGTACCTGCGCACCGGCGAGGTGCTTCCCGAAGCGGTTCAGGCCGAGCTCGGCACGCACGACGCCATCCTGCTGGGAGCGGTGGGCACCCCGGAGGTACCGCCGGGGGTGCTGGAACGCGGATTGCTGCTGAAGCTGCGATTCGATTTCGACCAGTACGTGAATCTACGGCCGGTGAAGCTGTATCCGGGAGCACCGACACCGATCAAGGACCTCACCCCCGACCGGTGTGACCTGGTGGTCGTGCGGGAGAACACCGAAGGTCTGTACACCGGAGTAGGCGCCTTCCACCAGAAGGACACTGCTGCGGAGGTGGCCACCCAGGAGTCGATCAATACCCGACGGGGAGTGGAGCGGGTCGTGCGATACGCCTTCGACCGAGCCGCCGAACGACGGGGACGGTTGACGCTGTGCCACAAGACCAACGTTTTAACCTACGCCGGAGATCTCTGGCAGCGGACCGTCGACGAGGTTGCAGCCGAATACCCGGCGGTCGAGGTCGACTACGTCCATGTCGACGCCATGTGCCTCTACCTGGTCACTCAGCCCGAGCGCTTCGACGTGGTCGTTACGGACAACCTGTTCGGGGACATCATCACCGACCTGGGCGCGGCGGTGCAGGGCGGGATGGGCCTGGCGGCATCCGGCAACCTCGACCCGGAGCGGCGCTATCCCTCGATGTTCGAGCCGGTTCACGGATCGGCTCCCGACATTGCCGGAAGGGGTTGGGCCAACCCGATCGCAGCAGTGTTGTCCGGTGCTATGTGCCTCGATCATCTTGGTGAGCACGAGGCTGCGATAGCCGTCGAGCAGGCTGCGGCGTCGGTTATCCCGGAACTGCGGTCGATGGGTGGCCCCGACATGGGCATGTCGACGGACCAGATCGGGGACCGGATCGCCGGGAGGATCTGAACCCAGCTCCGATCCAGGGAGGGGTTTGTCTTGCCTTCTTCGGTTCGCTCACTCGACCAGGGGAACCGCTCTTTCCACTGCCCAGCGCTTGATCAGGTTCCCGTCGAACTCAATCAGTGAAATCACACCGAAGGTTCCCATCGGTGGTAAACGCGGGAATCGGGGCCCGCGGGCCCCGATTCGTCAAGTCGGAGAATCCTAGGGAACCGCCGTGAAGCCAACAATCATATGCTGCTTGACCAGATTCCCTTCGATCTCATAGAGGGCAACGCCCTCCAAGTCTCCGCCGGTGAAGCTGAAGCTGACTCTCTCGGCTCGCATCGCCCAATCGCCGGAAACTGCTATCGGACCGGCCGTCACTATTTCGAAGCCTAACCCCTCGTAGGACGCGATTTCGGGTCTGAGTTCCGACTCGCCCTGATACCTTCTGCCGTCGGTGCCCGTGTGCACAAAGTCATCGGTGACAACGGCCGCCAGCGCTTCGTAATCGTTGGCGATCCACGCCGCGTTGTAGTCGAGGATCAGGGACTCGACGTCGCTCGTCACAAAGTTGTCGATCAGCAGCCACGCTCCGGCCGCCACGATCACCGCCAGGAGCACGACCACGGCCAGGATCAGCCAGCGGTTGTTGCGGGTGACCGTCTCGATGGTTCGCATCGGCGTTTCGGTCGTCTTTTCCATGGTTTCCATGACTTCCCCTCTCGTTTGCATCCTCGCAGCCGATCCGTTGCTCTTTCTCCATCGCCACAGCAAGGTCAAGGCCGCCGTCAGCAGCACCGTCCCGCCGCCGGCCCCCGCCACTACCAGCGCCAGGACGCTGACATCGGCCGGCGTTACCGCCCGGAACAACCCGGACCCTCCGAAGGCCACGTCCAGGACCGAGCCGGGGCCCAGCAGCCAGCGACCGGCAACGACGCCACCGACAAACACCAGTACCGCTGCGGCCGTCGTTGCGGCTATCCAGACTCCGTGCAGCCACGATGGCGTCCTGGCCACCTCCGGGCGGGCCGCCCGGCGTTCGATGTCCGTCCACTGGTAGGGCGCTTCGAGGAGGTCGAGTGCTTCGAACCGCTCTCGCAGGTCACGCATCGCCTTCACCTCCTTCGAGTAGTTGCCGCAAACGCCTGCGCCCCCGGGTGAGTTGCATGCGGACCCCGGCCGGAGTCGAGCCGACCATCCGGGCGATCTCGGCGGTTCCGTAGCCGCCGTAGTAGTGGAGCACGAGGCAGGCGCGGGACCGCTCGGGAACGCGGCGCAAGGCGTCCAGCAGTTCCCAGGTCGGTTCGGGGTTGCGGGTCGACGGGACGTCTAGCAGCGGAGCCGATCGGCGTCGCTCCTGCAGACGTCCGGCGGCAATCCGGAACGCCGCCTTCCACACCCATCGTTCCGGTGACCGAATGGCGCTCCCCCGCCGCAGCGCCTGAGCAAAAGCCTCGGCAACTGCATCGTCGGCGACATGCCGGTCCTGGGCGTAGGCGAATATGGCTCGCCACAACCTGGTGCCGTGTTGTCGGTACACCGTCTCGAGGTCCGGCCGCGTGGCCACCGCGGTGGCTCGACCCTCCATGGCGCTCCTCGCCGAGCGGGTCGACAGCCCCCATGAGGTGCTCCTATCCGAAACAACGACCGACTCTTCTTCCATCTCACCCCTACAGGGGCCGAGAGAGGGGAAAAGGCAACACCGTTTCCGGGGAACTTGTCATGCCCACCATACGGTGCGGCATCGACGTGGTGCCAGGGCCGAAAGACATCGAGGGCTGCAGGAGCGTATTTGGCTTCTGCGACAGCGAGACGCTCCGTTGGTGGGAACGGACCCCCCTCCCCGCCTTCGGCGGTACTCCCCCCTTCTCGACGAGCTTCGCTCGTCAGGGGGGAGACGCAAGACACCCCTCAGCTTCGCCGCCTGACCCCCGACCCCATCGGCTCTGCCGCTGCGGTACTTCCCCCTGGCAGGGGGACTATTTCGGGAACAAGCCGGCGCGGCTGAGGAGACCGGGGACCGGTTTGCCGAGCCGCTCCCCCACCCAGGGCGGGATCTCGAGGAGGCGATCGAGGTCCAAACCGGTCTCGACTCCCATCCGGTCGAGCATGTAGGCAAGGTCCTCGGTGGGAATGTTGCCCGTCGCGTTCGGAGCGAACGGACACCCGCCGATCCCCCCGATCGAAGCATCCAGCACCCGGACTTCTGCCTCGAGGGCGGCGTAGGCATTGGCCAGACCGGTGTTGCGGGTGTTGTGGAAGTGACAGCGGATGGGCACATCGCCGACCACCCCACGGACCGCCGAGACCAGCCGGGTCACGGCACGCGGATCGGCCACACCGATCGTATCCCCGAGGGCGAGCTCCGACGCTCCGGCGGCGGCGGCCCGCTCGGCGATCTCGAGTACCCGCCAGGCAGGCGTCTCGCCCTCGTACGGGCACCCGAACGAGGCGCCAATCGTGAGCGTCACGGGCACTTTGCCGGCGGCAGATACCACGACCTCTTCGAAACCTGCGAGGGTCTCGAAGGTGGCAGCACCCTGATTCTTCTGGTTGAAGGTGTCGGTAGCCATCACACTGAAGTTGATCTCGTCGACCCCCGCGGCGAGCGCCCGCTCGAATCCGCGCGGATTGAGCGCGAGACCGATGCGTGAGTAACCGGCCGACCCCGCCAGCGACTGCATGACTGCGTCCCCATCGGCCATCTGGGGAACGAGCTTGGGGTTGACGAAACTGGCCGTCTCGATCCGGCGCAGGCCTGCGCCGGCCAACCTGCCGATCAGCTCCACCTTGTCCACGGTCGACAGCACCACCGATTCGTTCTGCAGGCCGTCCCTCGGTCCGACTTCGACGATCTCAACGACCACCGGACGTCACACCTTGGGGAGCCGGGGCGCCACCCGCGAGGGCGGCTGTTCGAACTCAGGCACTGCGGGCTTGAATTTGCGAATCAGCTTCGCAACCTCACGAAGCGCACGCTCCATCTGCGGGTCACGCCCTTCCCGATAGTCCTGCGGCTTGATATCGACCTCGATATCCGGATCGGTTCCGTAGTTCTCGACTCCCCAGCCGACATCCTCGAACCAGAAGGAGAACTCGGGCTGCGTGGTGATGGTCCCGTCGACGAGCGCATGGCGCGGGAAGATACCCACCACACCGCCCCAGGTGCGCTTGCCGATCAGGGGACCCAGTTCGAAGAGCTTGAACGCATGGCTGAAGATGTCACCATCGGATCCGGAATACTCGTCGGTGAGCGCGACCATCGGACCCATCGGTGCATCTTCGGGATACGACTGGGGTTGACCCCACCGCGTAAGGTCGTAGCCAACCCGCCGGCGCACCAGCTTCTCCAGCAACAGCTGCGAAACATGGCCGCCCCGGTTCTGCCGGACGTCGATGATCAAACCGGGCCGATCGACCTCAGCTCCGAAGTACCGGTGGAATTCCGAGTACCCCCACGGCCCCATGTCGGGCACATGGACGTAGCCCACCATGCCGTCGGACTCCGCATGAACGCGCGACCGGTTCTGCTCGACCCAGTCCCGGTATCGAAGGAGTTCCTCGGACCGCAAGGTATCAACGGCCACCACACGCGGGTTGCGCCGCCCCCGACGCACCGTGAGGTGCACCGTGCGTCCGGCCCGATCCACGAGACGCTCATAGGGCGAGACGGTGGCATCCACCGGGCGCCCGTCGACCGCCAGAATCGCATCGCCCTCGGCTATGTCGAGACCGGGGGCCATCAACGGAGAGGAGGCCTTCGCCTCCCACGAGTCGCCTCGCGGAATGCGGGTCACCCGCCAGGTTCTCCCCCGCAGTTCCAGATCGGCTCCCAGGAATCCCTGGAACCACCGCGGCTCGGGCCGGTAGTCGCCGAGCAATTCGTAGGCATGCGAGGTCCCGAGTTCGCCTTGCATTTCCCACATCAAATCGGAGAACTCCGCCCGCGAACCAACTCGATCGACCAGGGGGAGATAACGATCGTGGATGGCCGTCCAGTCGATCCCGGCCATGCTCTCGATCCAATACTGATCACGCTGCAGCCGCCAGGCCTCTCGATACATCTGCCGCCATTCCAGGGCCGGCACTACTTCGATTCGGATGCGGCCCAGATCGACCAGGCCGGACTCCCGTCCCGGCTCTTCCGGCTTCTTGTCGGCTTCCTTCCACGCAATCGGAACGACCCGCAGCTTCTTGCCACCCCACACCGCCAGCACTTGCCCATTCAACGAAACCGAGAACGTCGACATCCCGTCGGTGACGGTCTCGACCTTCTCCTGGGCGAAGTCGTACGCCTCGAGGCGGCCTTTCGGCTCGGACTCTCCGGAAGCCCAGTCCTGCCCGAGGCTGCCCTCCACCGGGAACGACGAGAAGAGAACCCGCCCTTTTGCTCCGAGGACCTTGCCGTACCGGCCCTCCGGAACCGGGAAGGCGACGACCCGATCTTCGATACCTGCCAGGTCGATCTCGACGGGAGCCGCTTCGGGTTTTTCGTCTTTGTCACCGCCGGCCTTCTCGTCTTCTTTCTTCTTGCCGCCCTGGTCGTTGGGTGCGCCCGGGGCTCGCGGAGTCCGGGTGGCGGATGCGAACGGGTTGACGGCATCGGCCTTCAGCGGGATCACATGGGGTCGCATGCCTTTGGGGAATCCGAGATCGAAGTACTGACTGTCGTAGACCGGATCGAAGACCCGCAACGACAGGAAGTAGAGGTAGCGACCCTCGGGATCGAACGATGGATATCCATCGACGAAATCCGGGCGGGTCACCTCGGAGAGCTTGCCGGATTGCGAGTCGTAGAGCTGCACGGTCGCCGTTCGCCTCGAGACGAACGCGCCGAAGGCCAGCCACCTTCCGTCGGCGGACCAGCTCAGTCCCAGGATCCTCTGGTAGGGGCTGTGGGCTATGACCTTGACGGATCCCTCGTCGAGATCGACCAGCACGACCTCTTGACGCTGGTTGGTCAGGGCCAGCCGCGCTGCGCCGGCCGGAGCGACCTGCAGCTGGTCGGGGCGTCCGATATCCCCACTGATCCGGGTCTTGTCACCGCTTCCATCGGCGCGGAAGACGACCAGAGACTCTTCGCCTTCTTCGTCGGTGATGGCCACAACCCGTTCGCCGTCGGGAAGCCAGGAGGCCAGCCGGTAACGGTCCGAGGAGATGTTGCCGTGGCGAAGGGGAGCCCCTTCCCACAGTGGCATGCTGAAAACGCCACCCCGCACGGAAGCGACCAGCGAGTGCCCCTCCGGATGCAGGTCGAATCCCTCGACGAACCCGTTGGGGCCGATGAACTTGCGGTTGCGCTGGCTCCGCGAACTGCTGATCCGAACCGGAACCCGTTCCGAAGTCCCGCTCTCCGGATCGAAGCGATAGACGTCGGCGCCCGCGTGGTAGACGACCTGATGACCATCGGTGTTCGGGAAGCGGGCATAGAACTCATCGCCGTGGGTGTGCCGGGTCAGGCCCCGTCCCGTTGGTGTGCAGGAGTAGAGGTTGCCGGTGCCTTCGTGATCCGAGATGAAGTAGATGCGGGAACCAATCCACATGGGTGAGGCAAGGTTGGCTTCCAGCTTGATCAGAGGGCGAAACGTGCCATCGCCCGCCCGGTCAATCCACAACGTCCCGGCCGTTCCTCCTCGATACCGCTTCCAGCGGGCCGGATCGTACGAGTTGCGACCGATCACCACACCGGGCCCATCCGGCTGGTACGAGATGGCGCGCGCCGGTCCGACGTTGAGCGCTTCGGGAGCTACCCCCGACAGCGGCACGGCGTGAAGTTGCATGAACCCGCGAAAGGCTTGCTTCCAGTCCGTGGCCACGATGATGCGGCTGCCGTCGGGACTCCACCCGACCACCTGGGTCAGCGCTCCCATGAAGGTGACCCGTGTCGCGGGTCCACCGTCGGCATCCATGACCCATGCCTCGGGATGACCTTCATCCCGGCTGGTGAAAGCAACCTTCGACCCGTCCGGAGAGAAGACCGGGAACGAAACCGTGCCGGGGTTGGCCGTCAACCGGCGAGCGATCCCGCCCGCGGAGGGCACCGACCAGAGGTCATCTTCGCTGGCGAAAACAACCGTTTCGCCGTGGACGGTCGGGTGCCGGTAGTAACCGAGATCAGCGGACATGGGGCCTCCAGAACCTGCAGGTGGAACCTGCGAATGCTAATCGCACGACTCGTTTCTGCGCTTCACGCGGTGGAGCCCCGGACCGGCCGGGGCTCCACCGCAAAAGGGCTCGCCCGAACTATCCGTCGATCAAGCCGTTCTCGACCAGGAAGTCTCTCGCCACCACATCAGCGTCTTCCGGTTCGAAGAACCGCTCGTTCATGGCAGTGAGCGCCTCGGTCGTTATCTTGCTGCTCACTTGGTTGATCAGCTCGACCAAACCGTCCCCGTATTCGTCGATGATGTCCTGACGTACGACGGGCACCACGTTCTCTGCCGGCTGCAAGCCCATGTCGTCCTCGAGGGCCAGGAAGTCCTCGATGAACAGGTAGGTCGTGAAGAACAGACCAACATTGATCTCGCCGCCGTTCAGGGCGGCGACCGTGAGGGAACCGCCCGCGTCGAGTGCCTTGAACTCACTCACCGTCAGTCCGTACACCTCCTCGAGACCGATCTGGCAGCGGGGCCGTACCGGACACTCGGGGGGGCCGCCCAGGATCAGATTGTCGATCTTTGAGAGATCGGAGACCTTGCTCAACCCGAGTTCGTCCGCCAGAGCCTTGGTAACGACAAACGTGTTCTTGTCCTCAGCCGGAGCAAGCTCCAGAACCGCGACACCGGCGGGTTGGTACGCGTCGATGAGCAGATCGCGGCTCGCGGCTGCATCTGCCGACGGTTCGATAAGAAAGCCGGCTTCTAGCGCGCTTCCAACGTATTCCGGGACGAAGTGCACTTCACCGCTCTCCAAAGCAGGTTTCAGCACTTCACGCGGTCCGACCTGGACCTGGTGGTTGACGGTATAGCCGCCGTCTTCCAGGGCCTGTTTGTAGATCTCGCCGAGTATCTCGCTCTCGCCGAAACCGAACGAAGCGATTTCAATCGTAGTTCCTTCGATAGGTCCCGCATCATCACCCGACGCGCAAGCACCGAGCACGAGGGCCAGTGCTATGAACGCCGCCCCGACGACGCGATTGCGGAGGATCATCCGCATGGGTAGCTCCCTTCTGTTTTGCTGCCCGGTTCACCGGGCGGGACCAAACTAACTAACTCGCAGATTTGTCCAAGTTGGCTCAGCCGTGCGCAGCGGTGCCTGCCGTCTTGGCCACCGCCGCCGATGTGGCCACTCTGATTCCCGGCGGCACCGCGAGTCGCTCAACGATCCCAAAGAACAACTCGGTGGCAACCGCAAGGAGCGCTACGAGCAACCCACCAACGAACACCTCTACATTGTCACCTTGGGAGAACCCGTCGACGATGTAGCGGCCGAGACCGCCCCATGCAACGAGTGCTCCCAGGGTTGCGGTGGCGACCACCTGCACCGAAGCAACCCGGACCGCCGCCAGAATCACCGGGGACGCCAGCGGAAGCTCGATGCCGCGCAGGATCTCGCCTTCGGTCATTCCCATACCCCGCCCTGCCTCAACGGTTCCCCGGTCGACCTCCCGCACCGCGGTATAGGTGTTGGTGAACATGGGAGGAAGTGCGAGGGCGACCAGGGCGAGAAACGTTGGCCAGAAGCCGAGTCCGAGCCCCAGATTGATGCTGACCGGAAGCGCCAGGGCGACGATCGCAAAAGAGGGAACCGCCCGGCCGATGTTCACGACCGACACGGCGAACAGGCCCCCGCGACCCGTATGGCCCAGCAAGAGCGCCGGGGGCATGGCGATGAGGCCCGCCACCAGCATCGAGAATGCGGACAGTCCCACGTGCTCGAGGGTGCGATTCAAGATCCCGGCCGGTCCGGCCCAGTTGGCGCCGTCGGCGAAGAAAGCGGACACTTCGCTGAGGAACTCCATCACGAGCCCGCCTTCGCTCGGACCCAGGGGGTGAGCGCTCGCTGTGTTCCAACCAGAAGGAAGTCGATAGCCACCGCCAGGACCACAGACATGACGGCTCCGACCATGATCTCGGTCGTGAAGAACCGCCGCAATCCCTGCAAGATGAAGAAGCCAAGTCCGCCCTGACCGATGAGGGCCGTCACCGTGACCAGGCCAATCGTGGTCACCGAGGCGATCCTGATCCCGGCGATGATGACCGGCATCGCCAGGGGGAACTCGATCTGGAGCAGCACCCGGCGCGGGGTGTACCCCATTCCCAAGGCTGCTTCCTTCACGGCCGGATCCACACCGTCGATGCCCGCCACAATGTTCCTGATGAGAATCAACAGTGTGTACGACACCAGACCGATCTCGGCGGTGAGCACGGAAAGACCGGTAATGGGCACGAGAATCGAGAACAGGGCCAGACTCGGAATCGTGTACAGAATCCCTGTGAACCAGGTAATCGGTGCGTACGACTTCCGGTATCGCAACGCTACGAGCGAGAGGGCGAGCGACACGAGCAAGCCAATCCCCAGAGCGATACCCGTCAGCACGAGGTGCTCCCGGGTCGCCAGCCAGATGTCGTCCAGGTGGTCGAAGACCCAATCCCACCGGACGAGCGGCTGGCCTTCCAGCTGGGCGAGGATCACTGGGTTATCTCATCGCTGACCTGGTCGGCGGTGAGCATGCCCAGGTAGTGATCATCGTCGAACACGGCCGCCACCTTGGCACGAGAACTGACGATGGCGTCCAGGGCTTCCTTGAGCGTGGCCGTCGGGGTGAGCCTCGTCCGGAAGGGTTTGAGGCCAGAGTCCGGCACCCGGCCGAGGCTTTTCAGGGTGACCAGGTCCAACCAGCCGAGAAGGTCACGGCCGCTCCCCACCCCGACCCAGTCGACCTCATAGCGCGTCTGCGGTGGCGACGGCCTCCTCGATCGGTGCCCCGGGAGCCACCACCGGTCCCGGATCGAGGTCGATGGCGTGGATGGGGATGAGGGAGAGCCGCTTCAGTCCTCGATCGGTACCCAGGAACTCCGCGACAAAGTCGTTGGCGGGATCACGGAGGATGTCCTCAGGAGGCCCCATCTGTTCGAGCACTCCTCCAACGTTGAGAATCGCCACACGGTCGCCCAGCTGAACGGCCTCGTCGATGTCGTGGGTTACGAACACGATCGTCTTGTGGAGGCGCGCTTGCAGGCTGAGCAGCTCCACCTGGAGGCGACTGCGAACGATCGGGTCGACCGCCCCGAACGGCTCGTCCATCAACAGAACCGGCGGATCGGCGGCCAGCGCCCGGGCGACGCCCACCCGTTGTTGCTGGCCACCGGACAACTCTGCCGGATATCGATCGGCCAGCTCTGGTTCGAGACCAACCAGCTCGACCAGCTCGCCGACCCGTTCCTCGATGGTTCGCTGCTCCCAACCCAGCAGCTTCGGCACGGTGGCGATGTTCTGAGCGATCGTGCGATGGGGAAAGAGGCCGGTCTGCTGGATGACGTACCCGATCTGGCGCCGCAGCAGGTGTGGTTCGGTGTCGATCGCATTCACCCCAGCCACCCAGATATTGCCCGAGGACGGTTCGATGATGCGATTGATCATCTTTAGGGTGGTGGTCTTGCCGCACCCGGAGGGGCCGACGAGCACGACGATCTCTCCTTCCGGAACGTCGAGTGACAGGTCGCCGACTGCCGGAGCGGCACTGCCGGGAAACGTCTTCGAAACGTGTTCCAGGCGAATCATGGTGTCGGTCATAGCGCTCCCAAAGAGGTGGGGGCAGCCTACTGCGACATGCGGTTCTCGGTCACGAGCCAGCGGCCGGCAGTCCGAACTCGTCGCGTTGATGTCCCCGTGGATCGGTCCGCGACGTAGTGGGTCGAGCTACCGGGGTGGCCGGACACCACCGTGAGGTATCCCCCAGCTGGCCTGTTCGGGAATACGGGTCGCCGCCCGTTTCGCAGCGATCAGCCACCAGGCGCCGGCGAATGTGAGTGCGGCCGTTCCGCCGGCCAGCGGAGCGACGGGGAAGCCACCGGACTCTTGCCCGTCGTCGTTTGAACGGCTCGAACCTCCAGCCGGTGCGGCAGCCGCTTCCGTTCCGCCGGTGTCGGTGTCGCCGTGTGTCGTGGAACCAACCGGGGTCGTCGTGGTCGAGGTGAGCGGCAGGACGACCTCGCCATCGGTCGTCGTCGAGGTGGTGGGCGGAGCGGTCGTCGTCGGCGAAGGAGGTAATCCAGTCGTCGAGGTGGTGGGCGGAGCGGTCGTCGTCGGCGAAGGAGGTAATCCAGTCGTCGAGGTGGTGGGCGGAGCGGTCGTCGTCGGCGAAGGAGGTAATGCAGTCGTCGAGGTGGTGGGCGGAGCGGTCGTCGTCGGCGAAGGAGGTAATGCAGTCGTCGAGGTGGTGGGCGGAGCAGTGGTCGTCGTCGAAGGAGGTGGTGCGGTCGTGGTCGTCGTGCTGTAGTCGTAGGGGCACAGCGTGGTAGCCGGGACTGAGCCGCCCGACTCCTGGACGAACACGACGGTCACGTAGCGGGCCCCGCTTCCGCCGGTTGCGAACTCAATACCGACGCGGTTGAAGCCCGCATAGAGGTTGTTCTCGCAGTGGCCTTTGGACTCCATGAACATCTGGTGAATGGTCGACACGCTCCAGCCGTACGCGATGTTCTCCCCGATCCTGGTCCAGGGACCCGTGACTCCGGCCGACAGGTCCGTCCGGTGCTGGAAGGTGCCGGTTGAAGCCATCCACGCAGAGTGATCTGTGGCGATCTGGACCAGGTCGTTGCGGAACGAGAGCGGCTGGGCGCCGACGGCCGCCCGATCCTGATTGATGAGGTTCAGGAGTTGCTGAGCGTCACTACTGACCGCCCAGGCCGGCACCGGCTGTGCAACGGTGGAAATCCCTGAGAGAACCACGACGAGGAGGACGATGGCCGCCAGACGATGTGAGACGTGGCGGCCATCGACCGAAGCGGTGCCAGCGCGACAACGTTTGCATGCCATTGCCGTTAGGCATCGGCAGACCTCCGAAGAGCTTGAGGATCATTCGCGGGAGAGTGAGCGTTCCAGGGGAGAAGAAGCCTCAGCGTTCGGCGGCGATCACACCGCCAACGAGACGCCCATCCCCGTCGACCACAGGTATCGGCGCACCGTCGAACAGCTCGGCCAGCCGTTCTGCCTCCTCGTAGCTGTCCCCGGCGTCGAGGAAGACGGGTGCGTCCATCACGTCACCGACGCTGACACCCGGTTCGGCTCTCTCGAGCAAATCCCGGCGAACCAGACCGACGAGTTTGCCTGCGTCGACGACCGCGGCGACCGGATGCTCCATCAGCCGCACCGCGTCGCCGACCAGGAGGTGGGTGCTCACGTAGGAGGGTTCATCCATCCGGTGGTAGACACGACCGGGCGCCTGTTGCACCACGATGGCACCCGACGGCGCCCTCTGCCGCAGACGGACCCCCGGCCCAAAGAACGATCGTTGCAGCCACCAGCCGCCCGGGGCTCCCAGCACCAGCAACGTATCGGGTGGCAACGCCTGGATCAGTTCCGGGGCACCAGCGGTCTCGACCACCCGGTACGACAGACCCGGCATCTTCCCTGCAAGTGTCTCGACGATTCTCTGGGCGGCAGGCAGATCGTCGGGCGTCGGATATGCAGACACCATCTCCGCCGGCACCCCCAAGGCATCTCCCAACCGCCAGGCGATTCGGGCCGCCAGAGCCGAGTGGGGACCGCTGCTCACCGCCGCCGAAACGCTCCCAACCGTGTCCGCGTCGAAGTCGGAGGGCACGGCAACGTTCACGAAATCGAAACCGGGAGGAAGGCGGCGCGATACCAGGAGGTCTGCCCGTACGTCGATGCACTCGGTCCGGATGTCGCCCTGGACGCGAGTCGGCGAGCCGTCATCGAGCAGGGCAGCCAGCTCGGCGCAACCCTTGCCCCGAGTCCAAACCACCCGGAAGGGTTTATCGGGCATGATGGGGTTTTCAAAGGCAGCAGCCATACGGTTCACCCTCGCGTGTACTCAACGCCCGGGCCTCACCATACCGTTAACTTGGGAGTCAGAGCCAAACCGTCAACTTGGGAATCAGAGCCAAGCGTCGTAGATTCTCGGCGAGGTAACAACATGCAAATAGGTTCACCAAACCAAACCGGTTCCACAGAACAGCGGGTCTCGATCACCCCCGACGTCGCAACCCGACTTGCCAAGCAAGGATTCACCGTGGTCGTCGAAACCGGAGCCGGGAAGGCGGCCGGGTTTCCAGATCACTTCTATGAGGAAGCCGGTGCCACCATCGCCGACGCCGCAACCGTGTGGGGTGCCGAGTTGGTGGTATGCCTTTCCGCTCCAACCGACGAGCAGATCGGCCTCCTGCGCCGCGGCGGGATTCTCCTCGGCCTTCTGGAGCCGCTCGACCAGCCGCGCCGGGCCGAAGCACTGGCCGCCGCGGGTGTGACCGCCCTGGCGTTCGAAACGCTGCCCCGCACTACCCGGGCGCAACCGATGGACGTCCTCTCATCACAAGCAACCGCCGCCGGCTACCAGGCAGTTCTGGTTGCCGCCGCTGCGCACGGCAAGTTCTTCCCGATGCTGACCACTGCCGCCGGGACGATCCGGCCGACGAAAGCCCTGGTGTTGGGAGCGGGCGTGGCCGGGCTGCAGGCTATCGCCACTGCCAAACGCCTTGGGGCGATCGTGTCGGCCTACGACGTCCGGGCGGCCGCCGAGGAACAGGTCGAGAGCCTCGGGGCTCGATTTGTCCACCTCGAGATCGAGAAACAGGACGAGACCAAGACGGGTGGCTACGCCCGCGAACTCGAGGCCGATGCCCAGGCGCGACTCCTCATGCAACTCGGGGACTACGTTGCCCGGCACGATGTGGTCATCTCGACGGCGGCGATCCCCGGCAAGAAGGCCCCGATGCTGGTCACCCGCGAAATGGTCGAGAAGATGGCACCCGGTTCAGTGATCGTCGACCTGGCTGTGGCAACCGGTGGCAACTGTGAGCTGAGCAAAGCCAACGAACCGGTGGTCCACAACGGGGTCCTCATCCTCGCTCCGACGGATCTCGTTTCCGGCGTTGCCACGCACGCCAGCCAGATGTACGCGAGAAACGCGGCCGCGGTCCTCGTCCACCTCCTCCAGGAAGGCGGGGTGGTCATCGACTTTGAGGATGAGATCACTACCGGTCTTTGCATCACCCACGGGGGTCGGGTTACGAACGAACGGGTCAAGTCCATGCTGGAAGGAGGATCCGGCTGATGGCCGATCTCGTCATTCCGATCACGGTATTCGTCCTCGCAGCCTTCATCGGCTTCGAGGTCATCACGAAAGTGCCACCGCAACTTCACACCCCGCTCATGTCGGGCTCCAATGCAATCTCGGGCGTGACGATCATCGGCGCCCTCGTGGTGGCCGGTGCGGGAGACACCACCACCGCTTCGATCCTGGGATTCCTGGCCGTTGCGTTCGCCACCATCAACGTCGTCGGCGGCTTCCTCGTGACCGATCGAATGCTGGAGATGTTCCACAGCAAGAAGGAGAAGCCATGAACCTCACCCTGGCCTCCTTTCTATACCTGATCGCAGCAGTTGCATTCATTGTCGGACTCAAGCGGCTGCAGTCGCCCGTGACGGCCCGCCGCGGCAACCAGTTGGCGGCGCTCGGCATGCTGATCGCCATCGTGGTGACGCTGCTCGTCACCGACATCATCAGCCCGTGGATCGTGGTCGCCGGCCTGGTGGTCGGTGGAGGCATCGGCGGCTTCCTGGCTCAGAAGGTTGAGATGACGGCCATGCCGCAACTGGTAGCGGCATTCAACGGCTTCGGCGGCGGAGCCTCGGCTCTGGTCGCAGCTGCCGAGTTCCTCAGCGTCGATTCGTTGCCACTCCGCACCGACATCACCATTGTGCTGTCGACCGTGATCGGAGCGGTGACCCTGTCGGGCTCGTTCGTTGCGTTCGGCAAGCTGCAGGGGCTGATCTCCGGCCAGCCGGTCGGATATCCGGGCCAGAAGCTCGGGGACCCTCTGGTCGCCGCGATCATCGTTGGCCTGAGTATCTGGGTGGTTCTGGGTGGAGGCGCGCTGGTGCTGTGGCTCCTGGTGCTGATGGCAATGATCCTCGGCGTGATCCGGGTCCTGCCGATCGGTGGAGCCGACATGCCGGTGGTCATTTCGTTTCTGAATGCCTTTTCAGGGTTGGCCGCATCGATGGCCGGTTTCGTCATCGAATCCAATGCCCTGATCATCAGCGGCGCGCTGGTCGGTGCCTCCGGGCTGATCCTCACCAACATCATGGTCAAGGCCATGAACCGCTCACTCGGCAATGTGCTCTTCGGGGCTTTCGGGGCGGCGGCGATGGAGGGCGGACCCGGCGCGATTGGCGAAAAGCCGGTACGCGCCGCTACCGCCGACGACGTGGCGGTGACCCTGGCATACGCCGGCTCGGTCATCGTGGTTCCCGGCTACGGCCTGGCAGTCGCACAGGCACAACACAATCTCAAGGAACTCACCAACCTCCTCGAAGAGCGAGGGGTCGAGGTCCGCTACGCCATTCACCCCGTTGCCGGGCGCATGCCCGGGCACATGAACGTGCTTCTCGCAGAGGCGGACGTCGAGTACGACAAGCTCTACGATCTCGACCAGATCCAGGACGATTTCCCCCGCACCGACGTCGCACTGATCGTCGGGGCAAACGACGTGGTCAATCCAGGGGCCCGCGACGACGAGACGAGCCCGATCTACGGCATGCCCATCCTCGACGTGGACAAGGCAACGACTGCGATCGTGATCAAGCGGAGTCTTTCCCCCGGATTCGCCGGCATCGACAACCCCTTGTTCTACATGGACAACACGCTCATGTACTTCGCCGATGCGAAGCGAGCGATGACCGACCTGGTGGCAGCCGTCAAGGAGGCTTAGGGGCGGGCCGTCAGCCACCCACCCGGCGCAGCACCCTTGTTACGCCGACGAGCAGGGCGACGGCGAACACGCCCGTGCTCAGCAACAGCGCCGTGAACCCGGTGAACGAGAAGGCTGAGGCGTTGACGGCTACCACCACCAGGAGACCTCCGAAGAGGATCGGGCGGGGCCACCCGGCCGATCCTCGCAGCCCATCGACGCTGGTGGTAGCAATCCAGAACAGGACCGCAATCGCCATCGCCAGGAAGACGGCCTGAACGGCCGCCAGGCTTCCCCAGAATGTCAGCAGCACGGCCAGCCCCACGGTTCCGACCCCGAGGCCGACATCGCGCACAGCTCGAAAGGCCGACTCGCGTTCCGACATAGCCTTCAAGTTATCAGTTGCCGGTTGTGCGTCATGAGCCAGACTGGTGGATGACCGGTCGCCAGCATCAACCAGAGAAGAGGCGCGCATGGAGTTTCAAGACGTCATCCGGAAACGGCGGATGGTCCGTAGCTACACCGATGAGCCGGTCGACGCAGGCACCATCGATCGATTGATCGACGCAACCAGACGGGCTCCCAGCGCCGGGTTCAGCCAGGGCCAGTACCTGGTTGTGATCACATCTGCGGACACGCGCAAGGCCATCGCCGAGCAATCCGGAGAGCCCGAGTACGTGGCGGCCGGGTTCGACCCGTGGATCTCCCGGGCCCCGGTCCACTTCGTCATCTGCACGAGCGAAGCCGACTACCACCGGCGCTACCAGGAAGCCGACAAGGTCGATCGTGATGGTCGAGAGATCACGTGGCCGGTCCCCTACTGGTGGGTCGATGCCGGAGCATCCCTGATGCTGCTTCTGCTGGCCGCAGTCGATGAGGGACTAGCAGCCGGTCTGCTCGGAGTTCATTCCATCCCCGGTCTGCGGTCCCTGCTCGAGATCCCCAACGAGATCACTCCCATCGGGGTGGTCACCGTCGGCCATGCTGCGCCCGACCGGAAGTCCGGATCACTCAAGCGAGGTTGGAAGCCGGAGGTCGACGTCGTGCATCGAGAGCGCTGGAGCGGCACGGAGACGTTGCCGTCGTAAGATCGCACCATGGCCGAGGCTCTCTTCACCCGCACGCATTCCGGAGCCTTGCTGCCCTCCGCCTTGACCCGTGGACCATGGACCCCGGATTCCCAACATGGTGGGCCGCCTGCGGCGCTCCTGGCCCGGGCGGTCGAAGCAACCGCACCCGCCTCGATGTTCGTTGCGCGGTTCACCGTAGAGTTCATCCGCCCGGTGCCGATCGCCGCCCTCACCGTGACCAGCCGGGTCGTTCGACCGGGGAAACGGGTCCAGTTCGTCGAGGCGACGCTGAGTTCTGACAGCGAACCCGTCGCCCGGGCCATGGCGCTGCGCATCCGGATCCACGAGGGGATCGACCTGCCGCCTGAAGCCTCAGGCCCGCCGGAGACCCTGGCGACGCCCGACACCGTCGCACCGGTGCGGCTGGTGCCGGTGGAATGGGAGAACTTCGGAGATGCACTCGACACCAGGCCCTTGATCGGCGGTCTGACCGAGCCCGGCCCCTCGGTTGCCTGGATTCGTCTGGTTGTGCCGATCGTGGCGGGCGAGGATCCCACTCCGCTGCAGCGGGTGCTTGTCGCCGCCGACTGTGGGAATGGAATCTCCTCCGCCGTTGACATCCACCGGTACCTGTTCATCAACCCCGACCTGACGGTCTACCAGCACCGGGCGGCCGGGGGTGAATGGATCGGACTCGACGCCCGCACCAGGCTCGAGCGGCAGGGTTCCGGCCTGGCCGAAGCCGTTCTCTTCGACGAGCGAGGCCGCTTTGGCCGCTCGCTCCAGAGCCTCTACGTCGACGAACGGTGATTGAAGGGACTGCGGTAAGGTCGCCTCGTGCACGAGATCATCACCTCGGTAACCAACCCGCGAGTCAAACACCTGGTCAAGCTCCGCAACCGGCGCGAACGCGACGCGTCGGGCGTTTTTCTCATCGAGGGGTATCGCGAGCTGACGAGGGCGGTTGACTCCGGGCTGGAGATCCGAGAGGTCTTTGTTTGCCCCGACCTCTTCCTCGGTGACAACGAAAACGGTCTGGTTGAACGGGCGGTGGCCGGCGGAGCCCACGCCGTTGAGCTGGGTCCTGAGGCCTTCCGGAAGGTGAGCTACCGGGATCGGCCGGAAGGGCTCATGGGCTTGGCCGATCAGTTCCCCACATCGCTCGATCGGCTCACACCGTCGTCGAACCCGCTGGTCCTGGTCGTCGAATCGATCGAGAAGCCCGGCAATCTGGGGACGATGTTGCGGACGGCCGACTCCGCCGGGGTTGATGCCGTCATCGTGTGCGAGCCCACCACCGATCCGTTCAACCCGAACGTCGTCCGGGCTTCGCTGGGTTGCCTCTTCCTGGTTCCGCTGGCCGTCTCGTCGACCCCGGATGCGCTCCGCTGGCTGGCGGAGCGCGGGATCGCCACCTTCGCCACCACCCCTGGTGCAACCGTTCCTCACTGGCAGGCCGATCTCAGCCGTCCGGCCGCGATCGCCGTCGGAAGCGAGCAATACGGGCTCACCGAAACCTGGCTGCAGGAGGCCGGGATGCAGATCCGCATTCCGATGGCAGGGCAGGTGGACAGCCTCAACGCCGCCATGGCCGCGGGGGTAGTTCTCTTCGAAGCGGTCCGTCAGCGTGCTGCCGCAATCGCCGGGACGGGCCCGGTGCCTCCATCGTGAAAGCCGATATCTCGGACCGAATGGACTCCCGCGGTGGCTGAGCATCCCGTTGTGGCGGCGCTGTACGACCTGCTGATGATCCCCAACGACTGGCTGGGGTTGCGCAGGCAGCGAGCCCGCCTGGCGGAAGCCGCTACCGGGCGGGTCCTGGAAATCGGGGTCGGCACCGGGTTGAACCTGGCCCACTTCACGAACGCCACCGAGGTGGTCGCCATCGACCCCGACCCGCACATGTTGAAACGGGCCAAACGGCGAGCGGGCGAAGCTCCTTGCCCGGTCCATCTCGAGCTGCTCCCCGGCGAGGACATGCACTTCCTTGCGGAGGAATTCGACACCGTGGTCATCAGCCTCATCCTCTGCACGATCCCCGATCCGGCTATGGCGCTGCAAGGGGCCCACCGGGTGCTCAAACCGGAGGGATCGCTGATCTTCCTCGAACACATTCGCTCGCCACACGCCACCACGGCGAGGTTCCAGGATTGGGTCACTCCCTACTGGCGCCGGGTTTCGGGCGGGTGCCACACCAACCGCTCCACGCTCGAAACGATCGAAGCGAACGGTTTTGAGATCACCCGGCTGTGGAGGTCGAAGAGCGGCAGCATGGTGCAGGGAGAGGCGAAGAAGAGGGTTTAGGCCCTCTTGTTGGGAACCAACCCCCCTCCGCCGAGCCCTCCGGGCTCGCCACCTCCCCCCTTCTCGCTCACTTCGTTCGCAGGGGGGAGGATCCTTGACATCGAACATACGTTCGCCCTAGTTTCGGTGCGGTGATCAGCGCCACTCAGCAGAGCTTCGACGACATGGGGGCCCCGTTGATCGAGGTTCCCTTCTGTGTTCTCGATCTGGAGACGACGGGCGGTTCGCCGGCCGATTCCTCCATCACCGAAATCGGTGCGGTGAAGTACGTCGGCGGCGAGGAAGTCGGATCCTTTCAGACGCTGGTCAATCCCGGATCCCCGATCCCACCCTTCATCACCATCCTCACCGGTATAACGCAGTCGATGGTCATTGAAGCTCCCCCGATCGAAGAGGTGCTTCCGGCCTTCCTCGAGTTCATCGGCGATGCGGTCATCGTCGGCCACAACGTCCGGTTCGACCTTTCCTTCCTCAACGCCGACTCGATGCGGCTCGGCTACGGGCGCTTGCCGAATCGCTCCGTCGACACCCACGCGCTGGCCCGGCGGCTCATCCGCAACGAACTCCGCAACCTCAAACTGCAGACGCTGGCTGCCCACTTCCGCTCGCCTACCGTTCCCAACCACCGCGCTCTCGAGGATGCCAAGGCGACCGCCTGGGTTCTGCACTCGCTGCTCGAGCGAGCCGGCACGATCGGGGTCACTGCCCTCGAGGACCTCCTGCAACTCCCGACGGCCCGCGGCTCGGCCCACTACGGCAAGATCCGGCTGGCCGACGCCCTGCCCCGCAAGCCGGGCGTCTACATCTTCAAGGACCGCAACGGGAGCATCTTCTACATCGGGAAAGCCAACAATCTCCGGACCAGGGTCCGCAGCTATTTCTACGGAGATACCCGCCGGACCGTCTCCTCAATGCTGAAAGAACTCGACACCGTGGACCACCGGGTGTGCTCGTCGGACCTCGAGGCTGAGGTCACGGAACTGCGCCTGATCCATGCGCATCGCCCCCGCTACAACCGCCGTTCGAAGCCCCCGAAGTCATCGCACTTCGTGAAACTGACGAACGAGAAGTTCCCGAGGCTCTCCCTCGTTCGCACCCTGCGCGACGACGGGCTCATCTACCTGGGCCCGTACCGGAGCCGCCGCAGTGCAGAACTCGTCATGACCTCCCTCTGGGATGCCGTGCCCATCCGCCGTTGTTCGGGGCGGCCGGGTACCAAAGGGGGCGCATGCGCATTCGCTCAACTGGGAGTTGCGGTGTGCCCCTGCGACGGTTCGCTGTCCGAGTCCGATTACCGGCCCGTCGTCGAGAGGCTGCTGGCGGGTATCGAGCTCGATCCGCAGCTTCTCCTCGCGCCGCTCCAGGAGAAGATGACCGATCTGGCTCTGCAGCAGCGCTTCGAAGAAGCCGGGTGGATGCGGGATCGCTACCGGGCCCTCGCCCGGTCCCTGGAACGCCGGCGAGCGTGGCAGACCCTCAACCAGGCTGGATTGCTGTGGACGGAAACCGCAGGCGGAGATGGGGCGATCATCGAGCGGGGCCGGCTCACCTTCGCCTGGTCCGGGGGCAACCGGCCGGCCTTCTTCCCGGCCGGCGACCTGGAATCGGCCTGGCCACAGGTTCCGCCCACCGTACAGGACGCCGAAGAGGCGCACCTGATCTGGCAATGGCTGACGCGTTCCGGGGCGCTGCTGATCGATGCTTCTCAGCCGCTCCACATGCCGGTTGCCCGCATCCCCGAACTGCATCTGGTTGCCTGAGACACGACACCGAGCCGGACGCTGCCATCTACCATGCGCACATGCGCTTCACCGTTCGACCCGGTAGAGACCCCGTGGCCGGGGCCGACCGCACCCTCCTGGCTGCCATGGGCATGCCCGGTGGTGGCATCATCGCCGTGGGCAGTTCTCATGTACTGGTTCGCCCACGCGAAACATCGGAACCCACTGCCCTCCTGCTTGGCCCCCAGGCCATCGAAAACGCCGGCTTGACCGCCGGGCAGGGAGTCGACGCAAAACGGGCCATCCTGCCGACCGCTCGCCGGGTCGTGATCGAGGGAGAACAACTCCCACTCGAGGTGCGCACCCTGGTCCACGGGTTGCAGGGACGACCGGTCAGCACCGGTGATCAGATCACCGTCGACACTGCGTACGGCGATGGTGGAGGCGCACCCGTGGAAATCCGGATCGCTGAGGTCGACCCCGACCCGGCCGCAACGGTCGGCATGGCGACGAGCTTCGTGAGCGAAGCCGAGGCTGCCCGCGCCCCGATGGTTGCCCCGGAGATTGCATCTTCCGCTGCTCCGGCTAGACCGGGAGCGCCGACCACCACCGAGGCGCTTCTGGCCGGACTTGAAACTGAATTGGAGATGCTGACCGGCTGGTTCTCATTGCTCACCTCTCCCCAGGACCTGCCGTCCGCCTGGGGCCTGCCCCATGTGGCCGGGGTCATCGTCGAAGGTCCGATCGGGTGCGGGAAATCCGAACTGGTGACTACAGCCGCCGGGATTGCCGGAGCCCGTGTCCATGAGGTCTCGCTGGATCTCGTGTTCAAACCGGAGCGGCTCCTCGATCTCCTCGAAAAGGCCAAGAACACCGCGACCCCGGCGGTGGTGTTCGTCGACCGTTTGGAGGCCGTTGCCGGAGAGGAAGGCCTCGCCCCGTTCCGTACGCAGGTGAGCGCCATCCTGCGCTGGTTCCTCGACGCGGTGGCCGAACAGCAGGGACTCGCCTGCGTGCTGGGTGTGGCGTCGGTCGGTCACCTCGATGACTCGATCGTCCGCTCGCCTCTCCTGCCTCGCATCCTCAGCATCCCGCCCCCCGACCTCAATCGACGCCGGTTGCTGTTCGATGCGGCGCTGTCGAGAGTACCCTCCGAAGATCTGGACTTCGATCGGCTGGCTTCTCGAACGGCGGGGTTCTCCGGGGCAGATATCGTCGCGTCGGTCGTGCACGCCTCTGCGGTCGTCGCCCGCACGAGAGGCAAAGTGACCACCGAACTGATGATCGATGCCCTCGACGGCACCTCACCGTCCCTGGGATCCGTTCCGATGGGAGACATCCCGTCCTACGGGTTCGAGCGGGTCGCCAACCTGACGGAAGTCAAGCAACGCCTGACGGAAGCCGTTATCTGGCCGATCACCGAGCCGGAGCGTTTCTCCCGCATGGGGATCGAACCACCCCGTGGCATCCTCCTGCACGGTCCCCCCGGCACCGGCAAGACTTTCGTGACCAGGGCGCTCGCCCACGAGTCGGGAGCCGCCTTCTTCTCGATCAAGGGTGCCGAGCTACTCGACAAGTTCGTCGGCGAGTCCGAGCGCGGGGTCCGGGAGGTTTTTGCCCGTGCCCGGGCCGCGGCCCCGGCAATCCTCTTCTTCGACGAAGTGGACGCCCTTGCTCCCGTGCGAGGCAGGTCCTCGACTTCGGTTACCGATTCGGTCGTGGCCGCCTTGCTGACGGAAATCGACGGAGTTTCCGAGCGTGGCGATGTCGCCGTTATCGGAGCCACCAACCGAAAGGACCTGATCGACCCCGCATTGTTGCGAGCCGGGCGTTTCGAGATCCACATCGAGCTTGGCTTGCCGGGGGTCGAAGGCAGAAGAGCGCTCCTGGGCCTTTCTGATGTTCCCTTTTCCGAGGGTGTCGATCTCGATCAGCTCGCCCAGAAGACCGAAGGTCTGTCGTTCGCCGATCTCGATGGCATGCTCCGGGAGGCCGCCCTCACCGCGCTTCGCAACGACACTTCGGCGCTCTCGGTCGGTTGGGACGAGATCGAGAAAGCGATGCAGCGGTTCAAGCAGTAGCTGCCTTTTCGTCAAGACCACCCGGGCAGCGTCCGATACCTACGGAATGATCCGCAAGCGAACCACGAGCGTCATCATTGCCGCTTCCCTCCTGCTGGCCGGTTGTGGCGTGTCGTACGACTCCGCGCTGCTTGCCTCCATCGAAGGCCGGTGGATGTGCGACGTCCAGCGCTTCACCTTTGACGAGGTTGGAGACATCCAGGCCGAGCTCGACGCTCGCCTGGCCGGCAACGCCGTCACCGCCGAGCAGTACCGGGCCTTCAAGGATGATCTCACCGACCAGCCCGACCTTCGCGCCGAAGTTGCCGTTGAATTCGCCGAGTACTGCGATACAGGTTCATAGGCACCAAACGACCTCAAGGTTTCCATAGGCATCGACCGATATTCCAGGATATGCGCATTCCCTTCGCTCTCCTCATGGTCCTTGCCCTCATCCTGGGTATTGCCTCGCCGGCGGCGGCCGCCCCCAAACCCGACGTCGAGAAGGATGTCGTGCTGACCAACTACGAGACGGCGGCCATCGTCGCCGGAGATAGCGCCTGGATCGCGCTGAATTGGCACGGCGGAGGCGGGGATGTTGAGAACTTCCGGCTCGTCGTCAAAAAGCCTGAGGCCGGAGTCGAGGTCCGGTACCCGGACAACACCGGGAGCTACACATCGCTTTGGGCCGACGACACCCTCTCCGACGGCGAATACGACTTCACGGCCGTCCACGTAACCGTCCCCTACGCGGCCGGGACAGACATCAAACTTCAGTTCACCCTCTCGTATGAGCGAAACGGCAAAGAGAGAAACAACGTGTTCAACGTCCGGGTACCGGTCATTCAGTACACCGGCGGCGAAGACCTCCAACAGGTCACCGCATCGCTCGGCGAGGTAACACTTGGCGAGAGCGCGTGGGTCGGGGTTTCCTATGCTGGGTTGGCGCCGCGCCTGGACGACTTCCAGTTGACCGTGACGGACGGCGGCGGGCTCCCCATCGTCTATCCGGCCGACGGTACTTCGACCAGCCTGCACCACAATGCCCGGCTCGAGGACGGTGAAACCGACGTGGCCCGGTTCCGCGTTGATGCGTACGACATCCCGGCCGGCACTTATGAGATCGCGATCAGGGCGACGTACCGGAAAGACGCCTCGATGGATGAACTGGTGGGATCAGTCACCCTTGTGGTCGTTGAACCCGTCGGCTGATCCGAGTTTCACTACCGCCGAGAACAAACACTCAGGCGGACCCACCCGGACCCCGATACCTATGAGAACGAACCGGAGACGCAACGAATGAACAAAAAGCGAGCGACGGTGCTCTTCGTCCTCGGGCTCCTGCTGATCCCGGCGTGCTCGGGATCGGGTCAGGACTCCTCCGCCACGACGACTACCGGGCAGGCTGCCGTGACGTCAACCACCGTTTCCGGCCTGCAGCTCTCCTCCGAACCCTTGCCGCCGCCGGAGCTCAACGCCGGTCTCGAGGGCGACGATCTTCTCGTGGCGATCGAAGCTCGCTGGATGTGCGACGTACAGCGTTTCGCGTTCTCCGATCTGGGAGTCATGAATCAGGCTCTCGAGGAACGGCTCACTCCCCACGGGTTGAGCCGGAGCGAATATGACACCTTCAAAGCTCAGCTGGAAACCCGCATCGACCTGCGCGAACAGGTGCTCACCGAGTACGACGCGTACTGCGGAGAGGACTAGTCCCTTGGTGCGCCCGTTCATTAGTAATCAAGAATTGACCTCGCCGCAGCCGATCCTAGAAGTATGAAACATCGCATCATCACCGCAGCAATTGCCGCCCTCCTGGTGATCGGAACCGCCTCCCCGGCCGTCGCCAAAGGGCCGGAGGCAAACCTCAAAACCAAGAAGACCGCCACCATCGTCGCCGGCGACACTTCCTGGGTTGCCGTCAACTGGGAAGGCAAAGGCGGAGATGTCACGAATTTCAAAGTCGTAGCCGAGGCGCCGGGCGGTGTCGAGGTGACCTATCCCGAGAACACCCCGGGGTTCACCGGCTTGATGAACGGCCACGTGCTCTCTGAGAAGGAATTGGATTTCACCGCTTTGCAGGTTTCCGTTCCCTATTCCCAGACCAAGAAGTTCAAGATCAAGCTGTTCGTCACGTACGAAGCCGACGGCGAAACCGTCGAGGCCGACTTCGACGTGACGGTTCCCGTGGCGGAGTACGAGGCAGACCAGGACGTCGCTCAAGTGACCGACTCGCTTGGTTCGATCCCAAGCGGCGACTCCGCCTGGATGGAAATCGACTTCACCGGATTGGCCCCCATGGTTGAGGGCTTCGACGTCGTGGTTTCCGATCCGGCCGGACTGGCCGTCGGCTACCCGAGTGCCAAAACGTCGACGAGCCTCTTCTTCAACAGTGTCCTCGAGGACAACGAAACCGATTTCGCCGCCATCCGGGTCGACACGACCGGCGCTGCCCCGGGAACGTACAACCTGGGCCTTAAGGTGTCGTACACCAAGGGCGGCCAGACCAAGACTTTCGATGGAACCCTTGCCCTGACCGTCACCGGCTGAACCTCCCCCGCTGTGACCGATTGATCCCGGGTCGTCCCGGGATCAATCGCGTTGGAGAACGAGGATCTCGGGTTTCCCAGTAGCCGGCGGCTGGAAACTGATTATTGACAGCTAGTCCAGCTTGTCGCCTTTGCCGATGACGACGATGCCCTCGTCCGAAACGGTGAAGCGCTCACGATCGGCGACAGGGTCGACACCGATCTGGTATCCGGGCGGTATCGCCACACCTTTGTCGATAATGGCCCGCTTCACGACCGCGTCGCGGGCCACGTCGATGCCGCTGAACAGGACGGAATCCTCAACGAGCGCGTAGGAGTGCAATCGGACATCCGGGGAAACAATCGAACGCCGGACGGTAGCTCCCGAAACAATGGCCCCGGCAGAGACGAGAGACTCCATGGCCATGCCGCGCCGCCCCTCGTGGTCGTGCACGAACTTGGCCGGCGGATGGGGATAGAGCCAGGTGAGGATGGGCCAGTCCTCGTTGTAGAGGTCGAACACAGGATCGACGGTCACGAGATCCATCGAGGCGTGAAAATAAGCATCAAGGGTCCCAACGTCGCGCCAGTAGCCGAACTCGCGCTCCGTTTGGCCGGGAACCATGTTGTTGTTGAAGTTGTACACCCAGGCTTGTTTCTTGTCGACGAGCATCGGAATGATGCTTCCGCCCATGTCATGTTTGGATTTCTCATCCTCGGCATCAGCCACGACCGCTTCGATCAGCGCCTCCGTGGAGAAGATGTAGTTCCCCATCGAGGCGAAAGCCAGATCTGGATTGCCGGGAATGTGGGGAGGCTTGGCCGGTTTCTCGAGAAATGACTTGATCTGACCGTTCTTGTCGGCGTCGATGATTCCGAAGGCGCTCGCCTCGGCGATAGGAACTTCGATTCCTGCCACGGTGGCCGCCGCTCCGCTCTCGATGTGTTGGTCGAGCATCTGACCGGGGTCCATCCGGTAGATGTGATCGGCTCCAAAGACGATGACATAGTCGGGTTCCTCGTCACGGATGAGGTTGAGGTTCTGAAAGATCGCATCCGCCGATCCTGCAAACCAGTGCGGACCGCGCCGCATCTGGGCGGGTACGGGCGCCACGTAGTAGCCGAGCATGGGTGACAACCGCCACGTCTGGGCGAGGTGGGTATCGAGGCTATGGCTCTTGTATTGGGTGAGCACCACGATCCGGCGAAATCCGGCGTTCACCAGGTTCGAGAGGGCAAAGTCGATGAGCCGGTACTGGCCGCCGAAGGGAACCGCCGGTTTGGCCCGATCCCTGGTCAAGGGAAACAAGCGCTTGCCTTCACCTCCGGCCAGCACCATCGCAAGTACGTGTCGTGTTGGAGCCATCGCTAGACAACATACTAGGTAGCTATTGCCCCGCCCTACGATGCGGTCCGGATGTCACGCTCACCCCGCGCCGCCATACTCGCCGCGTTCCTGGTTGTCCTTTCGAGCTGCACACCAGGAGAGACTCAGCCGGCGGCGGCGCTGACTTCCACCAACGCTGAGGAGATGGCCGCTCTGCTCGATACATCGACCCGGCCCGTGGTTATCAACGTTTGGGCGTCATGGTGCATCCCCTGTCGCTCCGAGGCCCCACTGCTCGAGCGTGCCTTCAACCAGTTCGGCGATCAGGTTCGATTCATCGGCGTCAACGTTGCCGACACACAGAGCGGCGCTCAAGAATTCATCGCCGAGTTCGGTATTTCGTTCGAGAACCTCTTTGATGCTTCCAGATCGGTCCCGGCGGCGTTGGGTGGCACGGGAGTTCCACAGACTTACTTCTTCGCTCCTGGTGGAGCATTGGTCCACTATCAACCGGGCGTCATCGACGAGAGAATGCTGGCGCTGCAGATCGACGAGTTGCTCAACCGGGCCGAGAACCCCTGATGGAATTCACGTTGCTGTGGGCGGCGGCCACCGGAGTCGGTGCTGCACTGTTGATGGCCCGATGGGAAAAGGCGCTCGGTCTCATTCCGGCGGAGACCGGCAGCCTGAGCGATCTCATTCTGGGGGCCGCGGTCTCGGGTTTGATAACCGGTCGGCTGGCAGCCATGGTCCTGTCCGGTACCAGCCCTTTCACGCATCCGGTTGACGTCCTCATCGTGCGCAGTGGAGTCGACACCGGCTTTGCCTCCCTCGGTGCCCTGACGTTCGTTTCGCTCACGTCTCGCCGCCGGTTGGCCGCAACGATCGATGCCCTGGGACCCGCCGCCATGGCCGGGCTGGCCGGCTGGCATGCCGGCTGCCTGTACCGGGGCGCGTGCCTGGGCACCGCTTCATCCTTGCCGTGGGCGCTGGCTCAGGAGGGCAGCCGGATCACCCGTCATCCCGTGGAGATCTATGCCGCGCTGTTGTTTCTGGCGGCGGGCCTGACCTTGCTCTGGAAGCTTCAACGGGGACGCGGTTCCGCCGGGGTGGTCGGAGCACTGGCCCTGGCTATCGCGGGCGCCATCCGATTGGCCACCGAGCCGCTGCGCCCTTCGCTGGGATCGGGTCCGATCGGATGGTACGTTGCCGGCATCGTGATCGGGATCGTCGGAATGCTCTTCGCCGGGCTCCGCGCCCGGCCGGCCGGTCAGTGATCCGGGCGGCCCGCCTCGACCGGGAGCCGCAGCTCAAACGTGGATACCGCGCCCGATCGGACATACCGGAGGTCGCCGTGCATGAGCAGGGCCAGTTGGCGGGCGACGGTCAACCCCAATCCCACCGAACCGGGCACCCCCTGGGCTATGTGTGCCCGGTGGTAAGGCTCGAAGATGGCTTCCTGCTGGTCGAGAGGAACACCTTTTCCATCGTCGTTGACGGCCAGCACCAGGTAGCCGTCGACGAATCGCGTGTTGAGCATCACCTGTGAACCGCCGTACCGAAACGCGTTGGTGAGGAGATTTCGGACGATCTGACGGAAACGGAGAGGATCTGCGACGACCTGCCCCCGGACGGATTCGAGATCGATATCTCGTTCGCCGGCGTCCGAGCGCACTGCCTGCAGTGCAGCCTCGACTTCGGTCCGCACGTCCATAGGCTGGACTTTCACCGTGAGATTGCCGATATCGGCCCTGGCCGCCACGAGCAGGTCTTCAACGATATGGGTCAGGTCACGACTCTCCGAGGCGATGTAGCCGACGAGTTCGAGCCGGTCCTCAGAGGACAGTCGATCCCATTCCTGGCTGAGGACTTCCGCGCTCCCGAACACCGCCGTGAGCGGGGTGCGCAGTTCGTGACTGACGCTGGCGAGGAATTCGTCTTTAGAACGAACCAGGCTCGCCATCTGGTCTTCGACCAGCTTGCGGGCGGTGATGTCGGTCACCGCCACGAGCACCTTGGAAAGGTCGAGCCGTCCACCGATGCGACTGGCCGACCACTGGAAGATCGCGTCCAGACGGTTGTTGCGCAATGTGGTGCCGGTCAACTCCATCAACACAGAATCGCGGTCCTCCCAGATGGCGATGATCTGCTCCATCATGGAGTTCAGGGTTTCCTCGGTGAACACGCGGGGATTGAGGGGCCCCAGCAATTCCTCTGGATCGTCGGCTTCCAGGAGGTCGAGAACGGCCGGATTGACGTCTCGCACGTTGATCAGACTGATCGCCTCACGAAGCTCGTCGCGATTCGACTCGAGGTAGCTGCGGATATCTTCGACCCCATCGACACGAAGCTGATCGAGCCACCGTCCCACGGCGCTGAAGTCCTCCTCATAGACGGCTATGGGGAGGGCATGAAACAGGGTGCGGTAATGCTGTTCGGTACGGCGAATGGCCTCGCGCGCCTCGCGGCGTTCGGTCAGATCACCGAACGAGAGGACCACGCTGCGCACTCCGTGCCCGTTGCGAATTGGATTGAAGACACATGCAATCGGAATGACTCGCCCGTCTGCCGTCTCCAGAAGGGCCGTGTCGTCGGTGAAGCGGTTACCCAATACAACTGACTCCAAGACTTCGACCGGTTCAATCTCCTCTACCGGGTTGTCCGGAAGGAATCGGAACCGGGAGAGGATGTCACTGCCCTCGAGAGCATCAGGAGCGAGTCCGAGCAACTCTATCGCGGAAGGGTTGGCGAAAGTCACATGGCCGTCAAGGTCCAACGTGCAGAGCCCATCACTGAGCGAGTCCACGACGGCTTTCAGTCGTATCTCCTGTTCGCGTGCACGTTCTTCACTCCGCTCTTTCAACTCGTCGTAGAGGTCTCGCATCTCTCGTGATGAGATCTGCAGCGAGCGCTCCAGGAGGTACCGGTTCTTCTCTGAGTCCTCGTAGGACTGTTCTATTCGCTGCAGCAGACGCTTCCACACCACCGGGTCGTCCGGAGGGGCAGATTCCGTTAACCCCAACCGACGAAGCTGGCGGGCTAGGAGCGGGTTCACATGCTCTCGCTCAGCGTGGTGAGGGTCATGGTCTGGTTGTGCAAATCGCAAGTCCCGTCCGAGTAGGGCGAGATCTCGCCGTATGAGTAGAAGCCAATCTGGTGGCTCCCGGGCGGCAGCCACCCGGCCGTGGCTTCCACCTCTTCTTCAGTTCGATCACCAAGAACCAGTCGCCGCCCTACGCAACTGATGGCAACCGACAGGACGGGTCCGGCGGAGCCGTTGCTTACCTGGTGGGCGGCTTCCTCCGCCCCGCCGATGAGGCGGTCGAAGTTCGCTTGCATGAGCTGAGCACGTTTGCCGACCGGGACGTCACCCGCGAACGTGAGCGATTGTTCCTGTTCGTCGACCGCCAGAATCGTCCGGACGAGAAACCGATCATCGGGATCTTGACGAACCGCCAGCGGAAAGAGCAGGCCCGTCGCCGGTAGTCCATCGGCAAGATCCCCGAGGTATTGCTTGTAAAGCTCCAGTGCGGGCCGCCCATCGAGTTCGTACAGCACATTGCCTTGCGACCTCGTTATCAGACGCTCGGGACCGAAGATGTCCCATCCGCCCTGGGACCCGTGATGGAAGGTGACTGCGTCTCCGTAGAAACCCACCGCCGAAACGAACTCTTCGCGGGGCAAGCCGTCGATGAGCACCCAGGTACGCTCGAAACGATCACCGTCTCCGGCCAGGCCTCCCGTCACCGGCACACATCGCCCGAGCCGGTTGGTGATGCCACGCACCAATTCGGATCCGTTGACGTGCAAACCGTCGGAGAGCATCAATACCCCAGCCAGGTCCGGTTCGTCGAGCCGATCACCGAGGGCGGCACCGGCTGAGAACGAATCATCATCCGGTCCACACGGCGCCGATGCGAACCGTACCCCGGTCGACGCAAACTCGACTATCGCCACCGACAACGAATGGTCCTGAACCCTGGTACCGGCGATCTCGCCGGCCGTCGAACAGCCGGCCATGACCGAGCCGGGAAAGGCCGCGGAGAGTTCCCGGAAGGGACCGAAACAGTCTCGATATTCGGCCGCCGCCCCGAAGACGAGAACCACCGTCCGTCGAGTTTCATCGATCTTCGGGAACGCTTCGGTCCAACCAGACTCCGGATGGTGTTCGAGGCAAGAGATTTCCACGGGGGCTGCTCCGGGTCGGCTACGTGGATATCATCGGCACGAAGCACCATCCGGCTTGAGGAAAGCAGAATCTGTCCGTTCGATCCCGAAGGCCTATCTACCGCTCGGGGGCGCCTGCCGCGATCCAATCGATGATGATCTGGACCGTGGCGTCCGGGAGCAGACCGGCGGGTGGCATGATGATCCCATCTGGATGCTCGCCGATCATGGTCTGCACCAGCCGGCTGTTGTCCGGATCACCGGGGATGATCGTCGGGCTTCCTCGACCGGTGTTGAGCGCGTCGACGTAGGTCGTACCGGTCCATCCGCCGAGCGTGCCATGGCAGGCGGTGCAGTGTGCCTGGAAGATGGGCAGCACATCCGCAACAAAAGTCGGGGACCCGGCGGTAGATCCGGAGGAGTCCAGCGTGCGGATGTGCTCCACCAATTGCTCGATCTGCTGCGACGTCAAGATCTCACCCCAGGCAATCATCGCCGTTGCCTCATGGCCGAGATTGATGGCATCGAAGATCGCCCGGTCGTTGTTGGCCGCTTGCCAGGCCGCATCGCCGAGTGCCGTCCCTACTCCTCCTTCGCCACTCGCTCCGTGACATTGGGAACACAATTGAGCGTAAACCTCCCGCCCGCCGGCAGTCGGTTGCGGAACCTCGGGTACCTCAGGAGGCAGATCCACCGGCGGGTTCGCTTCCCAGGCCCGCATGAAGGCCACGATCGCATCCACCTGCTCATCGTTGAGCGGTCCACCAAAGGAATCGCCGAACGGCGACATACCAAAATTGGGCTGACCCTGCGCGATGATCGCCCGCAGCGTCTGATCGTCCCGGGTTCGCAAGTATTCGGCCGTGCTGATCGGAGCGATGATGTCACCCGCGCGGGACGGGTTAGGACCGCCTTCACCCAGCTCTCCGTGACAGGAAGCACAGTTCTGAAGGTAGAGCTCCTGAGCGGCCGCCAGATCGGGCGCCTCGGCGGCCTCGAGAATGTAGGCGACCAGCGCATCGATTTGCTCGTCGGTCAGAATCTCACCCCAGACCGGCATATCCTCGTGCGCACCGCCGGCGGCAATCGCCTGTACAGCTTCCTCGAGCGACCCGGCACGCGGAATGGTCTGCGCGTGGCAGGAAGTGCAACTCTGGGCGAACAGCTGCTCGCCCGCCGGAGTTGCGGCCGGGTTCATGACATACTCGGCCAGCGTTTGGATATCCGCTTCGCCCAGTGTGGAACCGAAAGCCGGCATATCGAGATGCCCGCCGCCCTGGACGACGACCTCACGAAGTTCCGCTTCGGTACCGGCGTACGCCACGGATCGGCCATGACAGGAGGAGCACTGCTGGGTCCACAGTCTCTGGCCGCTCGGAGCCGTCAGGAAGTTGAGCAGCTGCCCCTGCTCGGCGCTGGTCAACACTTCCGACCACTCGGGAACATCCAGATCGATGTGGGCGGGGTAGGTGGAACCGCCCTCCAGGGCGTTGCGCAGTTCAATTGCGTCGGCCTCAATGAGCTGCTCTGCGGTATGGCACTCGGCGCAATGACTCGCGAATACGTCATTGCCGCGGGGCGCCAGAATGAAACCAACGAGGGCATCGATCTCGTCCGCAGACAGGTCGGAGTTCCACGACGGCATCCCTTCGTGCGTCCCGGCCGAAATGACCGCGAAGAGGTCGGTGCCCGGAGCGACGCCTACGGTGGACCCGTGACAGCCGGCGCAGTTGTCAACATAGAGCACCGCGACCCGATCACCTTCTGCGGTGGTACCACCCGGGGGTGGGGCTTCCTCGACGGCCTGGACGGTCAGAAAGACCGCCGCGGCGATTCCTGCAACCGTGATGCCGGTGACGACGGGGCGGCTCGACGGGTGCCTTCTTGTTGACCGATCCAGCCAGGGAAGCAGGATCAGGAAGGCGATGGCGATGACCGGCAGCACGATGACCCCGATGACCTCGAGGTCGCCCGGAAAGAACTTCAGCAGCTGAAAGAGGAAGAGGAAATACCACTCGGGCCGGGGGGTGTAATTCGAATCGCTCGGATCGGCGATTTCCTCCAGGCTGGCACCGAGGAAGTAGGCGAGCCCCACGAGGATCACGAAGAGTACGAATGCAACCAGTGCGTCTTTGAAAATGATGTCCGGCCAGAAGGGAACGCCCTTCTTCTTTTGCTCCTCGTACGCTCTCAGGTATTCCTCGTGTTCTTCCTGTCTCTTCATGGTGCTACTCGCCTCGCTTCGGCACAGAAGTTATGCCGTTGCGGATCACGAGAAAGAGGTGAATGCCCACCAAGAGGAGGAGCAACGATGGCAGCACCCATACGTGGGCACCGTAAAAACGGGTCAGGGTCAACCCGGAGATCTCTTCGCCGCCCAGCATGACGGCCCGAAGCGTGTCGCCCACCACCGGCGTGACCTCGCCGATCTGGGTCCCCACCACGGTTGCCCAATAGGCACGCTGATCCCACGGCAAGAGATATCCGGTGAAGCCAAACGAGAATGTCAAGAGGAGCAGCGCCACACCGGTGATCCAGGTGAACTCACGCGGATATTTGTAGGCGCCGTAGATGATGACCCGGATCATGTGGAGAACTACGAGCAGGACCATGGCGCTGGCCCCCCAGTGGTGAAGACCCCGGATCAACCACCCGAACGGAAGCTCGTTGGTGATGTAGCTCACGCTGGCATACGCCTGCTGGGGTTCGGGAACGTAGTACAGGGTGAGCAGAATCCCCGTCACGATCTGGATGACCATGGCGAAGAGGGTGGCGCTGCCGAGTGTATAGGCCCAGTTGATCTTCGGGATCTTGCGGAGGAAGACGGCCGAATAGGTGCTGCGCCAACCGGTCCGTTCGTTGAGCCATTCACCGAGTTTGGATACCATATCAAGTCTTCCTGATAAAGATCTGGCCGTCCTCGATCTTGGTTTCGAAACGGTCTAGTGGTCGAGGCGGCGGACCGGTTTGAACCGAACCGTCCGGCCCGAAGATGGCGTTGTGGCACGGACAGAAGAACCCACCCTGTTCTTCGACCCAACGGACCCGGCACCCGAGGTGGGTGCAGATGTTGGACAACGCTATGAACTCGGATCCATTCTCGGTGGACACGAAGACCGACAGTTCCTCTGTGGTCGTGAGATAACCGGCTCGGCGCTCAACGGTCGCCTTCATGAGGGTCTGCGCTCCCGGCTCAACCGAACTGACGGAACCGAGCCGGATCCATTCCTGTTCGCCTCCTTGCTCCTGAGCAGGCCCTGCGATGTAGAAGATCGCAGGAACTCCGACGCCGGCAGCGATGGCCCCGGACATGACGCCGACCGACCCGATCAACAGTTTGCGCCGGGAAACCCCCTCTGCCTCAGTGTCGGATTTCGGACTGGAGACCGGTGCAGATCCATCAGATGCAACGGGCAGTTCGGAGTCTTCAGTGATCAGAGACCTCCCTCTCGGATTCCTCGCGAGACCCTTCCGCCTTTATAGCACCGCCCTCCGCACGAAGTCGGCCAAACAGGCTTCGTTTCTGTTGCCTGGATGCAACGGACTACCACTGAGTCGCCACCACCTACACTCCCCCGCTGTGGCAAACGTAACGGCAATCGCACGTCTATCGAGGGTCGGGGTCCGCTTTGGCCGGATGCCGGTTCTCCGCGGCGTCGACTTGCGCATCGACCCGGGCGAGGTCGTCGGGATCATCGGCCCGAACGGTTCCGGCAAGTCAACCCTCTTGCGAATTCTGGCCACGCTGCTGAAGCCTTCGGTAGGTGAGGCGACCGTGCTGGGTGCCCAGGTTGGATCGGGCGGCATGCCGGCGGCTCGCAAGCGCATCGCCTTGCTCGGTCATCACCCCGGCCTGTGGGGAGAACTGACCCTCATCGAGAACCTGACTTTCGTAGCCCGACTGGCCGGAGCGGGAACCGAAGGGGCGGATCGCGCCCTCGAGCTGGTGGGGCTGGGAGGCGCCAAGAACCGACGCGCCGACCACTCCTCGCACGGCATGCAACGACGGGTCGAATTCGCCCGGGTGATGCTCATCCAACCGGAGCTTCTCTTGCTCGACGAGGCCCACGCCGGCCTCGACAAAGCAGCCCAGGCCCTGGTCCGTGCCGCCGTCCAAGATGTCAGGGACCGCCGCGGCGGGGTGGTACTGGTCAGCCATGAACCGGACCGGATGCTGCCCCTCGTCAACGTCACCTACGAGCTCGAGGGCGGCACTCTGGCGAACCGAACGGAAGTGCCATGAAAGCCGGGGGGTTCTGGCAGCAAGCCAGGGAGATAGCTCGCAAAGACCTCCTCGTCGAAGGCAGGGCCGGAGAAGCGCTGTACATCACCATCCCTTTTGGGGCCGTCGCCCTCATGCTCATCCCTTTGGCGATCGGGACCGACCGTCCACTGCTCGCCCAAGTTGGTCCCGGGATGTTCCTGTCGGTGGCGCTGCTGTTCGGCATGCTGGTCGCATTCCGGCAGACGGCTGCCGACACTCCCCCGCAGCAAGAGCTGCTCACGCTGCTGGGCACCGACCCGGCGGCCAAGTTCGTGGGGCGAACCGCCACCAGCACCCTGTTGCTGCTGGTGTTCGAGATCGTGCTCGTTCCCGTCACCATTCTCTTGTACAACCCGGGACGGATTCCCGGCTGGCCGTGGCTGTTGTTGGTCCTCGTCCTGCTTGCCAGCGGGCTGGCTCTCGTCGGCACGCTGGCCGGTTCAGTGACCGCCGGGTTGCGGACCCGCAACACCTTGACTCCGCTGTTGGTGGCCCCGTTGTCGATGCCACTCCTGCTGGCGTCTGCCCAGGTCGTCGAAGCTTTGCGCAAGGAGACGAGTATCCTGCTGTGGATCACGCTGCTGGCCACCATGAACCTGGCGGTCGCCGTGATCGGTGTCGTAACGGCGAGGCCTTTGGAGGAATCGAACAGATGAAGACACGTTCGTACCGGTTCCTTACCGCAGCCGCCGTGGCGGCCATCGGTACCGGCTTCATTGTTGCTATGTCGGTACCTCCCGAGCGAACCCAACGCGAATTCGCCAAGATCATGTTCGTGCACGTTCCCTCCGCCTGGCTGGCCTTTGTGGCGTTCGCCGTCACGATGATCGGAGGGGGCGTTTGGCTGGTCCGGAAGACACCGATCTGGGATCGGATTGCGGCCTCTTCTGCCGAGGTCGGGGTCTTCTTCACGGCTCTGGCGTTGGTGACCGGGATGATCTGGGGGTACCCGGTGTGGGGGACCTTCTGGGACTGGAGCGACGCCCGCATGATGTCAACGGCAATCATGTTCTTCGTCTACGTCGGGTATCTCGCACTGCGGCGCAGTATCCCGGACCCGGAAACCCGCGCCCGCCGGTCGGCCATTCTCGGTATCGTCGCCTTCATTCAGGTGCCGCTCGTCTACTTCTCGGTCACCCTTTTCCGCACCCTGCATCAGGGACCCACCATCGTGCGACCCGACGCACCGATCGAACCCGAGTTCCTGCGGGCATTGATGATCAACCTGGGAGCATTCACGATCGTGTATGCAGCGTTCATGGTGTGGCGAACTCGCCTGGCACGACTCGAAGATGAACTCGAAGAGACCGAGGCGATCGCCGATTTCGAACTCGCCGGGTCAGGGATCACCGCCCCCGAACTCAAGGAGGTTCCCGGCGATGTCTGATGGTTGGGTCATCTTCGGATACGCAGTCGTGTACGGCTTCATGGTCCTATATTCCCTCTCCTTGGTGATGCGGACCCGGAGAGTCAGACGCCGGATGGAGGAGTAGCAATGCGTTACAAATGGTTCGTGCTCCCTGCCATCGGGCTCATCGTGATTGCCCTTGGATTCATGCTGTTTGGTTCGTTGGGCGACAGCCTCGTCTTCTACTTGACGCCGACCGAAGCCGTTGACCAGCGGGCCGATTTCCCGGACGGAGAACGGTTCCGCTTGGGAGGATTGGTCACCGAAGGAACGATCGATACAACCGGCAGCGGTGTGAGCTTCGTCGTTACCGACGGAGACCAATCGATCGACGTGACCCACACCGGAGCTCCTCCGCAGTTGTTCCAGGAGAACATCGGAGTCGTGGTTGAAGGTGCCTGGGCGGGCAACCATTTCGAGTCCGACACCCTGATCATCAACCACGATGAGGAATACGTCTACGAAGACAACGAGGGCGCCTACATCCCACCTGCGGATAGTTGAGGTAGCGATATGACTGCAACTGTCGGCTATTTGGCGATCATTGTCGCGGCCCTAGGCTCGATCGGGATCATCATCCAGGGCTTCCGGGGGATGCGGAACCCGGCTTTGGCCACCAGCGCAAAGCTGCAGTGGCCGGTCTACGCGACGGTCGGGGGCGCCCTCTTGGCGATGATCGCTCTCGAGGTCGGAATCCTCACCGACGATTTTTCCATCTCGTACATCGCCAACAACTCGGCGACCACAACGCCCTTCATCTTCAAGGTCGCTTCGGCCTGGGCCGCTCTGGAAGGCAGCATCGTCCTGTGGGGACTGGTGCTGGCCGGGTTCGTCTACACGGTCTACCGCGGCTTCGCCAGGCGAACGGAACCGGACCGGCTCGGCGCCGGGGCGCTGGCCATCATGGGCATCGTCACCCTCTACTTCTTCGTGCTCATGGCCACCGTTTCCAATCCCTTCGAGGTCTGCGTGCAGCCGGCCTCGATCGGCTGCCTCGAAGCGACGCACTGGCCCTGGGCGGACTCGCTGGCCGCCCTCGAAGGTCGCGGGCCGAACCCGCTGTTGCAGAACCACTATTTGATGGCTGTGCACCCCCCGATGCTGTACGTCGGTTACGTCGGCATGACCGTTCCGTTCGCGTTCGCCATGGCCGCCCTGATGCTCGGGGCAAGCGGAACCGAGTGGCTGCTCCGCACCCGCACCTGGACGCTCATCGCCTGGGGATTCCTGACCGCCGGCATCGTGCTCGGAGGACTGTGGTCCTACGAGGTGCTCGGCTGGGGCGGGTACTGGGCCTGGGATCCGGTAGAGAACGCCTCGTTCATACCCTGGTTGATCGCCACTGCCTTCCTGCACTCGGCCGTCGTGCAAGCCCGCCGTGGCATGCTGCAGGCGTGGAACTTCGTGCTGGTCATCGCCACGTTCGCCGCCACCATCCTGGGGACCTTCCTCACCCGCTCGGGCGTGATCACCTCGGTGCACAGCTTCACCCAATCCCCGATCGGGCCGGCCCTGCTGTGGTTCCTGATGGTGGTGCTGGTCGCATCGTTCGGTTTGTTCGCCGCCCGGGCACACGTAGTGGCCTCCTCTCCCCGCCTGGATTCTCTCGGCAGCCGGGAAGGCGTGTTCCTCCTCAACAACCTGCTGCTCACCGTCTTCGCGTTCGTAGTGCTGACCGGAACGCTGTACCCGATGTTCGTCGACGCGTTCACCGGGTCCCAGGTCGGAGTCGGCCGGCCGTTCTTCGATCGGCTGGCCGTCCCGCTGTCGTTTGGCTTGCTGCTGGCCATGGGGGTCGGACCGATCACACCGTATCGGTCGGCCAAGCCGGAAGTGGTTTGGCAGCGCATCAAGACCCCGCTCCGGGTGGCATTGGGAGCAGCGGCGCTGGCCGTCGTCTTCGGGTACCGCACCCCCTGGCTCGTGCTGTTCATCCTGGCGTCTTTCTTCGTCATGTCCGTGATCGTCCGCAACCTGTTCGTCAGTTCCCGGACCGTCGCGGAGAAGCGCGAGATGTCCCTGCCGTCGGCAGTCCTCCGTACCATGCGCAACGACGCCGGCTACTGGGGCGGGCAAATCTCCCACCTGGGGGTGGCCATCCTGGCGTTGGGTATCGCCATCTCGGCCAACCTCACCGTCGAAGCAGACATAACCCTGACACCCGGAGCTACCGAGTCGGTCGCCGGATTCGATATCACGTACGTGTCGCCGTTTACCCGGCAGGAGCCAACCCGATTTGTCACCGGAGCGCAGGTCGAGGTCGCCAGAAACGGGAAAGTCGTGAGCGAACTCGAGCCTCGCCTCAACCAGTACCCCACCTCGACCCAATCTGTTGCGACCCCGGAGGTCGACGCCTCCTGGGGCGGTGACCTCTACCTCTCGCTGAAGAGCATCGATGCCCAGCAGGTGACACTCGGCGTATTTTGGTTCCCGTTCATCTGGCTGGTTTGGGTGGGCGGGTTTGTGGCTGCTGCTGCGGTGCTTTGGTCGAGATTGGTCAAGAAAGCGGCTTCCGATCGTTCCGTACAAGCCCGGACATCCGGCGATGGGTAGCAGAGCGCGGAGCCTGGGCGGGTGGGCCATCACGGCGGTGCTGGCTGCGGTCGTCATCGTCGGGTTGATCATGGGCGACAGCGCCGAAGAGGACAGGGTCAACGCGCTCGGTGCTCGGATCAAGTGCCCTGTTTGTCAGGGCGAAGCTATCGGGGACTCGCCGGCGGAGACCTCGCGGGCCATGATGCAGATCGTCGAGGAAAAGGTGGCGGCAGGAGAAACCGACGCGCAGATCGTTGGCTTCTTTACGGCGCGGTACGGGAATGGGATTCTCCTCGACCCTCCTTTCTCCGGCAGCACCCTGCTCGTCTGGCTGCTTCCGGTAGCGGCCATCATCGGCGGCATCGGGATGATTCTGAGCCGCAGACGCCAACCAACCAAGACGGGAACGGGACATGACTGATCGCAAGCACCTCGAGGAACGGCGCGAGATCGCCCTCCGCGACCTGACCGAACTAGCCGAGCAGGTTGAATCCGGCGAGATCGATCAGGCTACGGCAGACACCCTGCGAGCCAACTACCAGGCAGAAGTCGATGCGGTCGACGCGCAGATCGGAGCCCTCCCCGCTTCCAGCCGAAAGAAGACCGCGGCAGTCGACGAGCCTTCCGGCATGAAGACTCGATCAACCCGCCGTGCGGTCGTCGGCAGCGTCATCGTGATTGCCGCTCTGTCGGTAGCGATCTTCCTCGCAGCAGGCGAAATCGACCCGGACCCTGCGCCGTCCGCCTCAGGGTCGGAATCTCCCGGAGCTTTGACGGTCGATCCGAACTCGGTCAGCAATGAGCAACTCGAAGCGGTCGTTGCCCAGAATCCCACGATCAACGCCATGCGAATGGCCCTGGCCGACCGCTACTTCGAAGAAGAAAACTACGGCAAAGCACTGGACCACTACCTGACGATCGCCGAGAACAACCCGACTCCGGCTGAAGAAGGACGAGCGTTGACTCGCATCGGGTGGATGGCGTACACAACCGGCCAGCCGGAGGCGGCCGAGCAGTACTTGCAGACGAGCCTCACCGTCGATCCGACCAACGACGAAACCAAGCTGTTTCTCGGATTTGTCCTGCTGTACGGCCTCGAGGACCCGGAGGAGGCGCTCCCCTGGCTGGAGGAAGTGGCCGAGATCCCCGGCCTTCCGCCCATGATCCTGTCCCAGGTGGAGACCGCCCTCAATGAGGCAAGGAACGGTGGCGGCGGATGACCGACCACGACGCTCCGATCGCAACCCGGCGCATCCCGCGCGGTGTCCTACCGATCGTCGGGATTCTGGCCATGGTGGCGCTTCTTGTGTACGTCTTCAACAGCCGTTTCGGCCAGGATCCGCGGCTGGTTGACTCACCCCTGGTCGGGCAGCCGGTGAGCGACTTGACGTTCGACTACCTCGAACAGGACGGGACGTTCGCTTTCGCCGACCAGCGCGGCACCGTCCTGGTGATCAACTTCTTCGCGTCCTGGTGTTTCCCGTGCCGGGCGGAGCACGACGACCTGACGAGCACAGCCGCTGCCTATGCAGACCAGGGGGTGCATTTCCTCGGGATCGTCTACCAGGACGAACCTGATCAAGCCTCAGCGTTTCTCGACGAATTCGGCCGGGGAACCAACTACAGCTATGTCATCGATCCGGATTCCCGGGCGATCATCGAACTCGGCGTTTTCGGGGTGCCGGAGACGTACATCATCGACGCCGACGGCATCATCCAGGGCAAGATCGCGGGGGAAGTGAACGGGGCGGTTCTGCAGCGGGCCCTGGATCAAGTACTGGCAGGCGAGACGCCGGATCTCTAGGCGTTCGACCGGTTGGTTCCCGGTCGCCCTCTCATCGGTAGCTTCTTGTGCTTTCGCACGGGTATCGACAGCCAGTCGGAGATGAACCCGACGACTTGTCGATACATGCACAAAACCGCATGTCAAAGGTTGTTTTTCCCGATTCCGACAAAGGGTCGAAAGACCCTACGCGAACGTCCCCATGCCTATGCCTGATCTGGGAGAGTAGAGCACCAGTAACCCGCGCAGGGAGGGAGCACCACATGCGCCGACGATACCGATACCTCTTCATAGGGTTCCTTGCGTTGTTCCTTGTACTGGCCCTCGTCGGGTGCGACGAGGAAGCCGATGAGACCACGACCACCACCACCTCGGACGGTGTGACACCCACCACGGCAGCTCCCATGGACACGCCGACGGTGGCCATTCCATTCCTGGCCGACTGGGAGGGATCCGGACACAATGATGCTGCGGCTGAGGCTTTCGTGCACTGGAATGAGGACGACCCTGCGGTAGTCCCGGCCAGTTGTGCGAAATGCCATGGAACTCCTGGATATCTCGACTTCATCGGCGCCGACGGTACCGCCGCCAACGCCATGGATGCCGAGAGCCACCCGATTGGCAGCACGGTGCAATGTGAAGCGTGTCACAACGCCGTAACGTTGACGATGGACAGCGTGTTGATGCCGTCCGGCATCGAGCTGACCGGGCTCGGCGACGAGTCCCGTTGCATGCAGTGCCACCAGGGTCGGGAATCTAAGGTCAGTGTCGATGCCCGCATCGAAGAGGCCGGAGTCGATGACGACACCGTTAGCGAAGACCTCAGCTTTGCCAACATCCACTACTACGCGGCTGCGGCCACAAAGTACGGGACCGAGGCGAAGGGCGGGTACGAGTACGACGGCAAGTTGTACGACGCTTTCTTCGTCCACGTGGAGGGTTATTCGGCCTGTCAGGACTGTCACGATCCGCACACGCTCGAGTTGAAGATCGAGGAGTGCGCCGCCTGTCACGAAGGCGTAGCCACCATCGAGGACCTTCAAGACGTGCGGATGCCGGGCTCGCTGGTGGACTACGACGGCGATGGGGACATCGCCGAAGGCGTCTACTACGAACTGGTCGGCATGCAGGAAGCTCTGTATGCGGCAATCCAGGCCTATGGGACGGATCAAGGTGCATCGGTCGTGTACGACGCGGCTTCCTACCCGTACTGGTTCGACGATGCCGGTGAACGCTTCGTGGCGTGGACACCCCGGCTGCTGCGGGCCGCCTACAACTACCAGGTCTCCCAAAAGGACCCGGGTTCGTTTGCCCACGGTGGGAAGTACATCTTCCAGTTGATGTACGACTCCATCGAGGATCTCGGCGGGGACGTGTCGAACCTGCACCGGATCGACCACGGTCACTTCGCCGGTTCCGAAGAGGCGTTCCGTCACTGGGACGAGGACGACCCGGCAGTGGTTCCGGCATCATGTGCCAGGTGCCACAGTGCCGATGGTCTCCCGACCTATCTGGCGGAGGGTGTGAACATCTCGACCGAACCCGCCAACGGGTTCCTGTGCTCGACCTGCCACACCGACTCGACGTACGCCATCCCCGAGGTGGCTGAGGTCGAGTTCCCGAGCGGTGCCACGGTCAGCCTCGAGGACGACATCACGTCGCCGGAGATGCAGCTGTGCATCAGCTGTCACCAGGGACGGGCTTCTACCAATAGCGTGAATGCTCGGATCGCCGATAAGGCAGGCGACACGGTCGATGAGTCACTGTCCTTCGTCAACGTCCACTACTTCGCAGCAGGCGCGACGCTGTTCGGCACCGATGTGAAGGGTGGATACGAGTACGACGGCAAGACCTACAACGGCCGGTTCGAGCATGTCTCCGGTGTGCAGACCTGCACGGACTGCCACGATACCCATGCGCTCGAAGTGAAGTACGAGTCCTGCAGTGGCTGCCACCCGAGCGTCGCTACGGCCGATGATCTGGAAACCATCCGGATCACCGAAGGCGACTTCGACGGTGACGGTGACGAGACCGAGGGTCTCGCCGGCGAGATCGAGACGATGCAAGAAGCATTGCTCGAAGCCATCTACGCATACGTTGGTGGCGTGAGCGGAGCGAAGCAATCGTGTACGATTCGCACGCCTACCCGTACTTCTTCATCGACACCAATGCCAACGGCGCCAGCGACCCGGGCGAGGCAATCTTCCCGAATGCCTACAACACCTGGACGCCGAAGCTCGTGCAAGCGACGTACAACTACCAGTACACTGCCAAGGACCCCGGAGGGTTCGCCCACAATGGCCAGTACGTGCTCCAACTGTTGTACGACAGCATCCAGAGCATCGGCGGCAGCACCAGCGGAATGGTCCGACCGTAGAAGGCGAGCTCACAACGACGAGAAGAGGGGCCGGGTTCTCCGGCCCCTCTTCAATGTCCGAATCGGTCCCGGATTGCTTCAGCCGAATATCGACTCTGACGCCAATTCGAGAGTCCCAATTCCGCACCCTAGAGTCCCGTCCAATGAGGACTGTCGACCCTATGTCGATTCGCCGGACCTGCTTGTAGCGTAGGCTCGACGTGGATGGCCACACCAGACACCGAGGTTTCGGGAGGTTGCAGGTGAAGAACGGTTGGCGATGGGTTTGGCTGGCGCTGGCCGGAGCCGGTTTGCTTGCCGGTTTGCTGACGGTCGAAACCTCACCCGCACGGGCACAGGAAGAGACCCCGGAAGCGACCGCGGAAGAGGACATCCGCTTCGACAATGGGTACTGCCTGGGCTGTCACGACGGCGAAATCAGCGGAATCAGTCTGGCCAATCCCGAGTTGCCCTCCGGGGAGATCCTCGACATCAACGTTCACCGGGATACCTATCAGTTCTCGGTACACGGTCGGTTGGACATGTCCTGTGTCCTTTGCCACACCAACATCTCCGAGTACCCCCACGCTCCCATCGAAGCACAGAACCTCCGGGAATACACGGTTGCCAACTACGCGGCCTGCGCAACCTGCCACGACGCCCAGTACACAGCAGCAAACGACAGCGTGCACGGCGCCGCCCTTGCGGCCGGGAACGTCGAAGCGGCCGTATGCACCGATTGCCACGGTGCGCACAACGTCCAACCGGCCGAAAAGCGCGGAACCGCCATTCAGCAGACTTGTGAGAACTGCCATTTCGAGATCTACACCGTCTATGAGGAAAGCGTGCACGGTGCGGCGCTGTTCGAAGAGGGAAACACAGACGTTCCCACCTGCACAGACTGCCACGGGGTCCACGAAGTCGGTGGCCCGACCGAAACGGGATTCCATCTCTTCTCACCGCAGATCTGTGCCGACTGCCATGCCGACGAAGAGCTGATGGAGAAGTACGGCATCTCCACCGAGGTATTCGATACCTACGTCGCAGATTTCCACGGGACAACGGTCGTGATCTTCGAAGAGACGGCGCCGGATCAGGAGACCAACAAAGCAGTCTGCGTCGACTGTCACGGGGTACACAACATCGCCTCGGCCGACAACCCGGACAGCCCGACCTTCCGGGAGAACTCTGCTGAGCACGTGCCAGCGATGCCATCCCGAGGCAACGGCCAACTTCCCGACCTCATGGATGAGCCACTACTCCCCAACCCTCGAGCAAACCCCGTTCGTCTACTTCGTGAATCTCTTCTACCGGATTCTGATCCCCGTCACCATTGGAGCCATGCTGGTGTGGGTGCTGATTGACCTCGCTAAGAAGCTCATCTCGCGTCGCCGGAGGTTGAGCCATGCTTGACGAACAGGACCGGGCCGAGCAACTCGAAGAACGATTCCTCCGGTTCACGGTCTCCGACCGCGTTGAGCACTGGATGCAAGTCATCACGTTTGTGGTTCTGGCCCTCACCGGACTCGTCCAGAAGTGGCCACAGGCGGGCTTCTCGGAGTTTGCCATCACCGCGATGGGCGGCATCGAGACGGTCCGCATCATCCACCGGATCTTCGCCACCATCCTGCTGCTGGCGGTCGTCTATCACGTCTACACCGTCGGGGTGAAGGTATTCGTCAAGCGGTCCCCGCGCACGATGCTGCCCGGTCCGGGAGACCTGAAGGCCGCCTTTCAAGGCCTCCTCTACAACCTGGGCCTCAGAAAAGAGCACCCGGCGCAGGGCCACTTCACCTGGGAAGAGAAGATCGAGTACTGGGCCATTGTCTGGGGCACCCTCGTCATGACCGTCACGGGTTTCATGCTGTGGAACCCGATCGCTACCGCCAAGTACCTGCCGGGTCAGGTCATTCCCGCTGCCAAGGCTGCCCATGGTGGTGAAGCGCTCCTGGCCGTGCTGGCCATCCTCGTGTGGCACTTCTACCACGTTCACCTGAGGAGCTTCAACACCACGATCTTCACCGGCTACATCACCCGCAAGCAGATGCAGGAGGAACACGCGCTGGAGCTCGCAAAGATCGAGAGCGGTGACGTGCCAGAACCCCCGGATCCGGCAACGCAGAAACGCAGGATGCGGGTGTTTCTCCCGATCTACGCCGGTGTCGCCGCCGTGATGCTCGCCGGGATCTACCTTTTCGTCACGATCGAGGAAACTGCCATCGCCACGATCGATCCGCCGGAAGATGTTCAGGTTTTTGTTCCCAGCCCGAACGCAACGGTTCCGCTGATCACGACGACGGAACCTTCAGGTGAGACGACGACCACCACGGAGGCCGGTGCGACCACCACCACGACACCAACCGCCGGAGCGGTGAGTTGGGAAACAGGCGTTTCGCAGCTCCTTGCCGGCTCTTGTGGTTCCTGCCATGGCTCCGGCGCCCTGGGCGGCCTCAACGTGACGAGCTACGACTTGACCATCGAGGGTGGCAATTCGGGACCGGGAATTGTGCCGGGCGATCCCGATGCTTCGGTCGTGTACACACTTCAGCTGGCCGGCGGCCACCCGGGACAATTCACCGACGCCGAACTCGCCACCATCCTGGAGTGGATCGAGTCAGGAGCTCCGGAGACGCCGGCAACCGGAGGTGGGGGCTCCGGTGGAACAACCTGGGACGGCGTCTGGGCCTCCGCCTTCACCACTTCGTGCGGCGCCTGCCATGGCTCCGGCGCCCTGGGCGGCCTGAACGTGACGAGCTACGACTTGACCATCGAGGGCGGCAATTCGGGTCCGGGAATTGTGCCGGGCGATCCCGATGCTTCGGTCGTGTACAACCGCCAGCTGGCCGGCGGTCACCCGGGACAGTTCACCGACCAGCAAGTCGCGGACCTCGCCGCCTGGATCGACGCAGGGGCACCGGAGAACTAGTTTCCAGTTTCCAGTTCCCAGTTCCCAGTTCCCAGTAGCCAGTAGCCAGAAGCCAGTTCCCGGTTTCCAGATCGCAGATCGCAGATCGCAGATCGCAGATCGCAGATCGCAGATCGCAGATCGCAGATCGCGAGCATGGTATGCCTTGACTGGCTACCCGATTACTGACTACCGACTCCCGCTCCGACGGGGACCTAGTACCCCGACTCGCGGTTGTGACACTGGGTGCAGTTGATGGCCTCCCAGGCGTTTCCGATATTCTCCGGGTGCTGAAAGGGCAACCCGCCGACATTGCTCTCGAGCTCGCCGACTGTGTCGGTCGGTCCCTGGGCAACGATCACGTGACAGGAATCACACGCTGCGGTGACCGGTTCCCCGACCTCATTCACCTGGTTGCCGCCGTGGCAGCGGAAACACCCATCGTTGACGAAGTGACTGAGATTGTTGGTACGAGCCCGGTAGTCGGTCCTCATCTCCGGGAAGAAATTGTTGTTATAGATATCCAGGAGTGCAGCTTCCGCCTCCGCGATCTGCGCGGCTAACGCTTCGACGTCCCCGGGGTATTGGGTGGCATAGAAGTCCTGCAGATTTGCCGAGATCTCCTGATTCGCTTCGGCCGTTGTTTGGTACTCGGCATTGAGCAAGTCGACGCCCACCTTGCGGATGAACGGCAGGTCCTTGGAGATGACGCCGGTCGCCAACGCCAGGTTGACCGAAACGGCCGGTGGGGTGTAATCGTGACTGGGCCGGTTGTGACAGTCGATGCAATCGAAGGTTCGTACTTCAGTATCCTCGTCGTCGGGATCTGGATACTCCGCGTTCGGGTCTTCGTAGACCGTTACCGTCCCGTCGGCGTGGGTGAATCGGAACCAGGGTATGTCCTGACGCTCGTCGTCTAATGCGATGTATTCGATCTTGTTGTCGATCGACATGTGGTAGTGGATTCCCTCGAGCGCCCCGAGCTGAGCGTTGCCACCTCCGATGTTGACAAGGAGGCTGACAGACCACGGCGAACTGCCTTCGTCGGTCCTGTAGTAGTTGTGTGTGATCAACTTCTGGCCAAAGAACTGTTCCGGCCAGTGACACTCCTCGCACGTTTCCTGGGCCGGTCGGAGACTTACGACAGGAGTAGGAATCGGCCGCTCGAATGAATCGGTCGCCGTGGCAACCACCTGACGCACACCGTCGATCTTCGAACGCACCCAGAAGCCGGTTCCCGGGCCGATATGGCACTCGACGCACGGGACCCGGGCGTGCGGTGAATTGTGATAGGTGACGTTCTGGGGGCCCATCACCTCGTGGCAGGCTTCGCCACAGAACTGTGCTGAGTCGGTGGTTTCATATCCTCGAAAGCCCGCGTAGGCAAAAACCACAACAAACGCTGCCGTGAGACCAAGAAACAGCCACAGGCTTCGCATGTAGCGTGGATCGGACGGCTCGATATTCAGGCGGAAACGTACCCTCTCGCCGGCCTTCCTGGCCCGCACTATCTGGATACGAACCGCAATGAGGAAGAGAATCAGCCCGGCGACACCGATGATCGGAGCCCCGATGAACCCGATGATCGAACGGTACGGGTTGTCGACATCGGAGGTGGCATCGATCAGAAAGAGGATGACGAAGGCCAGCAGGCCGGCCAGCATGAGCGCGCCGCCCAGCGCCGCCAACCAGTGCCGGTACAACGATCTGGTCTCTCGCTTCGGGGGCTCCGGCTCGAGGTGTTCGTCTTGGCTCTCAGGGCCTTGATCGCTCATGCAACTCCCTCTCTTGTGCTGCAAGCCTAGAAGGCACGCGTTCTTGTCCCTAGGGACGTTAGTCCCTATCGAACCCTGGATAAGTTACCCGTGACGGGCCTCGACCGTTAACTCCGGGTAGCGCGAGACGAATTCGCCAATATCGACGGGAGTACCTTGTTTCAAGTATCCGTCGAAGAACGAAACCAGCAGATCATCCGTTATCGCCATGACGCGATCGCTCTTGATCGGACCCTTGAGCCCCAGTTGAGGAGCCAGCGGCGTCAACAGTGGGATCACGACGAAATCCCAGTGTTCCGTTCCGGCAATCGTTGCCAGATATTGTCGGGCGTCGCCGTGGGTGTAGAGATCGATCAGCAGCGGATCGTTGTCGTAGGCGGTCCATTCCTCGCTCCGAAGGGACAGAAACGGTTGCGGGAGGCCGTCGGCAATGACGTTGCGCGGGACCGGCTCCACCCAGGCGTCCAACCCCGCTGCCGCCGTACATCGTTCGTCGGAGTGGCATAACGCCACCACCGCTCCCCCACCCGTCGAATGGCCGAACAATCCGACCCTTTCGAGATCGAGCCGACCGGTGAACCGGTCGTCGTCCTCGTTGATCACCTCCAAGGAGTCCAGCACGAACGCAAGGTCGGCGGCATAGACCTCCACCAGTGTTTGAGCCGCTTCCTGATAGGCCCGTGCTCCGACCTGGTCCTCATCCGGTAGAGCATCGTCGTCCACCCCCACGGCCCGGCCGTCCGGGAAGACGGTCATGATCGACCCGTAGGTGTGGTCGACCGCTACGACCACATAGCCGTGGCTGGCCAGGGCCTCAGACTGGTCCACGTTGACCGTGCGAAACCCCGTCCAACCGTGCGAGTAGACGACGACCGGATACTGCTCTTCGGCCTTGGACAGGGGCGCATCGGGGTATGAGTTGGTCTTGGCGAGAGCAAGATGATCGAGTACGAACGAGGGAAAGCCGAGACGCTCCGCATTGGCCGGTCCAATCTCGGCTAGATCGTCCGTCCACGGACCGGGTTCGGCTTCGGCATCCGGGTCGGCCGGATACCAGACCTGAATCATCAATTCACGAGGTCCACCGGGCTCAGGCCCATAGATCTCGGCGCGATCCTCGTCGACCAGGTACAGCGAAACCGTCCCGACCGCCAATGGCCCGGACGGTTCCGGGAGCCGAGGCACGGGGACGAGGGCCGGGGGCAGCGCCAGGAGAATCACCGGGATCACTGCGAGCAGCCCGAGCTTCGAACGACGTGGTTGAACGATTTGCAGACCCGGGGCGGGCTTGGCGAGAGATCGTGCACCAATTCGGGCCATGACGGCAATGACGACGTATACCGGGACCATCTGCCAGCGATACCCCTCGACGATCAGATGGACGAACACCACCGCGACCGCCACAAACGGTATGGCGTGGATCGCCTTGCGGCGCGCCGCAACAACGCCGGCAACCGGGTAAGCCCCGGCCAAGACCACGAGGGCGATCTCTAGCGGTCGCAACGGTCACCTGCCTTCATGAGCGGGATGCTAGGTCAGCCCGGGCGAATGAAAGCAGGATCAAAGCCGAATGGGAGTTCGAGGCGGTTGGCCCGCATCAGTTCGCGGTCGGCGAGAATCGCAGCCGTTGGCCCATCAGCAACAATCCTGCCGTTGTTCATGACCAGCGATCGCTCACACAACTCGAGAGCGTACGGCAGATCGTGGGTCACCATCAACATGGTGATGTCCAGGGCTTCGAGAATGTGGGCCAGTTCGTGACGGCTGGCCGGGTCGAGATTCGATGATGGTTCATCGAGTACCAGGATCTCCGGCTGCATGGCCAGAACGGTCGCCACGGCGACTCGCCGGCGCTGCCCCAGGCTGAGATGGTGCGGTGGCCGGTCGATGACGTCCAGCATGCCTACGGCTTCCAGGGCAGCCACGACCCGATCGTCGAGGTCGGACCCGTGCATTCCAAAGTTGGCGGGACCGAACGCCACATCCTGGCGAACGGTCGGCATGAACAGCTGATCATCGGGATCCTGGAAGACCAGACCGGTGCGCCGCCGGATCTCGTGGATGTTCTCTTCAACAGCAGGCAAACCGGCCACCGTCACCGATCCGCTGTCGGCGCTGAAGATCCCGTTGAGGTGGAGGACGAGCGTCGTCTTGCCGGCGCCGTTCGGTCCTAGCAGCGCAACTCGCTCACCCGGATGAACGTGGAAGTCGATGGAATGGAGGACGGGCGTGCCGTCCGGGTAGCTGAACGAGAGGTCCCTGACTTCCAGGGCGGGAACACTCATGCCACAACGATGGCGACCGCCGCCGCCACCCAGGCAACGACTGGAAACGCCAGCCCCCGGAGCCACGAGCCGGGGCGAGCGGGCTCGGTGCTCAGGGCCGGCATCTGCCCTTCGTAGCCGCGGGCAACCATGGCTTGGTAGACCCGTTCGCCTCGCTCGTAGGATCGTATGAAGAGGGCCCCCGCAGAGGTTGCCAACGCCCGGCCCTGCCATATCCAGCGCGGGTCGTAGCCGCGCGACCTCATGGCCACTCGCATGCGGTGCATCTCGCCGAGTACGACATCGAGGTAGCGGATCATGAACCCGGCGATGGCGGTGAGCAAGCGCGGCACCTTGAGGCGATCCAGACCCTGCAAGATATCCGGCACCTCCGTGGTGGCCGCCATCACGATCGAGGCGGTCACTCCCAGCGTCGCTTTGGCGAGGATGGTCCAGGCTCCCCAGAGACCCTCGACAGACAGCGAGATGCCGAGCACGTCGGTCCTGGCACCGGTCCCCAGGAACGGCAGGAAGACGGCAAACAGAACAAACGGGATCAACACCAGCAGGCGGCGCCCGATGAAGCCTGCGGGGATTCTGGCTGCTCTCGCAGCTATGCCCAACAGGACTGCGTGGATCCCAAACGCCCAGAATGCGTCCCGGGGCGTGGCCACCACCGCCAGCACGAACGCCAGCATGGCGGCAACCTTGATGTGAGCTTCGAGGGCGTGCACCCGGCTGGTGCCGTGCACGTAGAGGGCGTGGGCATGGGTTGCCTTCATGCGCCCGGGTTCGGCGTCGATTGCGCCCGCTTTCTCCTGAACGTCGACACCACACCGGTCCCGGTCGCAAACACCAGCAGGGTCCCGATGAGTCCCGCCACGACGGTGCCGGTTCGATCGTCCGCTACACCGGCGACACCGTAATCGGCGAGCGGCGAATCGGCCGTGACCGATTCCTCGGCCGAAGTGATGAATCCCTGATCTTCGGCAACTCGTTCGAGTCCGTCCGGGTTGGGGTTGGCCAACGGGGCAACGAAGAACACGAGCGCCAGGGCCACGGCCAGTCCGGCAACCACAAACCCTCCGGTGGCCGCGCGGCCGGGCATCAAGCGCCGGGAATTCGTCAGCTCATACTTCTGCGCACCGAAGACGAGATCGGGCCGGACCCCGAGAACGGCCGCAACAATGACACCGGTGATCAGTCCCTCCCCGATGCCGATGAGTGCATGAACGCCGCTCATAGCACCGAGCACGGTCCCGATCGGGGCCTGCCCGGTGCCACCCAACGCATAGGCGGCGACAAATCCCAGCGACGACATCACGACCGATAGCCAGGCGGCAACGATGGAAGCACCCACGACCGAAGCGGTCTTCTTGGGAAGCACAGCCATCACAACGCGAAATGTCCCCCACCCGACCACAGCAGTGATCAAACCCATGTTGATGATGTTCAGGCCGAGCGCCGAAATGCCACCGTCGGCGAACAGCAGCGCCTGAACGATCACCACCACGGAAACGACCACTACGCCCATCCACGGGCCCAGCAGGACGGCCGCCAGGGCTCCCCCCAGCAAATGCCCGCTGGTTCCTGCGGCCACGGGAAAATTAAGCATCTGGAGGGCAAAGACGAAGGCAGCTACCAACCCGGCCAGCGGGACCTGGCGGTCTTTGAGCACCTTGTTTCCCTGACGGAGAGCGGCTCCCAGCCCCCCGGCAGCCAGCACTCCCGCCCCCAGCGAGGTTGCTCCATTGATGAAACCATCGGGTATGTGCACTACGGCCTTCTTATTGCAGTTCAGTTGCAATAAGGAGTATAGAAGGGAACAACGTTGCCCGTTCGTCGTTCAGCTGCGAGGTCGGGAGCGTCCCACCAGATTGGCGGAATGCCGGCGACCAGCGGACCGCCGGCTCAGGCCCCCAGGGCGATCAAATCTTCGAGCGCCTGGCGGATCTCGGCTTCGGTTTGCGCGCCCGGCCAACGTTGAACTTCTACGTCGCTGCCGGTAATGAGCACCGTGACCGGCTGGTACGGGACGCCGTAGGCCGAGAAGACTTCCTCGCCTTCATCCAAACCCCAGCGGATTGCTCCGGAGGGCATCAGCTCGGCGGCGCGGGTCGAGGTTGCTTCAAAGGAGGATTTCCAGGCTACGGCTACAAACGCAACTCGATCGGCGTACTCAACAGCAAGTTTGTCGACGACGGGCAACTCCCGTCGACAGGTTCCTCACCACTCGGCCCAGAAGACCAGGTACACGGGCTTCTGTTCGTCGCTCAGCGAAAACGAAGAACCGTCGGCCAGTGCGAGGGAGAAGTCGGGGGCCGCCGGGCCTTCGACGACAGGGGGAGCCTCGGTCGTCGACGACGTCGTGGACGTTTCCCCTGCTCCGCCCGCTGCAGTGGTGGCGGTCGAGGATGGAGCAATCGTTGTAGCCGTGGTCGAGGTACTCGAGGTCGTAGAACTGGAGCCCGTCGCTTCTCCTTCCGCCGCACAGGCGGCAGCGGTCAGCAGCAAAACCGCCAGCACGGCACTTCGCCGAATCAAGAACCGCATGGTGCTCCCTCGTTGACCTCCAGTCACTCTACGGAACGAGCCCATGAACCGGATCATTTCGGGTCAACGTTCAGGTTTTGTTTAGATTCCCGGCGCACGAGCGGCAGGTTCCCACCAGCGCGAAGTGCACGCCCTCGGCCACGAAGCCGTATCGGGCTGTGACTTCGGCAAGGGCAGGCGCGAGCTCTTCGATCGGTATTTCCACCGAAGTGCCGCATCGTTCGCAGACCAGGTGCTGGTGTTCGGACTCTTCAGAAAGGTGGTAGATGCCTGCCCCATGTCCGAGATGAACGTGATGGAGGTAGCCGAACTCCTCCAACACATCGAGCGTTCGGTAGACGGTCGACGGGTTGATCCTCACCCCGGCCTGCTCCCGGGCGCGGCCGAGGATGTCGGCTGCGCTCATATGGTCTTCGTGTGACGTGGCAAGGACTTCGCAGATCGCCGATCGAGCCCGGGTGATCCGCAGGGACCGCTCCCGGAGCGCATTGATGAGGTCGTCGGCCGAGAGATGCACGGTGCTCAAGCGTTCGAAGCGAGTTGGCGGCTCCGCTCAACGACCCGATCGAGGACGGCGGCTGCCGCCCCGCTGTCAATCGATGCTGCGGCTTTGACCACTGCTTCCTCGAATCCCGAGGCCAGCCCGGCAACGACGATGGCGGGGGCAGCATTGACCACCGCAATGTCACGTTTCGGTCCCGGCTCGCCACCCAGAATGGCCCGGGAGATCGCAACGTTCTCTTCGATCGTTCCGCCGCGCAGGTCCGCCGCGCTGGCTCGGGGAACGCCAAAGTCCTCCGGGGTGAATTCGGCATGCGTGATCTCGCCGCCCCGGAGCCGGTAGATGAAGGAAGGGCCGGTCGTGGTGATTTCGTCGAGCCCATCCTCGCCGTAGTACACGAAGGCATACTCGGCGCCGAGGCGGTGGAGGGCTCCAATCATTTTGTCCGCCATCGCCGAGTCCGACACCCCGACCGCCTGGTGTCGAGATCCGGCCGGGTTGGCGAGCGGGCCGAGGAAGTTGAATACGGTCGGAACACCGAGCTGGCTGCGAACCGGCGAAGCGTGCCGCATGGCCGGGTGGTAGGTCGGAGCGAAGAAGAAAGCGAACCCGGCCTCTTGCAGGAGGGTGGCGGTGGCGGCAGGCGGCAGATCGATGACCACACCGAGCCCTTCGAGCAGGTCCGCCGATCCCGATAGTGAGGAGGCTGCCCGGTTGCCGTGTTTGGCCACCCGCACTCCTGCCCCGGCCGCAATGAATGCTGCGGTCGTTGAGATATTGAAGGTCCCCGACCGGTCTCCTCCTGTGCCGGCGGTATCCACGATCACCGCGTCGTCGACGGCAATAGGGACTGCAGCGTCACGCATTGCCCTCACGAGACCGACGATCTCGTCGATGGTTTCGCCCTTCATCCGCATCGCCAGGATCATGGCCGCGATCTGCGCATGCGTGGCCCGGCCGGCCATGATCTCGGTCATCGCCGCGTGGGCGTCGTCCTCGGTGAGGTCGCCTCCACCGGAGAGCGTCCCGAGCAGGTTCGGCCAGGGGAAAGCAGTGAATTCAGCCATGGGGGTGCAGTCTATCGAGTACCCAGTACCCAGTACCCAGTACCCAGTAGTCGGTACTCAGTATTCAGTACTCAGTAGTCGGTACTCAGTATTCAGTACTCGGTATCGCAGTTGCCCGGGAACGTCACCCGGCGAAGCTCGTCAGGGGGAGGACGCCGTTCAGGCTCTTCGGAAGGCTTCGATTCCGGTGATGGCATTCCCCATCACCAGGGTGTGGACTTCGTGGGTGCCCTCGTACGTGTAAACCGATTCCAGGTTGTTCATATGCCGGATGACGGGATACTCGAGGGTGATTCCGTTGGCACCCAGCACACTGCGAGCCGACCTTGCTACTTCGAGACCGGCCCGCACGTTGTCCATCTTCCCGAAGCTCACCTGCTCGTGGGTAATGGTGCCTGCATCTTTCATCCGACCGAGGTGAAGCGCAACGAGCGTTCCCCGGTTGACCGCCACCATCATCTCCACCAGCTTCTGCTGGGTGATCTGGAACGAAGCGATCGGAACTCCGAACTGGACGCGCTCTTTCGAGTAGTCCAGCGCAGCCTCGTAGCAGGCTCGGGCGGCACCGATGGCCCCAAAGAGGATCCCGAATCGCGCCTCGTTGAGACACGACAGGGGTCCGCGCATGGACGCTACCTCCGGTAGCACGGCATCAGCCGGCACACGCACGTCGTCGAGGACCAGTTCGGACGTCACCGAAGCCCGCAACGACAGTTTCTTGTGGATGTCGATGGCGCTGAACCCGGGCGTATCCGTCGGCACAATGAAGCCGCGCACCCCTCCGTCGGTATGGGCCCACACGATGGCGACGTCCGCGAGCCCACCGTTGGTTATCCACATCTTGCTTCCCGAGATGATCCAATCGTCCCCGTCGCGGCGGGCATGGGTGCGCATGCTTGCCGGATCGCTCCCGGCATCCGCTTCGGTCAGGCCGAAGCACCCGATCACCTCGCCCGCAGCCATACGCGGCAGCCACTCTTGTTTCTGCTCCTCCGACCCGTACTTCCAGATAGGGAACATGCACAGCGACCCTTGCACGGAGACGAAACTCCGCGCACCGCTGTCCCCCGCCTCGAGTTCCAGGCAGGCGAGGCCGTACTCCACGGCGCTGGTACCGGCGCACCCGTAGCCCTCGAGGTGCATGCCGAACAGCCCGAGCGCCCCCATCTCTTTGGCGAGATCCTTCGGGAACGTGCCCTCCTCGAACCATGCCGCCACATCCGGGAGGATCCGGTCACCGACGAACTGGCGGACGGTATCTCGAACCAGCAGCTCCTCACTCGACAGCAGGCTGTCGATAGAAAGGAAGTCGCGCGGATTGGGTCCCTGGGCCATGGTTCACCTCATCTGCTGTTGGCATGCTCGAAACCGGGGACGCCGGCTCTGTTCCATCAGATTACCGGTGTCCAAGGGTTCCCGTTGTCGGTGTGGTGCGCCTCCTCACTCCTTCGGGAAGTTTGGCGGATACGGCCGCTTTTTCTCACTACACTGATTGTCCCGCGGATCTGAGGAGTAACGAGGCGTGAGCACCAGGTTGTATTTCGCATACACCGCCCTCATCTCGCCCAGCCGGATGGCCGAGGCGGTGCCGGATGCCAAGTTCAAGTTCATTGCCCACCTCCCCGAGACACGACTGGTGTTCCCGTACAGCAACGGAACGTGGGAAGGCGGACTGCCGTCGGTTCGAGCGGAACCCGGTAATACCGTGTGGGGAGCCGTGTTCGAGGTACCTGCCAAGCACGTTGCCGAGCTCGATGCCATCGAAGCCGGGGAAGGCCGGATCCCGACCGAGGACTTCAAAGCCGTGGATCGGGAAGGTCACCGCCATCCCGTATTGACCCACGTACACAATGGCTCGGCAGGATCCGATCAGACGCCGTCCCGCGACTACATGCGCCTGGTCGTCGAAGGCGGCCACCATTGGAAGCTGCCGGCCGGCTGGGTCGCCGGTCTCGAGGAATACGTCGAAGAGCCGCTCTTCTAACTTCCTGCTTCTCGCTTCCTTCTTCTGCTCTTCAGCCAATCAGCAACGGACTTGTGGGGCGGGGCCGGAGGCGGATGGGCACGCCACTATCGTTGGCGCCGTCGGCGTCGGAGGGCTGCGAATGGTGATTCGATGGAGAGCGGTGCTCATCGGTGCAGCAGCCGGTCTCCTCTCAACCGTGGTGTTCGGGCTGCTGGCGTCCCTGGCGGCGGGCTTGCTGGGTGCGGACGATCCCTTCTCCCTCGGCATTGTGCTGGGCGGGGTTCTCGGCTTGTTCGTTGCGGGTCTTACCAGCGCCACTTTTGCGTTCGCCCACAAGCCGCTCCACGGCTCGCTGGCATCACTCGCAACCGCCGCCGTGGTCGGCACCGATGCACTCCTGCGCGGCAGCAACGCCTCGCCCGTGACGCTGGCCGGGTTTGCGGTGCTGGCCGCCCTCCTCGGAAGTCTGGGCGGCTACCTCCGCAGCCGCGGAGAGCGGTAGCGCGAATACCTGCTGTATTCGCAGGGCGGAACGAGGTATCCTATTGGGGCGAGTCCGCCGGACGGTCGCTGCACGGTTTTCGAACCTGCAGAGGAAAGTCCGGACTCCACAGGGTGCGGTGCTGGATAACGTCCAGGCGGTGCGAACCGACGGAAAGTGCCACAGAGAACAGACGGCCGATGGGCCCCAACCGTCTCGCGACAGTCGGGGGCGGGGTTTCGATCTCGCAGTGGTGCGATGAGCATCACTTCACAGGCAAAGGTGAAACGGTGGTGTAAGAGACCACCAGCGGGCCGGGTGACCGGTCCGGCTCGGCAAACCCCACCGGGAGCAAGGCCAAGCAGGGAGCGGGTGACCCGCCCTATCTCCCAGGTAGGCCGCAACGAGGCAGACGGAGACGTCTGCCCCAGATAGATGACCGTCGCCGATCTTCGGATCGGCACAGAATCCGGCTTATAGGCGGACTCGCGGGTTTAGAGAGGGCCCCTCACCAGAGGGGCCCTCTTCCGTTCTTGCTGCCGTCCTATACCCGGGCGCCGACCAGGTAGTCGACGGCCCCGTTGAGCGTCATGAACTTCGGGTAGTCCCGCTCGGGGATCTCGATACCCGTCTCCCGATTGATGCCGAGCATCCAGTTCAGATAGTCCATCGAGTCGAGATCGAGTTGTTCGGTCAGATCAACACCCGCGTCGATCTCCTCAGCATCAACCTCGGGGGCAACATCCGCCAGGACGGACAGAATCACTCCAAGCGCTTCATTCGGTTTCATAGCTGCTCCGGTTCTTGTAGGTACCGATCAACGGCTTGCAAGTAGATGCCTCCACGATGGCCGTCCGAGACGCGATGATCGGCGGACAAGGTCGCCCGCACGATGCGACGGATGCCGAGGAGTCCGTCCACGATCCACGGAAGTTGCGTAGCTTTCCCGAACCCGACCAACGCCACCTGCGGGGCGTAGATGACGCCGTATACCTCCCCTACCCCGCGATCGCCGAGGTTGGTGATCGTGATCGTCGGGTCGGACATCTCAGAGCTTCGCAGGCGGCCGGTTCGAGCCCGGGCCACGAGGTCCTTCAGGTCGGTCATCAACTCGTCGAGGCTCTTGCGATCAGCATGATGGATCGCCGGAGCGATCAGCCCACCCTGGCGAAGCGAAACCGCAACACCGAGGTGGATGTCCTCGCTCTCCTCGAACGCCTCGTCGCGCCAGAATCCGTTCATCTCGGGAACGTCACGAATCGCCAGTGCTGAAGCTTTCAACATCATCACCGCGGGCAGCAACCGCTTTGCCATCGACCTCCGCAGGTTCTCTTCCTCCAGCCACGCCAAAGCCCGGGTCATGTCAATGTCGGTTCCCAGGTAGTAGTGCGGGATCTCCCGCTTCGATTTGGCCATCACCTGGCCGATCGCCCGGCGCATGGCCGAGCGCTGCTGCTCCGCGAGGTCTTCCTTCACCGTCGCGTGAGCGGGCTCTGTGACCACCCGCTCCGGCTCCACCGGGCCGGCGTGGGCCAGAATGTCCGCTTCGCTGATGACACCCGAAGGGCCACTTCCGGCTACTTCGGCGAGGTCGATACCGAGCTCTTCGGCGAGCCGGCGGGCACGGGGCGAGACACGCAGCCGCACCTCGGATCGGGAGGCCAGAGGGCGAGCGGCACGCTCGACATCGCTCCGGGTGATCGCTCCTCCCGGGCCGCTGCCGACGACCCCGTCGATATCAACATCGAGCTGGTGAGCGAGATGACGGATCGGCGGCGTTACGCGGGGATGATCGACCACGGGAGGGCTCTCCGACGGGGCCGCCTCGACGATCGCCGGGTCGCTGGGCGGTTCTGCAACCCCGGCATCGTCCGCCAGCCCGGCCGCCTCGGACGGCAGGTCCCGGGCGGGTTCCCGCCGTCCCGGTTCCGCTTCCTCCCCCTCCGGTCGATACCGGGCAATCACCGTGCCCACGGCCACTTCTTCCCCCGGCCCGACGACGATCTCCTCCATCGTGCCGCCGTCCCAGATCTCGACTTCGATGATTCCCTTGTCGGTTTCGACCAGGACGATCACGCCTCCCCGTTCGAAGGGGTCGCCTTCCTTGAGGAGCCACTCGACCACCTTGCCGCGGTCCATGTCGGCACCGAGCGAAGGCATCTTGAAATCGGTCACCGTCCCATCACCTCCCTCGCCGCCGCAGCAATCTTGTCTACTTGAGGGAGCGACGCTTCCTCGAGATGCTTCGGATAGGGAATGGGCACCTCTTCGGTGCAGACCCGCCGGATGGGGGCATCGAGTTCGTAGAAGCCCCCTTCCATGATGCGGGCCATCACCTCAGCCGAGATGCCTCCGCTCCTCCACCCCTCGTCGACAATCACTGCCCGATGGGTCTTCGCGACCGTCTCCAGAATGGCAGCGTTGTCGAGAGGTCGCAGCGATCGGAGGTCGAGCACCTCAGCATCTATCCCGTCCAGACTGAGAACGTCGGCTGCATCGAGCGTCTTCGGCAGGCTGCCCCCGTAGGTGATCAGGGACACGTCGGCCCCCGAACGCCGCACCTCTGCGCCTTCGATCGGCACCGGTCCGGCGTCCGCGGCAAGCTCGCCCTGCACCCCGTAGAGCGATGCATTCTCAAAGATGAGGACCGGGTCGGGGTCCTCCAGCGCGCTCCACAGCATGCCGCGGGCATCTTCGAGCGCACCCGGAGCGACCACTTTGATGCCGGGGATGTGAGCGAACCAGCCTTCGAGGCTGTGCGAGTGCTGAGCGGCCAGCTGGCGGCCTGCCCCGGTCGCCATCCGGATCACCACCGGGACGTTGAACTGTCCACCCGACATATGCAGCCAGGTCGCCGCCGTGTTGAGGATCTGATCCAGGGCCAGCAAACTGAAGTTGCAGGTCATGACTTCGACGATGGGCCGCAATCCGGCCACGGCAGCGGCGATCCCGGCCCCGGTGAACCCGGCCTCGGAGAGCGGAGTGTCGCGAATCCGCTCCGGACCGAATTCCTCCAGCAGCCCCTTGCTGACCGCGTAGCAACCGCCGTACATCCCGACATCTTCTCCCATGAGGAATACCCGGGAGTCCTTGCGCATAGCTTCCCTGATGGCTTCCTTCACGGCTTCTCGATAGCTGATCTTGATCATCTCGGTCATGACACCGGCTCCTCGCTGTACACGAACCGGGTGAGATCCTCGACCGGCTCCCAGGTTCCGGATTCGGCAAACTCAACCGCGGCCGCAACCTCCGCCGCGACGTCCTCCTCGATGAGCTGCAGGTCCCGCTCGGAGAGAAGCTCCGCGGCTCGCAACCGGTTCGTGAACAGAACGATTGGATCGCGTTGCTTCCACTTATCGACCTCGTTGCGCCGGCGATAGAGCTCGGGATCGAACATCGAGTGGGCCCGGAATCGATAGGTATCCAGCTCCAGGAACAATGGACCGGCGCCACCCCGGACGACGGCCACCGCCCGCCGGGCGGCATCCTCAACCGCCAGCACATCCATCCCGTCGACCTTCCAGGCCGGGACCTCATAGGCGGAGGCTTTCAATGCCAGGTTGGTCTCGGATTCAGATCGTTCCAGTGCAGTTCCCATTGCGTAGTGGTTGTTCTCACAGCAGAAGAGAACCGGCAGATCCCAAAGGGCCGCCAGGTTCATGGATTCATGGAACTCGCCCTCGGCCATTGCCCCTTCGCCGAAGAACACGGCGGCGATCGCTCCGCTCTGCTGCATCTTGGCGGCCAGCCCGAATCCGACGGCCAGCGGGAGTCCCCCACCGACGATCGCATTACCTCCGTAGAAGAGGGTGTCCTTGTCGAACAAGTGCATGGAACCGCCCCGGCCCATGCTGCATCCCTCCACCTTGCCGTACATTTCGGCCATGATCGACGCCGCCGAAACACCGCGGACAAGGGCATGGCCGTGCTCCCGGTAGGTCGCGATAACCGGGTCGATCATGGTCAGGTGTTCCATCACGCCGACCGCGACCGCCTCCTCTCCGATGTAGAGGTGGAGAAAGCCGCGGATCTTCTCCTGCTGGTACAGCTCGGCGCACTTCTCTTCGAACCGGCGGATGCGGATCATCTGGTGGAGCAAGTGCAGGCTGTGATCCCGATCGAGGCCCGGGTTGGCCCCCCCGTCGTTCATGAGTTCTCCTCCAGTCGCTCGAGCGTCGAGATATCCCCCTCGGGCAGACCAAGCTCCCAGGCTTTGAGGAGCCGCCGCATGATCTTCCCGCTTCTGGTCTTGGGCAGGTTGGGTTCGAAGGCGATCTCCCGGGGGGCGACGGACGCTCCCAATTTGGTGCGACCCCAACCGATGAGCTCTTTCTCGAGCTCGCGGCTCCATTCGAACCCATCCTTGAGCGCAACGAACGCCTTGACGACTTCGCCTGCTACGTCATCCGGTTTGCCGATCACGCCCGCCTCGGCCACCGCCGGATGCTCCATGAGGGCACTCTCCACCTCGAACGGTCCGATGAGATGCCCGGCCGATTTGATCACGTCATCGGCCCGGCCAACGAACCAGAAGTACCCGTCCGCGTCCCGTTCGGCCAGATCGCCGGTGTGATACCAGCCACCGACGAAACACTCCCGGTATCGTTCCTCCATGTTGAGGTAACTCCGGAACATCGACGGCCACCCGGGTCGCAGAGCCAGTTCCCCTTCGACGAGAGGCTCGTCGACGGTCTCGGCCCGGCCGTCATCGCCGACCACGATCTTCCCGCGGTCGTCACGGCGCAGAATGGCCGCTTCGATACCGGGGAGGGGTCGACCCATCGATCCCGGACGGATCTCCTCGGAGACGAAGTTCGAGATCATGATCCCGCCGGTCTCCGTCTGCCACCAGTTGTCGTGGATGGGAAGCCCGAAGGCCTCCTGGCCCCAGACGACCGCCTCCGGGTTGAGGGGTTCGCCAACGCTGGCGATGAATCGCAAGTGGGACAGGTCGAACTCATGGGGCACATCGGCGCCGATCTTCATCATCATCCGTACGGCCGTTGGGGCGGTGTACCAGATGGTGACCTTCTGTTCCTGCAGTGTGCGATACCAGCGTTCGGCATCAAACTCGCCTTCATCCACGATGTTGGTGAGGCCATGGGTGAGCGGCGAGATGATCCCGTAGGAGGTTCCGGTCACCCAGCCGGGGTCGGCCGTGCACCAGAACACATCTTCGGGATGCATGTCGAGGGCGTACTTGCCGGTCAGGTAGTGGTAGCGCACAGCGCCGTGGACGTGCACAGCGCCTTTGGGAGTTCCGGTGGTCCCGCTGGTGAAATGCAGCAGCGCCATGTCTTCGGGATCCATCGGCTCGGTCGGGAAATGCTCTGAGCCCTTGATCAGGAGCTCACCGAAGTCGTGAGCGTCGGGTACGTCGACGGGATCAGCTTGCGAACTCGCCAGAATGACGTGCTCGAGATCGGGCAGCGTGTCGCGAATCTTGGCGATCTTCCTCTTGTAGAGAACGTCGGTGGTGACCAGCGCCTTCCCCTGGCCGATGGTCATCCGCTTGTGGATGGGCTCGGGCCCGAATGCCGAGAACAGAGGAGCGAAGACACTTCCGTTCTTCATGATGCCGAGCGCCGCGATATACAGCTCTGGTATGCGGTTGGCGAGGACGAAAACCCGGTCGCCTTTCCCGATTCCCAGGCCGCGCAGCGCGCTGGCGAATCGCGAAGTCGACTCGGCCAGTTCCCCGTAGGTGAAATCCCGTACTTCTCCTTTCTTGCCCAGCCAGCGAATGGCGACGTGGTCGCGCCGGGGTCCGCCGGCATGGCGGTCGATCGCCTCATGGGCGATGTTGATTCGGCCCCCGGGAAGCCCTTCGAGTTCCTGCCCGGCTCGATCCCAATCGAACGCGGCGTACGCCGACGGGTAGTCGATCAACCGGGGAGGTACCGGGAAGGGACCGGTCTTTGAGATGGGCTCAAAATGCATGGCGCCTCCTTCTCGGCGCTACAACTGCCCTCGGGCGCGCACGACGCCCATGCTGAAAGCCTCCATCAATCGGGTTCGCCGCACAAGGTCCGAACGACCCAACGATGGGGCCAAACGGCCGCATAGTTGCGAAACCGCCGGTCGCTACACTCGGAAGCACCACCGTACGGATGGAGACTCCCCATGCCAGCGACCGGCCACTACCTCCCGCCCCGCACTCCAGTCCCCAGCGACCTCGACATCGCCCAGGAAGCGCCGATCGAACCGATCCTCTCGATTGCAGCACGCGTCGGGCTGCAGCCGGAAGACCTGGAGTTGTACGGCAGCTACAAAGCCAAGGTTCACCTCGACGTTCGCGACAAGTTCGCCGATCAGCCTCTCGGCAAATACATCGACGTAACCGCTATCACGCCGACGCCGCTCGGTGAGGGGAAGACCACCACCGCCATTGGGCTCAGCCAGGGTTTGGGGCAACTGGGCCATCGCGTCTTCACCACCATCCGTCAACCGAGCATGGGGCCCACCTTCGGGATCAAGGGCGGAGCGGCCGGCGGCGGCTACAGCCAGGTGATCCCGATGGAGGATTTCAACCTCCACCTCACGGGAGACATCCACGCGGTTACCGCCTCCCACAATCTCCTGGCGGCCGCCATCGACAATCATCTCAAGCACGGGAACGAGCTCAACCTGAACCCGTTTTCGGTCACGTGGCCGCGGGTCGTGGATCTCAACGATCGGGCGCTACGGAATGTCATTGTGGGCCTGGGCGGACGGATCAACGGCAATCCCCGCGAAGCAGGCTTCGATATCGCCGTTGCTTCGGAGGTCATGGCGATCCTCGCACTCGCCACCGATCTCCTCGACTTGCGGGAGCGACTGGGGCGGATCGTCGTCGGCACAACGTTCACCGGCGACCCGGTGACCGCTGAGGACTTGAAGGTGGCAGGCGCCATGACCGTCCTCATGAAAGATGCCCTCATGCCGACCCTCCTGCAAACCCTCGAGCACACCCCGGCCCTGGTTCATGCCGGGCCCTTTGCGAACATCGCCCACGGGAACTCGAGTGTGATAGCCGACCAGATCGCGCTGCGGCTCGGGGACTATGTCGTCACCGAGTCGGGTTTCGGCGCCGACATCGGCATGGAGAAGTTCATGGACATCAAGTGCCGGGCCAGCGGCCTCACGCCCGATTGTGTCGTGATCGTGGCCACCATCCGGGCACTGAAAATGCATGGAGGCGTCGGGCGAGTGATCGCCGGAAAGGCGCTCCCCCCCGAACTGGTGGAGGAGAACCTGCCCGGTCTCGAACGGGGGGCGGCGAACCTGGTTGCTCACATCAGCATTGCCAGGAGGTTCGGGGTACCTGTGGTCGTGGCCGTCAACCGGTTCGACGCCGACACGGACGCCGAGATCGCCCTCCTCGAGAAGATATCGGTCGAGGCGGGCGCCGAGGCATCCGTGATGACCGATCACTGGGCCCAGGGTGGGGCCGGATCCATCGCACTGGCCGAGGCCGTGATACGTGCATGCGACCAACCGAAGAACTTCCGGTATCTCTACCCGCTCGACATCCCGATCCGGGACAAGATCGAGGTGATCGCCAGCAACGTGTACGGTGCCAACGGGGTCGACTTCCTCCCGGAGGCGGAGGCCAAGCTCAAGCTCTACACGGACCTCGGCTACGACCGGCTCCCCATCTGCATGGCCAAGACCCATCTCAGCCTCAGCCACGAGCCCTCGTGGAAGGGCGTGCCGAAGGACTTCCGGCTGCCCGTGCGCGATATCCGGGCCAGCGTTGGCGCGGGGTTCCTGTATCCAATGTGTGGGACCATGCGGACGATGCCGGGTCTGCCTTCCCGACCCGCCTTCGAGAACGTGGACATCGATCCCGCAACGGGCCGCGTGAAAGGGCTCTTCTGACATGTACACGACTGTGCTCGCTACCAAGATGAAAGGCCGCAAGACATGATCAGTCCTGAAGAACTCGAGCAGTTGCCCTTCTTCAAGGATCTCGATGCTGAAGAGCGGAAGTTGCTGGCCGGCATCGCCCGCAGAGAATCCGCTGCGGCCGGACAACGTATCTTCGAGGAAGACACCCCGAGTCACACCTTCTACATCGTGGTGAGCGGACTCGTCTCCCTGCGCCGGAAGACCCGAACCGGAGGCGAGGAGACGGCGATGGCCGCCGGCCGTCCCGGCGAGTTGATCGGTGTTTCGGCCATGCTCGGTGCGGAAGGAACCCACCCGATCAGCGCAGTGTGCCTCGAACCGACCGAGTTGATCGAGATCGATGCCCCGGTGTTGATGGCAGCCCTCGAATCAAACCCGGCCGTCGGGTTCCGGATCCTCCGGCGGTTGACGCACATCGTCGCCGAACGTCTGGCGACGGCACGGAGCCAGATCCAGAGCCAGAGCCGCCCCGGATTGATAACGCACGGCTGAGGCGCAACCGTCACTCAGACCGTGGGTACCTCCCGCACGGCTTCTTCGATTTCGAAGTAATCCGCCTCCTTGAAGCCGAACCACCGGGCCACGAGGTTTGAAGGAACGGCCTGAGCCCTGATATTGAGATCACGAACATTGGCGTTGTAGAAGCGCCGCGCCGCCTGGATGCGGTCCTCGGTGATGGCTAGTTCGCGTTGTAGCTCGAGGAAGTTGTGACTGGCTTTGAGGTCCGGATAGGCCTCGGCCAATCCCAATACACTGCGCACGCCCCTCACCAATTCGTTTTCGGCCTCGGCCGCCCGGGCCGGAGAACCGGTTTCTGCCAGGGCCCTTGCCCGCGCCGCCGCAACTTGTTCAAAGATCTGTCGTTCGTGGTCGGCGTAACCCTGGACCGTTCTCACCAGGTTCGGTATCAGGTCGTACCGTCGCTGCAGCTCTGCATCGACATTGGCCCACGAGTCGCGAACCAGGTTGCGTTGCCGAACAAACCGGTTGTAGGAAACCAGGAGGGCAACAACCGGAAGAAGCACCGCCAGGCCGACAATCAGGAAGACCGGTTCCACCTACTGAACCTCCACTCCACGCTTGCCCCCGCCGGGCCCGTAGAGGCTCCACACGACCCTGGGGATGCTTTCACGGAAAAGGCGAGGGCGATCGGCAAGACCCGGCCAGGCGGCGATGGGTATGCGAGACACCGCGCACAGCAGGTACGGGCCGGCGATCTCCCATCGGGCTTTACCCGAGTACGCCAGCAGCCACTCCATCATGCGAGCATCGATGACGTCAAACGCGAATTTTCGGTTGTCGGACTTGATCTCGAATCGCCGGTTGAATTCCTCGGATTCGAAGGTTATGTCGCGCATCCCGATGCCATCGGCCAACCGGGTGAGCAGTCCTTCAGGCGCAATGGACAGGTTCGGAAAACGGCCGTTCATTTCGATCATGGCGCATGAGAAGTGGTTGTAGGAACGCGAGACATTGCCTTTAGCGTCCCTGGTCTCGGTGTAATACCAATAGTCGAAAAGATAGGTCGGAGCATCACCCCGGACCCCCGAGAGCACGTTCTCGACGCCCTGGCCGGCGCCCATCCGGAACAGATCGAAGGGGAGGCGCACGATCCCTGTGGAGTCGTATCGCGAATACGTCATCCCCAGTTGCGCGGCGAGCTGGTAGATCTCCTCACGGCGTTTGCGATTTCTGACCAGCGTGAAGACCACCAACCCGACGGCCAGGAGCACGAAGACGATGAATAACTCGGGTCCGGCCATAGGAGCCAATTATGGTCGCCCGAAAACGTCCCGTCTTCGTTCTGAGGCATTTTCGTTCTGGAGAGAACAGGATGCTCAACCCGGCGTTCGGATGTGCCGGCCGGCACCTCCTGCCCCGCTAACGTTTCTCCTCGAAGCTCATGCTGTTCCCAACCGTCGACTTCGCGATCTTCTTCATGGTGGTCCTCACCGCCAACTGGTTCCTGATGCCTCATCCGAAGGCGTGGCGGATCGTCATGCTTGCTGCCAGCTTCTTCTTCTACGGCTCCTGGGACTACCGCTTCACCGCTCTGTTGGCCGGATCGATTCTCATCAACCAGGCGTTTGCGGTAGCCATCCACCGATCAGACGGACGCCGGAGACATCGTTTGATCACCGGCGCCGTCGCCGCCAATCTCGGCATCCTGGGGTTCTTCAAGTACTACGGGTTCATGGTCACCTCCGTCGCCAATACCCTCGAGGCGGTCGGCCTGCAGGCGTCGTTGCCGCTGCTCCAGGTGGTCCTCCCGGTCGGAATCTCCTTCTTCACGTTCCAGGCTCTCAGCTATGTGATCGACATCTATCGCGGGAAGTTCGCACCCGTCCCGCTGCTCGACTTCGGCCTCTACCTGAGCTTCTTCCCGCAGCTGGTCGCCGGGCCGATCGTCCGCGCGGGAGAGTTCCTCCCGCAATTGAAGGAGCCGCGCGACCCCCGGCGTATCGACAGCTCCCGGGCCTTCTACCTGATCGCCGTGGGGTTGGCGAAGAAGGTGGTGATCGCCGATTTCCTGGCCACCCAGATCGTCGACGGCGTGTTCACCACTCCCGGCCAGTTCTCGTCGCTCGAGGTCCTGGTCGGCATCTACGGCTACGCCGTCCAGATCTACTGCGACTTCAGCGCGTACTCCGATATCGCCATCGGGGTTGCCCTCCTTCTCGGGTTCGCCTTCCCCGATAACTTCAATGCCCCGTATACCGCCGTGTCGATCAGGGATTTCTGGCGCCGGTGGCACATGACCCTGTCGCGATGGCTGCGGGACTACCTGTACATACCACTCGGCGGATCCCGGAAATCGGGAGCCGCTACCTACCGCAATCTGATGCTCACCATGCTGCTGGGAGGGCTGTGGCACGGCGCAGCCTGGAGCTTCGTCCTCTGGGGAGGCTTGCACGGCGGCTGGTTGGCCTACGAGCGGTGGCGGGAAGAGCGGCGCCGGGCACAGGGTCTGCCCGAACCCGCCGATACGGTCGGACGGCGGGTCCTCGCCCGTCTCGTTGTGTTCCATCTGGTCTGTCTCGGCTGGGTTCTCTTCCGGGCAGGGTCTATGACGGTGGCCTGGGACGTGCTGACCCGCCTCGTTACGGGATGGGGACCTGCGCCCGCCGTCACGCCGGCCATCCTGCTGGCGATTGCCGTCGGCATCGGCGCCCAGTTCGTCTCCAGGGGCGTTGTCGTGAGACTCCAATCGGCCTTTTCCCGCCTCGCCCCGGCTCTCCAGGGCGTGACCCTCGCCTTCGTCCTGGCCGCCATCGACGGTCTCGGCCAGGAAGGCGTCGCTGCCTTCATCTACTTCCAATTCTGATGCCATGACCCATCAACGCCGCCTCCAACCCCGACGCCGCTCCCCCGCCGGCCACGTCCTGTTGGTCGCCGTGATCGCACTCGGTCTCGGAGCGCTGCTCAATGCTGGCGCCCTGGAACGTACCGCCACCAACCTCCCCTATGGAACCGCCAGGTCGGTGGCCGTCGCCATCACCGGACCCCTCCGATCGGTCAGCTCATTCCTCCTTCTCGACCGGCCGCGGCAGGCACTCGACGCGCTGCTCGGACGGGGAGAAGCCGGCCCGCAAACACCCGTTGTTGCCGGACCCGACCCCACCACACCCGCTCCGACGACCACGACGTCCACGACTGCCCAGGAGCCGAATATCCGGCTGCGGCCTCCAACTCCGGAAGATCCCCTGAATGTCTGGATCATCGGCGACTCGCTCATGGAGTTGCTCGGACCGTCGATTGTCAACGAGAGCGAAGCGAGCGGCGTCGTGGATGCGGTCGTGGATTTCCGCTTCGTATCGGGACTGACGCGGCGCGACTTCTTCGACTGGCCTGCGTATGCCGCCGAGCAGCTCCCGCTGATACAACCAGACGTCGTCATAGCCATGTATGGAGGGAACGACGGCCAGGATGCCAACGTCGACGGGGTCATCGTCGAGCGGTGGACGCCGGAGTGGCTCGACTTCTACGGCAACCGGGTAGCGGAAGCCATGGATACGTTCACTTCAGAAGGTTCACAGCTGTACTGGATAGCCCTGCCGATCATGGCGAGCGAGGTCTTCAGCGAGCACGTCGAGTTGATGAACGAGGTCTATCGCCAGGAAGCGGCCGAACGACCAAACGTCTCCATCATCGAATCGTGGGACCTCTTCACCGACGAGTCCGGCAACTACTCGGCCTACCTCACCAATGCAGCCGGAAACCTCGAGCTGATGCGATACGGCGACGGAGTCCACTTCACCTGGGCCGGTGCCCGCCGCCTCGCCGCCGCCATTTTCGAACAGATGCAGGCCGACTGGTCGGCCGGCTGATGTCTACGTAGGCAGTGGGCTAGCGAGCGCTCTCCAGGCCGAGGGCCACGTCGGCGGCCTGCGGCCACCCGAGCGGACCCTGCCCGTTCAGCTGCTTCAGCCCGGGTAGCTCGATATCGGCCCAACTGCCATCGGCCTGCTGAACCAGCATCGGCACATCGACTTCCTGGAGGATCCCGATATCGCTTGCCGAGTCTCCGACTCCGCAGGACGTGACGGGACCGAGCTCGCGGTATCGCGAGATGACGTACTGCACGGCTTGCGCCTTGTCGTGCTGACCGAGCGCCGTCCAGTAGCGAGCCCCGTGGAGCATTCGCATTCCCACTTCCTCGAGATGCTGCGCAAGCCGCTGCTCACGCTCCGGGGTGGGATCCTCGAGAACAAAGGTCTCGGTGAACTCCCTCGTCCTGGCTTTGGTGGCCCGGGCCAGTGTCAGCCCGGTGAGCTGCGCCACGTCCTCGATGGACAGACCACCGAATCCCTTTACGGCGACTCCCGCCGCCCGGGCGGCTTGCTCGAGACCCTCGCGAACCTCCCGGTACGAGAGACCGAACGTCACCAACTCCTGCTCGCCGTCCCCTGCCCTCGACCCCGGAAAGCCGACCGGGAAAATCACTGCTGCCCCGTTTTCAACGATGCAGGGATCATCGAGGGCGAGGCGGGCCCGCAGGGCCTCCTGCTCGGCGCGCGTCTTCGCCGAGCACAAGACAACGGGAATCCCGGCTCGCTGCAGACCGGCCACAGCCTCAACAGCCGGCCCCGGATCGTAGGTGTCATGGGCGACCAGCGTCCCATCGATATCGGTGATGAGTACGACGCGTCGATGGTCCTGACTCTGTGCCACTGCGGGTTTCACTCCTTCGGTGTCCGGCACAAGATAATGCACGAACGCGGCGCGGCTGTAACCGGCACCGTCATCCTCCGACGAGGACCGTCCCGGGATTGTACGAGAACCAGGCGAACCAGAAGGTGTCCAGATGAGGAACGGCGACGAGCCGGGCGCCGGCCAGGGGCCCGGCTGTGGCCTCCCCGAGGACACTCCAGGTGCTTCCGGTCTCGTTGTCGATGAAGTCCGCCCCGTCCGTCGTGAAGGTCAGCGACTGCCCGCCCGATTCGGGATTGAACACACCAACACTCCCTACATCGCGCCCGCCGTCGATACGACCCGACTCGAGCGCCGTTGCCTGGCCCGCTTTCCAGAAGAGGACCACCGGCCGATCGCCGACCGTGTCGTTCGTGGCTTGCGCGACGCCGCCCGAGATGGCTTCGAGGGTCCACGCCTTGGCGACGCCGTCGAGCGATACGCCGGCGACCCGCTGCTGGGCTCCGATCCGGTCGTTCACCTCGCCGCGGTACAGGAAGGGAAAACCGGTGGGGTCGTCGTAGTCCGGATACGGGTTGGTCCCGTACGACCTCGTGTGCCCGGTGTTCTCCCGGTCGAGCACAAGCCCGTCCGGGAAGGCCTCTTTGAACTCCTTCCATCCCAGCAGGGGAGATGAGATCGGTGTGAGTCGCTCCCCCGTTGCGAGGCCCGCAACAGCCTCCCCGTTGTAGTGGGTCCACAGCGACTCCGTCAGACGGTCGTACATCACCAGCGCCGAATTGAAGAGCAAGCCGGACGTCCCGAACGTCGTCGCCTGTCCCTGAACGATGCGCCGGTACGAAACGGCCGAGTTGCACAGCGGGCAGTACGTGATCGATACGGGGACGCCTCCAACGGTGTCGTTGACAATCTCATGCCAGATCAGGATCTGGACGGGATAGGCACGCGCATCGCCTTCGATGTCGAGCACGATCACGCCTTCCTCATCGCTGAGATACGCATCCGCCTCCGCGATGGAAACGAAACCCGGTTCGTCGATGGCGGGGATACCGTCGGGGATCTGGCCGCGCAACAACTCAGAGGTGTCGATGGTCGGCGGGGGGAGATCGTCGGGGTATTCCTTCCCGACGTTGGCGCCGGCGAACAGCTCGAGAGCCGAACGTTCGCCCACCTCTCCCCCGAAGGTTGGAGGAGAGGAACCAGGCGTCGGCGTTCCCGTGCTCGAGGTCGTGGGCTCCACCACCGGTGTGTCCGGGTTCGGTCCTTCGCCGGTCGGCGAACACGCCGAAACCACGATCGCCATGAGCATGGTCACAACGAACAGACACTTCACCCGGATACTCCTCGATCGCAACCGTGCCAACGATCCGCCCACGGGATCTGTTCCCACCTCGCCGGGGAAGATCGGACAACGAACGGTAGGGTGTGCGGATGTGCGGCCGGTACGTCATCGCCCAGGACGTTGATGCATACGCCCGGTTCTTCGGCGTGGATGAGATTCGCAACGAGATGCTGCAAGCCAATTACAACGTCGCCCCGACGGACCCCGTCTACGCCGTCGTGGATCACGAGGACCGGAGGCTGTTGGGCACCTTCCGCTGGGGGCTGATTCCATTCTGGGCGAAGTCCCTCACGGGAGGACAGATCAACGCGCGGGCGGAAACTGTGGCCGCGAAGGCCATGTTCCGGGACTCGTTTGCCCGACGCCGCTGCATCATCCCCGCAGACGGCTTCTTTGAGTGGGAACAGATGGAGCGAGGCAAATTGCCTCACTACATCTACCAGAAGGACGGATCTCCGCTGGCGTTTGCGGGAATCTGGTCGACCTGGAGAGATCCCGCGTCCGAGGCCCGGATCCGGTCGTGCGCCATTGTCACAACGAAGGCCCACCCGTCGCTGGAACAGATCCATGCTCGTATGCCGGTCATGCTCGATCCGGCCGTTTGGGATCAGTGGCTGGACCGGACGGTAATGGATCCAGACCGAGCCCGGAGCCTCCTGCAGCCACTCCCGGAGACGTCTCTCACCGAGCATGCTGTCTCCACCCTCGTCAACAACGTCCGCAACAACCTCCCCGAGTGTGTCGCGGCACTACCCGACCGATCACCGTAAGCTCCGGAGTCGAAAGCAAAAAGGGGAGAATCAACATTCCATGACGAAATTTGCGTACTTCTGCGGCCATGAGCAATGGCAACCCGAGCAACTCGTCGAACACGCCCGCCTGGCCGAGCAGGCCGGATTCGACCTCCTCGTTGTCTCGGAGCACTTCCACCCGTGGGTCGATGACACGTCGGCTGCCGGCTTCGCCTGGTCCACCATCGGCGCCATGGCGGCGGCTACCAGCAAGGTAGCGTTCGCAACCGGTGTCACCACTCCCCTCTGGCGCTACCACCCCGCCGTGGTCGCACAGGCGGCCGCTACCCTCGACCGGCTCTCGGCCGGACGGTTCAACCTCGGAGTGGGTACCGGCGAGAACATCAACGAGGGTCCGCTGGGCTATGTGTTCCCCAAGTACGCGGAGCGAGCCGCCCGGATGGATGAGGCGCTCCAGATCATGCGCCGGTTGCTCGACGGCGAGAAACTCACCTTTCAGGGTGACTACTACCAGACCGACCGGGCCAAGCTCTACAGCCCGCCACTCGGCCCGGTGCCGATCTGGCTGGCGGCCGGCGGTCCGAAGTCCGCCGCGCTCGCCGCGCAGCGGGCCGACGGCATCATCACATCGGTCAAGGACCCGGCTGCCACCATCGAGCGCGTCATCGAACCTGCCCGGGCAGCGGCTGAAGCGGCCGGCCGGGCGCAGCCGCGCTTGCTGGCGACCCGATGGGCGGTCTTCGCGGGAGATGAAGACGAAGCGTGGCAGGCACTGCATCCCTGGCGCGGGCTGCGGGCACCCGGCCGTCTCGAGGCCGTTGATCCTGCCGACCTTCGGGAGCGCGCCGACCTCCTCCCCCGTGCGGAAGTTCTCGGCCGGTATGCGCTGGTGGCCAACCCCGAGCAGATCGTTGAGACATACCGGCCGCTGATTGAAGATTGCGCAGCGGATATCGTCACCATCCAGATGACGGCGCTGGATCAAGCTTCCCTCATCGAGATGCTGGGCACCGAGGTTCTCCCCAAACTTCGAGCGATCGCCGCGTGAGGCAGGACTTGTGCCCCTAACCAGGGGCACCGACAAACAGGCAGAATGGGACCACACCGGAGAGGAGCAAGGCAATGGCAAGAAAAGAACTCCCGGAGGGCACAGTTCTTCTCGACGTGACCGATGTCAGCTATGCGTCGTTCGCCAAGGAATTCCTGGAAAGGACCGGCCACCAGGCGCTGGTCTGCCATGGCCCATCGGAAGGCCTGTGCCCCCTCCTGGCCGGGGCCGGATGCGACAAGATCGATGCTGCGCACGGCGTCGTGTTCCAGTTCGATCTCGACCGTCCCGACCATCGATCGATCCTGGCCCGGTACAAGAAGATCCTTGATCCGGAAATCCCGATCCGGGTCGTCGTCGAGCACGGCCAGGATCAGAAGTATGCCGAATTGCTCACCGACACGGATGTGTGGGCCCGTGAGCCGACGGCCGGCGATCTCGATGCGTTTGCCGCACAGGTCGAGGCGGCCGACAAATCACGGGGAACAAACACCTAGTGCGTTGAGAGGAAGCGAAAGGGGCTGGCATGGAAAAGGACGTCACGCTCAATCTTCACCTGTCCGAAGACGACATCGAAACGATCGCCCATGCGGTGCTCAACTTCCGCGGCGACCATTTCGAAGCAGTCGGCAAGGCACGCCGTAATCCCGCCGATCCACCGATGCCGGTCGTCGGCGAGGAACTGGCGATTGCCCGGGCTTTGCAAATCCTGACCGGCCAGGTGATGGAAGCCGCTCAGGACAAAGTCGAGGCCTTCCTGACTGCAGACTAGAAGTCGGCTGCCCCCGGCGCGGGCCCGGGGCTCCACCGGATGGTCCCCTAGGGCAACCCTGCTTCGAAGAGCAGGGCGTCGACTTCCGCCATGGTCTCCGGACCTATCGGTCCAAACGGCTGGCGCTGGAGCGCGGCCAGGAGACTGGCGCGCTGATCGGCGAGCGCCGCGCGGGCCTGGTCGGCCACAGGCCCCGAATCGAGTCCGGCCAGCCAGTCTCGAAACGGTGTTGCGAACGACGGCCCGAAGGTTGCGAAGAGATCCAACCGCCATCTGCCCTGTGTGTCCTGTCGAGCGATCCAGTCGCCCGATCCTTCCGACTGGCGGAGCGCCACCGCGACCGTGCCGAAACTCTTCCCTTCAACCGAGAACCTCTCCCCCGATCCGATGAGGACACCGCCGAGTTCCTCGTCGGCGAAGGCCGGGAACCCGGCCGAGAATGACTGCCAGAAGTTGGTGCGAACCTCGTCGGGCAAGCCGTCTGAGAGCATGGAAACGGTATCGGCGACGTCGAAGCCTTCCAGTGAGACCATCAGAGCCAACTGGTCGTCAAAGGTGAGCGTGGAAGTGGCTCCGTAGTCAGCACGGTCGATCGCGTCAAAGAGACCGTTGAGCGCCTCCTCCGGCGATGCGGCCCCTCCCAATGTGGTCGTCGTCGTCGACTCCGGCTCGGGTACCGCGGTACAGGCGGCGACGGCCACCAACAAGAGCGCCAGAACGATGACGGCCAACCTCACCCGGGCACGTTAGTGCTGCCGGTCCTCGTATCTGGTTTCTCGGCTCGACGGGGGTCCGCGCGGGAGTCGTGGGAACACGGCCGGTTGCGGTGCGCACCAGATCCCTCGCTCACATCCGTACACTGCCCGGCGATGAACACCCGTCGTTTCCTCAGTGCCGCCGCTATCGGTCTGGTGGCCGGGATCACCAGCGGCCTGTTCGGCGTCGGCGGCGGCATCGTACTCGTACCCGGCCTGGTGCTCCTCCTCGCATACCTGCCCCACCGGGCCCATCCGACCTCGGGAGCCGCCATTGTGGTGACCGCCGGTGCCGCCCTTGTCCGCTTCGCGAGCGATGGATCTGTTGACTGGCCTGCAGCCGTTGCCCTCTTTGCGGGGGCCGGTGCCGGTGCTTTGCTCGGAGCGCGGCTGATTGAGCGGATCTCCGGCCGGTGGCTGACCGGGGCTTTTGCGCTGGTTCTGACGGTCTCAGCGATTGAGCTGCTGTTTCCGACCCCGGGAGCCACTGCTGAGGCCTTCGTCTTCTCGATCGACATGAGCTGGCTCGCGATCGTTGGTCTCATCCTCACGGGCATCGTCGCAGGCATCACAGCCGCAACCCTCGGACTCGGAGGTGGCATCGTGTTCGTACCGACCCTGGCAACCCTCTTCCTCATGGATCAACATGTGGCCCAGGGGACCTCCCTGGCCGCAATGGTCCCGACGACCATCGTTGCTGCGGTGGTGCACGGCCGGGCCGGTCGGATCGACTGGCCGGTGGCGGCTGTGCTGGGCACCGGAGGCATCGCCGGTGGGCTGATGGGCGCCGGGTGGGCTCTCGCGCTCGATCCGATCCTGTTGCGGCGCCTCTTCGCGGGCCTGCTGATCGTCATAGCGGCTCGCATGCTCCTGATACAGTTCCACCTCACTCGCCGGTCAGCGACCGGGAACGGCATCACCCGCTAGTCAAACAGCGAGCCGCCCGGTGTGCAGGAGCTCGGATCGCCGCTCCGGCTCATGCAATCGAGCCTTGCGGAACAAGTAAATGAGATAGCCCAGACCAACGACCTCCTGAACGATGCGCAGCGGATCCGAAAACAGCCTTTCCAGCAGCCCCGACCAGTATTCCGGCAGACCCGGCGGGAACTCCCACCCGAAGGCGGGCCACAAGAAGGTTTCCTGAACGGTCCACATCGCGTCGAGCAGCAAATGAATCAGCGAGCCGATCGCCAACGCCATCCACCGCCGGCGCACCCGCCCTCGTCGGGTCGCCACCAGGACGAGCGACATCAGCACCATGGAGAAAAGCAACGTGTGGCCGATCACCTGGCTGCTGGAGTTGAACACGTCGGGGAACAAGATCGTACCGAGCGGCTTGTCGATCAGGTCGGGGAGCAGTGCCCCCAGCGCCAGGAACCTCATGTCGACCTTCGGATCACGAAATACGTATCGGAAGATGGCAATCGTGCCACCAACGTGCCAGAAGATCATGGATACGAACGCCTGCCGATGGTCACGGGACGAGTATGCGTCGACAGTGGAGGCAGCGGGGCAGATCCTCGGACAGGACCTGTTGTTGCTCGGCGGTCGAGAGCCGCAGATGGCATCCACCGCAGATGCCCCCGTCCATCAAACGACCAACGGCTACGCCTTCTTTGTGCTCTCGCAGGCTCTCGTACATCTCGAGCAAGCCGGGATCAATGACCGGAACGATGTCTTGCTTGCGTATTTCCTGCTTGGCGATCTCGGCGTCGAGTTTCTTCCACTCCTCGGCGACAATCGCTTCCAGGCGTTTCTCCTCCGTCTGCGCGGATTCGAGTTCACCCGTGACGGCCGCAACTTCCATCTCGAGCGTCTCGCGCCGGTCGAGGAGAGCCAGGACCTCGTCTTCCATGGTCCCTTCCCGGCTGCGAAGCGATTCGACTTCCCGCCGCATGTTGTCGGTGTCGCGAGCGCTCAAACCCCCCGCGAACAGACGCTGCTCCTTCTGGTGCACCTTCGCCTCGAGCAGTTCGAGTTCGCCCTCGGCCTTGTCTTCTTCCAGGCTGATCTGCTTGAACTCTTCGGATATCTCTGCCAGCCGCCCGGCGACCTTCGCACTGCGTGCATGGGCGATACGAAAAAGCTCCAGTTCGGGTAGGGATTGCCTCTGGTGAAGCAACCGGTCGATCTGGAGGTCGACGGCCTGGAGATCCAGGAGATCCGCCAAGCTCTGAAATTCATTCATCAGCTGCCTTCCCGACGGCGGGTTGCGTGAGGTCGATTGCCCCAGGCACGATACCGGCAACCAGAGCGTACAGCCTCCGCATCCCGGGTCGTTCGGTGGCCGCGTGCCCCGGATCCACCACAGCCATGCCGAAGTCGGCGGCATCGACCATCCGGTGATGCGCTACATCTCCGGTAACTAGTACGTCGGCCCCCGCCGCGGCAGCTCCGCCGATGTATGAGGAGCCCGACCCCGGCACGACCGCCACCCGCCCGACCAGGCGGCGGGGATGCCCTTTCACCCGCAGGCCAACTTCACCGACGGCGTCTATCACGACCGCAGTCAGTTGGCCCAGTTCGACCGGTTCCGGCAAGTTTCCCACTCGTCCGGCCATGCTGAGATTGGCTTCCACGGGGTAGACGTCGAAGGCCGGCTCTTCGTAGGGATGGGCTGCTACCAGGGCCCGCAGCACAGCGTCCCGGCGGACTGCGGCCACGACCATCTCGATGCGGGTTTCCAGTTCCCGGTTCAGCCGGCCGGCATCTCCCGTCACAGGCGCGGCGCCCTCTTCGGCAAGGAACGTACCGGTTCCTTCACTGCGAAAACTGCAGTGTGAGTAGTTGCCAATCGTGCCGCCACCCGCACTTGCCATCACGTCTGCCACCAGGTTCGCGGACTCTGCGGGAGCGAAGGTGACCACTTTGACGGAATCCGGGCCTGTGACGGGCCCAAAGCCGGTTTTTTCGATCAACCCGAAGACGTCGGCAAGCGCGTCGGCGACTCCCCCGGCGGCGACGTCGAGATTCGTATGGGCAACCGCGAGAGCGGTTCCCGCCCGGACCAGCCGGTACGCGCGGCCGGCCGGCGATCGTCCTGCCGTGATACGGGTAGTCGGCCGAAAGAGCAAGGGGTGGTACGTGACGAGGAGGTCGATGCCACGCTCCTCGACGGTGCTCACCACAGACTCGGTCACTTCGTGGCAAACCGCCACCGTCCGTGCTTCGTCGGCCGGATCGCCGAGCTGCAGTCCGACCGGGTCCCAGTCGGCCGCCTTGTCCCACGGGGCGGCGCGGCCGAGCCGGCTCAGGAGTTGGGCTATGTTCATCGAAGGGTGATGGTACCGGATGCTCTCAGAGAAGAAGCCAGGCCACCCCACCGAGCAACGCCGCCGGTACGAGCGTGACCGCTACCGATCGTCCCAACGCCCTGGTCCCGAGCACGACGGCCATACCGGCTTTGACGAGGGTGTTGACGATGACGGCGGCCAGGACTGCTCGGGCGGCCACGGCTGGGTCGAGGCCCTGACGTGCCACTTCGTCCGCCATGGCCAGGGTGATGGCGTCGACGTCGTTGATGCCGCTCACGGCCCCGACGAGGCTCAGCGCTCCTTGCGAGGCACGATCGATGAGCGCCTTCGAGATGAAGATCACCACCGCGTACAGCGCCGCGAACTGCAGGGCTGATTTGAGTGTCACGGGGTTCTGCAAGTCGATTCCGGCACGTCCGCCCGTAGCCTCGAGAGGGCGAGTCCACCAGTAGGCAGCAGTTCCCTCGACCAGAAGGAAGAGCACCGTCAAGGGAACGGCCAACCGCACAGCCAGGTCCGGCGCGAACACGAGAGCCTCGACGAGGACCCGGGCGTACATGAGACCCGAAGCGGCGATGATCCCGGCCACCAACGCGGTCCTCAGGCGCGGCTGGTCCTTTGACATCCTCGAGAACCCGAGGGTCACCGCCGTCGAAGAAACCAAGCCGCCCAGCAGCCCGGTGATCCCGAGCCCTCGTTCGCCCCGCAGCCGGAGAGCAACGTAGCCGGCGAGTCCGATGGCGGCCACGAAAACGACCATCAGCCAGATCCGGCGCGGGTTGAAGGCCGCAAACGGCCCAAAGTCCTGGTCGGGCAGAAGCGGCAAGACAACGGCGGTGAGCACGGCAAACTGCAAGACGGCCCGAACATCCTGATCGGAGAACTTTGCGGTCAGTCCGTGCAGCCATTCCTTGGCCCGCAGCAGCGCTGCGATACCGACCGCAAGCGCGGCGGCCACGATCACATGGTCGTTCCAAACCAGAACCCCGACCGCAAAGGCTCCCAGGCTGGCGAACTCGGTCGTCGTGCCCCAGTCCCTGGTTCCCAGTGCGAACACGACGTAGGAGGCGACGATCAAGGCGGCGAAGGCGGCCGCGCCCACCACGAAAGCAGCCGTACCATATGCGTCGGCGAAGAAGCCCGTCGCCGCTCCCCAGAGGCCGTAGAGGGCGTAGGTCCGCACGCCGGCCGAAACGTCCTCCGTGTAGTGCTTGTGGATCTGTCGCTCGAGACCAATGACTGCACCAAGCCCGGCAGCTGCCACGAATGCGAGGAGAACACTTCCCGTATCGGTCACGTCCGTAAAGCTAGCCACTGAACCTGGACGACCGCCGGGGCCGGTAGGCTCGGTCCATGGTTGAAGCCGATAGGCGTGAAGAGAAAGACGAGCTGGTGCTGGCCCTCACCCCGGTCCAGCTGACCATCGTTGCGGCCCTCATTCTCCTGGCGATCATCTGGCGCCGCTTGGGGACACGGAGTACCTGAATGGCTCAAGATGGTTTTCGAAGCCGGCAGGCGCATCCGTTCGCGCCCTTCGGAGCGGGCTATCCCTGCCGGTAGTCCCCGTCGCTCACCTTTTCGGGGAGCCACCGGGTTGCTCCGCCGGTGGTCAGTGAGAGGTGCATCAGGTAGCTCGATTCGGTCGCACCGTGCCAGTGCTTCTCACCGGCCGGGGCATAGATGACGTCTCCCGCCGAAACTCGTACGGTTTCCCCGTTTTCGTTCTGAACCTTGCCGGCGCCTGAGACGATGTAGAGGACCTGGCCGTCTGGATGGGTGTGCCAGTCGGTGCGAGCGCCCGGTTCGAAGAGGACTCCGAGGGCATTGAGACTGCGATCGGAGCCTGCCGACAAAGGCCCGAAGAGGACCTTCCCGGTGAAATGCTCATCGCCGGCTGCCGACCAGTTGATGCTCTCCGACGGGGTGTGCTCCACGGTTTCCTCCTGTCTATCCCACCATGCCGGAGGATAGCGACCGGACGATGGCGACAATCGCGGCGAGCAGGTCACGCCCTGGGCCGGGACAACCCGCCGTCCGTACGGGCCGACCGGGAGTCCGTGAGGCAGCTAGGCAGCCACCGTCCAGCCAGTCTCGAGCTGGTAGAGGTAGTGGTCGGCAAGGTGGTTGAGTACCCGCCGGGCAGATCGAAACCGGGAGGCTACGTCACCCACCACCGCAGGAGTTGCCGTCCCCCGGAGCGCTGCTCGATACCAACGCGATCCGAGCGATTCGAGGGCATCAATGCCAGGGGACACGAGGCTGGCGTCGTAGAGCATGAGTATCTCTTCGGATGTCATGCCGATGGTCCGCCCGAACTTCTCGGCCTCCAGCGGCTGAAGAGAGCTCCTCCCTGCGTGATCGGGAAACACACCCGTGAGGAAGAGACTGAGGTCACCGAGACGGCGGAGCAGTGTGATTCGATCGTCGGGAAGCGCTTGATCCAGCCACAGGGCCAGGCCGTGGAGGTCGAAAGGTCCGGTGGGAACGGGCGGAGATTCAGGCACAGCGAACGACGCGAGCAAGTTGGCCAGGAAGAACGTCCGTCCCGGATCGTCGAGAAACTCCTGCAGTGGCGCCACGTCGAACAGCGGCATCCTCGACTGCGGCCCGATCCACTCATTCACATAGGTTGCAGCCCGAAGATCCTCACCGGTCCGGTGCATCAACACCGAAAACAGCAGGAAGGGTGAGACAACGTCGGCAGGATGAGCATGACGGTCGAGGACCTTCTCGAAGACATCCGAACGGGAGAGGAGGTCGTGGATCGACCAGGGTCGACGGTCGAGTTCCTCGCCGAGGCGGCTGCTTTCTTCGCCCACGATGGCGGCGAGCGTGCCAAGATCTCTGCTGGTCAGGCCTTCGAGATACGTCATGTTCGACTCCCGGCCGTTGCACTTCCTGGTCGACGGGCCACAACGACCCGTCCATCCGTCACCTGGTGTTGTATCGGCACCACAGAGGACGCGGCTGAACGACTCTTTCGAGAGCGATCGAGCCCTCCCCCGACGAGCGACTCGAGTCAGGTCGCACAACGATGCCCGGCTCCGCCCAGGTAGAGGCCGGCTCAACCGTGTTGCTTGGCGAGATGGGCCGTGAGCAGGTCCCGCCCAAAATCCCGACCGGGATCCCTCCACACGGAGTGTATGTGATTGGCCCCATCCTGCGTGCAGTCGTACTCGACCAGCATGGTCGGACCTTGCAGCCGGTAGTAGTGCGGTCGCCGGGGACGATCGGATCCCGCCCAGGCAAAATGGATTCGCTCCATCCCTGCAGCCTTCAAGCGGTCGCGCTCCAGAGCCGCCAAGGGATCCGGGAGTCGCTCGACGTAGAGATTCACCAGCTCGGCGAAGAGACTTTGCTGCCCGGGATTCAGCACACCTGCCGCGAGTCCGGCGGGACGCGACAACTCAATCCGTAGGGCGTCCCGGTGCTCGCCGTCCATTGATTCCAGAACCGCCTGCATCTCTGGAAGCGGATGCGCGGGATCGCCCGGCACGGCGCTCCGTGGCACCTCCGAGCGGTTGGCGAGCACGATGTCGAGCGGAGCCCGGGCGTGAAGCAGCGCATGGTTCCGTTGGTCCGCGTCGAGGCTGAGGAGAAGGCTCCGAGCTGCGTCCTCCTCCTCGCCGCACGGCCGGAGAACCGGGTGATTCTCGTGCCGCACTTCCGCGGGGTTCGCCCCGAGGAACAACGGGGTCGACGCGACGACGAGACCCTCGACGATCGTGTGGTGCACGTAAATGTGGTGTCCCTCGAAACGCCAGCTCCAAACGCCTCGAGAACCCGGGGTACCAAACACGGAAACCCAGAATCGGGCGGGATCTCTGTACTCATCAAGCACGAATCTTTCCTGGAGGTCGAGCACCGACTCCAATGCCATGATGGCCGCGGCCTGACCGAATGAGTGGAAGGACAAACCGGTGGAAAGCAGCCGTAGTACCCGTTTGCGTTGGGCTCGTGTCAACTCGTGAAGCGCCAACCCGGTGTAGCGATCTCCTGCAGACTCACGGGGGAAGTAGGCCCAGCTGGTTCTTGCCGCATCCTCGACAGGATGGAACAGCCGCTTCATCAATTCGCCGTCCAGGGACTCTGCCAAGGACTCAACGGCATCGGCCATCGTCGCGCTGAGGCCGGCTATGCCAGCGGGATCACGCACACCTCGAGTCTATGGCATCCGGCGAGGGCAGGACATCCGGGCGTCTTTCGAATGCACCGAGATTCTGCCTGGAGTATTCCCACTCAGAGTGATATTCTGCCGCTCGGGAGGCTCATGAAGTACCAACGAATAGGTGTGGTCGGGGCAGGCGTCATCGGTATCGGCGTCGTCCAGGATCTGGCGCAAACGGGCCATGACGTGGTCGTAATCGACCTCGATAACCGCATTCTGGAGAGCGCCGGACAGACGCTGCGCAGAAACGTCCGGCTTCATCACCTGGTGGCCGGGACCGGTCAACCACATAATGTGACCGAGGTGCTTGCTCGAATCCGATTTGGCACCGATCTGACACTCCTCCAGGATCGCCAGATCGTGGTTGAGAACGTGACGGAAGACTGGGACGTCAAGCAGCCGCTCTACGTGAAGTTGGATACCGTGTGCGACCCTGCCGCAGTATTCGCGGCGAATACCTCGATCATCCCGATTTCCAAGATCGCGTCCGCTACCAGTCGACCGCCAAAGGTCGTCGGGATGCACTTCATGAATCCGGTACCCCTCAAGCCGGTCGTCGAAGTGATACGCGGTCGGCAGACCTCAGACGGCACGATCGAGACCGCGAATCAGTTCCTCAATCAACTGGGGAAAACAGCGATTGTTGTCAACGACTCACCCGGATTCGTCTCGAACCGCGTTCTCATGCTGACGATCAACGAGGCTGCTCTTGTTGTGGAGGAAGGTGTTGCCCCTGCCGAGGATGTGGATGCCATCTTCCGGGACTGCTTCGGACACTCAATGGGGCCGCTGGCGACTGCCGACCTGATCGGATTGGATACGATCCTTCGGTCCATCGAGGGTTTGCAGCACGAGTTCCAAGACGAGAAATACAAACCGTCCCCGCTCCTTCAGAAGATGGTGGCGGCAGGCAAGTTGGGTAGAAAGAGCGGCGAGGGGTTCTTCTCCTACGGCCCGTTGACCCGAGATTGAGGAGAGTTCGATGGACGTCACCACCGCCAAGCAAGAGCTACGAGGATTCGTGATCGGGTCACTCGGGAAGCCGAATCTGACCGACGCCGACGACATCTTCGAAGTAGGCGAAGCTACATCGCTGTATTCGATGGAACTCGTGCTGTTCATAGAGGAGAAGCTGGGCATACCCCTCGAGGACGACGACCTCGAACGAGATAATTTCTCGACTATCGGGGCTATGGCCGGCCTGGTCGAACGGAAGTGGGGTACTCGTTGACCCCTCCCGTTGAGAAGAGCTGAATCTTGCGGGTCGCATTCACAGCCAGGCAGCTGCAACAGAAAGGCCGCTTCAGAGCATTCGCCGACCGGTACGTGGTACCGAATGCGGGCGTTTTCGACCGGAACGAGGCACTCGACCGGCATCTCGTACGGCGCCTGGCGACTGCCGGATTCCTCGGGTCCCACCTCCCGACCCGATACGGCGGACGTCATCTCGACATGATCTCCTACGGGTTGCTTCACCAGGAACTAGGCCGGGGTTGCTCCTCGACCCGGTCCCTGCTCACGGTTCACGACATGGTCGGAGAGGCCATCCTCCGTCTGGGCAGCACGCAGCTCCGGGAAACATGGCTCCCTCGCTTGACTGCAGGTGAACAGCTCGGAGCTTTTGCTTTGACGGAGCCCACCGCAGGCAGCGATGCAGGCAGCATCCAAACGACGGCAACACAGGATGGCACCGATTACGTCATCAACGGCACGAAGAAGTGGATCTCCTTCGCGCAACTCGCCGATGTGTTCCTGGTTGTGGCGCGGATCGGATCGGGAGGCCCGATCGGAGGGTTTCTAGTCCCGGCCGATTCCCCCGGACTGACCATCACTCCCATCACCGGAATGCTGGGGCTCCGAGCCTCGATGCTGGGAGAACTGAGCCTCAGCGACTGCCGCATCCCGGCCTCGTCGAGGGTAGGGCCCGCCGCCATGCCATCGGGTCTGGTCGTTGCTACGGCGCTCCAGTTGGGCAGGTACAGCGTGGCGTGGGGTTCCGTAGGCATCGGCGAGGCCAGCGTCGAAGCATCGTTTCAGTACAGCGCCGAACGAGAGCAGTTCGGTGTGCCGATCGAGAAACACCAGTTGATTCGGAGAATGCTCACCGACATGCTCGCGGATACGCGGGCTGCCCGGCTCCTGTGCTGCGAGGCGGGCTATCTCTCGCAGCAACGAAGTCCGGGAATCGTGGAAAGCACCCTGATCGCCAAATACTTCTCGTCGAGAATGGCGACGCGGGTCACCGCAAATGCCGTGCAAATCCACGGTGCCAGCGGTGCCAGCTCTGAACAACCGGTCGAGCGCTATTTTCGGGACGCCCGCATGATGGAGATCATCGAGGGAAGCACCGAGATCCAACAAATCACCATCCCGAAATACGGCCGTCATGCATATGTCAACCGTCCGACCGGAGGAGCAACGTGACGACCCGTCGGGGAGCTATCAAGTGCGTGGTGTGGGACCTGGACCAAACGCTGTGGGATGGAGTGCTGCTGGAGGGCGACGACGTGGCCATCCGGCCGGCCGTTGTCGAGGTGGTGAAGGCTCTTGACCAACGCGGGATTCTCCACTCGATTGCCAGCCGCAATGACCACGACAAAGCGATGGAAAAGCTGGCCGAGTTGGGCCTCGAAGAATACTTCCTCTATCCGCAAATAACGTGGGGACCGAAGTCGGTCTCCGTGAACAACATCGCAAAGAGTCTGAATATCGGCGCCGATGCCCTGGCGTTCATCGACGACGACCCATTTGAGAGGGACGAAGTTGCCGCCGGCGTTCCGGGAGTGCTGTGCATCGATGCGGTGGACTCCACCGGACTGCTCGGTCGTCCCGAACTGCAGCCTCGCTTCGTCTCCGAAGACACCCGGCGGCGGCGAGCCATGTACCGGGCCGACATTCAGCGTGAGCAAGCCGCCGAGGGTATGGCTCCCGACGCGTTTCTCCGTTCGCTGGGGATGGTTTTCACGATCAGCGAGGCAAGCGAGCGTGATCTCACCAGGGTCGAGGAATTGGCCGTTCGTACCAATCAGTTGAACTCAACCGGAATCACCTTCTCGTTTTCGGAACTTGAAGCATTCCGGCAGTCACCCGACCACCTCCTTTTGGTGGCCGGTCTCGAGGACCGGTACGGCAGTTACGGCAAGATCGGCATTGCCCTGATCGAAAAGACCGACGAGACTTGGCTTCTCCGTCTGCTGCTCATGTCATGTCGAGTGATGTCCCGGGGCGTCGGGAAAGTGCTGCTCTCATACATCCTGCAGCAGGCGAGTGCCGCAGACAAGCGGGTTCGTGCAGACTTCGTGCGGACGCCCCGCAATCGGGCGATGTACCTGACCTTCAAACTGGCCGGGTTCAAGGAGGTCGAGCGGGTCGGCGATGTCGCCCGCCTCGAGCACGACCTGACGATCGTCGAACCGTTTCCAGAGTTCATCGACGTGAGGATCGGCACGTGATGCTTTCGCTCTTGCCGGAGCACGGCAGCCTCGGTAGCGCATGAGCCGCTACCGGTTGGAGATCTTCGAGCCGGGGATGCTGGACTCGGTTGCCGATCTCCGCAGAAGTCTCTGGGGCAGGTCACGCTCCTCGAACCGTGCCTACCTCGAGTGGAAGTACCTGCAAAACCCCTACCTCGCCGATCCGTTGATCTACGTCGCGTTGGCAGGCGATCGCGTCGTCGGAATGCGCGGCATGTACGGGACCGGCTGGCTGGCGCCCGGCATGGACGGCCACGTAGTCCTGCCCTGCGCCGCCGACAGCGGGATCGCGGCCGAGTATCGCGATCAGGGACTCTTCGCCGACCTCACCGGCTTCGCCGTTGCTGATCTGAAGCGGCGTGGTTTCCAGTACGTGATCAACATGAGCGCGACACCCGCCAACTACGTGACGTCGATCATGACGATGGGATGGAAAAAGGTTGGTTCGTACGATCCTCTTCTCCGGACCCGGGATCCGATCCAACCGAAACAGCCGACACTGCAGCAGATAGGAGCCGGCACCCGCAGCCGCCGACTCGTCGGCGCTGTCAAGAACTCAACCCTGGTTCGGAGCACGGTCAGAAACCTGAGAGACCTGCGACGCGAAGTCCTCGCGAAAAGCCCGTTTGTGGATTTCGACCGGACCGACGCACTCCCCGGCTCGAGGCCGGTCCAGGTAACCGACCTGCCCCGGCCCGGCATCATGGAACAACTGGTCACGCAGTTCGATCGCGCCACAGCCATTCGTCACGTGCGGGACGAGACCTACTACGCGTGGAGATATCGAAACCCTCTCGCCACCTACCGGTTCGTTTTCCTGGGCGGTGACCAACCGCAGGCATTCCTCGTGCTGCACGGCACGGACGCCGACAAGCCAATCCATGTAGTCGACTGGGCGGGCGACCCGGCCGGCGTCGGCGATCTCCTCGACGTGTCGATCCTGGGCGGCAATCCCGCCAGAGTCGGCGCGTGGGGGGCGACCGTTCCGGCCGAAATCCGTAGGCGCCTGGACCAGGCGGGGTTCGAACCCGACCGCTCCAGTCCGATGGCTCGACGAGGTGGTTTGATCGTGCAGAGCCTCGCCGATGGCGGGCCCGGCACCTGGGCTATCGGAGGCTCTCAGCTCCTCGACCTCGCGAATTGGGATCTGCGCATGATCTTCTCCGATCGCTTCTGACCGAATCCATCGGGCGGATACCGATTCACGAGATGCCCGGGCTGTTCAATCCCAGACGCAGAAACCCTGGTAGTCGACCTGGACAACCGGGTGACCGTCGCTTTCAATGAAGGTGGGGACCAGACAGGCGGAGATAGTCCCGTCGGGTTCGACGATGAACTGAGCAACGGCGGTAGTAGCTCCTGCATCGGACAAGCGCGGCCACACGAAGTTGCCGAGGCTCCAGGCAATCGGTCTGTCTTTGTAGAACTCGAGCGGTTGAAGTCGGTGGGGATGGTGCCCGAATATGCCGTCGGCCCCGGCGTCGATCATCGCGTGAGCCCGTTCGATGTCGTCTTGACGGGGAGCCGTGTCCAGCTCGACTCCCCAGTGCACGGACACGAACACCAAATCGGCGACCTCGTCGGCAGCTTTCACCGCAGCCACCATTGTGTCGGTGTCATCGCCGCTCGCCATCCCGGGATTGTCCTCCCCGGCCACCCAGGAGCCCCAGGGGATGATGCCGCCAAACCCGAGGACGGCAATCCGCCAGCCTTTGACCTCCAGGATGGCCGGTTGAAGCGCTTCGACGCTATTGGCTCCAATCCCGACCGGAAGTATTCCGGCGGCTGCCACATTGGCACGGGTCTCGACGAGAGCGTCCGGTCCGTAGTCGCCGCTGTGGTTGTTGGCGAGGTTGGCCACTTCGACTCCGCCCGCTCGCAGAACGGGGAGGGCTCCCACGTCGCAGTTGAAATTGAAGATCGTCTTCACCGGCCGGCCGGTGGTTGCAGCCGCACACTCGAGGTTGACGATGGTGAGGTCATCCTGCAAGAACATGTCCTGGAGACCCCCGAAGACGTCCTCGTAGCCTCGAGTTCGGAACGCTGCGATGTAGTTGGGATCCACGTTGGTGTCGCCAACACCGCTGATCACCAGACGCCCCTTGGGCGGTTCCGTGGTGGTAGTGGACGCAGCGGTGGTCGAGGTGGTTGGGACCTCCGTCGTGCTCGGAACCGTGGTGGAAGTCGCCATGGGTGTTGTGGGTGCAGGAGCAGTACCCGGTGCGTTCGCGGTCGCTCCAACAGCGCAGGCGGAGAGCAGCAAACATACAGCTAGGACCGTCGCAGCGGATCGCTTGTTCTTGAGGGTCTTGGTGATCGGCACGGGTCTCATCGTCGTTCGTAGGACCGGTTCTCGGGCCGGCAAATCTGTGTCGAGCTACTCAGGCTATCGGCGAGGGGGACGGGGAATCAGTACCGGCGTTTCGCGAGTGTAGGTCTGGAACTCCTCGTCATCACCCCAGCGTTCCTGAGCCCGGGTCTCGAGCATCGGTATGCCGCTCACCCGCGTGAGGAGCAGGATCACGAACACCGGCGAGATCAAGGTGACCCAACGCCAACCCGACAGAACCGGAAGGGCCATGATGGCGATCCCGGTCCAGAGCACGATCTCACCGAAGTAATTGGGGTGGCGCGACCAGGCCCAGAGCCCGGTTGTTATGAAGCGGCCCTGGTTGGCCGGGTCCTTCTTGAAAACCGACTTCTGCTGGTCGGCGATGACTTCGACGGCAAATCCGACGATCCAGGTGACGATGCCGACGATCGCGACCCACCCGATCGAGCTACGTTCGCTGCCGGTGATGATCGCCAAGGCACAGGCAAGCGTTAGCAGAACCCATAGGCCTTGCAGAGTCCACGTCATGAAGAACCGGAGGGGATCCGTTTTGATGCGGTCGAAGCGTCCATCGCGTCCATCGCGCCGCACTCGACGGAAGAGGAACGAACCGAGTCGGAGTGCCCAGATCAGAACCATGGTGGCGACGATGATCGCGCGTGCGTCGAGGTTGTCGCTCAGGAACAAGGCAACGGCGGTGACGGTGACATACGTTGCGCTGCCGGTGAGATCGAAATAGTGCTCCGTCTTTGCCCGGTTCGAGGGCACAAAGACCACCCAATTGATGACGTAGGCGAGGATTCCGCAGACGGCAAAGACTGCAATCGAGCCAACCTTGGTGCTGCCGTCACTTCCGGCCAGCACGACGAGCGCGCCAATCGCCAGGCTGACGACAATCCCGATGAGTGATCTTCTGTTCTGGTCCGCCATTGCATGAACCCTAACGCGAGACGTCCGGGAACGCCGCAGACGACCTTGATCGGCCTGGTTTTCCTAGCCGAGAGCCGGCCGAGGATCGTAGAAGATCGTTCCCCGCTGTATGCCCGCATCAGCTAGTTCGAGGGCTGACGCACCTCTCACCGAGAAGGCAACTCCGTCTCGATTCGTCCCGGACGAGAGCCAGGTGCTCGCTCCTCGATGCTCGCACTGGAAGAATCCCACCTCGCTGAACCGAGCATCGGGCATGGAAACCAGGTTCTCGAAGTAGTCCGCCGGCTCATCCCGCGTGCCGATGGTTGCACCGGCGGCCACGTCCTCAAAGACAAAACCGTCGATGTAGAGATCCACGAGGGTCGCTGCATCCAGCGCTTCCAGGGCTGCTCCCACCAGCCTCAGGTGATCGCCCATGGTTCCTCCTCACGTCGGCGGCCCGCCGATACGAACCGGCTCCGACCGCTCCTTACAGTCAAGTGGCTGCGCACAGTCTGGCGCCGCCGCCGGAGACGACAGGACCTCCGCTGGGCGAAGCGACGCTGGCGATTCTTGCGACAATCGGCACAAAGCCACCAACCGACGAAGGCTGCTCCATGCGGATAGGATCGAGTGCGGAAAGGGAGGTTGAATTGTTCAACAAGCACCGCCGCATTTCTTCGCGCCCGATTGCGAGTCGGTCCGCCATCGCCGTAGCAGTGCTGAGCCTGGCGCTCGCCGGCTGCAGCAGCGAAGGATCAAACACCACGACCGGTCCGGCGGAACCGGCCGCGACGACCGAGGCAACCACGACCACGACTGAACCGACCACGACGACCACCGAAGCAACCACTACCACCGCTACCAAGGTGACAACGCTGCCGGCGAGTCCAGTGGGTGCGATACTTGGCGACACACCGGAGAACACCTACAAAGCGGACCTGGCGACTGGACCGTTGCCCTTCGATGACTCCGAATTGCCTGCGCAGCCAGGTCAAGTGGAGGTCAGTTGGTACACCTACAACGAGCGGTATGTCGCCGCGTTCGTTGGGCTCGAGACGACCGAAGAACTGTGCCCAGGAGCATCACTCCTGACTCAGAACGGTTTCGAGTTCGTGTCGAACGCACCCACCACCGGGACCTGCGAGGGCTTCCCGACGCTGACCACCGACCCACTTGTCGAGGCGCGGGTTTGCCAGGAGGTCCTGTTCTACGTGACGCTGATTCCCTCCGATGGGGCAGGGATCCTGTTCGGAACTCTCGAGGCACTGGCCGAGCCAGGCATCGTGGTTGGGTTGACGAGCCAGTCCGACGCAAGCGCCGGCGCCCCGCCGCTGGACCTCGACGGCTTCTGTTCCTGACACCGGGCTTGCGTCGTCGCGATTGATCTAGCCGACTTTTCGGGCTGGCCGGCCTCGGCCGCTGTTGGTGGCGTAGACAGCGATGGCGTTCCGGTCGTAGGCGTTTTCTGGCTCCAGAACAAGCGCGACGGTGAGGCGCGGACTCAGTCTGTGACGGACCCAGACGATCCCAAGCCCAATCTCGATGCGGACTGTAGACACCCAGAAACCCCCGCTGAGCAGGGGTTTCTCCTAGCGCCGCGCATCGCGGCAACACTCCAACAACGCTCGAATCCGAGAGTTTCCGGAGGAATCTCCGTCAGGTCGCGAAGCGACCGGCGTGGGCGTTGACGGGCTCGAACGGCCGACCTCTGCCCTGTAAAGGCAAATCAGGGGGTTTTGGCGACCTGGCACAACGCCCGCATATGGTGTCTGCCTGGGGTTTTGTGTTTCATTAGTGTTGGTAGGTTTTCGTCGTTTTGCGACAAACCGCGTCCTATTCGCGTCCTGCCGAACCCTTTCACACGAAATACGAAACCGGAAGACTATGTAGGCAACGTAACATTGGCTATGTATAATGACCACATGAAGACCATCGCCATCACCATCCCCGAAGAACTCGACGCCGCAGCAGCAGCCGAAGCGAAACGCCAAGGCATCTCCAAGTCGGAGCTGATCCGCCGCGGGCTGGCAACCCTCCTCCCCAACCAAGACACCCAACCGGCAGAAGATCTGTGGCACGAGCTAGCCGGCTTCGCGAGCAAGGAGGCCACGGCAGAACCGGGCGAGATCGACCGGGTGGTCTACGACTCGTGAAGTTCGCCGACACCAGCTGGTGGGTGGCCTGGTCCCTCCCCGGCGACCAACGACATTCCGACGCCTTGGCCATGCTCGCCCATCTCGGGCCTACCGAACAGGCGCTCACCACCAATCTCATTGTCGGAGAAACCTGGACGTTTCTCTGCCGCAAGGACGGTCATCGAACTGCGCTCGCCTTCCTCGACCGGATCGACGCTCTCCAACAGCAGTCCAAACTCGCCCTCCACCCGATCACCGCCGACCAAGAGGAAAAGGCGTGGGCATGGTTGCGGAAGCACGACGAAAGGGCCTACTCGTTCGTCGATGCGACCAGCTTTCAGGTGATGCGGGACCGCCGCCTTCGCGAAGCGCTTGCGTTTGACCAGGACTTCGCAGCCGCCGGCTTCGTCGAGCTGCGCCCCTGACCTTGCACTCCGGGGCGAGGATCGGTCTGGTTCGGGCGTGTGCCTGTTATCGATCCCGACCTGACGATCTGAGACGGTCGTGGCATCCTCCGCTCAACGTGACGAAAGCCCGATCGTGGGACAGGCGTGTGTTAGGTCCGCTTGTTTGCCCTGCCGCCCGCAGGGTCACGGAATGCGGACCGGGTCGCTGCAGTCAGGGCCCATGACGCACACTCGGTACGTGCCGGACGGAAGCTCTGGGAGCTGTATGGACCACTCACCGAGGCGCAAGCCCAGACGGCAAAAAGCCTTCACTGAACCTCCATGGACCGGGATCCACTCGCCATCGGTGTTAGTGGCACCGATCAGCCGCCATCGCCACCCGACGCGCTGAGACAAGAGATTGCACGCCTCGTTGCCACCCTCGACTGTCACAGTCCGATCGCCAAGCTTCAACGGAACGTCAACGGGATGATCGGCGAATGGCAAAGGAGAGCCGATGAACCCAGTCGCCACTACTGTCACGGCGGCCGCGACGATCACCACCCCGAGAAGCACTCGAAACCGTTTCGCCGTATCCCCGTTTCACCTTGCCAAAGACCCTGGCAAGCCCTGGTGCCATGTTCAACGTAGCCTATTTGGGCAGACCCGACAGGGCCCTTCACTTCCAGGCGGCCGAGGAAGCACTCGACAGGCAAATCGCGTCCTGAGCGTGTCCAACACATCGCTATCGAGCTCCCCAATCGCGGAGAAGCCCCCGCTGAGCAGGGTTTCTCGAGGAACTTGCGCGGCAAGTTGCCGTGGGCGTTGACGGGCTCGAACCGCCGACCTCTGCCTTGTAAGGGCAGCGCTCTCCCAGCTGAGCTAAACGCCCGGGACGGTTGGAAAGGGTACCAGGAAGCAACCGTTGACCGGAGCGAGCCGTACGGTGGCAACCATCGCAGGGGCTCCCACCAACGGCCCGACGCCCGGCTCGCTGCGGCCTTCCCGCGCCTCTCCAGGAGCGAGTCAACACTGCTTCATCGATAGATATCGCGGACCGCTCAAGGAATCGGGTCAATAGGTCGACCTTAATGCCAGGGTACGAGCGTCGGCGTAGGTACCATCCTGAAACCGGTCTGGAGGAGCTCGAGTGGCGACACGCCGCAAGACGGCAGAATCCGAAGCACGAGAGGACGCGATCCGTCAATACCTCGACGAGATCGGCGCCTATCGATTGCTGACTGCTGCCGATGAAGTCGAGCTTGCCAAGTCGATCGAGAAGGGCCAGCAGGCCAAGGAAGCTCTCGACCAGTCGGACCACACCGATGCCCAGCGGCGTAGGCTTCTCGCCCTCGTCCGCCGCGGGCAAGAGGCCCGGCACCAGTTCATTCAAACCAATCTGCGCCTCGTGGTTTCCATCGCCAAGCGTTACTCGAACTCGGGACTCTCCCTCCTGGACCTGATCCAGGAAGGCAACCTTGGCTTGATCAGAGCCGTCGAGAAGTTCGAATACCGAAAAGGATTCAAGTTCTCCACGTATGCGACGTGGTGGATTCGTCAAGCCATCACCCGCGCCATCGCCGACAAGGGCCGGACGATCCGCGTCCCCGTCCACATGATGGACACCATCAGCCAGGTGAGGCAGGCCGAGAACTATCTGGTGAAACGCCTCGGGCGCACTCCCACACCTGCGGAGATCGCCGAGTTCTCCGCGATCTCCGTCGAAAAGGTGATCGAGGCCATCAAAGTCGCTCCGGAACCCGTGTCCATTTTCGAGCCGGTTGGCGACGAGGACGCAGTCCTTGGAGACTTCATCGAAGATACTGATGCAACCGCTCCGTTTGAGACGGTGGCACTGGGAATGCGCAAAGAGGACCTCGAATCGGTTCTGGCCAGTCTGACCGACCGTGAACGAACCGTTCTGGTCATGCGGTACGGGCTGGATAGTGGTGTGCCAAGAACGCTGGACGAAGTTGGCCGCCACTTCGAGCTGACCCGCGAACGGATTCGCCAGATTGAAGCAAAAGCCCTTGCGAAGCTTCGCCATCCGGCCAGCCCAGGATCCCTTCGCAACATGCTGGCTCTCTGATCTGACCGCATTACTCATGCGTGCACCGGCCGGGACAACCCGGCCGGTGCTTGTTCATGGAGAGCGGGAGGGTATTGCGTGGATCGTCATGCCGAGCGGACCTGTTGCCAGAGTTCGTCGACGTCGGCCTCGAGTTCGAGACCTTGATCGATCCGGCGGGGTCGGCCCCGTCCGCGGCGGCGATGGAAGGGCCGGCCATCCCAGAAGATGACACCACCCCATACGCCCCAATCCTCGTCCCGCTCCAACGCCATTTCCAGGCAGTCGAGTCGGGCCCTGCACTCCATGCAGATGGATTGCGCTTGAGCCAGTTCGTCGGGTCGCTCCGAGAAGAACAAATCGTTCTGCCCGGACGAGACGCACCGGCCGTCCTCGTAGATACTTCTCATGTGTGATTCCTTTACGTGCTGATTGACCAATAGAAAGAGCCGCCGGTGTGCGGTCGGCGGCTTGCTCATCGATCTTGGCGAAAGAATCACATGGCGAGAAGCCGCGGACGCACACCTGAAGTGGCCGGGTCGGTGGACCCGATAAGTCTTTTCGTGTGCATCCGCATCAATGCCTCCTCAAGAGGTATCAGATATCAACCTATACGAAGGATGAATATCTCGTCAAGGGAATTAGGCCCCAACCGATCGTAACCGGCCCGCGGCCGGCAGCGAGCACGCACAACCGGAGGCGAGAACGGGTCACCTCTTCTTCCACCAACCGAGTATCAGGCCGGCCAGGAAGGCCCAGACGGCGACAACGGGGGGAGGGTCTGCGACCTTCCGGGAAAGGGCAGGCCCGGCCGACACCGCTTCCGAAGCAGGAACCGACTGCTCCCCCACCATGTCCAGTTCGAGAACTCGCGTGAATTCGGCTCCCAGCAGGAAGATCTGCGCCGAGTAGTAGGCAAAGAGCAGCAGCGTGACCAGGGCTGCGGCCGCTCCGAATCCGCTGCCGACCGCCCCGCCGCCCAGATAGAGGCCCAGGAGGAACGTCCCGACGGTGAAGAGCACCGAAGTGAAGGCCGCTCCCCGCCATATCGGCTGCCAGGGGACGGTTGCGTCGGGCAGGACCTTGAACACCAAGGCAAAGACGACCGTGAGCAAGGCCAGCATCACAACCGGGCTGAGCCACTGAAGCAGGGTCGCCAGTGGTGCCGCTTCGTCGGAGACGAGATCGCTCAGGGCCGAAATAACGCTGGAAGCTGCCAATGCGGCAAGCAGGACCAGCCCGAAGCCGAGGACGGAGAGAAAGGCCAGAGCCCGGGTTCGAATGAGGTTGCCGATACCCTTGGTCGCCCGGGGTGGGACATCCCAAACCACATTGAGAGCACCCTTTAGCTGCAGGAAGAGACCGGAAGCGCCCAGCAGCGTCAACACCACGCCGACCACCGTGGCGGCCACCCCCGCTCCACCTCGTGTCCCGGCCATCATCTCCTGCAAGAACCCGGCTACGGAAGGCCCGACCCGGTCCTCGATCTGAGCGACGATCTCACCGCGCGCCGCCTCCTCACCGAAGACGAGACCCGCAATGCCGACTGCAACGATGAGCAGCGGCGCCACGGAAAACAGCGCGTAGTACGCGAGCGCGGCGCCCAGACGGGAAGCTTTGTCCTCCGACCATTTGCGAACTGCCCGCTTCAGCGTGGACAGCAGACGCGCCCACCCGTTTGCCGGTTTCTCACCGCTCCGACCATCCATCAGTGCATCTCCAACTATTCGTGTGGAACCGTACCAGCGACGAATAGGGTCTTTCAGCCCTTCCTGCGCACACCACCGGTTGGTGTATGAAGGAGGCAGCAACGGAAGGGCGGCCAGGGGTCAAAGGGGTGATTGCCCGTGACAGTGCAAGCACAGCGGGTCCGCGAGTATCTGATTTCTCACGGAGTCGGCTACGAGATCGAACACCATCCACCTGCATTCACCGCTCAGGAAATCGCCGCAGCCGAACACGTGCCGGGACACAAATTCGCCAAACCCGTGATCATCAATGCGGACGGACGCCTGATCATGGCCGTCCTGTCGGCCAACCGGCTCCTCGACCTCGAAAAGGTGAAGTCGACCCTCGGGAGCGACGACGTCCGCCTCGCCCGCGAGGAAGAATTCGCTCCTATCTTCGACGATTGTGAACGCGGCGCGGAGCCGCCGTTCGGGAACCTCTACGGCCTCCCCACCATTGTCGATATCGACCTCACCACCGAGGAAATCACCTTCAACGCAGGTTCGCATACCGAGACCATGAAGATGTCGACCATCGAGTACCTGGGTTTGGTGCACCCGCAGAAAGCAGACCTGGCGTTGTAGATGTGATTGCCCGGCCGGCCCGGGAGAACCGGGGGGCCCGGCCGGGCAATCCCCGAAGACCGCGTGCGCCCACAACCCTTCTTTGCTCGTAGTCGCTCGTCTACACGAACCGGCAACCGCGTGTAACTTTCTCACTTCGGTCCTCGTCTCTCGGGTATGAACAGCATCACTTCAACTGTTGCCGAGCGACGGGAAGGTCAGGACCGGCTGCACCGAGCCTCGATTCCTCTCGTGACGGTGCCAGAGATTCCACAAGGAGGGGCACCCTGGAAAGGTTCTACCGGGATCATGCACGAGCCGTCTACGGCTACCTGGTCTCGTTGTGTCGCGACCCGGTCTGGGCGGAGGATTTGATGCAGGACACGTTCGTCCGCGCCACCCGCGCCCTGGCCGGTTACCAGGGAGGAAGCCCCCGGGCGTGGCTGTTCGCCATCGCCAGAACGACCTTCCTCGACGACTACCGGCGGCGAGCCCGGCGCTCGACTGAAGAATTGGTCGACGCGCCAATGTCCGATCCGGATGTCAGCGAACAGCAGACAGTTCAGGCCGTCCTGGCATCGCTTCCCGAAACCCAGCGGTCGGCCCTGATCCTTCGGGACCAACTCGGCCTGTCGTATGAAGAAACCGCCCGCACCCTCCGCAAGAGCTTGCCGGCCACCAAAGTCATCATTCACCGAGCACGTGCGGCTTTCCGTCGTGCCTACCAACAGGAGCAATGAACCAAGTGGAACATCATCTCGCTCGAGACCTCCTCGAGGGATACGTCGAAAACAGCCTCGAAGCGGAAACCCGTTCACAGCTCGAAATACACCTGGCAGCCTGCGAAGCGTGCCGGAGCATCCTGGAGGCAACCGAAGCACCCGCGGACCTTCCGCCCGTTGCCGATGTTGCACACGACTGGGACGAGAAACGGATGCGCAAAACGGTCCGCCGGACCCTGTTCCGGGTGGTCTTCGATGCCCTCTCGATCTGGATCATCGGCTTCATCGTTCTGTCGATCATCTCGGCCTTTGCCATCCAGCCGGTGCTCATCAATCGCGGCGATCGATCCCGTGCGGCTGCCATAGCCACCTGGGACCTGGCGATCATGACAACGCCCGGGGCGACCATCGACGGTTGGCGGAACGATGCCACCCTCTTCGGTCGTGAGATCAGCGTCGACGTCGGTCAGTACACCGGAAGGGACCTCCGTCCACTCGGTACGTACCAGACCGATCTGGGTGTCTGGCGATTCAAGAACGCAACCGGGGGGAACATCCAGCCCTTCCTCGAAACCGAATCGCAGGCGTTTCAGCCCGACCGGATCCCCGACGACACCGTCGCCACCGTTGCATTGTCCTGGTGGGACAACCCCATCACGCTTGCCGAAGCCGCGGCCATCGAACCACCCCGCGACGAGGCGTGGTTGCTGTGGGTCGGATTCAGCGTTGCCCCAGCGTTCCCGCCCGGATCCGTTGAGTTCCCCGCCGATCCCGACTACGTGCTCGGTTTCAACCCGTGCGCGGAGCCGGTATTCACCGACTTCGAGTCCAGCTACTTCTCTTCGGGGTCCTCGGGCGGCGGCGGCAACTTCTCATCGTGCATGTTTCTGAATCAGGCAACCGTCGAACACTCGGTGGCGGCACTTCGACGGGCAACCGCAAATCTGGCCGATCACGCGTTCCTGGTCGATGCTCTCGAGAACTCGCCGACGCCTGCGCTGCGCGACATCGGAACGGTCAACGAATGGCTGGCCGAAACCGAGCCGTCGGTCGTCACCATGGTCATCACCGGTCCCAGCGGCGCGATCAGCAGTATCGTGGCGTCTTCGGGGGCAGAAGGAGCCAGCCTTCTCGATATCGATTTCTGGAACTGGGAAGGCTAGAACCATGACATCGGACACATCGATCCCGAAGAACGCCCGGCTGTTCACAACGATCGGCTCCGTCATGTTCCTGGGCCTTGGAGTCGCGGTGGCGGTGCTGTCCTGGTCCGGGGGCGAACCCCGGATGCAGTGGGAGAGCATCCCCGGCTCACTGGCCCTCGGGGGCATCGTGGCGCTGCCCGGCCTGGTGGCCGCAATAGCGGTCCGCCGCAACGATCCCCGGCTGCTGTGGCCGGCGATCGTTGCCGGCCTGCTCCCGGCGGCGGTGACCATCCTCACGGTCGGTCTCGTGCTGGTGATCCCGGTGCTGCTCTTCGTCCAGGCGTCGATGCGCTGGCCCAACCCGGAACCATCCCGATCCTGGCGCAAGGATCTCAGGCTGCTGGCCATCCCCGCCCTGGCCATCGCCGCCGGGCTGACCTTCTTCGTGCACCAGGATCCGGCCTGCTGGGACTACGCCGCAGATCCGAACGGTCGCGTCTCTTATACGCGCACCGACGCCCATGTGGGGATGCAGAGCGGCTGGTTCTCGGGTTGGGGAACCGTGACGCCGCTGGCAGTCGACGCGCCGGCGGGTGAAGGGTCCGGTTCCGTCTGTGTCAGCGATCGGATCACGCCGCTGGAAGGGGTGATCGCCCTCGGGTTGCTGGGCACTGCCGGCGCCTTTGCGCTCGGCGCGCCTCATCCGCGTGCGAGCAGACCCGGTCGGGGACGCGAACCAGCCGGCGGACTAGCGGCCCTCCGGAATGCGATAGCGGCCGGTTCACCCGCCTGCCGGAATACCCACCCAGATCTTCGCTACCCACGGATAGTCGGCCGACTCGGTGAATGTGGAAACGGCGGCGGCGACTGAATCGAAGCCCACGGCGAACCCATCTACAACTGCATCCGGGCCGAATAGCTCACCAGCATCGAACACCGCCGTCGTTACGCCGTCGGGCGTAAACCACAGTTCGATCGATTCGGAGTCATCGGGCGAGGCGACGACGGTGACGAGACCGAATTCGCCCACTCCGTACGGACCGTGCATCCCCTTGATACCGGCGTTCGTCCAGGTAGCACCCAGGCGTGTCCACCAGAGCTCGCCACCCTCGACCGCCTCGTATCCGATATCGGCTACCCACCCGTCCCGCCAGCTTTGCATCGAGTACACAGCCTCAGCTTCGATTCCCGGGATACCTTCAACCGTCTGCCAGGTGCGCAGGTCGACCGACGTCCAATAGCGGGGTGTGTCAAACTTCGGGACGGAAAAGAGGGACACACCGTCGGGGCCGACGCCGGCCCCGATCACCGGCACTGATTCCAGTCCGATGGTGTCGAGATACTCCCAGTTTCCGTCGCCGCTTCCCACCGCCAGCAGCGGTGGTTGCGACGTGAAGATGTCGTCCACCCCCGGATCAATTCCATAGTCGGAGCACGGAACCGTGAAGGCAGCTTCGCCATCCCGGAAGATGCCCTCGATAGTGCAGCCTCCGCCTTCGGTCAACGATGGGATTGCGATGATGTCACCGTCGGCAAGACCCAGGTCTGCACCAATCGCATTGCCGTCAACGAACCAGCGAGCTTGTCCGACCAGGAGGAATCCGTCCTGATAGGCCAGCGCGCTGGTCACCTCGGTGTACCACTCGAGATACTGCGTCGACGGAGGCAGAACGGGTGTGAATTCTCCGGCCGTCCAGTCAAGGCCGTCGGTCGTGGTCCAGACTTGATCAAAGACGGGCGGCAATTCGGGATTCGGTGGCCACGACGGTGCACCGGACCATCCGATCGCAACGGCACCGTGTTCGTTGCCATGCGCCCAGAGGACGTGGGAGCCGGACGGGAAAACGGAATCGTCGGCCGGTGACCAGGTACGGCCATCCTCAGAAGTCCAGACGCTCACCTGTCTCCCGTCGATCTCTTCGAAGACAACCAACCGGCCTCCCGCGACTGTCAAGGTATCGGCGATCAACACGCCTTCCGGGCGAAGATCGGCCGGGACCCACTCGGCGAGCAGCCGTGTGGGTGAGGTGACGGAGACGAGCGTCGAGGTAGTCGAATCGGCTCCGCCCGTGCATGCAGCGGCCAGGAGCGCCAGGGCGGCCACCAACAGCAAGAACCTTCTCATCACATGCATGCAGTATGGAGTGTATCGAGCCTGCAGAAGCGAGTGCGCGCTCTGCGCGGTCGGCCGTTGGCTGTCGGATGATTCAATGAACCGACCAGGTGTTCCCGTCCCGAAGGGCCAGCAGATCAGCTGCTTCCGGGCCCCAGGTCCCGGCTTCATACGTGTGGAAGTCCGGTTTGGCGTCGAGCAGGGGCGTAAACAGGCGCCACGACTCCTCGACCTCATCCCCGCGCACAAACAGGGTCTGGTCGCCGGTGAGCACATCGAAGATCAGTGTCTCGTAGGCGCCGGGCAACTCACCGAAGGCTTCGCGATAGGAGAAATGGAACGGCCGGGTCTCGAGGCGGACCTGGTCTTCCGGCGCTTTCACGTTGAAGAACAACCGGAACCCTTCATCGGGCTGGAGGGTGATCACGAGTTTGTTGGAACGCACCTCGTCGGATCCGGCCTTGGTGAAGAAGTAGACCGGTGTGTCACGGAAGGTCACCACGATCTGGGTGAGGCGTCGCGGCAGGCGTTTGCCGGACCGCAGATAGAACGGGATCCCCTGCCATCGCCAGTTGTCGACGTCGAGGCGCAGGGCCACAAAGGTCTCGGTTGTCGAATCGGCGGCCACCCCGGCCTCTTCGTGGTAGCCGGGTACCGCCATTCCGTCCATCTCGCCGGCGGTGTACCGGCCGAAGACAACGGCGTCTTCATCGATCTTCGTGATCGAACGAAGGACCTTCACTTTCTCGTCACGGATGGCTTGAGCTTCGAACGCGACGGGCGGCTCCATGGCAATGAGGGTGAAGACCTGGGTCAGATGGTTCTGAACCATGTCCCGCAGCGCTCCTGCATCCTCGTAGTAGCCGGCCCGGGTGCCGATCCCCTGGTCCTCTGAAACCGTGATCTGAACGCTCTTCACCCGATCCCGGTTCCACGAACTCTCGAACAGGGCGTTGGCAAAGCGAAAGACCAGGAGGTTCTGGACCGTTTCTTTGCCCAGGTAGTGATCGATGCGATACACCTGTTCCTCATCGAAGTGAGCATGGACCAGCGCATTGAGATCGCGGGCGGAGTCGAGGTCGCGGCCGAATGGCTTCTCGACGACCAGGCGGGTCCAGCCCGGGCCGGCGTTCAGCCCGGCTTTGCCCAGTCCCTCGATGGCCGGCGGGAATGCCTTGGGAGGGAGGGCGAGGTACAGCACCCGGTTGCCCGGCAAGCCGTACTCGGCCTCCAGCGCCTCAATCCGATCGGCCACTGCTCCGAACTCACCACGTGCGCTCTCGTAGTGAAGCGAACGATCGCACCACGCGCCCAGGTCGGCGTCGGAGTATCCGGCATCCTCGAGAGCTTCGCGCGCTGCCACCCGGAACGAATCGTCGTCGTAGGGAGACCCCGACACGCCGAGGATCCGGCAATCGTCTCCCAGTCCCTGCCGGGTGATCATCTCGTACAGCGCCGGCAGCAGCTTCCGTTTGGTGAGGTCTCCGCTGGCTCCCATGATGACGAAGAGATGTGGTTCAACCGACGGCGGGTTCATCATCGATCCTCGCTGTTGATGGGGCGACCGCAGCGGACCCGGCGACCGCACCGGTTGGTGGCCGGCACCCCGCCGGCCTCGCAAGACGGCGCGCTGATGTCAGCCACCGAGCGCCGCCTGTAGCGTCGCCAGACCCCTGGCCCTATTCCCGGCAAGATTGACTCGCAACACCCGCCGGTTGCGCTGCCGCAGAGCCCGGTAGTCACCGACGGATTGAGCTGCGATGAGACGGCCGAACGAGTAATTGGTCTCCGGCACATCGAGGTCGAGGTCCGGCTGGTCGACGATCTGCAGGAACACCCCGCTCGCCGGGCCGCCCTTGTGGAGCTGGCCCGTCGAGTGCAAGAAACGCGGTCCGTAGCCGACGGTGGTGGCGATATGGAACCGATGCTGCAGCGCCGAGCGGACCGACTGAAGCACCGGGTCGACCGCCGCATCCATCGGCAGATACGCCTGGATTGCCAGGTAGTCGCCGGGCCCGATGGTGCTCAGCCAGCTCACCGCGCTTTCTGCAAGAGCGGCAGGGTCGTCCGTGCCGACCTCGGTAGGCGGTTCGCTCTGGTCTCCGGACCCTTCCATGGCGTTTTGCGCGAGCGTCTTGGCGAGCTGCACATCCGGCTGATCGAAAGGATGGATCCCGAGCACCGCTCCGGCGGCGGCAGTCGCCATCTCGGCCCGGAACATCTCCGCGGCCAGGTCATAGCGGTCCCGGAGCGTGATCCGGGCCACCGGGTGGCCTGCGTCCTCGAGTTGTTGGAGAGCAGCCGCCCGACCTTCGTCCTCTTCATCACTGAGGGCGAGGTACACGAAGAAGCGATCCGTGCCGTAGACGGCGGGATCTACGAGCGCTTCGCCTGCAACCGGAACGATCCCCTCGCCGTCCTTGCCGGTCGATTCGGCAACCAGCTGCTCGACCCAATCGGGGAAAGCCTCCAGAGCGGGTGACACGACGTAGGTGACCTTGTCCCGTCCGGCCAGGGCCAGCTCCCCCATGGCAGCGCCGAGCTGAAGGGCCGGGTTCTGGAGGGCGGAAACGAACGGCCCGGCAGACTCGGCAAACACGGCGGCTCGATCCAGCAGCGTCGCCGGATCGAGACCAATCAACGCGGCGGGTACGAGGCCGAAGTCGGTGAGGGCCGAGTACCTTCCGCCAACGTCGGACGGAGCATGAAACACGGCCCGGAACCCCCGTTCGGTTGCCAGCGCGTCGAGTGATGATCCGGGATCCGTGACGGCCACGAAGTGGCTCCCGGGCATCTCGGTTCTGTCGACGACGAGCGACCAGAAATGGCGGAAGCCCGACATGGTTTCCAGCGTGCCACCCGATTTTGAGGAGACCACGAAGATGGTCTGGGCCGGGTCGATGCGGTCGGCAACCGCCCGGACGGCGTCGGGATGGGTGCTGTCGAGAACCAGCAACTCGGGGTAACCCGGGGCGTTGCCAAACGTTCGCTGGTAGACCTCGGGGGCAAGGCTCGAACCTCCCATCCCCAACAGAACCGCGTGACGAAATCCTTCTTCCTTGGCCTCGTCTGCGAGAGCCCGCAGCTTGGGGAGCTTGTCCCGCATGGTTTCGTGGAGGGTCAGCCATCCGAGACGGTCGGTCAACTCCGGCCGCGGCTCGGCGAACCAGAGCGTCGGGTCTTTGGCCCACAAACGCCGTGCAAAGTCTCCTTCATCCCAGCTCTCCAGCCGCCCGCGAACCGACGGGAGGTAGCTCCCGAGCTCCAGTGATTGCGATTCGTGGTTCATGCGTTGCTTCCCCTGTCTGTCATCAACAACGGCATTGCCGCTATCCCCACTGTAGAAGTTGCTCGCCCGGCCATGTGTCCCGATCGTGGAACGATCGCGTCGACTCGCCGGCGACCGAGAGGGTGCCGTCCACCGGCTAACGCCTTCTCGGCTTCCTGGCCTTGGGCGGCAGGGCCGCGCCGTGTTCGAGCGCCCGGTCGCACCACTCGGCCGTCCGTACGGCGTCGGCACGCCAGGTGTGTGGCAGAGCTACGTACTCTCCCATCGGCCGCTCCCCCGGCCCGAACGGTCCCGCCCCCTCCACCTCGAGCAGGGCGGCGCGGTCGCCTTCCGGAAGACGAACTCCGACATCCGATCCGAACAGGCCCATGAACATGTTGCCGTTCACAAAGGCAGCCAGGTTTCCGAACATCGGCTTGATCTCGACGAGCGGGTCGTCGGGAACGATGGAACGGAAGTAGTCCTTGTCGGCGACGGTCGGCTTTGGCATCTTCACGGGTGTTCTCCTTGGAGCTGGAATCGGATCGGAGGAAGGAACTGTCAGTTTGCGGCTCGAATCTCTTGGACACGGATGGTGAGCGATCGGATTCTGTCCTGATCTATCGACACTCCGATGCCGGACTCAGATCGGGGAACGAGCAGAGCGCCGGCTTCCATCGTCCAGGGCGGGTCCACGATGTCGTGCTCCCAGTAGCGGTCGCTCGGACTCAGATCGCCAGGGAGGTTGAACGCTTCCAGAGCGGCCAGGGCCACGTTGTGAGCGCGCCCGATCCCGGTTTCGAGCATGCCCCCCACCCAGAGACCGATGCCGTTGGCCACGGCCCGCTCGACCATAGTCAGCGCCGTGGTGAAGCCACCAACGCGACCCGGTTTCAGGTTGAGCACGTCCCCGGCCTGCAGGGCGATCATCCGGTTCAGATCTGCCTTCGTCGCGATCGACTCGTCGAGGCACAGCGGCGTCTCGAGGCGCCGGCTCAGATCGGCAAGCCCCTCCCAATCGCCGGCCGGCAACGGTTGCTCGATCATCTGGAGCCCGAATTCATCAAGTGCCACGACTTGATCGAGGTCGTCATGCGGATAGGAACCGTTGGCGTCCACGGTCAGCGCCACCTCGTCGCCCACCCTCTCCCGAACGGCCCGGACGAGGGCGACATCGGTTCCCGGCTGGATCTTGAGCTTGATCCTTCGGTACCCCTCACCCGCGGCGACTGCCGCAGCCTCGACGGTCTCTTCGAGGGTTCCGGCAATGCCCAGGGCAATCCCGGCCGGGACCGAAGTGCGGGTCCCCCCCAGCAGCTCGACCAACGGAAGGCCCTCGCGCCGCGCCGCCAGATCCCAGCACGCCATCTCGACGGCGGCGCGGGCCATCGGCTGGTCCGGGACCAGATCGCCGATGGTGGCAATCAGCTTCGAAAGGTCGTCGACCTCGAGTCCGATCACCGCCCGCCCCAATTCTTCGGTGATGGTTGCCCAGGCGGAATCGACCGACTCGGCCGTGTAGCCCGGTACGGCCCCGGCGACACATTCGGCCCAGCCGGGCGTTCCTTCCCCGTCCTCGAGTTCGACGAGCAGCAAACGCCGGGAATCGACCACCCCGAACGTGGTGACAAACGGGGCGCGGAGCGGCAACTCGATCTCCCGCACGGTCAACCGTTCAATATGCATAGGCCCAGTCTGCCCGCTTTCCCACTTTCGGTGCCCAACTGGCTCGAATATTCCGCAGGTTGAGCGCAACAACGGTCTGTGGGTCGGCCGCTATCCGGTGGTTTCGATACGGGCGACGATCTCGTCGACGGGGTACGCCAGGGTGGCGGAAGGCACGACCGGCCCGATGTCGATCCACGGGTTGGTCCCTACCCGGTAGGCCGCCTGCCAGCGGAACGAGACTGTCAAGGGATAGCCGTCCACATTCGCAAAACAACGACTCTGGCCTTCCTCGTTGCAGGTCTTCGTCTCATAGACGTGGTACGCCGAGCCGTCCGGGTACGGCGAGAAGCGGCCCAGCTGCGACTCGTTGAGGACCAGTGGCGAGCTGGTCGTATCACCCCAATCCACGACCACCTGATCGATCCAGGCCCTCGCTTGCAGCACGGTCCCGACCGGGGAAGTCAGCGTTGCGTCGATTCGATCCGGAAGGGGTGCCCACACATAGGTTTCGAGACCGGTGAATCCGACCGCGGCGGGATTCAACTCGATGCTTGGCTCGGCGAGCAGCCACGTCTCGAGGTAATCCCACGCGACGCTGCGCAGATCTTCGCCCGGAATGCCGGTGCAGGCGGCGACCGTGGTGTCCAGGACGATGCCGACGCCGACGTCCTCACCGATCGTTGCCGAGCTGCCGTCCCTGGCGATGATCACCCACTGCGTGACGGCCGTCGTCCAGTACCAGCACTCCGACCCGTCGGGATTCGACCCGATCTGGGGGTACAGAACCGGGGGTTCGGTGACGGTGACGGTGTACGTACCGTCGCTACCGATGAGCCAGCAGACCTTCTCGTAGGTGACTTCGTTGAAATAGCCTTCCACGCGTTCGGTGAGTCTGCAACCAACCTCCTCGACGGACCCGGCCGAAGCGGACAGCGCAACAACCCAGAACCACAGCGACTACCACGACAAGCGCTGAACGGATCATGAGAGCTGGTTTTCTCGAGTGAAGACGTCACATGCTTGCTGCCACTCATCGCCCAGATATGCACGACGCCAGCGCCCGTCAGCGGGACGGGGCCAGTAGACAGCAATCAACTCCCCGACTGCGTCTGGACCTCGAAAAGCGGTCGCATCCCCAACATACGACACAGCAAGACAGTCCTCGCGGTCGATGAGAATCTCCAGAACCTCGATGACTGATCGCCTCGCGAGTCGGAGGTTGCGTGAAGTAGTCCTCGTCCTTCATCAATTCCAGGCCGTTGTCGTACCGGTCCTGAACGGCGAGCGCGTCCGCCAGCATCTGCTCGTCCTTCTGGTAGATGGCGTTGAAGAAGGTGAAATCGACCTCCCGGACGATCTCGGTCACTTCGGCGATCCGTTGGTCGAGCGACGTCGTGCTGGTCGTTTCCGGAACCGTGGTCGTGGTGCTCGAGGTTGTGGTGGCCACGGTGGTCGTGGTCACGGTCGTGGTCGGCGCAGCCGGTTCGGTCGTACACGACGCCACCACCAGCGCACACGTCAGCAGGCCGACGTATCGGAGCTGCCCCGCTCTGCTCACTCGGACCCCTCACGACCCGTTGCCGGCCCTCATCACGTCCGACAGCGTTATATAACGATACTACACGTCGCGCGAGGCCAGACTCAAACGTTCGCAACGTCACTCAGATTGAACGTGCTGCCACCCGAAGCGCCCCTTGATGCACAGGTGGCCCGAGGTGACGTCGTGGTCGAGCGGCGACAACGCTTTGAGGATCCGGTTGTCCTGGACCACCAGATCCAGATTGCACCCCACGCCGCAGAACGGACAGATGGTCCGGGTCACCGTTTGGGCAGTCCTCATCCCAGGTTCCGGCGGCCCGCATCTCATATTCGGTGGTCGGGATCAGGGCACCCGGTCGGACAGACGGCGAAACAATTCCCGCAGAAGACACACGCCGAATCGGGAAGGGCCACCTGGAACTCGGTCGAGATCCGTGCCTCGAATCCCCGCCCGGCCACCGAGATCGCAAACGTGTTCTGGGCGTCGACGCCGCACGCCTGCACGCACTTGTAGCAGAGGATGCATTTCTCGTAGTCACGCACGAACAGTTGATTGTCGATGGTCGCCGGTTCTGCAACGGTGGACTCCGTTCGCCGAATCGGTGCGGGGTCGGCCCCGTAGCGATCCATCAGCTCATCGACCTGCGGAGTGAGCGACAGATCCACAGACGATCCGAGCAACTCCAGGACCATCTTGCGGGTGTGGCGAACTCGTTCGGATTCGGTCTGGATCACCATGCCCGGTTCGACCTTCCGCGAGCAGGCCGGGACGAGGGCACGCGAGCCGTCCACTTCAACGACGCAGATCCTGCACGTGTTGGCCGGCGTCAGATTCTCGAGGAAACAGAGGGTGGGGATGTCGAACCCCTCGGAACGACAAGCCTCGAGGATCGTCTGGCCGGCCGGTGTCACCACCGACCGACCGTCGACGGTGATCTCAACGTTGCTCACGTCGCACCTCCCACCAACCCGAGCGCCACTGCCGACTGCACTGCGGACGCGGCCGTCTGACCCAACCCGCAGATCGATCCGTCGCGCATGACGGCGGCGATCTCGTTCAGCAGCCCGACCTGGCCGTCGAGCGGTCCGTGGATCAAGCGTTGCAAGCGCCTCTTCCTGACGAACGGTTCCAACCCGGCACGGAACGCACTGGCCACATGACTCGTCGCGGAAGAACTCTGCGATTCGCGGCACGATGGCCGGCATATCGACCGAATCGTCGAAGACCACCACCGCTCCGGAACCGAGCGATGCTCCGATCGCACTCAAACCGGCGAACGTGAGAGGAACGTCCAGATGCTCCGGATCCACAAAGTTCCCCGCCGCTCCCCCGACGAGGATCGCCCGGACGGGCCGACCACCGTGCACACCACCGGACCGTTTCACAGCAAATCGCGCAGCGTTGCCCCGAACGGCAGTTCATAGAGGCCCGGTCGGTCCACGCATCCGGATAGACAGAACAGCTTGGTTCCCGGCGACCCCGATACCCCGGTCGCAGCAAACGCCGTCACCGCCGCCGACGATGATGGGCAGCACGTTGGCGAGGGTTTCGATGTTGTTGACCAGAGTCGGTCGTCCGAACAAGCCGTGCTCCGTCGGGTAGGGCGGTTTGCTGCGGGGCTCGCCCCGGTATCCCTCGATCGAGTTGAAGAGCGCCGTTTCCTCACCGCAGATGTACGCGCCGCGCCTGCGCCGCACCTCGATATCGAACGTGACGCCGTAGCCCATGACGTTGTCGCCGAGAAGTCCGTACGACCGGGCCTCTTCGATGGCATCGGCCATCCGCCGGGTGGCCAGCGGGTACTCGCCGCGAACGTAGAGATATCCCTGTTCGGCCCCGACGGCCCACCCGGCGATGGTCATAGCCTCGACCACCGCGAACGGATCTTCCTCCATCAGTACCCGATCCTTGAACGTTCCGGGCTCCGATTCGTCACCGTTGGCAATCACGAAACGTGGGCCCGCGTGCATCGGCTACGGCTTTCCACTTCCGCCCCGTGGGAAGGCGGCCCCGCCCCGACCGGTCAGGCCGGCAGACGGTGATCTCGTCGAGCACGGCGGCAGGACCGAGCTCGAGAGCGCGGCCGAGGGCTCGCGTACCCACCCGCCTCGCGATAGTCGCTCAGGCTGGTGGGGCTGACTTCTCCGATCCTCGAGAGCAACGGTCCCCCGCCGACGACATGTACGTCGGAGCCGTCGCCGTTATCGGAGGCTGGCGTTTGGCCGACCATCCCGGACACTATGGTGTCGGGGTCGGCGAAGCCGATCGCCCGGTCGTCTCCCCCGGCCAGCTGGAGGAGCACCGCAGGCGCCTGGTCACACATGCCGAGGCAGGGACTCCGCACCCACGTGACTTCTCCGGTCCCCATTCCGGCGGGACCGAGCATCCGCTCGAGCGTTTCCTTCAACGGTCCGGCCCCGGCGACCGCACAGCTGATGTCGTCACATACGTGGGCGACACGCGGCGCCCGGGGTGTCGGTCGAGAACATGGCGTAGAAGGTGGCAACCCCGTAGGCCTCCGCCGGTGGCACCGACAGGCGCCGGCAAATGTAGTTCAACGCGCCTTCGCTGATCCAACCGACCGAGCCCTGCACGGCGTGGCAGGGCGGGCAGCAGGAGATGCCGTCGCTCTCTGAGCGAATGGCCGCCGATGGCCAGGTGCCCGTCCAGAGGTCGGCGCTCACCACCCACCCAACCCGAGTCGGGCTCGCCGAGCACGCCGTCAACCGCCCGTTCCTCTGTCGCCGTCGACTCGGCCGTCATGAAGCGAAGGTCCACCTGGGGCTCCTCACGTATCCAGTCTGTCGATTCGTATGGCCGTCGCCTTGAACTCCGCCGTCCCCGACTTGGGGTCCCAGGCATCGTTCGTGAGCCGGTTGGTCTCGACCTCATCGGGGAAGTGCAGCGTCATGAACGCCAGCCCCGGCCGGAGACTGGGATCGAACCGGACCGGCGCCCGGACGGCCCCCCGCCGGGACGAGACCAACACCCGCTCGCCCTCGACGACTGCAAGTGCCAGAGCGTCCTCGGGCGACAGGTCGATGGTCTCGGGCCGGCGAATGGGCGATTCGTAGCCTCCGCTCTGCACGCCGGTGTTGTAGGAGTCCAATCTCCGTCCAGTGGTCAAGCGTATGGGGTACTCCTCGGTCAGCTCATCGAGCGGCGGCACAAACTCCACCGGGGTGAAGGGTGCCAACGGTCCGCCCGGCGGGTCATCCCACAGCCGGCCGTGGAGGAACAACGTCCCCGGATCATCCTCTGCGCGGCATGGCCACTGCAGCCCACCGAGTCCTCCAGCCTTCGGTAGCTCATCCCGGCATGGATCGGCGAGAGGCTCCGCAGCTCGTCCCAGGCGTCCTCGGCGGTCGGTGTGACCCAATCATGTCCCATGCGACGGGCCAGGTCGCAGAGGATGTCGATATCGTCTCGAGCCTCGCCGGGCGGATCGAGCGCTTTGCGGACCCGCTGCACGCGACGCTCCGACGAAGTCACGGTGCCTTCCGTCTCCACCCAACCGGCGGCGGCCGGCAGGACCACGTCGGCCAGCTCCGCCGTCTTCGTGAGATACATGTCCTGAACGACCATGAAGTCGAGCCCGCGCAGCAACTCCACCGTATGGTTCGAGTCTGCCTCTGATTGAGCGGGGTTCTCGCCGATCACGTAGAGAGTCCGAAGGTCGCCTCGATCCATCGCCTCGAACATCTGGCTGAGATGCCATCCCTTCACCGGATTGAGGGCGACGCCCCAGGCAGCCTCGAAACGTCCTCGAGCGGCGTCGTTCTCAACGTCCTGGAACCCGGGCAGCTTGTTGGGGAGGGCTCCCATGTCCCCTCCGCCTTGCACGTTGTTCTGTCCGCGGATAGGCACCAGACCCGGATCCGTACCGGCCGACGTGCCCGGTCAGCAAGCGAGAGGTTGATGAGAGCCAGCACGTTGTCGGTGGCGTTGTGGTGCTCGGTGATTCCGAGCGTCCAGCAGAGTTGGGCTCGCCCGGCGGTGGCGTAGGCGTGGGCGAGATCTCGAATCGCCTCGGCCGGCACGCCGGTGACGGTCTCGGCCTCGGCGAGGGTCCACTCATCGACCGCTTGCCGGTACGCGTCGAATCCGACGGTAGCCCGATCGATGAAATCTTGATTGTGCAGCCCGGCCTGCGATGATCTCCCGGCCGACCGCGTTGGCGAGAGCGATGTCGGAACCGACATCGAGACCGAGCCACACGTCGGCCCACTGCGCCGAGGACGTTCTGCGCGGATCAACGGCGAACATGCGGGCGCCTTTGTGGATGGCTTTGAGGATGTGGTGGAAGAAGATCGGGTGGGCCTCGCGCGCGTTCGACCCCCACAGGATGATGAAGTCGGTGTCCTCCATCTCCCGGTAGGAACTGGTTCCGCCGCCTGCTCCGAAGACCGCCGCCAGACCGGCGACGCTAGGAGCGTGTCAAGTGCGGTTGCAGCTGTCGATGTTGTTGCTGCCCATCACGACCCTGGCGAACTTCTGGGCCATGAAGTTCATCTCGTTGGTGGTCTTCGAACAGCTGAACATCCCGAACGAAGTCGGTCCGTGCTTCGTGACGGTCGAGCCGAACCTGTCGGCTACCCGGTCGAGAGCCTCATCCCAGGTCGCTTCCCGGAACCCGTTCCCGTCCCGGAGCAGCGGCCGGGTGATCCGCTCGTAGCGTCGGCCCATGTGTGCTCCTTCGATATGCAGACGGATTTCAGCCTACGCCTGATTGGGCGGTCGGGTGGACGGCCCGGCCTCTAGAGGGCGAGCGCCGCCTCGAGCCAGCGGAAATCGGTGTTGCCACCGCTGATGATCACACCTATCCGCTTCCCGCCGACCGCACCGCCGATCGTGCGAAGCGCCGCCAGTCCGGCGGCTCCCGACGGCTCAACGACGAGTTTCATCCGCTGCAGGTGGAAGAAGGCAGCGTCCAGGAGAGCGTCTTCCGTCATGGTCACGACCTCCGCTCCAGCTGCGGTGAGGATGTCGAATGGGATCTGCCCGATGCCGGTCAGCAAGCCGTCCGCCCACGTGGTCGGGTCCGGGACCCGCGGCTGGCGGACTCCCGTCTGCAGCGATCGGTAGGCATCGTCAACCGCCTCGGGTTCTGCCCCGATCACCTTGATTCCGGGCCGCATCGCTGTGGCCGTCAGCGCGGTACCGGAAAGGAGACCCCCGCCCCCAATGGGAGCGATGACGATGTCGAGGTCGGGGACGTCCTCGAACAACTCGAGCGCGGCGGTGCCCTGACCGGCCACCACCCGCGGATTGTCGAAAGGATGGACCAGGGTGGAGCCGCGAGCCTCTCGCTCCCGATCGCAGACCGCTTCCCGGTCAGTCTGTTTGCAGAAGACGACTTCTGCGCCGTACCCGCGCACCGCCGTCACCTTCACCGCCGGAGCGTCGTCGGGCATCACCACAGTGCACGGAATCCCGCGGATCCCGGCGGCATAGGCGAGCGCGGCGGCATGGTTGCCCGAGGAATGGGTGATCACCCCGCCGGCGGCCTCCCGGTCACTGAGGCTGAGGACTGTATTGACGGCTCCCCGCGCCTTGAAGGCCCCGACCTTCTGGAGGTTCTCACACTTGAAGTAGACCTGCGCCCCCAGTTCCCGGTCGAGGGTCGCGGACGTCATGACCGGCGTACGGTGCACGAACGGTGCAATCCGTGCGGCAGCGGCAAGGACATCGTCGAAGCTTGGTGTCATGGGCGACGCGAGTGTACCTATCCCCCGTTCTGGCGACTCATCTTGCCGAAATATCGAGCAAGTGAGGCGCCGAAAACCTGAAGAAAGGTAGGCTTCTGGGACCGCGTTGCGAGGACTCTGCATGATCATCGACGGCTACGTACACCAGCTTCCGGACCAGGATCCCGAAGAGACCCAGGAGTGGCTCGATTCGCTCGACGGGGTGATTTCCTCTCAGGGCAAGATGCGGGCCCAGTTACTCATGGCCAAGCTCATCACGCGCGCCCGGGAGCAGAACGTCGGCGTTCCCGCTTCGGTCTCAACCCCGTACATCAACACGATCCCGCCGGAGCAAGAAGCCTGGTTCCCCGGGGACATGTACCTCGAGAAGAGGATCCGCCGCTTCATCCGCTGGAACGCGGCCGTCATGGTGATCAAGGCCAACAAAGCCGCCGACGGGATCGGCGGCCACCTCTCCACGTTCGCATCGTCGGCGGCCCTCTACGAAGTGGGCTTCAACCACTTCTTCCGGGGCAAGGACGACGGACTGCCCGGCGATCACGTCTACATCCAGGGCCACGCCGCCCCCGGCATCTACGCCCGCGCCTATCTCGAGCACCGCATCGACGACGGAGACCTCGACCGTTTCCGGCGCGAAATCGGCGGGGGTCTCTCCAGCTACCCGCACCCGCGTCTGATGCCCGACTTCTGGGAATACCCGACCGTCTCGATGGGCATCGGCCCCATCAATTCGATCTACCAGGCCCGCTTCAACAAGTACCTCCTCAACCGTCGCATCGACGATGCGGCGGAGTCCCGCGTGTGGGCGTTCGTGGGTGACGGCGAGACCGACGAACCGGAAACCCTCGGTGCCATCAACCTGGCCGCCCGCGAGAAGCTCGACAATCTGACCTGGGTGATCAACTGCAACCTGCAACGACTGGACGGGCCGGTGCGCGGCAACGGCAAGATCATTCAGGAACTCGAGGCCACCTTCCGCGGGGCCGGATGGAACGTCATCAAGGTCCTGTGGGGCTCCAACTGGGATCCGCTGCTGGCGGCGGATGTCGACGGGGTCCTGGTCAACAAGATGAACACGACGGTCGACGGCGAATACCAGCGGTACAAGACCGAATCCGGGGCGTACGTGCGCGAGCACTTCTTCGGTCCCGACCCGCGGCTTCGCAAGATGGTCGAGCACATGAGCGACGACGAGATCTGGCGTCTCCGCCGCGGCGGCCTCGACTACAACAAGGTCTACGCCGCCTACAAGGCCGCCACCGAGATGAAGGGCGCCCCGACGGTCATCCTCGCCAAGACGATCAAGGGATGGACCCTGGGACCCGACGTGGAGGGTCGCAACGCCACCCACCAGATCAAGAAGATGACCAACGAGCAGTTGCTCGTGCTGCGGGAACGCCTGCACCTCCAGGAGGAAATCCCGGAGAGCGCCCTGGCTCCCGACCAGGAACCCCCCTACTACCGGCCTCCGGAGGGATCGCCGGAATCTGACTATCTGCAGCAGCGCCGCAAGGCGCTGGACGGATACCTGCCCAGCCGGGTGATCCGGGTGCGCCGGCCGCTGGAGATGCCGTCGCATGAACCCTTCGCGGAGTTCGAGCCTGGTTCGGGAAACCAGGAAGTCTCCACGACCATGGCCTTCACCCGCCTGCTGCGAAGTCTGACGCGCGACAAGAAGTTCGGTCCCCGGGTGGTTCCGATCATCCCCGATGAGGGCCGCACGTTCGGCATGGACGCTCTCTTCAAGGAACTGAAGATCTACGCCTCACAGGGTCAGCTCTACGAGCCCGTCGACCACGACCTGTTGCTGTCCTACGTCGAAGGCAAAGACGGTCAGATCCTCGAGGAGGGCATCACCGAAGCCGGCTCGACGGCCAGCTGGATCGCCGCCGCGACCTCCTATGCCACCCGGGGCGTGCCGATGGTGCCGTTCTTCACCTTCTATTCGATGTTCGGGTTCCAGCGGGTGGGCGACCTCATCTGGTCGGCCGCCGATTCGCGAGCTCGCGGATTCCTGCTGGGGGCGACGGCCGGCCGGACCACCCTGGCCGGTGAAGGCCTCCAGCATCAGGACGGGCACAGCCTGGTCCTCGCCTCGACCGTCCCGGTCTGCGAGGCCTACGACCCCGCTTTTGCCTATGAGATGGCGACGATCATCGAGCGCGGCTTGCACCGGATGTACGTCGACAACGACGACGTCTTCTACTACCTGACCCTCTACAACGAGAACTACGCGCAGCCGCCGATGCCGGAGGGAGCCGCCGACGGCATCATGCGTGGTCTGTACCGGTGGGCGCCCGCCCCCGGGGACACCACCCATCATGCAACGATTCTGTTCTCGGGCACCGCCCAGCAGGCAGCCCGTCAGGCCCAGGCGGACCTGGCCGAGCACTACGACGTCGGGGTGGAACTGTGGAGTGCAACGTCGTACAAGAAACTTCGTGAGGAAGCCCTCGAGGTCGAACGCTGGAATCGACTGCATCCCGGCGAAGACGACCGGATCCCGTTCGTGACGGAGCAGCTTGCCGGATCGGAAGGCCCGTTCGTGGCGGTGACGGACTACATGAAGGCGGTACCCGACCAGGTGGCCCGCTGGATTCCGGGTCGGTTCACGCCGCTCGGTACCGATGGTTTCGGCCGCTCCGACACGCGTGAAGCTCTCCGCCAGTTCTTCGAGACCGACGCTCCCCATGTGGTCGTGGCCGTACTTGCGGCGCTCGCCGAAGATGGCAAGGTCCCGGCGGCGATCGTCAAGGATGCCATCGACCGCTACGGAATCGATCCGGAAGTCGGGGATCCGGCGAGTCGTTGATCCGGACACGCCGCAAACCCAGATGAACGACCCGCACGCACCCGTCCCCCGGGCGGGTCGGCGGCATCTTCGACCACTGACCATCGCTTTCGGGATGGTGGTGGTCTTCATGATTGTCGAGGCGGTCGCCGGGTTCCTTACCGGCTCGCTGGCGTTGATTTCGGACGCCGGCCACATGGCCACCGATGCTCTGGGGTTGGGCATGGCCCTGGCCGCAATCGTGGCGGCCGATCGCGGCGTTCGAAGAGGAGGCCACACCTACGGGTTGTACCGCCTGGAGATTCTGGCGGCCCTGGCCAACGCGGTTCTCCTGATCGGGGTGGCCGGCTTTGTCGTCTTCGAGGCTGTTCAGCGACTTCAGGACCCCCCGGAAGTCTCGACCACTCCGATGTTGCTCGTGGCAGTCGTCGGCCTGGCGGTGAACCTCGTCGGCTGGCGGCTTCTCAGCCCCGGGGCCGCGGAGTCGATCAACGTGCGAGGCGCCTACCTCGAGGTGCTGGCGGATCTGGCCGGTTCGATCGGGGTCATTGCGGCCGCCCTCATCATGATCTTCACCGGTTGGCCCTACGCCGACCCGCTCTTCGCCGCATTGATCGGCCTGTTCATCCTCCCCCGGGCCTGGCGTCTCGGCACCCAGGCTCTGCGGGTCCTCGTCCAGGCCGCTCCGCCCGGGATAGACCTCGACCGCATGCGACGCGATCTCTCAGACGTACAGGGCGTGGTCGACGTTCATGACCTGCACGTGTGGACCCTCACCTCCGACATGGACGTCGCCACCGTGCATCTCATGACCGAGGATGGAACCGACCCGCACCCGGTTCTCGACGAGGCCCGAAAGGTCTTGCAGGACGACTATCAGATCACCCACGCAACGCTTCAGGTCGAACCCGACACCCACCGGGGCTGTTCCGAGATCACCTGGTAGTTCACCACCGACGATCGACCCGGTTCTCAGTGGTCTCCAGTTTCGGTGGCCAGCCACTCCCTGACCTGCTGATGGACGATCGGGTCGCCGGCCAGATCGGAATGACGCCGTTTGCCAATCACCCGAACGTGGTCTGCCTCGACGGTCCGGTGCCGCCCCCGTCCGGTGCCGCTTCCCGTTCGGACGACCAGATCGCCGACGAGAACACCGATCGGATGGTTGGATTGCTCCGTGACCACGCCGGCAACGAAGTGCTGCCGGACGTGCTCGGGGAATACGACATCGTCTCCGGGACCCTCGTTGGGCTCCGCCTCTCGAAATCCGGGCTGATCCGCATCCCGGAGTGAGCCCCGGCGCAGGTCCTTGATCCCGGCACTCCGGAGATCGAGGAACTCCCCGATCGAGCGGCTCTCCGGCGTGACCCGCAGACCCAGGGCTAGCGCATGGGCACCCTTCTCGAGTGGCGCACCAAGATGAGGCGTGCCCACCGCAACGAGGTGCCGGGTCAGATCGACCCAACGAAGCTGATCGGCTCGACCCGTGTACAGGGCGCTGCGGGCCACCAGGCCACCCATCGAGTTACCGACGAGCGCGATCTCCTGAACCGGCACCGGCCACTTCTCGAGGATTTCGTCCAGGAGCAAAGCGAGGGTACGCCCATTGTCGGACACATGCCGTCCACTGTTGTACCGAATCAACAACGGCGTGAAGGCGTCGGCCTTGACGAGATCGCCGAGACCCACCGCCGAGCCATCTTCGCCCTGTTTCTGGAAGCACAACTCGGTTTCTCCCAGGCCGTGCAGGAGCACGACCAGACGAGAGGTTGGCTCGGGAAATGCCTCGTTCAGAGCACGGTCGCCCAGATCGATGGGCGCCCCGGAACCATCACGGAGACCCATCTCGATGCTCAGTTCACTTCCCCGGTCTTCCAGCTCGTCTCCCCACACTGCGTTGGCGACAGCCTGAATGCTGCGATAGCGAGGCGGAGGATTCAGGGGTCGCGGGCCGCTTCGCCGGGTCAGTGCGTCTGCTCCGACGCCAACCGCCGCGCCGAACAGAAGGCCGGCCAATCGCACCGACCGGTAGATCCCTGCGGTGAGGGTCTGGTAGCTTCGCCGCGCGGGTTCGCCCCGCGGACCGGCGATGCCGAACCAGCGATCTGCGATGGCACGGTGCATACCTTCGACCGGCGCCGTCAGACGTTCGGTGGCGAGGGCGAACAGATCGCCCACTCCCCTCCAGTCGGAGGCGGCGTCGGAATCGCGCTTCGGCCCGGGCACGGGTTGGTGAGGGGGATGCTCCACCCGGAGAGGCTAACCGTCGTGCGGCGCGGGGGGGTTCCCCGGGAGTCCGCCCCTCAGTTCCCGAAAGGCAGCCTGCAAATCGCCGCGCAGGGCCGCGACGGCGTCAGGATGCCAGGTTTCCCTGTCGGCCCGGAGAAACGACGTCTTGTCGACCCGGTTGTCGAAGACCGCAACCGGGAGGTAGTAGGCGGTTCCGTGAGCCTCAACGCTCACCGTGCCGGGCCGGTCGCTCTGCTCGACGAGCCACATCATGTCGTCGGTCCCGTAATCGTGGCGCATAACGGTCTCCGGCACACCATGATGGAGGATCGACGCATCGTCACCGATTCCCGGTTGGGCCCGCTCGACGTTTCTCCGGCGGCTCTCCTCCGGCGTCACCCAGACGTAGAGAATCGATGCGGTGCTGAGTATTTCGTGGGAAAGCCGGCTGAGCGAGTACTGATACCCGTAGGGTGCGTCCAGCGGCAACGTTGCCCCTTCCGCACCGCCCCGGGCGAACTCAATGACGACGGTGGCTCCGGGCCGATCGGACGCCATCACCTCCCGGCGGTCCAGCCACAACTGCCGCGCATCCTCCTCAACGGCCAAGGCCAGGATCTCTTGCTCGCCGCCGCCGACGTTGGCCAGGACCGGAGCCAGCCCGACACGTTGCCGGGCCCGGTCCATGCGCTCGATGAGCCACGCCGCGGACGAGGACGGTTCGGGTTCTTCGGGGCGGCGTAGGTCCTCATAGTCCTCGTTCACAAGGTGTATCAGTGTTCCCCAATCGCCGGCTTCCAGAAAGGGGGTGTCGTCGGAGGCGAAGAACGCCGGTGGTTCGTAGAGATGGCGGAGCTCGGCGGCGATACGGCGCATCAGGTGAACGTAGGGATAGTCGTCGAGTTGAACAGACCGGCCGAGCCCGAAAACTCTGGCTGCCTCGTCCGGAGCCAGCGCCTCCAGGTAGCGGCGGATCTCAGACTTTCCGGACGCTGGAAGCGCCAGGAGGAGCAAGGTGGGGATAACGGTGGGCATACGCTGAGCATAGGAGACGGGGGTGCGGCCCACGGCATCGCTTGCGCCCGCGGCCGACGGACTCGCCCCAAACGACCTCTGTTGCCTCAGGTGGACGCGCCGTCTTCCGGATTGACGGTTGGCAGCTCGTCGGGCATCAGCGGATTCGGACGGTTCCGGTTGTAGCGCTCGAGAACCACCGCGTCGCACGCCCGGCACATATGGACGACCTGGGTGCCGACCACCGAGAGCTGCGTCCCGCGGCTCTTCTCGACGACGGCCTGGACCACAGCTTGCAGGTCATCCCCGCCGCAGGTCCTGCACCGGGGGGACGGATCGCGGTCCCAGCCTTGCCCGCACGCACCGCACGACAGATGGATCACATCACCGGATCGAGACCCCGTCAACAGGTCTTCTTCGCCGCAGGAAGGGCAGATCACCTCGATACTCACCCGCCTGATCGTAGTTGCGGGCCGGAGCTGCCAGAATCGAGGAGGCACCAGGAGGCTCTGACTATCAAGAAACTCTCTTCGTTCGCGTTCTTCACCGCACTCGCCTACGGGTTCGGCATGGTTGCTCGCCAGCTCTTCCTCGGAAATGGCGATGAGACCACCGGAGAGTTCGAACTCGTGACGATCATGGAAGGCAAGCATTTCGCCAGCCGGTCGGACCGCCTCGTGTCCGGGAAAGTGACGACGGTCATGGGTGGCGTGGACCTTGACCTGCGCGACGCCGTTCTCGCCCCCGGCGGAGCCGATCTCGCAGTGTTCAGCGTCATGGGCGGCGTAGCGCTGCGGGTCCCGGACACCTGGATCGTCGAGACCCTGGGACGGGCATTCATGGGTGGCCATCAGGCCAGGGTTGCCAGGGCGGAGGTTCTGCCTGCTGATGCTCCGGTCCTACGGGTCCACGCCAGCACGTTCTTCGGCGGCCTGAACATTGCCGCAAAACGGATAGCGGTCTGAGACCGGCTTTCGCTCGCGTTCGGCAATCCTTCTCACCCGATTTTGGCCTCCGCTGGGTCCGATAAGGTGGGCCTGCACATCACCCATTCAGCTAGGAGGATCCATGGGTATCCCGATCAAGCGGGCTGCAATTCTGGGCGCAGGGGTCATGGGACAGGGCATAGCCGCGCACCTCGCCAACGCCGGCATCCCGTCATATCTCTTCGATATCGTCCCCGGTGAGCCATCGGAGAAGGAGCAGGCCAAGGGCCTGTCGCTCGACGACCCGGCCGTTCGCAACCGGTTCGCTCTGGCCGGTCTCGCCTCGATCGACAAGTCGAAGCCGCCGCTTCTGTACAGCAAGAACCTCGCCCAGCTCATCACCCCGTGCAACTACGAGGATGACGCCGGGAAATTGGCCGAATGCGACTGGATCGTCGAAGTGGTCGTCGAACGCCTCGACATCAAGCGCAAGGTGTTCGACATGGTCGAGCAGCACCGCCGGCCCGGCAGCGTGATTTCGTCCAACACCTCAGGGTTGTCGTTGGCCGACATGGCCGAGGGGCGCAGCGACGACTTCCGCCGTCACTTCATGGTGACCCACTTCTTCAATCCAGTCCGCTACATGCGGCTGCTCGAGATGGTGCCCTCCGAGGACACAGACCCCGAACTGTTCAAGGCGATGGCCGACTTCGGAGAACACGTGCTCGGCAAGGGGATCGTGTACGGCAAGGACACGCCCAACTTTGTCGGGAACCGGATCGGCACGTTCGGCATGACCTCGGTTTTTCACTGGATGGAAAGCTTCGGGATGGGCATCACGGAGACAGACAAGATCTTCGGTCCGGCCACGGGCCGGCCCAAGTCGGCTGTTTTCCGGACCGCCGATGTCGTGGGCCTCGACACGATGGCTCACGTACTCACCACCGTGGCCAAGTCGTGCCCGGACGATCCCTGGCACGAACGATTCCAGATCCCGGCAGCCATGCAGACCATGATCGACAAGGGCGCCCTGGGTGAGAAGACCGGCGCGGGTTTCTACAAGAAGTCGCGAGATGCATCCGGGGAGCGCCGGATCGATGTCCTCAACCTCGAGACGCTCGACTACGAGGAACAGCCGAAGGTCCGGTTCGACTCGATCGGTGCGACTCGCAACCTCGAGGATGCCGCTGACAAGATCCGCGAGATGGTCTGGTTCGACGACGACGCCGGCCGGTTCGCCTGGAAAGTGACGGCGGAGACCTGTATCTATTCGGCCGAACTGCTCGGAGAGATCGCCGACGACATCGTCAATATCGACCGGGCGCTCCGCTGGGGCTTCAACTATGAGAGCGGCCCGTTCGAGACCTGGGACGCTATCGGGCTCGAGAAGTCGGTGGAGCGGATGAAGGAAGAGGGCATGAACGTACCCCAGGTCGTCGACACGCTCGTCGCCAAGGGAGAGGGCTCGTGGTACGTCCGGCGGGAGGGTCTGACGTACTACTGGGACGTCGAGAAAGAGGACTATCTCCCGGTGCCCATCGTTGACCGGCAGATTTCGCTCAGCGTCCTCGCCGATCAAGGCAAGATCATCGATCGCAACGAAGGTGCCACGCTCTACGACCTCGGGGACCGGATCGGTCTCGTCGAGTTTCACACCAAGATGAACTCGATCGACGCCCAGATCATCGAGATGATCAACAACGCCTGCGATCGGGTGAACAACGGAGAGCTGGACGGACTGGTGGTCGGCAACGAGGCGGCCAACTTCTCGGTCGGCGCCAACATCGGCCTGGTCGGCATGCTGATCATGGCCGACATGTGGGACGAACTCGAACAGGCCATTCGCGGCATCCAGGACGCCTTCATGAAGATGAAGTACTGCGCCGGTCCGGTCGTCGTCGCTCCCCGCGGCATGGCTCTCGGTGGTGGATGTGAGGCCGTCATGCACGGGGATGCCGTGCGGGCCTCCGCCGAAACGTACCTCGGTCTGGTCGAATTGGGCGTCGGCTTGATTCCCGCCGGCGGCGGCTGCAAGGAGATGGCCTTCCGTTTCTACGGGAGTGCGCCCGCAACCGTGAAGCCGAACCTGTTCCCCCTGATGGAGCACCTGTTCCGTACGATTGGAACGGGTATGGTGGGCGGCAGCGCCGAGGAGAGCCGGGCTCTCGGGTACCTTCGACCAACCGACAAGGTGACGCTCAACCCGGACAACGTTCTGGCGGACGCCAAAGCAGATGTGCTGGCCATGCTGGCCATGGGATACCAGCCGCCGCTCCCCACCACCGTTCCGGTGCCGGGCCGGGATGGAATCGCAACCCTGAAGGTGGCAGCCCACACGATGCGCGGGGGCGGTTACATCAGCGAATACGACGAGTACCTGGCCCGCAAACTGGCGCACGTCCTGTGCGGCGGCGACGTACCCGAGCGGACGGAGCGGACGGAACAGGATTTCCTGGATCTGGAGCGAGCAGCTTTTCTCGAGCTGTGCCACGAGGAAAAGACCGTGGCCCGGATCCAGCACATGCTGGCCACCGGCAAGCCGCTGCGGAATTAAACAAGTGAGACGATCTGTTCCATTGATTGAACCAGAAGGAGTACATGCATGAGCACAGGAGTTGTCGTCACTCACGCCTATCGATCGGCCGTCGGCAAGGCCAATCGGGGAAGTCTGCGGGAGACCAGGCCGGATGAGCTGCTGGGGTTGCTCATGCAGGGATTCCTGGAGCGGGTGCCCGGCTTCGATCCTGCGGCCATCGATGACATTCTCATCGGTTGCGCCATGCCTGAAGGCGAACAGGGCCTGAACATCGGTCGCAACGCCGCTCTGCGGGCCGGACTGCCCGTCGAGGTGCCGGCCATGACCGTCAACCGGTTCTGCAGTTCTGGATTGCAGACGCTGGCCAGCGGTGTAGCGCAAGTCCAGGCCGGATGGTCGGACGTCGTCCTGACCGGCGGGGTCGAATCGATGTCGATGGTGCCGATGAGCGGCAACAAGCCGTCGCTGAACCCGTGGCTGGCCGAGAACTACCCGGAAGCCTACGAATCCATGGGCATGACCAGCGAGATCGTTGCCGAACGATACGGGATAACGCGGGCGGATCAGGATGCGTTCGCCGTCGAGTCGAACAACCGGGCTCTGGCGGCCATTGCCGCCGGACGGTTCGTCGATGAGATCATCCCCATCGAAACCGACCTGGGTGGCAAGACGATCATCTTCGATACCGACGAAGGGCCCCGGGCCAGCACGGTGGAGAGCCTGGGCGCTCTCCGGCCGGCCTTCAAGGTCAACGGGACTTCGACGGCCGGAAACTCGTCGCAGATGTCCGACGGCGCGGCGTTGACGTTGCTGATGACGGCAGCCAAAGCCGAGGAACTCGGTTTTGCCCCTCTGGCGGAGCTGGTCACGTACCAGGTGGCGGGTGTCCATCCCGAGGAAATGGGCATCGGCCCATCGGTAGCGATCCCGAAAGCGCTCGACAAGGCCGGGCTGTCACTCGACGACATCGGTCTCGTCGAGCTGAACGAAGCGTTCGCCAGTCAGGCGCTCTACTGCGTGCGGGAACTAGGTCTCGACCCGGACATCGTCAACGTCAACGGTGGCGCGATCGCGCTGGGCCATCCTCTTGGATGCACCGGCGCCAAGCTGACCGCCACCTTGCTGCACGAGATGAAGCGGCGAGAGGTCGAGTACGGCATCGTCTCAATGTGCATCGGCGGGGGCATGGGAGCCGCGGCGATCTTCCGCAACCTCGCATAGACCTTGAGGTGGGCACGTGACGACGCGTAGCCTGAGGGCATGAACATCATCGCTCATCGCCCCGTCGGAGAAGCGCACGTCTTCGTCGTCCAGGGCGACGTTGCCACCCAAGACGTCGAGGCCATCGTCAATGCCGCCAATGAGAACTTGGCTCATGGGGGCGGTGTCGCCGCGGCCATCGTTGCCACCGGCGGCCGGGTGATTCAGGAGGAGTCGGACCTGTGGGTCCGCGAGCACGGCCCCGTCGGGAGAGGCCAGGCGGCCGTTACTACCGGCGGAGCCCTGCAAGCGTCCCACGTCATCCATGTCGTCGGCCCGCGCTACAAGGCCGGGCAGGACAATGAGGGAATGCTCCGGGATGCGACCGTCGCCGCCCTGGATGCCGCCGCTTCGATCAACGCTCCATCGCTCGCTTTCCCGGCGATCTCTGCCGGCATCTTCGGATATCCGACGGCCGAAGCAACCCGGGTCATGGCGGATTCGGTTGTCACCTGGTTGACCCACCACAGCGGTGTAGTCGAAGAGGTGCGCCTGGTCGGATTCGACACGGCCACGGCCCGGGACTTCGCGGCGGGACTCGAGAGCACGACAGAATCCTGAGACTTCTTGTGGACGTCGGCCCCGCTATGGACAACAATCAACTAGCACCGAAAAAGGGAGAAGCTCGATGGTCGCTGCCTACGTACTCGTCCAAACCGACGTTGGCCGGTCGGCCGAAGTCGCCGAGGAGATCGCGATACTGCCCGGCGTCACCATGGCGGCAGCTGTAGCCGGCCCCTACGACGTGATCGCCAAGATAGAAGCGGACAACGTCGATCTGTTGGGCAAGCTGGTCGTCTCACAGATTCAGGCCGTCGAAGGGATCACCCGCACCCTGACCTGCCCGATTGTTCTCCTGTAGCCGATCGCCGGCGATCGGTGGGCCCGGCAGGACTCGAACCTGCGACCAAGGGATTATGAGTCCCCTGCTCTAACCAACTGAGCTACGGGCCCGATCAAAGAGATTGTAGGAGCCTCCTGCCGCCACCCCGTTCTTGACGTGCGGTCAAGGTTCGTGCCACTTCAGAGACCGGGCGCCTCGTACCGGGGGTAGTCTTCGCCTGTGTCCAAGAAGAACCACAAGGAGCGCACCGTGGAAGATGTCATGCCGATGCCGAGCAGCGACGAAGGGTATGTTTTGGCCACAGATCGTGGCATCACGTCGGTTGCCGACGTGGTCGTAGCCAAGATGGCGGGGATGGCAGCCCGGGAGGTTGCCGGAGTGCACGAGATGGGCAAGACGTTCCGCCGCCTGCTGGGACGGGTTCGAGCCGGAGAGACGCTCACCCAGGGTGTGAACGTTGAGGTAGGCAAGCGTGAAGCCGCTATCGACCTCTCGATCGTCGTCGACTTCGGATTCTCCATCCCCGAGCTTGCCCAGCAGCTCCGGGATAACGTCATCACGCGCGTCGAGAGCGGAACCGGACTGGTCGTCAAGGAGGTCAACATCGAAGTGGTCGACCTGTACGTACCGACCGACCAGGAGCAAGTTCCCGTCGTTTCCCGAGTGGAATAGGTGGCAATGGGACGAACGCTGCTGCTGCGTTTCTTCGGTTTCGTCACCACGCTGGCGGTGGGTATTGCAGCCGTCGCCCTGATTACTTTCGGCGTCGACCGGTCCATCCGGTGGCTCAATACGGCGCTGTCCAACGTTGCATCCTGGGCGGTCCGGACTCCCGAGGAAGGGGCCGCGATCCTGGGGGGGCTGGCGCTGGTGATCGTCGCTGCCCTTTGCATTCCCGTGGCGATCCAATGGAAGGGCCGCCGATTGCTCCGGCTTGAATCGGCCGCGGCCGGAGCCACCAGCATCGATCTCGATTCTGTCGCCGACGTGTTGAAGCGGACGGTGACGAGCGAAGTCGATTCTCATATCGAGGTGCGCCATCGACGCGGGCGCATCATGGTCACCACCCCGACGAGTCCGGACGACACGTACAAGATCGCCGACGAGACCAGCCAGGCGATCGACCGGCGTCTAGAGGGGCTCGGGTTGAGCGAGGTCGCCTACTCGGTGGCCACCGGCAGGAAGCAAGCGCGGAGGGCACGATGAGAGTGCTGCAGCGGGTTTCAGCCGCCTTGTCCTGGTTTGCCCTTCTCGTCGTCGGCGTGCTCCTGGTGCTGGAGTCGACCGATCTCATCACGAGTTCATGGCGGCGTTCCCTGGCCGATTGGGCCGACTGGCTGGTAGCTCCCACGCTGTCCCGCTGGGCAGCCGCGCTGCTCGGTGCCGGACTGGCAATCCTGGCGATCGTCCTGGTGGCTGCACAGCTGGTGCCGTTCCGGCTCTCGGCCCGGCCGACGATCGTCGACCAAAGCCCGAAGGGAACCACATCAGTTGGAGCCGCAGCCCAACGGCGGGGAGTCATCGAACAGCTGTTGAAGGTACCCGGAGTGCGGGATGCCATACCCGTCTCGCACCGGCGCCGTATCAAGATCCAGGCAAGACTTGCCGATGATGCTGATGTAGCGGACGTCCGTCAGAAGGCACGAGAGGTTCTGAACGACGAGTTCTGGTCCGGTTTGGGCGTCGATCCCTCACCGGTCGACCTGATCCTGGTCCTGGGGAACTCAGCGGCCAGAACCCCGGTCCTTCAACGAGAGTCTCAGGAGACGATATGAGCCGAAGCCTCATCGGGACCATCCTCGGAGTGATCGCCGCCGTGATCTGGCACTGGCTGGGCGGGGACGCTTTGCTATGGGCCGTTCATCCTCGGCCTGATCGGGTTCATCCTCGGGTGGATCGTCGACCGTCCGGGCAGTCTCATCGCCTTTCTGCAGCGCTTGGAGCGCTGACCAAGGACGCCTCAGGGTCGGCGGAACGTTCCTTCGACTCGCGCCACGGCCACATCCGACGGAGCAGACGACATGATCTCCTCGGCGGTTCCGCCCAACAACACGAGGGATGTTGCCCCTGCTCCCCGACTCGCGACGGTCACCAGATCGGCTCCCCTGCGCCGGGCTGCTTCACTGATCGCCCGGGACGGCGGCCCTTCAACGATGGCGGTGCGCACCGACTCGCCCCACGGAGCAGCGAACTCGTCCAGTGCAGCCTCAGCCCGGGCCAGACGCTCGCGGGCCCTGGTCGCCGCGTCCTGTTCGAAGAGACGGCTCTGACCCAGGAGGACATCGGAGCGGGTCGTCAACGCATACGCAACCGTGACCTCGGCCGCAGGCGCCAGCGTCCGTGCCAGCTCAACGGCCTTCCTGGAGTGCTCTGATAGGTCAACGGCCGCGACGACCCGCCGGTAGGGAACTCGCGGCTGCCTTCGGACTGCCAGCACCGCACAGCGGGACTTGCGGGCCAGCCTTCTCGTCACCGGACCGAGCTGGGCGGCGTCGATCGAAGAGGTCCCCGCCACGAGCAGATCCACGTCGCGCCCGAGGCGAGCCGCTTGCGTCGAAGGAGCACCCCGGATCACTTGGAAATCGATGGGCGCCGATGTTCGCCCTGCCACCCAGTCCACCAGGGCGGCAGCAGCCGTGTGCCGATGGTCGGCAAGAAACCGCTCTTCCTCCTCGGACAGGAAGGGGTCCTCGCACGGCTCGATGACGTGCAGTAGCTCCAGGTGGGTACCGAGTTGCTCCGCCAGCAGACGGGTCCGCTCGACCACGCGCCGGCCCATGGGCGTGAGATCGAAGGCCGCCAACACCCGTTGCATCTCGACTCCTCCTCGTGCCGCAGGTACCTTACTGCGACCACGGCGAGCGAGCGTCGGGAGGGCGACTCAGGGTTTACCGAGCGCAGCCGGAGCGCCCGACGGCACCACCGGCCGGTTCGGCGCCACCGGGTCCAGGCGAACATAGGCTGCCCCCAGCGGTGGGCGGGCATCGGTTTCGCCACGGTTGGGCCAGAGAGACACCGACCGCTCTGCCATGGCGGTGATGGTCAGTGACGGATTGGCGCCGAGATTGGCCGTCACGGCAGACCCATCAATGACGTGGAGCCCCTCGTGGCCGAACACGCGGTGGTACGGATCGATGACACCGGTTTCCGCCGAGTCACCGATGCACGCCCCGCCCAGGAGATGGGCCGTGATCGGGGTGTCGAGCACGACCTCGTTGATACTGCCCATCGGCGACCCTCCGATCAGCGACGCCGCCGTCCGGGCAGCCTCGTTGGCCGCAGGTATGTAGGTGGGGCTCGGCTTGCCGGTCTCCTGCTCGGTCACGGGCCGCTGCCCGAAGATCCCTTTACGAAAACGCAGGCGAAGGCTGTTGTCCAGGCTCTGCATCACTAGAAAGATGACCGTGCGCTCGGACCACCGGTACACCGAGAGCGACCGGAGGAACTGAAGCGGGTGCCGGACGCAGAGGGCCAGGAAGCGCAACCACCGCGGGGTGGTCCCCCCTCCATCGACCAGAAGGGTGGCCAACAGACCCATGGCGTTGCTGCCGGCCGGATATCGCACTGCCTCGATATGCGTGCGCGAGTCCGGATGGATCGAAGAGGTGATTGCAGCACCCTTGGAATAGTCGACCGATGTGCTAGAGGCAACCGCCCCGACGATCGTCTCCGAGTTGGTCCGCACCTGATAGCCGAGTCGCGGAGAGATGTTGGTCAAACGGCCGCTCTCCCGCAGCGAATGGAGCAGCCGGGCGGTCCCCAACGTGCCGGCAGAAAAAATAACCTGCCCGGCCGTGAACGACCGCGAACGTTTGCGGAACCAGGCCCCGGGTCGCTGCGTTGTGACCCGGTACCCTCCCCCGTCGAGCGCCTCGATGTCGACCACCTGGTGCTCGGGATAGACGACGGCGCCATGTTTCTCGGCGAGGTACAGGTAGTTCTTGTCCAGGGTGTTCTTGGCGTTGTAGCGGCAACCCACCATGCATCCGCCACATTCGATGCATCCGGTCCGGGTCGGGCCTTCACCTCCGAAGTAGGGGTCGGGTTCCTCGACGCCCCCGGCGCCGATGTGGATCGCGACGGGAGTCAGCGTGAAGCTCGCCTCGACCCCAAAATGCTCACCAACAGAACGGAGCACACCGTCGGATGCGGATTCCCTCGTGATGGTGTGGACGCCCAGCATCCGACGTGCCTGATCGAAGTGAGGAGCCAGTTCCGACCCCCAGTCGGTGATGTGCCCCCACTGCGGATCGCGCAGGGCCACCGCGTGCGGTTCGTAGCAGACGTTTCCCCACACCAGCGAGCCGCCGCCGACGCCGGCTCCGGACAGCGCCAGAGCGTGGTTGAGCAAGCTCAGCCGTTGAATGCCGCGCATGCCGAGTTTCGGGAACCAGAGGAACTTCCGCAGGTTCCAGTTCGTGGCGGGGAGTGAACTGGCGTCCCACCGCTTGCCCGCCTCGAGAACCCCGACCCGGTAACCCTTTTCGGTGAGACGGAGTGCGGCCACACTGCCGCCGAAGCCGCTGCCGATCACCACCACGTCATAGTTGACGTCCAATATCCACCCGTCCTTTCGGCTCCATCCGCTGTGTCCATGCTAATGATCACCATCCCCACCAACCCGGCCGGTCCGGTATGGTGGCGGCCTACCGACCCTTTGAGGAGACAATGACCGAACCGTCGGCCACCCCAACCGGACTCCGCTACAGCGGCCTGGCCGTTGTCTCGCTCGTCCTGGGGGTCCTCTCGCTGGCGTGGTACGCGTTTGGTCTGGCCTGGGGGATCTTTGGATTCATTGCGGTTCTGGCCGGCCTGCGTGCCCGCAAAGAGATGGTCCTCGGCTCCCTGGAGCTGGAAGGACGCGGCCTGGCCATGGGCGGAATCGTCGCCGGTGCAACCGGTTTCGTGACTTCGCTGTTCCTGCTCGTGATGATCGTGACCGCGGGTTCGTAGCCGCCGCCGGCGCCGGGCCCCAACCGGCCCTGCAGGTGGTGGTGATGGCCCAACGGCAGATCGTCTGAACCCGGTCGGCGAACCTACGGCCTGGTCGGCAGATCGCCCTCAGGTCTGGCCCGGAGCTTCCTCGCCGAGGACTCCCCGCTTGCGCATCCCTTCTACGATCTTGTCGGCCATCTGATCGACCTTGTCGCCGGGTACCTTTTTGTCGAGCTTGGCGTGGAGTTTGGTCCGAATCTCCGATTCCGTCAGGCCCTGCCACTCAGCCTTCTGGGTCGACACCAGTTTCACAGCCCCGGCAACCAGTGCTGCGAACAGCCCGAACTTGAAGAGACGCTTCATACCGCTTCCTCCTGGGGATCTCACGTCCAATGTACAGGTCTTTTCGGCGACCCCGACCGTGGCTGCACGGAACATCCCTGATCGAATACTCGGATGCCCCGGGCGGGCAGCGTTGAAGGCTCGCCGTCGCAACCAACGGGCAGATGGACAGTCGAGGGCTTCCATTCGGATCCGTTCGAGGATGCCCGAGTGTCGATCGCAGTGATCCGAAGACGATCGACAGGGCCATCCCCCGTCTCAACGAGGGCGCGCTTCCAAGGTAGGTCACCAAACCCGCCGGGCGACATCTGGCAGGTCACCATCCGAAGTGCGAGGATGAGAGCGACCAATAGGGACCCCGTCGTGAAGCCCAAGAAACGGCGCTGGCAAGACCTCACCCCGACCCACCGCGTCTTCGTCTTCATCGGTGCCATGGCGCAGATCACGCTCCTGGCGATTGCGCGACGTGACCTGTCCCGAAGATCACCTGAGGAGATCAGAGGCCCGAAAGGTGTGGCGGATGGTCGCCATGATCAATTTCGTCTGCCCAGTCGCCTACTTGCTCTTCGGCAGGAAGACGGGCTAGAGGTCCGATCGGTCGAGTTCTGCGGGTGAACCTACCGTGGACTGCTGCCCGAAACCCATGAGGCGTCCGGGTATCCGCTGGAGACGTGCACGCATCAACGACCCGAACAAGGAGCGCCCCGGCGCGGGCCTGCCTTCTGTCTTCGTGTTCCTCATCAGTCCTGGAGCTTGGGAAGCAGGATCGCAGCTACGGCAGTGAGTTGAGCCTCTGACAGATCTTCAATGGTCGAAACGGTTGTGTGAATCCCGTTGGTCAGGAACTTGACCGAACCGAAACACACGGTGGATTCGTCTCCGATCCCGGCCGACGGACAATTGGTCTCGGTCGGTGCGGTGATGAGCGAGACGGCCGGGGCAATCTGAACGTAGAGCAGCCCGGAACCCCACTTACAGCCGGTGAACGGGCCTGCCGGCTCGGTCGGCTCTGATGCCGGAGCACTCCCGATCGCTGCGGTCACTTCCACGTCGCTCAGGAGCGAACAGACATCGATGTCGTCGGTGTCGGTTCTTGCAGAGCTTGGTTCGCCGTCGGCGCCGGTGCCGCAGGAGGCGAGCAGCAGAACCAGCAGGCCGACGAGTGCAACCGCGATTCTCGACCTCATGGAAACGCCCTTATCTCGATTCCCAACGACCCTCAAGACTAGGTCGAATTGAGGTCCCACGTCGGTCCGAATCCCGTGGGCCCTCCTCAGGCGTGCCGGGCTTTGCAGGTCAAGCGACCGGTCGAAGGCACGCCGTCGCAACACCCTCGGGTGGGTGGCCCGGAGATCACCCGAATCGGCTCTGGTGGAACGGCGGCGGCGGAGAGACAATGAGCGCGGAGGTGCTGATGCGCCGTGTCGCGCTCCTGACGGTCATGGGCCTGCTGGTCTGGGCGTGTGCCGGCGGGGAGACCACCTCGACCACGCGTACCGCCGAGACGGCAACGCCGCCGCTGCCGACCACCTCAGCCACTTCGGCGAATACGGCTTCGACCCCCACGACCTCGACTCGACCGACGACTACCACCGGGGCGACCACAACCACAACGGCCCAGCCGACTCCATCGGCGAGTTTGGCCATCCCGGCGCTGGTGCTCCGGGGCGACGGGCTTGGCTCGCTCGACTTCGGGACGCCGACCGCCACCGCCATGGAAACCCTCATCGAGTTGCTCGGTCCAAACTCACCGGGAAACGAATACCCGTACGGGGGACATCCCCTCCGGAATGTGTACTGGGACGACATCGGACTGGCGGTCATCTTCAGCGACTACCAGTTCTACCGCGACGACGGCCTCGAGCACCTGGCCGGATGGGTTCACGGTCCCAAACCGACCGGCGAACCAGCCCCACCTACCCCCTCGTGGGTTCTGAAGACCGCCGAGGGGATCGGGATCGGTTCCGCCCTGGCGGAGGTCCAGGACGCCTACGGGGAAAGGGTCGTGTTGGAGGCCGCGCCCTGTGATGGGCCCCCAACGGTGGCCTACCTGACGGCAACCCCAACCGACGACCGGGGAATCCGGCTGTTTTTCTACTTCGATCGGGACACTTCCGATCGGGCCGCCCGGATAGTTGCACTGGGAGCGGGCGCCGGGCCCGGGTGCTGACCGCCGGCACCCGCAGCGCGATCTGTGCGATTGCGGCTGGGTTCCGATAGCCTGATGCCATGATCTCCGTTGAGCTTGCCCGAGCATTGCGCGATGGCGGCCTGAACTGGCGGCCGGCTCGCTACGACGTCTTCTTCATCCCGGATCGCGGTCTCGACGATCGGGTGTTCGTACTGGCCGACATGACGATCGACATCCAGCGCCTGGCCGGCGAGGCGGCCATCACCTTCAACGGCGCAGTGGAATGGTCGCTGGACTCGATCCTGCACAGCCAGGTGGTCTGGCTGCCGACGGAAGCCCAACTACGGTCGCTCATCGGCGAACGCCTGGTAGCACTCACCCGTGATGCCGGCGACTATGTGTGCGCCGTGGACATCGGCGCATCGATCGCCGAATACCGGGACGCCGGTGCCTCGAATGCCTACGCCCAAGCGGTTCTGGCGTTGCTCGAACTCGGACTGCTCGAGCCCCTCACTCCTGCCGAAGACGCAGTCGGCCCGTTCGGACCGGAGTCGCGGCCCAAGTACTCGGGACACTGACCCGCAACTCCCCGCCTTCTGTAGTTCCCGCGTTGGCTCTCGATACCATGAGCTCATGATCCGGTGGAAGAAACGGACCGGTCCCACCCGGGCCGAGCTGATCGAACGCAAACACCAGCTGGAAGGACAGATCAACGTCCTCGCCGCCGAGCTGAAGGGTCGGAGGGCTCGGGGGCTCGGCACCGGAAGCTTGGAGGCTCGCCTCGACCGCCTCCGCACCCGGCACTACGAAACCCGCCTCCAGATCGACCGCACCGGCCCGTGAGGCGTCTCTCTCGTCGCTAGCTCACCAGTGTCGGGGCCCAGCCCTCGCTTGTGGGGTAGCTGCACGGACGGGGTTTCACTCCTAGCGATTGCGGCCATGCTGCTGGCAGCCAGGGCGGCACCGGCCGCAGCCACAAAACCAGACCAAGGGACAGACCTCGTAGACGGTCACAAGATCACGATCTGTCATGCGACCCGGTCGTTGTCGAATCCGTACGTCGTGATCACGATAGACCTAGCGGCGTGGAACAACCCGGACGATCCCAACTACCATGGCGACAACCATACCCGCACCAAGGACGGTGTCACGTGGTCGGACTACGTTCTCGCCGAGGGCGCCGAGTGCGAGCTCCCACCGCCACCGCCATCGTGTGATAACGCCGATTTCATCGTCGAGTTCAGCGGCGCAAAGCTCGTTAGAAACGACAGTTCGCAAACCAACCTGACCGAGACGTGGCCGGGTTGAGTATCCCGGCCGAGACCTATGTCCTGCTGCTGGGATCATCCGACTATAGAGCCACGTGAGAACTGGGTGATTGGGCAAGCAGTCAGGTCCGTTCGACCAGCATCGAGATTCCCTGGCCGACTCCGATGCACATCGTCGCCAGGCCGCGCCGGGCCTGGCGACGTCGCATCTCGTGGAGCAGAGTCGTGAGAATCTTCGCACCGGAGCATCCGAGCGGATGACCCAGGGCAATTGCCCCGCCGTTCACGTTGACCCGGTTGGGATCGAAACCGAGCTGATCGATGCACGCCAGCGATTGAGAAGCGAACGCCTCGTTCAGCTCGATGAGGTCGAGATCATCAACCGTCCAACCGGTCCGTTCCAGGACTTTGCGAGTGGCCGGGACGGGGCCGATCCCCATCACATCCGGGTGCACTCCGACGGCGGCCGTGGCCACGTAGCGAGCCAGTGGTTCGACCCCCAGGTCCTCGACCAGCCGGCCCGACATCAGCACCAGTCCGGCAGCGCCGTCACTGAGCGGAGATGAGTTTCCACCGGTGACGGTGCCCCCCGCCGCAAAGGCCGGCTCGAGGGCCGCCAGATGCTCGAGAGTCAGGTCGCGGTTGATCGATTCGTCGGAGGCGAGATCTGCGCGATCGACCAACTCGAGTTCGTCCACGAAGCGACCGGCGTCGGTGGCGGAGGCGCCCGCCAGGTGGCTGCCCAGCGCAAACCGGTCTTGTCGCTCCCGATCGATTCCATAGTGATCGGCTACCCGTTGGGCGGTCTGCCCCAGCGAGATCGGCGGATACGTCTCTTCCATCGCCGGATTGATCAGCCGCCAGCCGAGGCGAGTATCGAATGTGGTCAGCTGGCGGGGGAACGCCCGCTCGGGACGGGGGATGACGAACGGGGCGCGAGTCATAGACTCGGCGCCTCCCGCCAGGCAGAGTTCGGCTTCTCCGGCGGCGATGGCCCGGGCTGCCGCGCTCACAGCCTCGAGGCCCGACCCGCACAAACGATTGACGGTGGCGCCCGGCACGGTCACCGGCAGACCGGCCAGCAGCACGGCCATCCGCGCCAGGTTGCGGTTGTCCTCGCCCGACTGGTTGGCAGCTCCCCAGTACACGTCGTCGATCTGTTCGGGATCGAGGGCGGGGGTGCGCCGCAACAACGCCTGAATGATGGTGGCACTCAGGTCGTCCGGGCGGACTGCAGAGAGCCCACCGTTGACCTTCCCCACCGGTGTCCGGCACGCATCGACGATGAACACTGCTCCGGCCATTTCGTACTCCTCTCGCCCCTATTCTCGCCGACGCGGCACCGGCCTGAATCAAGGCGCCAAGGGCGCGTTCGCGCCTAGGGTGCGAAGACTACGATTCGCCCGTCGTGTGATGTTCTCGAAAGGGTCCCCATGTCAGAACCCGCCTTCCGTGTCACCTACGCAACGCTCTCCGCAGACAACGACGACCTCCACCGCGCATACGACGAGGGCATCGCCGGCGCCAGGATGCTGCTCGACCGTGAACACCCGTTCTACATCGACGGCCAGCCTCGTTCCGGCGATGGTATGCGGGAGGTTCACTCACCAATCGACCGTGACATCGTCATCGGTCGATTCGCACAGTCATCCACAGGCGACGTCTACGACGCGGTAGCGAGCGCGCGTTCGTTCGCACCGATCTGGGCGGGAACGCCCTGGCAGGAGCGCGTCGCCATCCTGCGTCGGGCTGCCGATCTTATCAGCGAGCGGCGCAACGTCTTGAGCGCGGCGATGGCCTTCGAGGTCGGTAAGAACCGTCTCGAAGCTCTCGGGGACGTCGAGGAGTCAGCCGACCTCATCCGCTATTACTGCCATCAGATGGAGGAACACGATGGGTTCACGGTGCCAATGGAGCGTCTCTCCGCCGCCGAGGTCACTTCTGACGTGATGCGCCCTCATGGAGTTTGGGCGGTCATCAGCCCGTTCAACTTCCCGATGGCGCTCGCCGCCGGGCCGACCGGCGCCGCGCTGGTGGCCGGCAATGCCGTCGTATTGAAGCCGTCCACAAACGGTTCGCTCACCGCCCTGCATTTGTACGAAGCGCTTCGCGACGCCGGCCTCCCGCCCGGAGCGTTTCATCTCATTACCGGGTCCGGACCGGTGGCAGGGGCCGCTCTGACCGCTCATCCGGAGGTGGCCGGGATCACCTTCACAGGGTCGTACGAGGTGGGGATGGACATCTATCGCACGTTCAGCACCCTGTTCCCCAAACCGGCCATCTGCGAGATGGGCGGCAAGAACCCGACCATCGTGACCGCCAATGCCGACCTCGACACGGCATCCGACGGCGTGCTGCGCTCCGCATTTGGATTCGGGGGCCAGAAATGCTCGGCTAACTCACGGGTCTATGTTGCCCCGGCCGTGGCGGAAGAGTTCCTCGATCTGCTCGTAGACAAGACGTCCCGTATCCGCATCGGAAACCCGCTCGACCGTGACGTCTACCTGGGGCCACTTATCAATGAGAAGGCGGTCGGTACCTACCTGGAAGCTGTGGCTGAAGCATCCGCATCCGGTGATGTGTTGACCGGAGGGGCCAGGTTGGGAGACGGCGATCTGGCCCGGGGCAACTTCGTTTCCCCAACCGTGGTGAAGGTTCCCCGCTCCAGCTGGATCTGGAAACGGGAGCTGTTCGTACCGTTGGTGGCCGTCGATGAGGTTGCCGACCTCGATGAAGCTCTGGCGCTCGCCAACGACACCGAGTACGGATTGACGGCCGGCTTCTACAGCGCAGATCCCGACGAGGTCGAGCGGTTTCTCGATCGGATCGAAGCTGGGGTTGTGTACGTCAACCGGCGGGCCGGGGCCACCACTGGAGCCTGGCCCGGCGTACAACCGTTCGGGGGGTGGAAGGGTTCCGGGACGAGCGGCAAGGCGGGGGGAGGACCGTACTATCTGACCCAATATCTACGTGAGCAGAGCCGCACCCGGGTCGAGGAGTAGCGCCCATGGGGGACAAAGTGACCTCGCTGCGCGAGGCGATCGAGGGGCTGGTGCGCGACGGTGACATCCTGGCTATCGAAGGCTTTACTCACCTGATCTGTTTCGCGGCCGGGCACGAGGTGATTCGCCAGCGCAAGCGGGACCTTACCCTGTGCAGGCTCACCCCCGACGTTATCTACGACCAGATGGTGGCGGCTGGAGTCGCCTCGAAGCTGGTGTTCTCGTGGTTGGGCAATCCCGGAGTGGGTTCTTTGCACGCCATCCGCCGCCGTCTCGAAAAGGCCGACCCGCTCCCCATCGAGATCGAGGAGTACTCCCACTTCGGGATGGTGTGCCGCTACCTGGCCGGAGCAAGCGACCTGCCCTTCTTTCCTTTGCACAGCTACACGGATAGTGACCTGCCTGCGGTGAACCCGCATATCGCCCGGGTGGTGAGCCCCTACGACGGTGAGCCGATTCACGTCGTGCCACCTCTCCATCCCGACGTGACGATCGTCCACGCCCAAAGAGCCGACCGCGAAGGCAACACCCAGATGTGGGGCTTGCTCGGTTGTCAGCGGGACGCGGCCTTTGCCGCCGAGCGGGTGATCGTTGTGTGCGAGGAACTGGTCGACGAGGAGGTGATCAGAGCTGATCCGAACCGGACGGTCATTCCCGGCATGATCGTCGAGGCCGTGGTAGTCGAACCAGGAGCGTGTCACCCATCCTATGTGCAGGGCTACTACGACCGGGACAATCGCTTCTACGTGGAATGGGATGCCATCAGTCGCCATCCCGACGCGCTGGCTGCCTGGCTGGATGAGTGGGTCTACGGGACCGAGAACCACGCGGACTACCTGGCCAAACTCGGCGATGAGCGCTGGCAGGCGTTGGCCCCGGTCGGCCCGGCACTGTCAGCGCCGGTTGACTACGGGCGGTACGGATGAGCGCTCCGGCTACCCCCTGGGAGACGATGATCGTGGCCAGCGCCCGACGACTGGCAGGCGAACGGGTGTGTTTCGTCGGGATCGGGCCGCCCAACCTGGCCTGTGGTCTCGCTAAGCGGACCGTGGCCCCCGACCTGGTCCTTGTGTACGAATCGGGTGTGGTTGGGGCCCGGCCGGAACGCCAGCCGCTCTCGATCGGCGACCCGACGTTGGTCACCGGCGCCCTCAGCGTGATTCCGATGTTCGATCTCTTCGCTTTCTACCTGCAGCGGGGCCTGATCGACGTCGCCTTCCTGGGCGCCTCGCAGATCGATCGCCGCGGCAATATCAATACGACGGTGATCGGTGGCTACCAGCAACCGGGAGTCCGTTTGCCGGGCTCAGGGGGCGCATGCGAGATCGCCGTCAATGCCGGCAAAGTGTTCGTGATCATGCAGCAATCGAAGCGGTCGTTCGTCGAGCGGGTCGATTTCGTCACCAGCCCCGGCCATCGGGACGGACCGGGCCGACGCGGCGGAGGCCCGGCAGTCGTGATCACCCAGATGGGCGTCTACCAATTCGACCCAACCGGAGAGATGGAACTGATCGGCCTCCATCCCGGGGTCGACTACGCGGCCGTGGCGGACCACACCGGGTGGGAGATGAGAACCTCGCCCCACCTGACCGAGACAGCCGCCCCAACTGCCGAGGAGCTTCGATTGATACGAGAGGACCTGGACCCAAGCGGGATCTACTCGCGATGACTCACGTATTCCGAAGGGTGCTCAACGCCCAGCTACCCATAGCCGTCCGAGCCGAAGGAGTATGGGTCGAGGATGAGGCAGGCCGTAGGTACCTCGACGCAGCCGGGGGCGCCATAGTCGTGAACGTCGGTCATGGTCGGACCGAGGTTGTAGTGGCGATGGCCGACCAGGCCGCTCGGGTCACTTACGTGCACGGAACAGCCTTCACCACCAATGCCATGGAGAGTTACGCCGACGAGCTGGCTCCCTTCCTGCCGCTCGACGATCCAAGGATCTATCCGGTATCCGGAGGCGCTGAGGCCGTTGAAACCGCTTTCAAGCTGGCCCGCGCCTACCACCTCGCCCGAGGCGAGCCGGACCGGCACAAGATCGTGGCCCGCCGCCCTTCCTACCACGGCAACACCCGGGGAGCGCTCGATGCCTCGGGCCGAGGATCCCTGAGGGCACCTTACGAACCCTGGTTGGGTAGGAGCTTGCACGTACCGGCCGCCTATGAGTACCGCTGTTCGATGCCGAACCATCCTGTTGCGTGCGGGCGGGCGCATTCCGCCGCCCTGGAGGACCTCTTCGAACAGGAGGATCCGGCCACCATCGCCGCCTTCATTGCCGAGCCGATCGGGGGCGCCACCCTGGCCGCCGCAGTCCCGCCGGATGACTACTGGCCGGCGGTGGCCGATGTGTGTCGCCGGTACGGAGTTCTCCTCATCGCCGATGAGATCATGACCGGGTTTGGGCGGACCGGCCGCTGGTTCGGTCTCGACCACTGGGGGGTGCGGCCCGACCTGCTGGTGGCCGGTAAGGGCACGGCAAGCGGCTACTGGCCGCTTGGCCTGTGCGTGGCCTCAGGGGCGGTGTTCGACGCGGTCAAGGAAAAGGGTTTTGTGCACGGGTTCACCTATTCGCATCACCCGGTCGGGGCGGCCGCCGGGCGGGCTGTGCTCTCATTGCTTACCGGCGAGCGGCTCATAGACGCTTCGGCAGAACGCGGGGCGCAACTCATCGACGAACTCCAGGGGCGACTGGCGGATTCGCCGATCGTCGGCGATATTCGCGGCCTGGGCTTGTTGATCGGCATCGAACTGGTGCGCGACCGCGCCACCCGGGAGCCGTTTGAGCGATCTGCCCTGGTGACCGAGCAGGTAATGCGCGCCGCCAAAGAGGCCGGGCTGTTGCTCTACCCATCCACCGGAGGCGCCGACGGCACGCGAGGCGATGCGGTGCTGCTCGGACCGCCGTTCGTCATCACCGGGGATGAGGTCCGGTTGGCAGCCGAGCGAGCTGCTCTGGCCATCGAAAGCGTCGCCGCTCAGTTCGAGTGAGCCGCCGGATCGGTCGCCGAACGAAGCTCGTCCCAACGTTCTCCAGCTGCGAGGTCGATGACCGTCCAGGCCATAGCGAGGGCTCCGTCGCGCATCATCTCGAGGGCGTCTGACGTCAGGGTGTGAGCGGCGAATTCGGGCTGGTGGTTCACGGCCGCGCCCGCATTGATGCTCAGATGAGGCTGGATGGCCGGCACCACATGGGACACATTGCCCATATCGGTCGATCCGCCCGGTGCCGGAGGTGCCTCATCACGACGCGGCATCAGCCTTCCCAGGGTCGAGCAATTCCGGACGAAGAGATCGATCAGCAGGCGGTTGCTCACCAGATCGTCGAAGGTATGCCCGGCCTCGTGGATCTCGAGTGCGCAACCGGTGGCTGCGGCGGCCGCTTCGAAACAGGCAACCACTCGGTCGTACAGCCCGACCAGCTGATCGGCGGTATCGGCCCGCACGTACCACGATGAGCGGGTCACCGCCGGGATGATGTTGGCTGCCTCGCCTCCGTGGGTGATGATGCCGTGGACCAGCTCGGTAGGAAGGAGAGCCTGGCGCAATGTGGAGATGTTCACGTAGGCCTGCACGAAGGCGTCGAGGGCGTTGAGACCAAGCTGGGGCGCCATGGCCGCGTGCGACTCCTTGCCGTGAAATGTCACGTCGAAGGGGCGAAGAGCTAACTCGGGCGGGTCGGCCAGGTCGGTCGGGGCGGGGTGCACCATCAGGGCGGCAGCCGCCTCCGCGAAAGCACCGGCCCGGATGAGATCTACCTTGCCTCCCGTCGTCTCCTCAGCGGGGGTGCCCAGGACGGCGAGACGGAAGCCGAGTTTCTCAGTGGACCCGAGCAGGGCGACGCCGGCTCCCAGGGCGGCGGCAGCGATGAGGTTGTGGCCGCAGGCGTGCCCGACCGCAGGAAGTGCGTCGTACTCGGCACAGATAATGACTTCCGGCCCGCTCGAACCCGCCCGGGCGGCAAAGGCGGTTGCCAGCCCGTAGGCGGGATACTCGACCTCGAAACCCTGGTCCGCCAGGAACCCGGCCAGACGGGCCGATGAGGCGAATTCCTCCATCGACAGCTCGGGGTTGTTGTACATCCAGCGGATGATCTCCTCCAGTTCTGCCGAAACTCGCGAGAACCGGTCTGCTGCCTGCTGCTTGTGATCCATACCGCTCCTTCAGGTGCGGTCGGGGTCGGCCAGCAGGCAGGCGGATTGGTGCCCGTCGCCGACGGTTAACAATGGCGGATCCACTTCCCGGCAGGTATCGAACGCCAGCGGGCAGCGGGGCGAGAACCGGCATCCGGAGGGGATGCGGGTCGGGTCCGGGGTCTCTCCGCTGAGAATGATCCGTCGGCGGGCCCGGTCGGGGTGAGGGACCGGCACCACCGAGACAAGAGCTTCGGTGTAGGGATGCCGAGGTTCGGTGAGTACCTGGTGGGTCGGGCCGATTTCGACGATCCGGCCCAGGTACATGACGGCGATCCGGTCCGCGTAGGCAGCCACGGTCGACATGTCGTGGGTGATCATCACCAAGGCGATGCCCTGATCCTTGGCCAGGGAAGCAAGCAGGTTGAGGATGTCGGCCCGGATGGAAACGTCGAGCATCGACACCGGCTCGTCGGCGATCAGCACCTCGGGTTGGAGGGCAAGGGCGGCGGCGATCACCACCCGTTGACGCTGACCGCCCGACAGCTCGTGGGGATGCCGGTTGGCGAACGTTTCCGGAGGGCGCAGGCCTGCCTGCTCGAGCGCCCGGGTCACGCGGGCGGCCAGGTCCGCCGGGTCGGTGGCGGCCCGATGCACCCGCAAAGGTTCGGCCACGATGGTGCCGACCGTCATGCGCGGGTTGAGCGACTCATAGGGATCCTGGAAGACCATCTGCAGATGGCGGCGAGCCCGGCGCAACGAGCGGGCGTCGAGGGTGGACAGGTCGTTGCCTGCCACCACCACCCGCCCGGCGGTGGGCGGCAGGATCCCCATCATCAGGTTGGCGGCAGTGGTCTTGCCGCACCCGGACTCACCGACAATGGCCACGATCTCGCCGGCTCTAACCTCCAGGTCGATTCCGTCCACGGCTCGAACCACCGAGGCCGGCCGGCGGGCCAGTGCATCACCGAGCGACCGGTGGCGGAGAAAGTGTTTCGACACCCCGGCCACGCTGAGAATCGGGTCAGACACGGCTCTTCTCCTCGACCAGAAAACAGGACACCCATCTTCCGTCGCCGACCGGGTAGTCCGAAGGACGCTCTTGATCACATCGGTCGAAAGCCTGCGGACAGCGGGGAGCGAAACGGCACCCGGTAGGAAGACTGTCCAGCCGGGGCGGGGCCCCCGGGATCGAAACCAGCGCCCGGTCCGCGTTGTCGATATCGGGAAATGCCTGCAGTAGCAGCCGCGTGTAGGGGTGGAGGGGGTCGGAGAACACCTCGGCGACGGTGCCCTGCTCGGCCACGACCCCGCCGTACATCACGACAACCCGATCGCACGTTTCGGCCACCACCCCGAGATCGTGGGTGATCAAGACCAGTGCCATCCCGAACTCCTCCCGCAGTCGCACCAGGAGGTCCATTACTTGCGCCTGGATCATCACGTCGAGGGCGGTGGTCGGTTCGTCCGCCACGACTACCGATGGGTGGCAAGCCAGGGCCAGGGCGATCATGGCCCGCTGGCGCATACCACCGGAAAACTGATGGGGGTACTGGTCCGCCCAATCCGGCGACATACCGACCAGCTCGAGAAGCCGGCGAGCCTCATCCCGGGCCGTCACGTTGTCGGTCTCCGGCTGGTGGAGCTGGATGGCTTCGGTGATCTGGGCACCGACTCGCTGAACCGGGTTGAGGGCGTTCATGGCCCCCTGGAACACGACGGACAGCCTGTCCCAGCGGAGATCGCGCAGTTCTTCGGGATCGAGGCGAGCCAGGTCACGACCGTCGTGCCACACCGAACCACTGATGAGAAACCCGCCGGGAGGCAGCAACCGCAGTGATCCCAACATCGCGGTGGTCTTGCCGCATCCCGACTCACCGACCAAACCAAGCGACTCGCCCGGACGTACATCGAAGGAGATGCCGTCGATGGCAATCAACTCTCCGTGGTCGGATTCGAATCCCACCCGCAGGTCGCGAACGGCGAGGATCGTATCCGGCACCGGACCTGCTTCAGTCGACTCATCCGGTGGGGGTAGCGGGGCTTCGGGTTCCAGGTGGTGGCGGGTCATGCGAGGGTTGAGCACCTCCTCGGCCGCGTTGCCGAGCAGGGTGGTGCCCAGCACGACCCAGACGATGGCGAGACCGGGCGGGATGAGAGCCCACCAGGCGCCGGCCGACACGGCTCCGCGGGTGAAGGCGAAGTTGAGCATCTGGCCCCACGAGATCACCGTCGGATCGCCGAGTCCGATGAAGGCCAGAGTCGACTCGGAAAGGATGGCCAGCGAGATGACCAGCACCGTGTTGGCCAGCATCAACGGCACGACCTGGGGTAAGACGTGGCGAGCCAGTATGTGGAGGTCGCCGGCCCCGATCGCTTTGGCCCGCTGCACGAACTTGCGCTCTCGAACCGTGAGGGTCTGGGCGCGCACCAACCGGGCGGTGGTGGTCCAGCCCAATGCGCCGATGACCAGGATGATGTTGCGCAAGCTCTGGCCGACGATGGCCACGATGACGATCTGCAGCGCCAGGTCGGGGATCACCAGGAAGAAGTCGGTGAAACGCATGAGGAGATTGCCGGTCCGGCCGCCCCGGTACCCGGCGACGATCCCGATCGCTCCGCCGATGAAGAGTGAGATCAGCGCCGCGGCGAAACCGACCAAAAGCGATACCCGGGCACCATAGAGCATCCCCGATAGCACGTCATGGCCGGCGTCGTCCGTCCCGAGCAGATGAGCGGCCGACGGCCGGGCGTAGATATCTGAGATGGTCACCCGGACCTGGGCGTACGGGTCGTAGGGGGAGATGACCGGAGCCAGAGTGGCCACCACGATGGCGATACCCAGCATCCCGGATCCGATCCAGAAAAGCCGGTTGCGGCGCAGTCGTTCCCAGGCGTTCATACTTCGGTCACTCTCGGATCGAGCCTCAAGTAGATGAGCTCGGCGATCAAGTTGGCGGTGATGACCGCTATGGCCAGTAACAGGAAGGCGCCTTGCAACAGGGGATAGTCGCGCTGGGAAACGGCATCGACGGTGAGCTTGCCAAGCCCGGGCCAGGAGAACACGGTTTCCACCTGTATAGCCCCGGATACGGTAAACCCCAGGTTGAGAGCGATCAGCGTCACGATCGGCAGCATGGCATTACGGAGCCCGTGCCGGCGAATGATGTCGATGGTCGACAGACCCTTGGCTTTGGCGGTGAGGATGTAGTCCTCGCTGAAGACCTCGACCACCGAGCTGCGCATGATCAGCAGGTACTCGCCAAGCAGGACGAGGGTGAATGTCAAGGTGGGTAGGAAAAGGTGGCTGAGGACGTCGACGGTCTGACCCCATCCAGATAGGTCGCTACCGCCGACGGTGACTCTTCCTCCGATGGGGAACCCGAGGTAGCGGCTGCCAACGAACAGGAGGATGATCCCCAGGAAGAAGGTCGGAAGCGACCAGGTGAAGAGGCCGAAGGTCAGCGCGGACACGTCGATCTTGGTCCCCCGTTTCCAGGCGGCCAGAAGACCTAGCGCCACCCCGGCCAGAATCGCGAAGAATTGGGCGGGCAGGACCAGCCACACGGTGTTGACGATCGACCGGCCCAGCAATTCGGCGACGCTGCGGTTCTTGAAGGAGTAGGAGGTCCCGAGATCGCCCTGGGCGAGAGCCCCGAAATACCGGAAGTACTGGCTGTCGTACCAGGGCCCTTCCTCGAAGTTGAGGAAGACGGGCTTGTCGAGCCCGAAGCGCTCCTGCAGCGCCTCGACCTGCTGTTGGGTGATGCGGGGGTCTTTGAGACCCGCCTTGGCAGGGTCGCCGGGCAGCACCCGGAACAGGAAGAAGTTGAAAGTGACGACCACCAGCACCGTAATCAGCGCCCACGTGAGCTTGCGGAGCAGCAGCCTGCCGCGACTCATGATCGCTCCGGGGGGAGGGCGGCCGGGCCGCCCTCCCCCTTTTTCGCCTCGTTCATCCGACCGGCCGGATCACATTCAGCGAGGTCGGATCTTCCAAGCCCACCTTGGAGGCCGAGTCTTGCCAGCCGGTGAACCGATCGGTCCGGTACGCCTGGGTGGCCTGCGGGTAGTACGGGATGATGTAGGGGACGTCCTCGAGAGTGATTCGTTGCATCTCGACGATGATGTCGCGTCTTGCCGCCGGGTCGGTGGCTACCGCCTGGTCGGCGAACAGCTGGTCGTATTCTGGGTTGCAGTAGCCGGTTTCCGACGTTCCGGTTGGAACTTCATCACAGGTGAGCACGCTGAGCAGGAACCCGGGATCGGGGTCCGATCCCCAACCCCAAATGATCACGTCGTAGTCGAAGGTCGGGCAGCACACCGAGGTGAGCGTATCCGGATCGAGTCCGGTGATCTCGATCGACACGCCCAAATCGCCCCACCAGCCTTTCAAAAGCTCGGCCAGGCGGGGAGCGGTGTCGCTGTCGGTCGGGAAGTTGAGCCGGAGGGTCAGATCGCCGGTCGGACCGCACTCGGCCCCGTCCGGACACTCACGGATTCCGTCGCCGTCGGTGTCCGCATACCCGGCGCCGTCGAGAAGCGCATTGCCTTCGGCGAGGTCGAAGGCATAGTCCTGGGCCACCAGCTCGTCGGCGAAGAACTGGGGCAGCCCGGTCGGGACCAGACCGAGGCCTGGATCGCCGAGTCCCAGCAGGCCCACGTCGATCATCTGTGGCTTATCGACGCCGTGGGCCAATGCCCGGCGCACCTGAACGTCGCGCAAGGCCGGATGACCCGAACAGACCCCGTCGTCAACCGGGCAATTCTCCGGATCTGTGACATTGAAGATGATATCCGTGAGTTCCGGGGCCAGCGGCGCTCCCTGTACGACCTTGACATTGTCCGCTGCGTTGAGGGCGGCGATCGCCGTGTTGGGGAACTCGGTGATCATGTCCACGTCCCCGTTGATCAGGGCCTGGACCCGGGCGTCGGCATTGTCGAAGGTCTGAAACACCGCCTCGTCGACGAAGGGAGCACCGCCCCAGTAATCGGCGTTCTTCTCCAATCGAACGAACTCACCCTGAGTCAATTCGGCCAGCTTGAATGATCCTGATCCGATCATCTCGTCGTTGGTGAACGCCACCGGATCTTCGTTCTGCTCCCAAATGTGTTTCGGAACGATGTACATGAACACCATCTGGGCTTCGAAGGCGCCCAACGGTTCATCGGTCGTCAGCACCACCGTGGTCGGATCGGGCGCCTCCACCGTGGTGAAGTAGTACGCGTATGCTCCGAGAAAGCCGCCCCAGTCCTCGTAATCGCGAAAGATCTCGATGGAGTACTTGACGTCTTCGGAAGTGACCGGCGTTCCGTCGTGGAATACCGCGTCGTCCCGCAGGGTCAGCGTCCAGGTCAACCCGTCATCGGAAACGGTCCAGTCGGTGGCCAGCTCGGGAATGTAGTTTCCCTCGAGATCGATGGCTATCGGGGTGTCGAAAACCAACTCATAGAGGGTGTAGTCCTCGGCCAGCACCCCGTTGCCCGGGTTGAGGTCGGCCGGGGCACCGCCCCATCCGATCCGAACCGTCCCACCGGTAGCCGTTCCGGTGGTGGTCGTTCCGCCGGCTTCGGGGGCCGTTGTGGTCCCGGCATCGCTCGTATCGGTGCTCTCATCCCCGCCACAGGCAGCTGCCGCCAAAGCCAGCACCGCCAGGAGCGAGATGAGCACCACCCTGGTCCTCGTTTGCATTTGTTGCCTCCTCCGTCGCCTTCCGGCGATGCTCCAGGGCCGGCGAACCGGCCGGTGTTTACTAGATCAGATACCAGTCCAGGAACCGTTCCAGACGCCGGTAGAAATGCAGCATCGGTTCGGTCCGTAACAAGCCGTGTCCTTCGGTGGGATAGGTGACATATTCAAAGGTCTTGCCGAGGCGGCGCAACTCATCCACCAGCTGCTCGGATTGGGCAGGGCTAACCCGCTCATCGAGTTCGCCGTGGGCGATGAGCAGCGGCTTGACAACGGCCTCTATCTGATGGATGGGTGATCCGGCCCGGAACCCGTCCGGGTTGTCGGCCGGATGCCCCATCATCCGTTCCAGGTCCTCGCGGCCGCCCCGATCGCCTTGGGCCCAGGAGGTGAGGATGTCGCAATCCCCGTACTTGGCGACACCGCAGGCGTATCGATCCCGGTCGTCGCGGACTAGAGAAGCCAGCGCCAGATAGGACCCGTAGCTGGCACCGAAGATGGCGATGCGGCGCGGGTCGATCCAATTCAAACCGCCCAGGTAGTCGGCAGCGGCCAGGCAGTCGTCGGTGTCGGCCACCCCCCACACTCCATGGTTGGCCCGCTCGAACTCCATTCCGTAGCCGGTGCTGCCCCGGTAATTGATGGCCAGCCAGGCATACCCTTTGTCGAGGAAGTACTGGGCGATCCCGTCCCACTCATCTCCGTAGTACGAGGTCGGGCCACCGTGCGGGTAGACCACTGCCGGGACTCGCCGGTCGGTCGCAGCCGCCGGCTTGAAGAGGAACGCCGGGATGTCGAGGTCGTCCAGCGAGGGGAAGGAGATTCGCTCAGGGGTCACGTGGGGGGCAGCCTGCACCGGAGCGGGAGCTCCGTCCAATAGCACGGTCAGGGTTCCGTCGGGATCGACCCGGCACAATCGCGGAGCAGTGCGGTGATTCTCGAATGTCGCCACGAGCCGTCCGTCGGGCGTCCACCGTGGGAAACCCCAGGTTCCCCCGGCCACGATGACCGTCACCTCGCCGGTGCCGGCTTCGATGGTGACCAGATCGGTCTGCCCGGCTCTGGTCCGCAACGCCGCCAGCCGTCCACCCTGAGGATGCCAGCGCGGTTCGGAGAAGTCATGCTCATCGAAGGTGAGTTGGCTTTGGCTCGTTCCGTCGGGGGATATCAGGTACAGCTCGCTCCAGCCTGATCGCTCGGAGACGAAGGCAATCTGCCTGCCGTCCGGCGAAACCGCCGGGCTGTGGTCGTGAAGTCCCGGCGACCCGGTCAGCAGGCGGGTCTCGCCACCGGGCAGGTTGACCACTCGGAGGTCGCTTCGGTTTCGGTCGGCCGGCGGTAGGAACGTGTAGACGGCCCACGTGCGATCGGGCGAGACCACCACCTGGCTGCAGTCGCCCAACCCGCCATCGAGCGGCCGGGGCCAGGGGTCATCCACCGTCACTATCGCCAGCCGGGAACAGCGCTTCCGTTCGATGGTGACCAGCAAGTGCTGATCGTCGACCCAAACCGGGTTGTCAGCCTCGAGAAGCTCTCGCGACGGCCCGCCCCCGGTTGAGACAACCCGGAGCTTCCCGCCCGTCACGTAGGCGACCCGGGCTCCATCCGGGGACCAGACCGGCGGCGTGTCTTCCCAGAAGGCAGCCGATTCCCGATCGACGGTGAGACGCCGGGGGCTTCCCCCCGAGGCGGGGACCAGCCAGGCGTCGGAGGAGTCACGGTCGAGGAGGAACAGGATGGTCTTTCCGTCGGGGGAGACTTCGACGTGGCGGGGTCGCTCGACGGCCGCCACCGCCTCCAGGCGCCAAGACGGCGGAGGATCGACCTCGGGTCTGGATTGACTGGGCACGCCGCCGTGCTCATCCTTGCCGACGAACGTCATGTACTCCGCTCCTTCTCGAACCCGGCCAGGACCGTCACCACCAGATGGCCGAGGTGACTGAGGTCGTACCCACCTTCCTGGACGAACACTACCGGGACGCCCAATTCCGAAATCAATTCTCCGGCCCGGGCAAAACCTTCTGTCTGAACTTGGAGAGGACTCTCCGGGTCGTCCATCCAGGCGTCGAGGCCAAGTGATACGACGGCTGCCTCGAGGCCGAACGCCGCCGCCTCCTCCAGTAGCGACTCGAGAGCCGCCAGCCAGGTATCCGTTCCGGCTCCCGGTGCCAGGGGGAAGTTGCGATTCTTGCCGCGGCCGGCTCCATCGCCGATCTCGTCCGCGAAGCCGACGAAGTGAGGGAACCATCCTGCTCCCGGATCGACGTGCAGAGAGCCGTAGAAAACGTCGGGTCGGTCGTAGAAAACCTGTTGGGTGCCGTTGCCGTGGTGGGCGTCCAGATCGACGATGGCAACCGAATCAACCTCTCGGGACCGCAGCCACTGGGCAGCGATGGCTGCGTTATTGAGATAGCAGGATCCACCGAAGAACCCGGTGCCCGCGTGATGGCCGGGTGGCCGGCAGGCAGCATAGGCGGCCGGTGCTCCCGCCAGCACCTGTTCGGCGGCAGTCAGGGCGGCATCGGCGGCCGCCCGGGCAGCCCGGTAGGTATCGGGACCGATCGACGTAGTGGTGTCCATGGCGAAACAACCGGCCAGGGCGCTGGCGGCCACCGGCGTCCGTAACGGGCGCCCTCCCATTAACTGGCGGAGGGGAAAAACATAGGGGACTACGCGGTCCTGGCCGGGATCCCGGTCGAGGCCCGCTGCCAGCCAGCCTGTGTACGCCTTGTCGAGGTACTCCACCAGCTCAGCGCCGTGCACTGCTACGACCGGCCCGGGACCGTGTTCCACGACCTCAATGAACCGGGCCGAGGCCTTCTCGAGGGCCGTCCGGATCACCTCTCCTCGTTCGACGACTTCGGATCCGGGAATACGAACGCCGACCCACACCTCCCCGGCCGGATCGTGCAAGCGGTGATCCTCGGTCCAGGCGACCGGCATGGCCAGCCGGTGAGCCGTCATGCGGCGCCCTCGTGAGATCCCGGCGCGACGACACCCGCTGAATCAGGCAACCGTACGGCCCTGGAGGGCTCCGGTAAGGAGGCGGAAGAAGTTTCTTCCATGTGTGTCGGTCGGACGCTACGCCTACGACGTTCAGCCGTCAAGCAGCTTCCCAGGAGTCCGGCCAGATCACCTAACGGCCGCCGCGTCGCACAACCGGTAGCATCCGTGACAGACAGCCCATGAGCATGAACCACCCACCTCCAACCCGTTTGCGGTTGCGCGATCTCGGAATCGGGATCGGTTCACGCCCTCCCGGACGTACCAACGCCATCCTCGACGTTCCGAACGTCACGATCGGTCATTCCACGGTGTGGCGCGACGAACCGGCCCCTCCTGACGGTCGAGGTATTGCGAGAACCGGTGTCACCGTCATCGTTCCTTTCGATCCTGCGGCGCTCTTCGATGAGCGGGTCCCGGCCGGTATTGCCGTGCTCAACGGGGCGGGTGAACTGACCGGCTCACTGGCCATCGGCGAATGGGGCGTGCTCGAGACCCCGGTATTCCTGACCAGCACCATGGCAGTCGGCCGGGTCTTCGACGGTGCCATAGCCGAACTGGTCAGTCTCGACCCGCGTATCGGGATCGAGGACGCCATCATCCCGGTGGTCGGGGAATGCGATGACGGCTCCCTCAACTATTCCCGCATCGTGCAGGTGGAGGTGGAAGATGTCGGTCGGGCTCTTCGCAGTGCCCGGGAAATGGGGCCTGGAGGCAGTCGGGAAGGTGTGATCGGGGCAGGCACGGGAATGGTGTGTTTTGAGCTGAAAGGAGGAATCGGGTCGTCCTCCCGGTTAGTGGGCCCCTGGGTGGTCGGGGTGATGGTGCTGGCCAACTTCGGTTTGTTGGATCGACTGACCATCGACGGGGTGCCGGTCGGCCGGGCTCTGATTGAGCGGGGATGGGCAGATCAACATCTCGGCCTGCGCAAACGGCGCGACCAGGGGTCCTGCATTGGGGTGATCGCCACCGACACGCCTATGGCGCCCGATCAGCTGAGCCGGTTGGCACGCCGGGCCGGCTTGGGGCTTGCACGCACGGGATCATTGGCGGGCCACTACAGCGGTGAGATCTTTCTTGCCTTCAGCACCGGCGCCCGGTTGCCCCGGCGGGCGAAAGGCCGTGTGCTCGAGACGTCCCGGGTTGCCGAGGAGCATTTGGACGGACTGTTCGAAGCTGCCGTCGACGCCACCGAGGAGGCAGTTCTCAACAGCCTGTGTGCCGCCGACACGGTCACCGGAACCGGCGGGACCACCGTGCCGGGGTTGCCGCTGGATCTCCTGGTCGAGATCCTCCGCTCCCACGGCAAAGAAGCGTCGCTGCCCTGAGCCCACGTCGGGTTGCCGGGCGGCCTCTCCCCCTGGCGAAGACCGTCGGCGGATCTAGGGCTAGTACTTCCCGGTGCGAAAGAATGACCTGGTTCGGGAGACCACCCGAATCGAAGAATCCGTCACCTCCAGAGCATTCAATGAGGAAGGCAAGCCCGACCAGCGTTTTGGGTAATCGAACGTCAAGGCCAAGACCCCCCAACAAAGAGGGGGGAAACCATCGCGCCGAAGGACGTCGCATCCACCACCGAGGCGATCAACCGCAGGTGACCTCGAACGTGATATCGCCGGCGAATCCCTCCGAGAGCTGGCCGACAAGCGTACGGATCCCGACGATTTTCGGACGTCGCCGTCGACAACGATTTCCGGGCGCCCATCATTGACGAGCCGATTGCCGCTCAGCTTGGCGAAGATCTTGTCGCTCAGCGGCGACACAGTCAGTACCAGCTGCAACGAACCATCCTCGCAATCGGCGACGCGGCTGTAATCGATGCCCTGGTAATGGCTTCTGACGAATTCGAGCAGTGGAGAATCGACAACTGCTGCTTTGAATCCTAGATCGCCTAAGCCATGGCGCGACCGGATCGCGTCCTGAGGGCGTCCTACGCGACGTCGTCGAACCGTCTCAGAAAGCCAAAACCCCCATATTCACAGGAGTTCTGGTGGCTCCGGGGGTGAGACTCGAACTCACAACCTACGGATTAACAGTCTGATCCGGCCCGGTTCGCTGACCTGGGAAAACGTCCAGAACAGGCCCCTGACCTGGCCTTTCGTGTGTTCACCACTTGTCACTATCTTGCATCGGTTTTCACCAAATCGCGTCCTGAGCGCGTCCTGGGAGTCACGACCGTTTGGATCAATCAGGCGACGGTGCCCTGGTCTCTCAGCTCTTGCACGCGGGACGGGTCAAGGCCCAGTTCTTCGATCAAGATCTGATCTGTGTCGGCGCCGAGAGGACGACCGGTGTGGCGAATCGACCCTGGACTTGCGCTGAAGCGGGCGAGGAGGTTGTGCATCTTGACAGCTCCCAGCCGTTCGTCCTCCACGGTGGTGATCATGTCGAGGGCCTTGCACTTGGGGATCGTCGAGGATGTCGGCGGGGCTGTAGACCGGACCGACAGCTGCTCCAACTTCGGCAAAGGCGTTCAGCACCTCTTCTCTCGTGCGCTTGGCAATCCAATTGCCTACTAGCCCGTCGAGGAGGTCAGCGTGCTGTGCTCGCTGCCGCCCTGTGGTGAACCATGGCTCTTCGATGACCTCGGGGTGTCCGACGAGTCGCAGCACTCTCTCGGCGACTGTGTTGGCGCTGGTGGATACGGCTACCCAGTGCCCGTCAATTGTTTGGTAGAGGTTCCGGGGGGCGTTGTTGGTGGAACGATTCCCTTGCCGCTCCTGAATGATGCCCAGTTGGTCGTATACCGTCGGTCCGGGTCCCACCGCTGTCATGATTGGCTCGAGAATCGATAGGTCGACTTGTTGACCGAGCCCGCCGTGAGCGTCACGGTCGTAGAGCGCCATGACCGCGGCCGAGGCGGCGGCCATACCGCAGATGGAATCCGCCAATCCGAAGGCAGGCAGGGTCGGGGGCCCGTCAGGTTGGCCGGTTGAGTAGGCGAAGCCGCTCATCGCTTCCGCCAGGGTTCCGAACCCGGGCCGATCGGCATAGGGTCCCGTCTGCCCGTATGCAGTTATGCGCACCAGGATCAGCCCGGGGTTGAGTTCGTGGAGTGTGTCCCATCCAAGACCCCACCGTTCGAGCGTCCCCGGGCGAAAGTTCTCAACCACGATGTCGGCTCGTTTGGCCAGCTGCTTGAAGATGGCGGCTCCATCGGGGTCTCCCAGATACAGACCGAGCGTCCGTTTGTTGCGGGACAGCTCGGCCCACCAGAGCGGCACACCGTCCTTGGAGGGACCATGCCCTCGCATTCCGTCCCCACGGGTGGGATGCTCGACCTTGATGACATCCGCCCCATAGTCGCCGAGAATCTGACAAACCAGCGGTCCAGCGAGGATGGTCGAGATGTCGAGCACTCTGGTGCCCCGCAACGGACCTGCATGGTTGGCTGAGCTGCCGGTCACAGCGTCTACCAGCCGGTTCTCGTCAGTGTCGCTCTGCCCATGGCGTCACGCTGCCGGGGTGGGCCGGGCGATGAACCGACCTCCAGGTTCACCGAGCACCGATCCGTTGCCCAGAATCTGGCGGCCCCGCAACCAAACATCTTTCACACGGTAGGTCATCTCGAAACCCTCGAACGGTGTGTACTCCTGAGAGGACTCCGAGTCGGCTGCCCGTACGGTGTATTCCTCGGTTGGGTCGACCAGCACGAGATCGGCGTCAAACCCTACGGCCACGTCACCTTTTGATAGGACCCCGAATCGTTCTGCCGGGTTTTTGCAGATCAGTTCGGCGATCCTGCCCAGCGGGAGCCCTCGCCGGTTGCCTTCTGTGAGCAGTCCGGGCAGGAGGTACTCGGTCCCGCCGAAACCCGCCTTGGCTTGAAACACGTCCTGACGGTCCTTGCCGAACTTCAACTCATCACGGCAGCAGGCGTGATCGGTGACCACCCAGTCCACATGGCCGGCTAGGAGCGCCTCCCACAGGGCGTCTCGGTCGTCTCTGGAACGGATGGGTGGGTTGACTTTTCCTCCAAGTTCGCTGGTGTTCTCGAGATCGGCGAGGAGGTGTCCGATGGTGACTTCTCGTCGGAAGTCGATTTCTGGGTAGAGGTCGGCGACGGCGAGGGCTGCTTCGATGGCTTTCCGGGAGGAAAGGTGAAGGAGGTTGATGTTGGCAAGACCGGTTTCGTGGGCTAGGTAGGCGGCGTTCATGATGGCCAGACCTTCTGAGTGGGGAGGGCGCGACTCGGAGTAGGCAGCGAGTCCCCTTCGAGGTGCTGGTGCGTTCGACGATCTCGGTGTAGGCGCGCATGATGTCGGCGGTCTCGCAGTGGAGGCCAACTGACACGTAGGGGGCGAGGTCGGGGTGTGCCTCACGGACCTTCTGGAGGCCTCGCATCACGAATTCGAAGTGGGCGTAGTCGTAGCGTTCGCCAGGCGGGGTCATGAGGAACGAGGATTGGTCGTCGCTCTTGCCGTGGAGGCCGTGCCCTCCGTAGAACATGAAGATCTTGAAGGAGGGGATTCCGTGCTGGGTGACGAGGGTTTCGAGTTCGTCGATGTGTTGGGACATCATAGGGGCTAGGTGAAATCCGTAGTCGACGTAGGCCCGGCCTTCGGCACGTTTCAAGGAGCTCGGGCAAGAACTCGGAATAGGGGCCGCCGCGATTCAGGTAGTACTGGCCGGTGCGGGTGTAGGTGATTCCGGCGGTGACCCCGCCCTGGGCGCAGGCTCGGCTTTCAGTTCGAGCGTCCTCCTCGAGAGGGTTGTAGATGCCCCAGTGTTGGTGGCAGTCAATGACGCCCGGAAACCCGAGCAATCCGTGGGCGTCGATGACTTGGTCGGCATGGGTGGGGTCGATCGATGGGGTGACCGCTACGAAGGTCTGACCGCTCACAGCGATGTCGGTTAGGTTGGGATGGTCAGATCCTGGCCGAACCAGGTTGACGTTCTTGACTAGCAAGTCGTATCGGGACACGATCATTCTCCTTCGATCAACGGGGCCCGGGTTGAGGGGGGCGATGGGTGTGCGGGGGCGGTAGGTCCTTTCTGGATATCGGATGATGTGATGCGTCTCAACTCTTGCGGATCGGGCGCAAGCATCATGGGGCTTGTTCCTTGGTGGTAGGGCTCGATGGCCTGGTGAGATCAAGGAGTTTCTGGATATTCTCAGCAGAGTCAAGCTCCCAGAGTGCCTCGGCTAGCCGTCGGGCATCCTCGGGGGCAAGATGATGGGCGGCATTGAGTTCGAATTTCGCGGTCAGCTCTCCTGCTGAGAGCGGGTTCTTCGGTCCACCGCGGTTGAAAACGATGCGGTGTTCTTTGACCGAGCCGTCGGACAATCTGGCTCGCAGAACTGCCGGGAACTGGTGGGGAAACGCGTCGGTGGCTTCCTCGTCTGCAAAACAGCGCACCAATTTCGCGAGGCGGAGACGTTCGGGATCGCGGATCGTTGCGGCGGTGAAGTCGAGTTCAGCGACGCCCAGGCCACCGCCGCCGCACAAGGCCGTTGCCACGGTAAACGGTCCTGAGAACTTCGCAGCGTGTGGGGTTTCCGGTCTGGCTTTGAGGTCGGGCGGCTCGGCGATTGTCCGTAGCACCGGGGCCGGGACGCCGAGTTCTAGTTCGGTGATGTCTTTGGGGCTGACGCCTTGGCGTCGCAATTCCAGGGCGGCGTCGATTCCTGCGTGGGTGAAGTGGTTAGTTGGGTATGGCTTGAAGAAGATCCGGAGGGTTTCCCATCGGTCTCCGAGGCCTCCGATCAAGGCGTCTGGGTCGAATCGACCCTCGGAAAACGCACGGTAGAAACCGAACCTGCCCTCAAGCACGGTGGGCGGTCCGGTCAAACCCGTTTGGGCCAGTTGGGCTGCTGTGATTCCTGCGTGCGCCGCCCAACCACAATGGACCGGTTTGACGGACCCGCCGGTGCGGTTCGCTTCGAGCAACCCGGCACCCATCGAAGCAGCAATGGCAAGGGCGTGGGCTAGTTGATCTTTGTCGAGGCCCATCAGTGCGGCCGACGCCACTGCGCTGCCGAGTGTCCCGCAAATGGAGGTGGCATGGAAACCGTTTTCGAAGAAGATGGAGTTCTTGAGTTGCGGATCGTAAGAAGCCGCCCCCAGACGCACACACAGCTCGTTGCCTATGGCGACGGCCGCAAGAGTGGCCCGCCCGGACGCTTGCACGGCCTGGGCGGTGGCGAGGACGGCCGGAACGATCGAGGCCGACGGGTGGAGCACCGAGGGTAGGTGGGTATCGTCGAAGTCGAGGGTGTGGGCAAGGGTCCCGTTGACGAGAGCGGCTGAACCGGCCGGGAGTCTGAGATCAGGGTTACCGATTACCGAGGATTCGGTGTTGCCGCCCCAGTGTTTGGCGACGGTCTCTGTTGAGATCCCGGGTTGTTGGCCTCGGGCGCCGAGGGCGTTGCCGAGGACGTCGAGGACCCGCCCTTTGGCATCATCTGCGACCGAGGACGGAACCCCGTTGTTGATGCTGTTGTGGGCGAAGGCAGCGAGTGTTGCAGAGAGGGTGTCAGCCATCGACAACCGCCAATGGTCGGACCGGGGATCCAGTGGCTCCGACCAGTTTGAGCGGTGCGAGCACGAATAGGAATTCGTTCACGCCCGCCGCCGCCAAGGGGTCTAGGTTCATGACCTCAATGATGTGAATGCCTGCTTCGACGAGCAGTATCCGGTGGACCGGGAGCGTCCGGTGACCTGATCCCGGAGGAATCACCTCGTACGCAATGGTCTCAGCTCCGGTGATGCGAACCTGGCGGTCGGCGAGCCATTCAGCAGCGGAGGCTCCCGGACCCGGTGCTCCCCCCTGTTGACCGGAGAACACGTCGGGGTTGGACCAGTGGGCGGCCCAGCCGGAGCGGATGAGTACGGCGTCGCCGGATCCAACCTGCACCCCGGCTCGGGACTCGGCGGCTTCGAGTTCCTGGGCGGTGATTTCGTAGCCGGGATCGAGCACATCCACTCCGTGCAGACTGGCGATATCCAACAACACGCCCCGAGACAGCACCGGTTCCATGGTGTCGATGCCGAGCTGAGCGAATCCATGCTGGGACTGCACGGATCCCGCGTCGATGCCTCCGTGCAACAGCCCTTCCTGTGAGACATGGGCCAGAGCGTCCACATGGGTGCCGACATGGCCACCGGTGACGAAGATCTCGTTGGCAGCGGAGCCGCCGTCGGGTCGGACCATGTCGCCGTGGCGTCGCATCAGGGCAAGCTGGAACGCTGGATGGTTCGGCGAGACGGGCATTCCCCGTTCCATCCGATGAGCCAGGTCAATGATTCGGGCCTCGGCTAGTCGTGTCCACTCGATGCCCCATGGCGCAACCATCTGTTTCCTCCGCTCCTATTGCCTGTACGCCTGCCTCGTCGGTCGACGACGGGGATACGAGCCGCCTTCACCGAGACTCCGCTTCATCCACCATTCGCAGCTTGCTGCCTGCGCCGGCATAACGGCCATCTCACGGAACTCAGCGGCTCTGTTCCGCTAGCAGGAATAACGTTCCGTATGTTAGTTGCCTTGGCCTGACAGGATCCAAGCTCGCCCGAAGGTAGGATCGACCTAGTTCCGATGTATGCTCGCAGCTATCTGTACGTTCCCGGCGATCAGCCGGAGAAGCTGTCCAAAGCTCGACAGCGAGGATCTGACGCGCTCATTGTCGACCTCGAAGATGCGGTAGCCCGCTCTGCCAAGACGGCAGCGCGTCAAGTCGTCGCCGGATGGCTCCAGACCCTTCCCCATCGAACAAGGCCATGGATATGGGTCCGTGTCAATAGTGAGATCGAACTACTCGAGGAAGACCTCACCGCCGCCATACATCCGGCAATCGTTGGTATCTACCTGCCGAAGGTCTCCTCCCCGGACGATATCGTTCGCCTCTCAGAGATGCTTTCGACCCGTGAGAACGCCAGCGGGGTCGGCCCGCTCGCAATCGCCCCGCTCGTCGAAACGGCTGCCGGCCTTGAGGCGGTGAGAGGAATAGCACGCTCGCCACGAGTCTCGCACCTGGCTCTTGGTGAAGCCGACCTTGGAGCGGACCTCGCCATCGATCCTTCCGACGATGAGCACGAGTGGCAGCCGATCCGGAGCCAACTGGTAGTCGCCTCGGCTGCTGCCGGGATCGGTCCCCCGGCGGGTTCGGCAGCCACCGACTTCACCGACCTCGACCGTCTGCGCCGATCCAGTGAGACCTACCGCCGCCTAGGCTTCGCCGGCCGATCGGCGATCCACCCCGCCCAGATCCCCGTGATCAACCAGGTCTTCACGCCTTCACCGGCCGTGATCGAACGGGCCCGACGTCTTGTCAGCCTCTACGAAGATGCAACTGATGCCGGCCGCGGAGTCGCCTTGGACGACCACGGCAGGATGATCGACGAAGCAGTGATCCGAGCAGCCCGACGCACCCTGGAACTCGCCGAACAACTCGCGTGCTTGAACTCAATCGGGGCTACCCTTTTTCTCCTCGGTGGGGGGTTGATCTGGAACGACACCCGGAAAGCCCAAGCGCCCAGAGATCTCGTTGGCAGCATCAACCAACAGCTTGGCGAACCTTTCGAAATCGGTAAACCGTTCACCGGGACCGCACAGGCTCATGACGGCGATCGGGTACCCCTTGTGGTTGAGTAGCGGCGCCGCTACCGAAGATGCGCCAACCTGCCGTTCACCCTTGGAGGTTGCGTAACCCCGCTCGAAGGCAAGTCTCAACTCTTCCTCGAGCTGCGGGCGGTCGGTGATGGTGGCGGGTCGTCACGGCATCGAGGGTCATCTCTTCCAAGTACTGGGCCTGCTCGTCCTTTGGGAGGAAGGCAAGGAAGGCCTTCGAGGATGAGCCAGCGTGGAGTGGATGAGGTCGACCTAACTCGACGGTCATCTTGACCTCGCGCGCCGGAGTTACCTGATCTATGTACGTCCGGTACCAACCTGACCTCACCGAAAGCGTTGCCGTCTCCTGAGTCTGCTCGCTGAGCCACTCCATCCTCGGTCGAGCGAGGACACGGACGTCCAGACTCTCCAAGTATGCGGATCCCAACGCAAGAGCGGCTGGTCCCAGCGAATACCGACGAGTGAGCTCGTCTAGCTGCACATATCCCTTTCCGCGAAAAGAGGCCAGAATCCTATGCACCACTGCCTTCGACATCCCTAGCTGCTGGGCGATCTGCGTGACGCCAAGGTTTGGTGATCGAGAATGCGCAAACGTGCTAAGAACATCGGCAGCGCGCTCGACGCTGGCGATCGTTTGTCCGCTATTCGGTTCAGTCACAATCGACACCTTTGAGATACTGTTGCCAGTATACGCCCCGTGTTCCACTCTGCGGAACGCATTATTTAGAAGGCTGCGGGCAGATCCCAGTGAACCTGACCTGACCGATCGGTGACCTCGTGTCGAGGCTGCGATCGACTGCTTCCGAAGCAGCACCAGCTTGTCGCGGTGCCCGCTAGAAAGAAGAGCGCCTTGGCAGCCCACCGGCCAAGTAAAGCGAAAGCCACCTTGCTGGTCCGGATCGTACGCGCCGTCGGAATACTGCCCAGTTTGGCGCAAGGAAGACAGGATCCCGGCGAACGTCCTCGGTCATATCCGCCGGCACAATCGTAGGGGCAACAGCACTGGCCCTCAGCTGGTCCGGACCCCATTCGACGAGCGGAAGCCCGGGTGAGATGGATACACCCGTCTTTGTCGCACAGCACTCAGCCGAAGCGCGAACTACCCATTTTCCGCAGATAGAAACCGAATTTCGGACCGCTCCATGCCCCAACTCGACAACCTCAACATGCGCCGTCCTGCACATCCGGACCTCGTTGAGGTAGGTGTCGAATACACGCAGCTGCTCATCCTCGGAGGTCGAAACAATCTGGGCACGAAGATTGACCATCGCGTTTTCGACCAGACTCCCCCCGCCGAACCGGACCGATCGACATCATTGGCAACGAGACGTGTGCAGGAGTCGGCAGACCGGACGTCCACCTCGTGGCTGCATCGTGTCGATCGGTTCGGCTCTATATTCGACAGGTCGTCCCAGTTCGTTCGACAAAGGTTCGTGAAGAGCCCCGGGTCGGGCAAGCAACTGGTATCCGCCGCTGAAAACCGCTGAGCCTAATTAGGACTTGGAAGTCTGATCCTGCAAGCAACCCGCTCGCCCTCGGGCCAGTACCAGACCAGGGCCGCTTTGAGCCGGGCTACTGGCCTCGGGGAATCCGCATGCCGTTTCCACCGGGCGTGGATCCCCTGACTTGCGGAAACGTGTAAACGAATTGTGGTCTCAGAACGGTGAGCGTTTCGGCGTTCGGAAGAACAGGTATCGCGTGCCGCAAAGGCTGGTAGCAACTGGTCAATCTCGCCGCAACGTCTCTGGCTATGCCAGGCGCCACTGATCGTCTTCGCTCTCCGACGGTGCGAGCAGCCGAATCCAGTTGGCAACGTCCTGCGCAACCTTGGCACCCAAATGCACTTGGCATTCATCAAGACTTCGATAGCGCTGAGGATTGCCATGTCCAGGAATATGGATCTGGTCGTTGGCTTCGGCATCCAACCTAACTGCGTTAACAACGCGTCGTGCTGAGGCCGCGGCTTCTCCCGGCTCTCGAAAAGATGACGTGTCAAGACAAATGAGCAAACCGCCCCGTGATTGGCCTTCTCCCAGGACCTGTGTCTCTCTGAGAGAGCCTGTCAGGCAGGTTGAGAGCATCTCGACGAGAAGGCCCAGGGCGAATCCTTTGTGGCCGCCCATCGGCAAGAGATGGCCACCTCTCCAAAGGACCCCCGGATCAGCGGTTAGGGAACCATCAACATCAACCAGTACAGGGGCTTCCAGGAAGTTGCCCTCCTCGAGCGCCATAGCCGCTTTGGCTGCCGCGACGGCGCTCGTTGCCATGTCAACGACCAGAGGATCCTCATTGGCGATCGGAAAACCACCAGCGATAGGATTCGATCCGATGGAGCCCTTCGATAGCCCCTCCGGTGCTACGCGCGGTCCCCTGAGACCCCCGGCGACTGCAAGAAGGGCACATTCTGAAGCGGCCGCAAGTTCGACGTAGTGGCCCATCCTTCCGAGGTGGCCAGCATTGACGATTGCCACCGCAGATACACCAGTCGTTCGGGCGGTCGCCACCGCCACCTGCACGGCCAGCGCTCCAGCCGGATGGCCCAGGCCCTTGTGGCCGTCGATCACTGACGTTGCGACTCGTGACGACTGCTCCACCACCTCGGGGACAGAGCTCGGATTCAGGTCCCGCGCCGACAGCGCCTGAAGGTAGGAGGGGAGCATCCGAACACCGTGAGATGCATGGCCGGCCAAATCAGCTCGCACTAAGTGATCGGCAACGATTGTCGCCTGAAGCACTTGAACCCCCGTCCGTTCGAGTAGCGATCGGCAGATCTGCTGCAGGTGTTTTGCACCGACAAGCACCGATCCCTCCTGTCTTTCAGAAGCTGAATTTCTCATCACCCGCTCTCCACGTAGGCTGTGCGGCGAAGGCTAGGTTTCTCGGGGTGCCCATGCGTGGTGATGGATCGCACATGCACAGCCTAGGTTCCTTGTTCGGAGCCCCGGCGTGAGGCAGGCTACGAACCAATGCGTCGGGATATCTGTCTGCGCGTCCTGGCTGCGTGCCACCCGAGCCCTTGATTGAACGCCCTCCCTACGTGAGAGAAGGCTGCGGGTCCCAACCCCGCCGCAGGTCGCGCCTTTTGGGAGAAGGTCGACCGTATCGCGGTCCCCGTCGTGAATATCCAATCGCCCCGCAATTTGACGTCATACCAGCAAGAGAAGCGTGGCCCTCCATCCAAGGATCGCCAATACGGCATGTTCCGCTCATTACGACCAAGTTTCGCCCCCCGGGAGGGCTTGCGGTAGGATTGGCCGATCACAAGACCGGGTGCAGATGAGGATTCTTCGAGATCTCTTGAGACGGCTAGACAGTGAGCAGAGGCAGTCTTCGGTACCAGCGACTCCGCTCCCTACGACTTCCATGACGATGGATCCAATTACTGCGGGTAGACCGCTCTATGGCTTGTGCCGCTCCTTGGCGCTCGACCGGATGATTGTGGCCATGCGTGACGAACCACTCCTACCCTCAGGCGAAGAGGAGTCGGATGCTGCCGTGTGAATCGGCTGTTGCCATCACAGACGGGCGAGCGGTTCGCGATGCGAGGTTCAGGTCCCTGCTGGAGATTGAGATTCCCTTGGATCTAAGTTCGGAGAATCTCAGCAAAGTCGATTTCGATTGGACTCGAACGCTCGTGTCTGTTCTACGACAGTGCACATGCCGTGAACGAACGACAAGGGGGCCAGCATGCACCACCCCAACCTGATCGGCGGCGAGTGGGTCACGGATAGCGGAACGATTCTGGAGGATAGGAACCCAGCGCGACCGGACGAGGTGGTCGCCACCTTCCCGTTGGCCACAAGGAAGGATGCACGTTCGGCGATCGCTGCCGCTCGGAACTCCCTTGCTTCCTGGGCTCGGACGCCCGCATCGATCCGAGGGGAACTGCTTGACCGTGTCTCGCATCTCTTGCTCGAGCAACGTGATGGAATCGCCCGAGCAATCTCCCTCGACATGGGCAAGACCCTTTCTGAAGCGCGCGCAGAAGTTGAGTTCGCGTCGACGATCTTTAGGTGCTACAGCGGGGAAGCTTGGCGCTCTGGGGGTTCGGTGCTCCAGCCCATGAAGGCCGATCAGCACCTCTACTCGAGACGAGAACCTCTCGGAGTGGTCAGCATGATTACCCCATACAACTACCCTGTGTCGATTCCGGCGTTGAAGTTGGCGCCAGCGCTTGCCCACGGTAATGCGGTTGTCTTTAAGCCGTCCTCGCTGACTCCTTTCTCTTCGTACATGCTCGTGCGAATCCTTGTGGACGCGGGGATACCTCCGGGCGTCGTCAACTTCCTTACGGGACGGTCGGAGGTTGGCGATGAGATGGTCGTGAACCCAGATGTAGACGGGGTGTCCTTCACAGGTTCAGTTGAGACAGGAAAGACCATCTACAGGCGCGCCATAGATCATCACATGGTTCGTGTGCAGCTGGAGCTAGGCGGGAAGAACGCCATGATCGTGCTCGCAGACGGTGACATCGAGAAGGCTCTCCGCTTTGCTATCAGTGGTGGGTTCGGCGTGTCGGGGCAAGTGTGCACCGCCACCAGTCGAGTGATCGTGGAGGAACCCATTGCAGATTCCTTCTGTGAGGCCTTGGCGGAACGGATCGCGGCGCTTCGAGTGGGGAATGGCCTTGACGACGCCATTCAAATGGGGCCTCTTGTTAGTCAGGAACGCTGCGAGCAAGTTTGCAGCTACATCGACACGGCGCAGCGAGAAGGCGCTCACCTTGTCGTTGGCGGCACCACGGGCAATGGCAACGGTTACTTTGTGATGCCAACACTGTTTGACCATGTTGAGGCCCAATCCACCATTGCCCGTAATGAGATCTTCGGTCCTGTCGTCAGCCTTTTAAGAGCATCCGGGTTTGACGATGCTATACAGAAGGCCAACGCAGTGGAATATGGCCTCACGGCGAGTATCGTGACCCGCGATACTGGTCAAGGCAATGCGGTTCGCAGAGACAATCGAAGCCGGTGCAGCCAGAATCAATCTCTCGACATCGGGAATCGCACCTCACGCGCCGTTTGGAGGATTCAAGAACTCGAGCGCGAACACTTTCAAAGAACTGGGTGGGGCGGTCGAGTTCTATACGCGGACTAAAGCTGTCTACCTGGATTACGAGAACTGATGACCAGTTTCTGGTCGTCGTTCGGACTCAACGAGATTCGGATCAGGAACCTGGAATCCGGATTTGCTTCGTAACAGGGTTAGTTGCCGTTGAGTACGGAACGGCAACAGCAAGACGATGGCCCGCGTCGCCGCCGGCGACTACCACCATCACGTCTATTTCCCGCCCGTCGACATCTGCGCGGCTGTGCAAGAACTCTTCGTTTTGCCCGTTGTCACTGAACAGGTACATGTAGGTGTCGTGATCGCCCGGTTCAATCCGTTGAAGCTCGGCTGTGAGATTCCCGAGGGGCGTTCCCCACTGTCCTCGAGTCTTCAGATCTGCGATGGAGGCGCGCGTGTTTTGCCGAATGTACTCCCGGACGTCATCTTTGTTCCATCCATGCGAACTGAAGATGTCCACATGGTGGGGAGAGACCATCAGCGTATACATGCCTCGAATCCACTGAGCCCCTCCGAAGCCGCTGATGGAGTGACATACGGCATCCAACATTCGTTCAGGGGTAGTGATCAACGTGGCGATCTGGGTGGGTAGGTTGGGATACGCCGAAACAGCAGTCACTGCGCTATCCGTGGGTGCCATACCGCGTTGAACGTGAAGCGGGTCCCAATCTGTGTCCTCGTTTTCGGCTATGCAGGCCGACCAGCGGCCCGGGTGGCCCCACTGTCCCCGCTGGATGCCTCCCGAGCGGGCGAGCGCACAATTCGCCAAGACGAGGCTAAGGGCTCGGGCTATGGAGACATTCGCCCGGGCTCCAGGCCCAAAGAGATACCCACCTGAGTTGAGGCTGACTTGCTGGACGACTGGACCATTCACAATAAGGAGCGGCCACGGACTTCCCAGACTTGCAAGGTGATTGAACCGGAAACCCTCATCAGCCACGGCTTCAACCGCTGCGACAAGGATTGGCATGAATGACGGCAGACATCCGGCCATCACAGCGTTTATGGCGAGCTTCTCCGCGGTCACCTTGGAGGAGCGTTCTGGCATTTCCCCAACGACGTATGACGGTTCCAGTTGGGCGGCCGCCAGGAACTGTTCCACCGAATCCGGCGTGGGCGGGACAACAGGGAGCCCGTCTGTCCAGCCACGTTCGTGAAAGAGCTCCATGGCGTCCCGGTAGTTGTCAACTTCAATCGGGTCTGAACGTAGGTTCATCTGCATGTGCGATCCCTATCTCGATTACGCTCGATACTCCAACTGCCCAGATTCTTCAGGGAAGTGGCAGGCACTCCAAAGCTGGCCGCCGGACCGTTCGGAGAGTTCTGGGCGATCGGTTGCACATATTGGCTTGGCTTTCCAGCACCGGGTGCGAAAACCACAGCCAGACGGAGGATTCTCCGGATCGGGAAGGTCACCCTCCAGGATTATCCTTTGTTGACCGTCCGGGCGGGTTCCCGGCATCGCCGACAAGAGCGCACTCGTATAGGGGTGCGTAGGTGCCCGAAAGAGGTCGCCCGTAGATCCCGTTTCGACGATTCTCCCCAGATACATCACGGCAATCCTGTCCGCGATGTGTCTGACTACTTCGAGATCGTGGGCAATGAAGATGTAGGCTACCCCCGTCGAGTCCAGAAGGTCCTGCAAGAGGTTTATGACCTGGGCTTGGACCGATACGTCCAAAGCCGACACCGGCTCATCGCAGATGACGATCTCCGGATCGAGAGCAAGCGCTCGCGCTATTCCAACTCGTTGAAGTTGGCCGCCAGATAGTTCCGACGGATACCGGCCAGAGTGACTCTCGTCCATGCCTACCTTCTCGAGGAGATCGACCACCCGCTCGTGTCGCTCCTTCCTAGGTACTGTTCCGTGTATGTCCCAAGGTTCAGAGATGCTGGCTTCTACGGACAGCCGGGGGTTAAGAGCCCCAAAGGGATCCTGGAACACCATCTGAATAGCACGACGCGTGCCATTCCGACCCTTCGCATCTTGATCGAATAGGGAAGCCTGGTGGAACCACGCCTCACCAGCGGTGGGTTCTTCAAGTCCAACAAGGGTCCGCGCCACCGTTGTTTTTCCGCAACCCGATTCGCCGACTATTCCAAGTGTTTCGCCCTGACGTAGCTCGAAACTGACTCCTTGAACGGCCCGGATCATTCTTCGCTTGCGACCGCCAACTCTAGAACCCGGGAAGTGCTTGACGAGATCATCAACGCGGAGGATCACATCACCGGTTTGCATAAGCCACCTCTTCCCTGAAGAAGCAGGCACTCCAGTGGTCCGCTATCTCTCCCAGCTCAGGGATCGTAGCTCGACATTCGGGCCGAGCGAACCGGCATCTCGGATGGAAGGCGCACCCGGCAGGGATGGCATCAGGCCGCGGTGGAGCACCAGGGATCGGGTCAAGTCGGTCGGTATCGATGCTCGGACGCGAGGTCATCAGACCAATTGTGTACGGGTGTGCCGGCATCTCGAAGACACTACGCATCGGCCCAGCCTCGACGAACCTACCGGCGTACATGACAGCCACCGTATCTGCGATATCGCGTACCAGGCCGAGATCATGGGTGATTAAGATCAAGGCCATTCCGAGTTCTCTCTGGAGTTCCTGAAGCAGGTCCATGATCTGGGCTTGGACTGTCACATCCAAAGCCGTGGTCGGTTCATCTGCTATGAGAAGGTCGGGTTCGAGGGCGATCGCTATGGCGATCATCACGCGTTGCCGCATGCCTCCCGAGAACTGATGTGGGTATTGTTTGAGCCGCTCTTCCGCCTGCGGTATCCGGACTCGATCCATCAATGTGATCGCCTTGCGGCTGGCCTCTTGTTGTGAGATGTGCGGCGCATGTATCTTGAACATCTCTGTTATCTGCCATCCGACTGAATAGAGGGGATGGAGGGAGCTCAGGACGTCCTGTGAGATCATGGACATGTGCCGTCCCCGCAACCGGCGTCGTTCGTCCGCACCCATGCTCAACAGGCTTTGCCCCTTGAAGCGCATGGACGACACGCTCACCTCGGCCATCTTGGGCAAAAGACCCATCACGGCTGTGGCGCTCACGCTCTTGCCAGATCCGGATTCGCCAACGACCGCAAAGGTTTCTCCCTTTTTGAGTCGGTAGCTGATGCCGTTGACGGCTCGAATCGGCCCGGATTCCGTTGGGAACGCGACGGTAAGGTCATCTACTTCGAGAACGGGTGTATGGGCCTGGTCACCCAAGGGAGCGTCTTGATTCGAAGCGCGAAGGTTCATCGGCGATTGAGACCTTTCGTGATTCCAGCCGGATCAAGATACCCGTGGAGCCAGGTGCCAAAGGTGTTGACAGACAGCACGAGCAGGGTGAGGACGAGTCCGGAGAACGTGGCTATCCACCATGCACTGCCGATGTATTCGTGGCCCGAGGCGAGAATCAAACCGATCGACACGTCGGGTGGCTGGAGCCCGAAACCCAAGAAGCTGAGTGACGCTTCGGCGAGCATAACCCTCGCAAACTCGATTGTTGCCACGCCAACGAGAGTGGGGAGAACATTTCGAAATACGTGCTTCTTGAGGATGTGTGAGGAGCGACCACCCATGATCTTGGACGCCTCAACAAACTCGCTGGCACTCACCGTTAGCGTGGCTTGTCGCGCCATTCGAGCGAAGATCATCCAGTAGCTCAGTCCGAGAATCAAAACAATTTGAATGGCACCTTGACCAACGGTGGTTGCAAGAATTATCGCCACGAGAAGGGCTGGGAATGACAGCTGGATGTCAGTCGCAAGAACGATGATCGACTCGACGCGACCCCGCCGAAAGCCGGCCCACATTCCCAGTGCGCTGCCCACCACAAAGCTAATCGTGATCGCCCCCAGCGAGATGAGGATCGAAGCTCTCACACCAAGAATGGAACGCAGCAACAGGTCGCGACCGAGCGGATCTGTGCCCATCAACCCCTGACCCCCGGCCGAGGTCCACGATGGGGCGAGCAGACGGCTCAGGAGGTTTTGATCGCTGATCTGTGGCACTACCAACGGAACAATGACACTGGTTAATCCGAGAACCAACACGACAATCCCGGCTAGGAAAGATAGTCGGTCGCGCGTCAATTCCTTTAGGGCACGGATCGCAGTTTTCATGATCATGATCCCTTCCGTACCCGAGGATCAATCGCCATGTGGAACAGATCAGCCAGAAGGTTCAAGGTGGCAACTATGACCGCCGCGGTAATCACGATGGCTTGGCTGAGGAAGACGTCGCCGCTCTGCAGTGACCTCACGATCAGCGAGCCGATACCGGGCCAGGCGAACACAGTCTCAACGATGATCGCTGTTCCAACGAACAACCTGCCGAAGTCATACATGACAAACGTCGTAATGCCAGGAAGGGCGCTTTTCAGTTGGTGTGTGGTGAGTATGCGCAGTGGAGTGGCGCCTTTTGACCGTGCCGTTGACACATACGCCCTAGTGGACTCTTCTGCGATCGACGTCTTGGTGACCTGGATCACTCGTCCCAGCGGCCTCGTGGCTAGGGCGATTGTCGGAAGGATGAGGAACTTGACGCTGCCGTAGCCACCGGTTGGCAGCCAGCCAGCGGCAACGGCAAACAACAGGATAAGAACTATGGATATCCACGCGTCGTGGACCGAGATAAGACCATACGCGAGCCCTGTGGCAAGGCGATCGAGTCGTCCTCCGGGATTGGCTGCGGCGCCAGTTCCAATCGCAATCCCGAACAGGACCGCGACAGCCATTGCACCCGTCGCCAGAATTGCAGTTGCTGGGAGGCGCTCTAGCACCACCCTCATTGCAGGTCGGCGAAGAGAAATCGAGTCGCCGAAATCTCCCTTGACGGCATTGCTAAGGAAATCCCAATACTGGACTGACAGCGGCTTGTCCAACCCGAGTTGCTCAGTGAGCTGTTCGCGGATCTCGGCGGTGGCAGAAACGGGCAGTAACAGATCAACCGGATCAAGGACCACGTAGAAAACTGCGAACGCGATAGCTGAAGCGCCGAGGATAGTCAGCGCAAACCGGCCGAGCTTATTTCCAACAAAGCGGATCATACTGAGCCGTCCCGGGTCTGCTGGAGGCCGCTGCCCACACGGTCGCCAGTGCAGTTGGGTGTGAGGCTACCGATGGCCATTACGTCGACGCATCTGCCCTAACCGCACTGACGAAGCCACGGCCGGCGAAACCCGAGCAAGAGGTTCCCCCGGCCGCTGCCGTCATGCTGTTGTTTGACCCTATCCGCCACTTCGGACAGTGGCGAGTCGGATTTGGTCATCTTCTGTCAGATCCCACGTGAGCCCCTCGCCGGCCCCCCAGATGTAGTTGTTGATATACAAAGGAACGTGGTAGTAGCTGTCATGGATAGCTTTGTTCACCTCCTGCAGTAGAGCAACGCTCTTATCCGGATCGGTTTCAGTCAAAGCTTGCTCGTATGCAGGTTCGGCCACCGCTTGCCATTCATCGGGCATCACTTGAGCCAATCCGTCCTCCGGTACCCAAAGGCTGAAGGGCTGGGCTGAGTTATGGAAGTTCTCAGAGCCGGTAGCGCTGAACGACATCTCAAACGATTGGGGCCCGGAACTGAGGATCTCTGCGAGCCAATCCTGGTACTGCATGATCTGCAGATCGACGGTGAAACCTGCATCAATGAGTTGTCCAGTAATGGCCTCAGTGACCTCCCGCCCTTTCGGGTAGCGCCCTTCAGGGACCATGAACCGGAGTGGCTGGTCGCCGATACCGGATTCTTCGACCAACTCTTGGGCCCGTTCCAGGTCATACTCGAAGGCAGTCAATGTCGGATCGAAACCGGCCACCCCCGGCGGCACGATTTGGCCGTTGGCTGATACAGCCCGGTCACCGAAAAACGCCTCCCTTATTTCGTCGGCATTGATGGCGTGGGCGATTGCCTCGCGAACGCGTATGTCCTCGGTGAGGCCACCATCACCATTAAGGCGAACTGTCGTTACCTCAAGTGACGGGATTTCGAGTACGTTGGGCACTTGGTCGACCGCATCGGGTGGCAGGTCGGCGATTATGTCGACCTCTCCGGCTTCGAGCGCTGCGACACGGGCTGCAGTGTCGAGCCGAACCAGGAACTCGACATCCGTGAACTCCGGTGTGTCGCCCCAGTAGGACTCAAACGCCGAGAGGACAACGCCATCAACCGTTCTGTTCACGAACGCATACGGACCCGTCCCTATGGGGGAATCACGAAGCGCCCCAGAGTCCCCGGCGAGATAGCCGGGTGGAACAATCATGATCCGAGTGAGACGGTTTAAGAGGATCGGATCTTGTCCCGTGGTCACGATCTCAAGGGTGAGGTCGCCGGCGGCTCTGGCCTCCACTACGGTGTCCAGCGTTCCGGCGAGCTCCGAGGCTAGATCCGGGTCAAGGACTCGATTGATGCTAAACGCGGCGGCTTCGGCGTCAAACTGTTCGCCATTGTGGAAGACCACTCCCTCCCGAATAGATATTTGCATCAGGGTCGGATTGAGCCATTCCCAATCGGTTGCCAGGCTTGGTTCGATCACTGACTCGCGACCTGTCGACCATCGGAACAAGGCCTCAAAGATGTTGTTGAATGAGACCTGCCGTACGGCAGCCTCGTCGCGCTCATGAGGGTCTAGTCCGCCGATCTCGGTGCTGAGAGCGACAAGCAGAGTTGTGTCTTCCGGTTCACCGCCGGTAGTAGTTGCGGTTGTATCGGCGGTAGTTGTGGCTGTGGTCGCATCTGGTTGAACCGTGGTAGAAGTCGTTTGGTCGGTGTCTTCGGCGGCGCAGGCACCCAGTACTACAACAAGTACAGTTCCTATGGCCAGTATGCGCAAGAATCGAGCACGCATTGTCTGTTCCCTCCTCTGTCCCCGGACTCCGGGGCGTTCATGCCACGGGGTTTTGGTGAGCGTGTACCGCTATGCGGAACAGCGTTGTGAAGATCATATAGGTCATCTTCTCGGAGTGCAAGTGGTTGCCGACGCAAATGGCACCCGACTGGCTCTGGAACTTGGACAATGATCAGGGCGATGACCGTGTGTGTCCCTGGTGAGACCAACGAGGGTCGTCCTTACGAATCCCCCTGACGTCGTCGCCCCTCGGGAGGACCGGCCCACGCTCTTGTGAAGCTTGGAGGGAGACCGGATGCTCACGATCAAGAAGACCCCAGCGAGATGTGAGTCGAATAGGAGCGCTGCGCGCTCCTATATGCGGTGTTGTGAGTCGCGTCAGTTGAGGGGGACTGCTCAACCGATGCTCTTCAGAGCGACTCTGAACTCGGGGAGGATGTCCTCAAAGACGGAAACAACCTCATATTCATGGTCAATGGTGCGTCCAAGAACGGGGTCCGACAACCCGATTCGCCACGTTTGTCCAAAACGGATCCGCCCGGAAACTGAAACAGAAGTGCCGCAGAAGACGACAAAGTCCCTGATCGGGGGCCTGGCTCTTTCCCGAAGAATCTGGAGGATATCGACGGGTCGTAGGAACTCCTGCACTGGGACTCGTTGGTATAGGTCGCCGTCAACGTAGCTGGAGAGGACACACTCATCCCAGTGGTCCTCAACGTCGGTCCACCGCCACAATTCCGGCGCCACAATGTTCGGACAGACTTGCTTTGACCACGGAATGCTAAGTCGCTCGAGGTCCCGATCCGTATGGTCGGAACCTACGCCCACCAACAGTTCGTCGGAAACCACGAGGACAATCTCTACTTCGCCCGAGGTTTTGCGGCCCTGTACGACTATGTCCGACTCGGTGGTCAGAACCCACGGACTCAACGGATAGATGCGAGGGGCGGGGATATCGAAGGAAATCGAGACCCCTTCTTTCGCCACTTCCTCTTGATGAAGACGCGCGAAATCGGCGGAACGCGTGGCAGAACCAAGGTTATAGAGCCGGTCGACTCGGATAGACCGTCCTTTGTCGGCTCCCCCTTGATGGGTCAGGACTGTGGCTTCGAAATAGCTGCTCACGAGCCTGCAACGTGCCTCATCACGATTCTCCGCCATAGCCAGGGGGATATGTGACCTCCACGCGCTCCACCCTTGCTTCTGCCGGAAGATGGGCCAATATGATGCTTTCCATCACCTTGGGAGGTACCAGGCAGTCGTCACAGGCTTCAGGCGTCGCTTCGACTTGCACCAGCAGGGTTGAACCGTCTTTGCTGCCGATGATGAGGTTGTAGCCGTCAGCGGCCAAACCGCGCCCGAGCAAGTGGAGCGATTCCTCGATACTAGGCTGTCGGGTTCCGCCCATTGCACTCAGGTCCGTGGCACGGGGGGTTTCTTCATTCTCCTTGCCGAGGAAAATGGCCTCGATCTGGGGGATCGCCTGGTTCACCAGTTCTTGAATGTCGTCGCGTTCGTCCGAACCGCTGGTCATGATACCTGAGGCCTGGTCAATCTCGACCATCTTCAGGTTGCCGAAACCGTGGGCAAGCGCCATCCCCCGGCCGGTTGTGTTTACTAGGAGGGACGCCCCAACCACAGCGGTCGGGATCCCGCGCCGCTCCAGCTCGACCGCGTCGAGCACACTGCCCGACGTACATGACCCTCAGTCACCCACCCCGGTGATAACAGCATGAGTGCGAGCGGCCATTTCTGCCAGCAATTCTCCCGGAGCAACGTTTCCCAAGTGCGGTTTCGTTCTGAAGAGGACATCGGCGATGTTGTGACGTCGTCTCAGCACATCCGCAATCTCCATCAGCACCCTATCGCCAGGGCCGGGGCGCCTGCCGTTCCAAAGGATCCCCAAGTTTCGACCATCGAGCGAATCGAGGCGAGGACTGAGTGTGCCGTGGCCTGCAGGGGGTTCAGTCGGGTCCAGTACGATCAACGCGGTCATGCCCCGCTCCTCGCAGGGATCCGTGCGGCCGGTCGAAGTATGAGATGAGCGCACATACAAGTAGTCCGTGGCAAGGAGATCAAAGCAGCTTCTCCGTTGGTAGACAGTGATTCCACTATGGTATACATGGTTCCGCAGTACGTGACACTAGTTGTGGGTTTGTCGTCGGTCAAGAGTGGAAACGTGAATCCTCGTCGAAATCGGGTGGCCCATGAAGAGCGGCTTCGAAGTGGCAGGGTTGGTCAATATGCCCCAAACCGCAAACGATCCTCGTGAAACCAGGAACTGGGTGGATGTGAGATGAAGGTTTTCGAAGCCTTGGTGGAAGCTTTCGCACTCGAGGGCGTGGAGACCGTTTTTGGCCTTATGGGCGACGCCAACATGCTGTTCATGACGGCAGCGTCTGAGTATCAAGGGATGCGCGTCATCCACGCTCGGCATGAGAGCGCGGCGGTAACCATGACAGCCGGGTACGCGGAGGTGACGGGGAAGGTCGGAGCCTGCACCGTGACCGTGGGTCCTGGCCTGACCCAAATAGCCACCCAGCTTGTGTGCGCAAGGCAACAGCGATCACCCCTGGTGGTTCTGGCAGGTGACACACCGATCGCAGCGCCCTATCACTTGCAGCAATTCGATCCGGCACCCTTCGCTGTGTCGCTGGACGTGCCGCTCGTCCCAATCCGGTCACTGGCGCGGGTAGCGGATGCCGTACGAGACGCATTCTTCCAAGCCCGGACCGGCTCTCGTCCTGTCATCCTTAGCGTCCCCCAGGATGTTCAGGAATGGGAACTCACAGCTGGGTTCGATTACCAGAGCTCCGTTGGTTTGGCACCCCCGGCGCGCCCGCTGCACCCAATCCACCAGGATGTGGAGGCGATTGCCAATCGCCTGGCGTCGGCAAAGAGCCCGGTGATCGTGGCAGGCAGAGGTGCGGTTGTCGCTGATGCTCACGGCGGGCTTGTCGAACTTTCGCTACGTATTGGTGCGCATCTCGCCACAACTCTGAGGGCGAAGGACTGGTTCGATGACGAGCCGAACAGTATCGGTATTGCTGGCTGGTTCGCGACCCCTTCATCACGGCATCACCTGAGCACCGCAGATTGTGTCCTTGCCGTCGGGGCTCGAATGGGGCGGTTTACCAGTGTTGGGAACACCCTTTTCCCACAGGCGCACGTTATCCGGATTGACACGAACCCGGTTGGAATGGTCGAAGGAGTCCAGACGGCAGACTCCTTTCTTCTGGGAGACGCCCGTCTTGGAGTCGACGCCCTCAACCTTGCGTTGGATGACCGCGGATATGCGCAGGGCGACCCACCGTCCGTTGTTGCTCTACCCTCCGACTCCGTATCACGACAGGTGGATCTTGAGCCTGGACTGCTTGATCCGCGGGATGTGATCCAAGTAGTGCAGTCTCGTGTTCCAGACGATTGGCTGTTCGTGATTGGGTTCGGACATTTCTGGCACTTTGCGATTGGCGGGCTCGCTGGACGGTCGCCCAGTTCCTATCAGTACACGCTGGACTTCGGCGCAATTGGGCACGGTCTTCCGGCTGCCATCGGGGCCGCGCTTGGGGCACCAGAACGCAAGGTCGTTCTAATAGAGGGTGATGGTGGGATTCTGATGAACATACAAGAGTTGGAAACCATCGCTCGTCACAACGTGCCGGTCCTTGCGTTGGTGCTGAACGATGGAGCCTACAGCGCCGAGGTCCACAAACTGCGTGCCCGCGGATTCAGCGAACGTGAGGCGGTATTTGGCATGCCGGATTTCGCTTCGATCGCTGCCGGGTTTGGAGTCGAGGCTACTAGACCCGACAAGGCCAGCGACTTAGCGGCCGTGATTGACCACTTCGCCACCTCACCAAGGCCGATGCTGGCGGACCTGCGGGTTTCAAGGCGCGTGGTCAGCGACCAGTACCTGAGATTGTACGGGACGCACGATGGCTAAAAACTCTGCCGAACCCCATCTGCGTGTCGACGACGGAGAGCTACGAAGAACGGTAGAGGCCATACTGGAAGCAAGTGGGTTTCCATCCGAACACGCCACACTCGCCTCTGACGTTCTTGTGGCCGCCGACGTGCGGGGTGTCGATACCCACGGCGTGTCGAACATGCTACGCCGATACCTCACATGGACCGAAGCGGGCCACCTGAATCCCCGTCCACGGATGAGACTTATCTCGGAGTCCAAGGCAGGTGGCAACTTCGACGGGGACCAAGGGCTTGGAATTGTGGCTGCCCCGAAGGCGATGGCGTTGGCTATTGAGAAAGCCTCGGTGGTCGGCGTGGGGCTTGTCACCGTTCACAACAGTCGGCATCTAGGGATGGCTGCATACCACGCGATGCTCGCGTTGGAGCACGACATGATCGGGATCTGCGCATCAGCGGTCGGTCCGATCGTTGTGCCAACTTTCGGTCGGGATCCTCGTCTTGGTACTAATCCGATTGCCGTTGCTGCGCCGGCTGCCACTGAGCCTGCCTTCGTCTTCGACGCTGCGACGAGCGCGATCGCAGCCAACAGAGTCACGCTCTCGCACCGATTGGGCGTTCCCTTACCCCCAGGGGTTATTGCTGCAGAGGATGGAACGCCTCTCCTTCAGCCGAGCGAGGCGCCGGCAACGTACGCGCTCACGCGACTTCTCCCATTGGGGAGCACCAGAGACTCGGGTTCACACAAGGGCTACGGAATTGCCGCCGCCATAGAGATCTTGTGCACAGTGCTTTCGGGGTCTGAGCTAATGGTCAATCTGGGCCGAGACCATGCAAGCCACCTTGTCTGCGCAATTAACATAGGGGCGTTCACGGACATCCATGCGTTCAAAGAACGTATGGATGAGTTCCTTCTTGACCTGAAGGCAACACCACCAGCTCCGGGTCACGAGCGAGTGCTTGTGGCGGGTCAACTTGAGTGGGAGGCGGCCCAGGAGCGTTTGATCAAGGGTATTCCGCTCCATCCAGAAATCATCGAATGGTTCGATTCCGTTTGCGGTCAGCTCGGACTGCCAAGGCTCTCACGTTCAGAAGGCTCGATTCGCTCCGATGGCACCGACGACACATAAGCAGGGAGCCAGCACAGCATGAACCTTGGCAGTACCTGGTGCGTTCAAGATGAGAACTCAGCAAAGCGACGAGCTCGCGGACGGCCGTTACATTTCCAAAGGAGGTTGTATGGCTGACGCTGTGGTTGCACTTGGAAACCGTCTGTACAGGATCGATCGTCCGTGGTTCAGCGAGCAGGCCGGCACGCCTTTCTCGCTGCCCTGCGCGGTAGCCGTGGGCGCCGAAGGCCTGGTGTACGTCCTTCAGAGAGGTCTGCCCCATCTCATCGTGCTTGACTCGACAGGCCGCGTGGTGGACCAGTTCCAGCTTCCGGAAGCCATCGACGGGCATGGAATGTTCTGCGACACCAACGACGGCTCGATCTGGATTGCGGCCAGAGACGCGCATTCTGTACTTCAGTACGGTGGTGACGGAGAGCTCCTTCGCCGGCTCGGGGATTGGAATTGCCCGTTGCCGCGAGGGCCGTTCGGTCACCCGACGGGAGTCATGGTTAACTCTCGGGGAGATATCTACGTGACCGATGGGTATGCAGATGCCAGGGTGCTCCGGTTCTCTTCCGCTGGTCACCTGATCTCCGTGTGGGGCGAGCCAGGGAGAGGACGTGGACAATTCAGAACCCCCCATGCGCTCTGGGTGACCTCACAGGATGAGGTATTGGTGCTCGACCGTGACAATGACCGCCTACAAGTGTTCGATATCGATGGCGAGTGGTTATCCGAGTGGATCGATTTTGTCCGGCCAATGGACATCTTTGTCGAGGGTAACCGGGTCTATGTAACCGAACAGACACCTCGGCTGAGCCTATGGAATCGAGATGGACAACTCGTCGGTCGCTGTCGGATCCCCTCAACGAGTGCCCACGGCCTCGCCGGTGACGCGGAAGGAAACATATACCTTGCGGAACTACTGCAGGGCGTTGTTACACGACTCACCCTCATCGATGTGAGCTGATGCTGCGGCCGAGTGAAAAGTCGGGATGAGTGTGGGCGTTCAAGCCAGAACCACCGAGGATCCCGAGGGAGCAAACGGGTGGCGGCGAGTGCTGCTGCTGCTGGCCGGGCTCACTCTCTCGTCGTCACTGGCGGTGTTCCTGACGGGGGCGATGGCCATAAGTATGGAGCGGGACCTGGGACTTGACATTTCCCAGCTTGGGATTTCTCTCTCGACCTACTTCCTGACCGTGGGCTTTGGTTCTGCGCCACTCGGCCGGTTTGCCGCTTGGATCGGCCGTAGACAGGCGCTGCAAATCTCTGCCGTCCTCTCGGCTCTTTCCCTTGCGGGAATCGCGTTGCTCGTGTACACATGGGTCGGTCTGTTGATAGCCCTCGTTCTGTCGGGACTCGCGCATGCCTTGGGACAACCCGCTGCAAATTGGCTTATGTCCGATCGCATGCCAAAACGCCTGGAAGCGTTCTCGTTCGCCGTCAAGCAATCGGCTCTGCCAGCCACAGCGCTTATTGGCGGCCTTGCCGTACCGATCATTGCGCTTACGATCGGCTGGCGGTGGGCATTTGGCCTACTCGCGCTGCTCCCTCTGACCTTGCTTCTTGGGATCCAGTGGCTTGCCATCGAGAACCGACATTCGACGACGCCGGTCGGCCATCCTCGCATACTCAAGAGATCGCTGATCCTCGTGTCATTCACCGGACTTTTTGGTGCTGCATCTGGGGCGTCACTCGCCGGTTTTCTCGTGACTTCGGCAGTAGCTAAGGGCATCTCGGAGGGTACGGCGGGAAGACTGCTCGCCGCAGGTAGCGCAGCCGCGATCGTTGGTCGGCTGCTTGCGGGATGGCTAGCCAGCAAGAGGGGGACGGATGGCAGAGCGGCGCTCATCTTGATGCTGCTACTCGGCACCGTCGGGTGTGTTTTGCTTACAAGTGATAACCGAGTTGTTCTGACAATCGGGGTGTTGCTGGGCTTTGGCACTGGATGGGGATGGCCGGGGCTCTATGTGTACACCGTGGTTCGGACCCATCGAGCCATCCCTGCGCAGGCGAGCGGCCTGGCCCAGTCCACTGCCGCAATTGGCGCATCGATTGGGCCGGTCTTGTTCGCTACGATTGTGAATGCAAGTTCGTTCACGCTGGGTTGGCTAACGGTTGTGGTGTGGCTCACAATTGCCGCAGCCTTCACCGCCAGTAGCCGGTCTCCCGCCCAAACGGAGTTCGGATAGCCAAGAGCTGCTCTCCTACGAACGCAGCAAGCGCATCAATTCCCCCAAATCACTTACGTCGTCGAGCCTATTCACGGTTCTGCAGACCTCGTTCAATAGAGGCTCGGACATCTTATGTGAAGCCAGCGTGCGGAACTTCTCCACGAGCTGCTCGTTCGTCAACGGGTTCTCCGGATCTCCTCGCGGAGTGAGAACTGTTGTCTCGAAGAATCGGCCATCAAGCGTTGCTATCTCGGTGGTCGCACCGAGATAGCGCGGACAGAGCGCATCGAGATCAGGGTCTAGCACAAGCTGGGTTCTCTCTTGTATCCGCCTCACTTGGTCGCGGCCTCCTCCGAGGGATTGCAACTGTTTCAGGCCAGCCTCCTGATCACAGACCGCGACTGCTACCAGAAACGGAATACTCATTCCCGCGTGCACAAGGTTGCTGGGAAAAGGAGTACCGAGCCGCTCCACCATCGATCGAAAGCCGCGAATCACAATTCGGTCCACTTCATCAGGTATCAGGCTGTTCTCAGAAACCAACTGAAGGGCACCGTCAATCGCTGCGTGGGTTGCTCCCGAAGATGCATGGATCTTTTGAGTGATTTTCATGATCTCGTATTCCTCGCCGAGACCTTCAATGATTCGATCCCAACGGGGCTCGTTCACAATGGCGGGTATGTATCCGCCGTGTTCCGCTTCCAGCGCTACGTCCCCAGCCGTGAAACCGGCTTGTGCCTCAAGAGCGCTCAGAACCCCATTGAGGCAGGCATTCGCGGAGAGCGTATACCAGGCGTCGTGGAAGTAACTCGCTCCTGTCAGGCCCGAAGCTCGATTGCTGGCAAGGCCCATGACGGCGGAGTACTGCTTCGGTTGATCAAGGCCTAGCAACTTCGCGGCGGCCACTCCTGCGGCCAGCGTGTTGACTCCTCCCCGAGGGTGCCATCCACGCTCTAGCGCCTCCGTGCCGAGCCCAGCTCCAACTCGCATGGCGACTTCGTATCCGGCCACGATTGCGGTGATAGCCTGGCGCCCGGTTGTTTGCTGCCACTCCCCCATTGCCAAAACCGCTGGGTGTGTACCGACTCCGGGATGGCCTAACGATTCCTTCCATACGTCGTCAAGTTGAGGGGCCGACGAGCCAAACATGCTGTTCAAGTAAGCCGACCAAGTCGAGGAGGTCAGATTCTTCTCGCCTATCACTGTTGCCTGCGGGTTGCCCCCGAGATCGCGAATGATCCGGACTGCCCGACGACAGTGTCCACGCATGGACCCCACGATGGCGGGTCCCAGGAAGTCCAAAAGGGTACCCTTGGCCTTGTTGACCACGGCGGTTGGCAGGTGTTCATACCGAAGTCCCGCTGTGAACTCCGCCAGACGGCGAGTGAGACCCTGTCTTGGTTTAGGGTTCCTCACGTCAGCATGAGATTCGCGCCCCCAGGGCGCGAATCATGTCCTGTGGCACGCTTCGGCGGCTGCCATGACGGCTCGCCGAGCATATCGTCGCTTGACCCTGTCGAGAGCTGCATGCCTGGTCACAAACGTCGCGCGACTAGTTCGGCTTCCCATATCGCGTTGAATATTCTACGGGGTGCCAAACAGTCTCCGACGACGTGGACCTCCCGGCCCTCCTCACTGAGTTCTCTGGAGAGCGAGTCTTCAGCCCTGCCGCCCAGGACGAGAACCACCGCATCCACCGGTTCGCGGAATACTTCTTGGCCCGTGTGCACGTCTCGCAGAGTGACCCTGTCCCCGTCGATCATTGACAGGTCGTGATTCGGCGTCAACACGACTCCGGCACTGCGAAGGCGTTTGTAGGTTGCCCCTTGATCGCGGCTGCCGCTCAGCGTGGGCGCAACGTGAGACAGCCGTGTCGCTATTTCGACCGGGTGACCTGTTTCCGCCAAGAACTCGGCCACTACGACCGCCTGTCTATCTCCCGTGTCGTCAAAGATGAGGCAAGAGCGGGGCAACTCAACTTCGTCATGCAGTACTTCCTTAACCGTGAAGACATTCCATTGATCAGATCCCGGGACAATGGATTCGTCTCCCCAGCGGATTGGATGAAGAGCGCTCCAGCCATGCCTTACCGGAGTAGCACCTGTTGCCACAACATACACATCAAAGTCTTCGTGTATGAGGCGGGCCGTAGTTGCTTCCTGCTGAAGTCGGATCTCTGCACTGGTCTTCGACAACTGTTCTTGGAGCCAGTCGGTGATTCCGCGATATTCCCGATACGACTTCGCCTTGGCGAGCCAGTTGACCTGGCCACCAAGCTCCCGCTCCTTCTCGAAGAGGATTACGCGGTGACCCCGCTCTGCTGCGGTGAGGGCCGCCCGCAAACCTCCAGGCCCTCCGCCGATTACCGCCACTGAGCGAGACTGGGTGGTCGGTGACAGCGTCCCGATTCCCAATTCAGCTTCGCGTCCAACCGCTGGATTGTGGATGCACGAGAGCGGCGCTTTGACTATGGATGCCAGGCACCAGTTCGAGCCTACGCACGGTCTGATGTCTTGGCTTCGGCTTTGGGCCGCCTTCGTAGGCCACTCTGGATCCGCGATTAGCTGGCGGGTCATGCCAACCATGTCGGCTTTCCCCGAAGCGATAGCCGATTCGGCCATCTCGGGCGTCAGAATGCGACCTGCCACCACCACTGGCAATTCGGGGATCGCTTCCTTGATCTTGGCGGTCGTTTCAATTTGGTAGCCCGCCTTCTCGGGCGTTGCTGCATAGATAAGCATGCGATTGAGGTAGGTTCCCTGGCTGACCGACACGTAATCAAGTTTCTTTGTATCGGCCAATGCTCTGGCAATTCGACGCCAGGCGTCGACACGCAGACCACCCTCCATATCGCCGTCATCACCGTTGATACGAATGCCGAGAATGCGATCTGCCGGAACTACCTGGCGGACTCGATCGATTATCGACAAAACGATGCGTAATCGGTTTTCGAAACTACCCCCGTACTCATCTTTTCGATGATTCGTTGCCGGTGAGAGAAACTGGCCCAGCAGATACCCGTGCGCCAATCCGTGGATCTCGATGCCATCGAGATCTCCCTCCATGCCCAACTCGGCCGAAATCCCATATCCTCGAATGATCTCCTGGATTTCTTGCGTCGTCATCTCATGAGGAATCTCTCGATATACCGATCCAGGAATGGGCGAAGGCGCCCACACGGGAAGGCGGCTCACGACGCTATCGGTCTGTCGACCTCGATGCCACAGCTGGCCCAAAAGTAGACATCCGTGATCGACCACAGCTGCAGTGATGCGCTTGAGGTTGGGTACAATCCTTCGATCGAAGGCGAAGATCTTGCCTTCGTAGGGTTGAGTCGTGGCATGGATGGCCATTGCCTCCATCGTTATGACGGCGGCCCCCCCCTTCGCGCGCTCCACGTAATAATCAATGTGAGCGTCGGAGAAGTTGTGGTCTTTGACCATTTGAGTCCCGTGCGCTGTCATCCATATGCGGTTCTTGGCCACCTTCGGCCCGAGCTGGATGGGGCTGAAGAGAGTCGGATATAGCTCATTTTGCGTGTGGTTCACTGCTGGTTCACTCCCCGTTACTTGACCTCAACCAGTGCTGTGACGAGCGCAGGCGCATCGTTGCGACTCAGCGTGGGAGAGAGAATTGGATCATCCTTCGCCACGCCGGGACCCGTACCAGCTTTTCGCAGCCGCTTCGAGCGCGGGTATTCCAGCCGGCAAAGCGGCCATAACCATGGCCTCAAGCACTTCGGATTCAGTTGCACCATTCTCGAGTGCCCGTTGCGTACTCCAACCCACTCCGTCGGGATCGCCCTTGACAGCTGTCGTGATGCCGACCAGCACCAGGAAACGCGTCTTGAGATCGAGAGCACGAGGCTCGGGATCGAATATGACATAGCTCGCAAACTCGTCATACCTTCGAAGGATCTCTGGATCCAGATCTGCCATGAGCTCGTGTACAGGAAGCACAAAACCTCGTCGCGACCGCAAGCGATCCAACAATTCGGTTCGCGACGTTCTGGTTGCTTCAGGTTCTTTCTGGCCGTCCATGGCCCCTCCTTGCGGGTCTATTTGGGTCTTCTCGGGTTTTCAGTCATCACTGCGGTCTGCGGCTGTCTGGCCTCGCCAGAACTCCATTGGCTGTCGATCTGCCTGATGAAATCGGCGTGTTCGATGATCCACTTGGTGTAGTCCTCGAATGCACGTTCCCGCTCGTAGAGCGGGAAGAGCGGAAGAACCTCACGGATCCGGCCATTCTTCATCGGATGGCGTTCTCGGCCCGACGGATTGTATTCGGATACGTCCGCGTCTCTATGGGTATGAGCAGTTCGATACGCGAAGCCAGGAAACTCCTGTTTCAACCAGTCGGCCCACAGGCGAAGGTGCCAACTCGTACCCGGAACGACGTTGTAAACCTGGTGCTTCAGCCCGGTGCGGTAGAGCAGTTCCGCACAAGCGACGGCGACGTCCCGGCTATAGATCCAATCCAATGGGTGGCCAAAGGCAATAGAAACCTGCTTCTTCTCGAGAGCAAGCTTGGAAAGCAGGAGGAAGGGGCTCAAGGTGTCCCGTACGCCGGTGTCCCTTTCCCAGGGCCCGAACACAGCTGATATGCGTGCAATTACCACATCCAGATCCCGGATTTCACTGATACGGCTGCAGATCATCTCACTCGAGTACTTGGTTATGGCGTACAGACCGCCGGGGGACACTGCCGATGTCTCGTCCACCGCCTTCTCGTACCGGGTTCCGCCATACACGGCGCCTGAGCTTGCATAGACGATTCGCCGAACTCCGGATCTTCTCAAAGCCTCGATCACGCTCAGCGTTCCCATGATGTTGATATCGACTATCTCCCCCGGAAACTGCGCTTCGCGGTCCGCGCCTGCTGTGACGGTCGCACCGTGGAAAACCCGATCCACCTGGTTGGCGTTCATTACGCCGGCAAGTGAGTCGACGTCGCGGATATCGCAGAGGACCGAAGTCAGGCGGCCAGGATGACGGCCGAGGGCCTTCTTCGCTCCCTCCGGGAGGTCTCTGCGGCTAACGGAAACAACGGTTTCTCCGCGGCTGAGTAACTCCTCCGCAAGATTCAGCCCGACGAATCCGTTGCCTCCAGTTATCAGTACCGACATTCCCTTTCAATCAGTCCTCTCCTGCAGGCAGCCTGGCGCCGGGTGAGTTCCGAGTTGGTGGTACCTCGTATTCCCTTTGCTACTCCTTGATGGGTCCGCATTCATCGGGCTTCTTGGCACCTTCCCGGCCTTCCATTGTTCGAATCGGCTGCAAACATCGGCGGATGTCCGGTTGATGTGCTGCTGAGTGCGGCACATCCCAAATGGGCAAGTGGGATCTATCGACACACGCGCAGTGGGTGACCAGGACTTCATCATGCTGTTCCACGGAAGGGAAAAGTGTTTCTATCCAGGGCACCTTACCGTTTGAGCTCTCGTTGGGCCAGTCGATCCGACGGCCCAGAAAAAAAAACCCTTCTTCGCGGTTTTCGGTGGGGACGGTTGAGCCCTCCAAGCTTTGTTGGTGACGAAACCTACGAAGCAAGGAGGGCTCTGATGGGTGATCGTATCGAAGTTCCGGTTGGCCTGTCTGATGTGGAGGTGGTTGGGAGGTGGTTGGGAGCGCCTAGATGCCCATTCCGCGACCCGATCCAGCCCTGGGAGCGTCCCGGACGATGTCCTTGACCTGCCTCATAGAAGCCAAAGACCCTCATATTCACTGGGGCTTCTTCGGATTCGGGAGCGGGACTTGAACTCACAGCCTATGGATTAACAGTCTGATCCGGCGCAATACGCTGACCTGGGAAAACGTTCAGAACAGGCCCCTGACCTGGCCTTTCTCGTGTTCACTGCTCTTCACTACCTTGCATCGGTTTTCACCAAATCGCGTCCTGAGCGCGTCCTGGCGCCACCGACTCTTGACAAAGCAAGCCCCTCTGCTCAGAGGCTGGCTTCGACAAACCCACCATCCCCAAGGAGCCCGAACCCCCGGGTTCGGGATGCGGCTTCGTGTCCCTCTATCGCCAAGCACTCAGAGTCTCTGATCCGCAGGATCCTTGCAGTCGACAGGCGGTCTCGGGCTTTCCGGCACGTTCGCTGTTCACAGCCACGTACGCCCGTGACGCTTCTCTTTCCTAATGCTCGGACCAGTTCAGTACGACCTTTCCGCAATCACCGGAGAGCATCACATCGAAGGCCGGTTGGAAGTCTTCAACGCCAAAACGATGCGTGATAATCGGGCTGAGGTCGAGTCCACCCTCGATCATCACGCTCATCTTGTACCACGTCTCGTACATCTCGTCGCCCGTAGATTCCTTTGATAGTGAGCATGTTGAAAACAACGGTGGTCCAATCGACTTCCATCTCTCGGTCGGGAAGGCCAAGCATGGCGATCTTGCCCCCGTGGCACATGTTCGCCAGTAGGTCTCTGAAGGCAGATGGACTCCCGCTCATCTCTAGGCCGACGTCAAAGCCCTCCCTCATGGCCAGATCTCTCTGGACCTCGGCAAGGCTTTCGGTGCGGACATCGACGGCACGGGTCACGCCCATTGTCCTCGCCAACTCCAGACGATACGGGTTCACATCCGTGATCACGATGTACCTGGCGCCCGCATGACGGCAAACTGCCGCGGCCATGATCCCGATGGGTCCAGCACCCGTGATCAGCACGTCCTCACCGACAAGGTCGTACTGGAGAGCCGAATGAACAGCGTTGCCGTATGGATCGAATACTGCCGCGACTTCGAGATCAACACCCGGGTGGTGTTCCCAGAGGTTGGCGTACGGAATCGCAATGTATTCCGCAAAGGCTCCGGACCGGTTCACCCCAATCCCGGAACTGTTCGCACATAGATGTCTCCGGCCAGCCATGCAATTGCGACACTTCCCACAAACAACGTGGCCCTCACCGGAAACCAACATGCCAGGTTCGAAGCCGACAACGCTGGAGCCAACCTCTGCGATCTCACCGACGAACTCGTGGCCAACGATCATCGGTGTGGCAATAGTCTTGCGGGCCCACTCGTCCCATCGGTAGATATGCAAGTCTGTTCCGCATATCCCCGTTTTCAGTACGCGAATCAGTACCTCGTCGTCCCTGACTACCGGAAGCGGTATTTCGGACAGCCAGATCCCAGGCTCGCTTCGAGCTTTTACAAGCGCCCTAACCTTGGACATCGAAGCGTACCGGGTTCACCCTCGGAGGGGTCGGCCGACGGGTCCGTCTGTGGGCACTCAACATGGGCTCTTCGACATAGTTGCGCTCATTATCGCAGAGCTTCTCTGAAAGCATGGACTTCCGCCCGGTGACGTGGTCATCCGCAGCGGGTCTCGATTAGCGGGGACAGCGGTTGTCAAGCTTTGATCGACATCTTGTCAGCGAACGCCCGCAGGAAGTCGGAATACCAAAGCTCTGATGCGATAAGTCCAGCACCGCTGCCTTCTTCTTCGATAATCATGACTTCATCTGGACCGCCAGCGCGGGCGCCCTGCCCAATGCCAACGTTGAACAGGACGGGCATGCCGAATTCGGTTCCGAACAAGGTCCAGGGTCCACCACCGGCCGTGTACGGCTGCGAAGAGACACTCACGCCTGCCCGTTGGCACGCAGCGTTCACCGCAGAGACGAGTTCGCTTTCTGGATCTGTCGACCATGCGGGATGGTCAGCTAGCACCTCAAGCTCTACGTCTGGGAATCCCATGGCATCCAGATGTCTTCTCAGCGCCTTCACAACACCTCGGGACTCGTATCCCTGTGGCAGGCGTATGTCCATGGAGGCAGATGCGCTGCCCGGAAGAAGAAACGCACCGGTTGGGTGCATGCCTAGGGAGATCTGGTGGAGGTTGCAGCTGGGTTCGAAGTAGTAACGACGGTAGATCTCTTCTTCGGTCAGTTCAGCGGAAGATTGACCAGGCGGGCCTCCGATGCCGTCAAGGACCTCATACCAGGGCCTTGAAGCGTGCTGGTCGATGAGGCTACAGATAGCGGTGATGTCAACTTCGTTGGGTGGTCTCGATTGATCATCGAACCCCGTTACGCAAACGCGGCGACCGCCATCCTCCACGAGCGTTGCCAGGGCGGATACCAGCCGCCAACCCGAGCTGTCAACAACGCCCTGGGCCATGCCATGGTCGTCACGCAGGAAAGGGCCGCGACCCCAGGCTTGTCCGCTGGCTGTGAGTTGGACAACGATCAACCCTTTGTATCCGAGCCGAAGTTCAAGAGTATTGTCTTTTGCGGCGGCGCCCGGACTGAAGCAAGCTTGAGCCTTCGACAACTGTTGTCGGTATTGATTGATCATCGATCGGTAATGGGGGCTCCCGATGTTCTCTTCGCCTTCGGCCAGGAACAGAATGTTGACCGGAAGGTTTCTGGCGACCGCGATATGTGCCTCGAGGGCATTCAACCAAGCGATGTAGGGGCCCTTCCGGGAATAGGCACCAAGCCCGTAGAGGCATTCGCCATGATCTTCAGTAATGACTCTGGTTCCCTCGTAGGGGTCCACGGTCCAGCCATCGGGTCGGGGAACCTTTGTGTCGAACATGCAATAGTTGACGATGGTGAGGGGGGAACCAGCGTCGTAGAAGGCGAAGACTCCGGGAGTGCCGCCGTTGGGAACAAGTTCAACCTGGCTGCATCCCAATTCTGAGTAGGACGAAGCCAGAAGATCAGCCGTTTCCTTCAGTTCTCTTCTTCCGCCTGCAACCGAGGTTTGGGCCAGAAACTTCTGGATCCGAGCGACGTGTCGTTCGCGATGGGTGACTAGGTACTCCCGGATCTCGCCTCGCTGTTTCTCCATTCGTGGGTCTTCCGTCCGCTTCGTGGTCGGCAGTCTTGCTGCGGATTCTGTCATGCGGCCCAGTGGAACAGTCGAGCGGGGTTCTTCTGCAGCATGGCCCTCAGCTGCACGGCCGCGACACCACTCGCAAGCAGTGCCTCGACGAAGAGACGAAGCCCTTCCACATGGGGCGGGTTGAATGCCTGGCCAAGATCGGTCGCCAACACACAATGCTCCGAACCGACCGCATTGATTGCGTCGATTATCGATTCGAGGGGCAGGTCATCCAGCCCGGGAGTGGTCTGCGCGTAGCAGTGTTCGACCATGGCGCCGAGTTCAACCAACTCGCGCTGGTCGTCCGCGGTGGCGCCAATGCTGAGCCCGCACGGGTGGGTGACAAGCAGCCGGCGAACTCCCGCCTTGACCGCGTAGCTGAAGAGAGCCTTTGTCTCCTCGACGGAAAGGTGACCCGAGGCCAAAACAGCATCATGCGAAGCGACTATGTCCACGACCCCGCGGGCTTCTGCGGTCAACTCACCGTCCTTGGTGAGCACAGAAAGTGCTTCCTCTTCATTCACATCTGGAGGGATGAGTAACCGAAGAGATCCTGTTCGGTAGCGGTCGAGTGTATTCCTGGAGTGGGCAACGGGCATCCAGACAACCCGCCCGCCCTTGCTCAGGGTTCTTTGGACAGCGCGTGGATTAACCCCCCCAACGGGTAGGTCGAGGACGACACCTCCAAATGCTTTGAGTTCGAGACCGAGTTGATTGATCGCGTAAGCCCGGTCCACGGTATCGCCGCTCAGATCCTTGAATACCAAGCCGGCCATACGGGCAGTCTCGGCGCTCTGTGCAACCGCCAGGAAGTCGCCGACACGATCGACGATATCGGGAGCAGCATGAATGTGCGTATCGAATGCACCTGTCATGAGGTCCGAGATCGTGGATGAAGCGGGCTTCATAGTGGCTTGAACTCGCGAGTTTCTTGCATGGACCTCATCAAATCCAGATACCCCTCGGCCGTGAGGGCTGGTTTAAATGAATCCATGATCGTGCGCGCCTTCGCCCCGCCGTCCGAGAGGAGATCGATGATCGTCCAGGCCATGACGATCGCCGGTTGGAGGTAGGCTAGCTCGGGCTCGCTGACCTGGAAATCCTCGGCGTGGTTCATCCCACTACAACCACCGTGGAATGCATGCAGAACCGGAATCAGATGACTCAGATCCCCAGCATCGGTTGAGCCTCCAACCGGGCCAAGTCGTCGGACCGCGCCGGCGGTTCCCATCAACTGGTCACCGTTGGCGACCAAGAGGTCCTCGAACGGCGGGTGAGGCACCAAGGGCAGATAGCCCCCTAGATTGTTGATTCTCCCACCGGCACCCACCGCGCCGGCACCAGCACAAAGCGAACGGTCAACTTTGGATGAAGCGTCGAGCAGGGCTTCTCGTGTCGCTGCCCGAACGAAAAGTTCGAGCCTGACATCTGCCGGTACTACGTTCACGGCGTCTCCCCCCCGAGTGATGATGGGGTGGACACGGACATGATCGTCGTCGATGAAGGTTTCCCGCTGGAGATGGATTGCGTGCAGAGCAAGATTCGCGGCGTTGAGGGCATTGACACCGCGGTGCGGTGCCATTCCAGCGTGTGCGGCTCGACCGACATAGCGAACCGATTTCGCCATAAGCCCGTTCATGCCCGATCGGACTGCCAGGGCACCATCCTCGCTCCGTCCAGTCGCATGCACCATCATGGCCATATCGATTCTCTCAAATACGCCCTCAACTATGAGCTGCGCCTTACCCCCTAGGAATTCGATCTGTCCCTGTTCGACAAGTCCCAGCCGAAAGTCGAAGTCGACGTACTCCTCGGCGGGTACTGCCAGAAAAACGATCTGGCCCACGAGCCGTTCTATGTCGATGGACGTGAAAACTCTGGCGAGTGCCAGCAGATGGGTGAGCTGTGCGTGGTGCCCGCAGGCGTGGACGGCTCCGGTATTGGGATCCGCGTCGGGATGATCTCGGAGGGGAAGTGCGTCAAGCTCTCCGAGCACGGCCACCGTCGGTCCTGACCGGCCAGTGTCGAGCACTGCGCGGACCCCGGTGATCGCCAACCCCCGCTCTGCTGGCAGGCCGCAGGCAGCGAGATTCTCGGCCACCATGTCCGAGGTCCTATGTTCTCGGAAACCGAGTTCCGGTGTGTTGTAGAGAGACTCTGCCATTGCGACGATAAAGCCGGCGCTTCCTCGAATCGAAGAGGCTGCGGCGTTTTTGAGGTGGTCCTTCATTTGGGCAGAGTCTCTCACCGGATCACCCTACAACTACTCTGGGTTGCCCGATGGACGATATGAGAGTTTCTTCTTGCGTTTGACGAACGTGCACCCAAACCGGCCGCTGGTTGTCGCTGTGGTTGTGGCTGTGGCAGTGGGGCTCCCGATATTCCTGACTGGAGCGTTCACCGAACAGCTGCGCTCCGATCTGGGTGTCAGCGCCGGGACCGTTGGTGTGGCTGTGGGAGGAGCTTTCTTGGTAGGGGGCCTCCTATCCGCACCGTCCGGTCGCCTGGCAGACCGGATGGGGCCATCCCGGACCCTCTTGGCGGCGACGGTGATCGCAGGCATCGCGTCCGCCGGAATCCCGGCGTTGGCGAGCCAGGGCACGTTGATTCCGCTTCTCTTTTTGGCCGGAGCCGGTGCTGCGTTGGGAGATGCATCGATCAATGCTCATCTCACGAGTGCCATCTGTCGCGAAGATCGTTCGATGGCCTTCGGCGTCAGCAAGGCCGCTTTCCCCGGGGCCGCCCTAGTGGCCGGTTTTGCCATACCAGCGGTAGCCGGGCCCCTGGGTTGGCGATGGGCCTACATCTTGTCAGTCGGGATCGCGTTCGCTGCAAGTCTCCTTGTCCGTTCATACCAACTCTCGACTCGAACGTCGACTGTTGCTCCCAAACAAACTCACGAAAGCGCCTTCCTTACCCGCAGGTTGTTGTTGGTTGCATTGGGAGCATTCCTCGGCACAGCAGCAGCAGTTGGCGCGACCACTTTTCTCGTTGCGGCCGCGGTCGAATCCGGAGCACCCCTCGGAGGGGCGGGACTGATCCTCTCGGCGGGGAGCGCAGTCGCCATATTCTTTCGGCTATTTCTGGGGTGGCGTGTCCGCAACTCGCCGCCCCGTGCCATTCGCTGGGTGGCCGCAATCCTCGCCGTCGGATCCGCCGGTTACCTCGCCCTCTGGGCGACTCCGTGGCCTTGGTTTGCGATTGCCGCCCCCCTGGTGGTGGGTACGTCATGGGGCTGGATCGGACTGCTCTCCTTCGGGGTTGCATCGGGGAATCCAGAGCGACCGGGATCGGTGACCGGTGTTATGGGCAGCGCCGCTTTTTTGGGAGCTTTCGCCGGGCCCGTCGCGTTTGGTTTCGTAGCGGAGACCGGGTCATTTGCGCGTGGCTGGCTGTTCGCAGCGGCGGCAGCCGGAATGGCAGCTTTGGCAATCTTCGCGTCTCAGTTCAGTGAGAAGCCCCTTCATCGAGACCCTGAGTCAAACCATTGATAGCTTCTGCTGACTGCGGCCGGCCGACTGCTTCGACGTTTCTGTTCAATTGATCGGGGCTCGTGGCACCAACCAATACAGAGGAGACCCCTTCTTGAGCCGCCACCCATGCAACAGCGACATCGGGGACTGTCAGACCGTGCTTTGCAGCGACCTTTTCCAGATGTTCTAGGATAACAAAGTTCCGGTTGGTGAGACGTCGCCCCTGCCAGGCGGGATTGTCGGCCCCTCGGACGCCTGCCGGTACTGGCTCACCTCGCCGATACTTCCCGGTCAGGAACCCCGATGCGAGGGGCGCGAACGCGACCAGGCCATAGCCAAACCGACGAGCAGCGGGCAGCACCTCTTTCTCGATTTCTCTGTCTATGAGGCTGTACTCCGATTGTGAAGCGATGAGGGGGGTCCAGCCTGCCCGTCGAGCCATCCCAGCCATTGTTGCCAGCTGCGAGCCTGGGTAATTCGAGCACCCCAGGTGGCGGACTTTCCCGTCGTGGACGAGGTAGTCGAGGGCGGCCAAAGTCTCTTCGATAGGGGTGTCCGGATCAGGATGGTGCAGGTAGAAGAGATCAATGTAATCGGTACCGAGCCTGCGGAGGCTGGCATCCACAGCTGCCAAAAGCCGTCTCCGGGAAAGCCGTCCGCGGTCCTCCTGATCCTGCGGCCAACCTGTCTTAGTGGCCAGGATCGCTTCTTCTCGCCTACCTTTGAGCGCCCGGCCTATGTATTCCTCGGAACGTCCTTTGGAATAAGCATCCGCCGTGTCGATGAATGTGACTCCCGAGTCAAGGGCGTTGTTGACGATCTCGGCAGTTTGCTCAGCGTCGCATGAAAGGCCAAAGGTATTACCCCCGAGGCCGAGAACGGAAACGTACAGTTCACTGTCACCGAGTTTGCGCTGCTCCAAGTCCGGTTCCCAATCGGTAGTTGTCGACGCTTACGGTAGTAGCGCTACCCGGCGCCCGTCGCTCCGCACCGGCCCCCATGCAGCAGCATATGACGGCCCTTCAATCACTCAAGAGCTCGAGTGCGGCGCGAACGCGATCACCACTTCCTCTGCCGTGGACTGGTTGGGGGGGATGTTGAACCGTACATAGCCCTCGCCGGCGTCACCGAAGTAGGTACCCGGTCGATTGGCGACCTCCGCCGTCCGGATCAGATAGAGAGTTAAGTCCATCGAGGACATACCGAACGAGCTCATGTCCGGGAACACGTAGATAGCGCCGTCAGGTGATGGCGCTTCGACGCCGTCAATCGAATTGAAACCTGCGACCAGGGTGTTCCTGGCTTCCTCGTATCTCTTGATGATTGGCGGAAGCCAATCCTGCGGGCCCTCCTGGGCGGCGAGTGCCACCCGCTGCGAGACCTCGCTGGCGCACAGCGACGTCGCGGCTCGGATCTCGGCGATCGTGCGCACATAATCAGGCGGTCCGGCCACGTACCCGACTCGATATCCGGTGAGGCCGTAGGTCTTCGAGAACCCATTGATAGTGATCGTACGGTCTGATGCCTGACCGAATGAGGCGATGCTGGTGCACTTTCGGCCGTCGTAAACGAACTTCTCGTACATCTCATCGGAAATGATTAGTAGGTCGTGCCGATCGGCAATTTCAGCCACTCTCAGCAGCGCGTCTTCAGATAGAACTGCTCCGGTTGGGTTCTCCGGCGAGGTGAGCACGATGAGTTTGGTGCGATCCGTGACGGCCGCTTCTAGATCATCGGGATCGATGCGGAAGTTGTCTGCGGCGCTCGTCGGAACGTTCACTACGGTTCCCCCAGCCAGCACGACATTGGGTCGGTAGATCGCCATGTAATAGGGATCTCCGAAGAGAACCTCGTCGCCGGGATCGACGAGCGCCAGAATCGTGGTGCAAATGGCCTCGGTTGCCCCACTGGTGACAACGATCCCGGTCTCAGGATTGACGACGATGCCATTCTCGGCTTGGAGTTTGCGAGAGATCGCCTCTCTGAGAGGGGCAATGCCCAGTTCCGACGTGTACTGCGGTCGACTCCTGACCGCGTCAGTGGCCGCCGCGATGAGGTGGTCCGGCATAGCGATTTCGGTCGACCACTCGCCGCCACCCGTAAGAAGGAGATCCTTGGCGGCGCCCGAGGCCTGACCTATCGACTGGTGGTACAACTCCCGCCAGTTCGGCACCGCAGCCGCACGCTTCGAGATGGCGGGCCTTGGCATTGTGATTACCTCCAGTGGGCGCCTTGACGGCCCCCGAGACAGCAAGTCTACGCTACACACGACAGCGTCAGCCCAGGTGGTTCCCAGCTACGATGAGCCGATGAGCTGGTCGACTTACGGGCAAGAGAGCCTTGGTCACCGGCGGGAGCCGGGGAATTGGTCGCGCCATCTGCATCGACTTCGCAAGGGAGGGCGCTTCAGTCGCCGTGCTGTACCGGCAACAGCGTGCAGCCGCCGACGAGATCGTGGACAGAATCGAATCCGAGGGAGGGACCGCCGTCGCGGTCCAAGCCAACATCGCCGTGGCCGCCGAGGTAGATCGGGCTGTGGCCGAGACATGCCAGGCTTTAGGTGGCTTCGACATCTTGGTGAACAACGCCGCGGTTCTGCGTCGACAGCCTTTCCTAGAGATCTCAGAATCTCGACTGGGACGAGACCTTGGCGGTGAATCTCAAGGGGTATTTCCTCGTCAGTCGGCGAGTGGTCTCGCACATGATCGAGGCGGGAAACGGCGGCAGCATCATCAACGTTTCGTCGATCAGTTGGGAGCGCACGCTCCCGGACTAATCCACTATCAATGCTCGCAGGCGGGGCGGCACATGCTCACCAAGGGGATGGCGTTCGAGTTGGCCGAGCATCAGATCAGGGTTAACGAGATCTCGCCGGGCACCGTCGACACGGATCTCTCCTCCGATATGATGTCGATCCCCGAGGTCCGAACGCAACGCATCGCCAACATCCCGCTCGGCAGGGCGGCGACACCGGAAGACCTGGTCGGGGCGGCCGTCTACTTTGCATCCGACGAGTCGGCATGGGTCACCGGCGCCTTCATCACCATCGACGGGGGATACACGACCCGCTGACCAGGCATTTGGGAGCGAAGTACGGGCTCGGTACTATCGGGACGGCAGGGACGCTGGGTTCCCGCGGTCCTTGGTGCGAGGAGGAAGTGCGCTGCACCAGTTTGCATGGTGCTCATAGAGAAAGAAGGCAGTTCGTGGCCATAGACATGCATTCCCATATCTGGGAGGGGCAGCTCCCGGCTTTGCCAGGATACGTGGAAGCCCTCCGGGCCGCCGGCGTTACGAAGAACGTCGTTTTGGTGCTCGAGGATTGGTCCCGCGAAGTCGCCCCCGGGGTCACCTGGCGAGGAGCCGGGAACGACTACACCGCGGAGTGTGTCGAAGCTTTTCCCGATCACTTCCTGCTCTTTGGTGCGGTGCCCCCCCAGGGAGACGATGCCAGCGAACGGCTCGAGGACCTCGTGAAGAAGTATCCGACGATGAAGGGCCTCAAGCTTCACCCAGCGATCCAAGGGTTCGACCCGTCCTCAGCTCCTGTAATCCGCTTTGTCAGGAAAGCTGCCGACCTGGGCTTGACGATGGTGATCCACACTGGTGACGTCGGTTGGGTGGGTCGACTGGCCTACAACCATCCCTACTACGTGGACGAACTGGCCGCGGCCGTGCCGGAAGCAAACCTGATATTCGCTCACGGAGGCGCCACGCCGCTGATCCCTTGGGTCGTTGCCCGACACCCGAATGTGAGAATGGATACCGCCTATGCTCCCAACTGGCCCAGCCTGCCTCCGCAACGGTGGCGGTTTCAATGTATCGACGAGGATCTGGTCGATTTCCTTGGGGCTCGCAAGATTGTCTACGGCACGGATATGAACCCTGCCGTCACGGCTCACCCCACCCAGATCCGCGAACTCGAGGACAAAACGGCGAGTATCGAGACTATTGCCCGTTTGGGGTTGGAGGTCATCGAGAAGCTCAGGATCAGCGAAAAAGACAAGTACCAGATCCTCGAAGGCAACGCCATCGAAATTCTGGGTATGTAGAAATTCAAACACGGCGTCCCGGGCTTGAGAAGAGTGATGGGAGTCAAACCTGTGCACCTGAAAATCGAGCACCTTGTCTTAGATGTACGGGACCGAATTGACGAGAAAGCCGACGAGCTGGCGGAGTTGTGCGCGGCCATCGTCAGGGTCCCAAGCGAAAACCCGCCGGGCGACACCACGGGAGTCGTGGCGATCTTGGAACCCTATCTCGCCGAGCACGGATTCGAGACCGAAGTTTTGGCCCGGCGCGCCGAGATGCCCAATTTGATTGCTAGGTGGCCCCCTGGAGCTCGTGAGACCCACCCGAACGTAGTGCTCAATGGACACATGGACGTGTTCCCGGTTGATCCACGGGACGAGTGGTCGTTCCCTCCCTACGGCGGTGCGATCGAGGACGGCAAGATCCTCGGCGAGGGCGCTGCCGACATGAAGGGAGGTTGTGTCGCTTCGATCGCGGCCGCGACGGCCGTGGCCGAGTTGGGGATCTCCTTTCCCGGACAGCTGACCGTCACCCTGGTATCGGACGAGGAGATGGGCTCGCGGAACGGTGTTGCTTGGTTGTTGAAGGAGTATCCGGAGCTCCGCGGTGATCTCTGTTTGAGTGGTGAACCTTTCGGGCCGACCGTGATCATCTATGGGGAGCGGGGCGTGAACGACTGGGTTGTATCGGCAAAGGGCGTGGCCGGTCCGGGCGCCGCCTACCTGGTCGGCGAGAACGCTATCGAGAAGCTCGTCAAAGCGATCCCAGTGGTGACCGGCCTTATGGGAATGAGGGGTAAAATTCCGGCCACGCTCGAGCCGTATCTCGCGGACGCCAAGAAGGTGATCGACGACGATATCGTCGCGGGTGCGTCGCAAGTTCTCGAGATGCTCACGTTGAACATTGGGCTGATAAAGGGTGGCACCAATCCTGCAGTCACACCGAGTTACGCCGAGATGATCGTCAACTTCCGAGTCCCGGTGGGTTTGACTCCTTACGAGGTCACCGACGAGTTGCGGCGCAGGCTGGAACAGGAAGGGCTTGGCGAGCAGATCACGGTCGAGTTCATGCACGACGAGATCGGCATCAATGATGCGCTCTACACGTCCCCCGATCACCAACTGTTGGCCACCCTGCAACAGCAGGTCACTGAAGTGACCGGCAAGCCGCCACGGTTGACTTTCGGGGGTGGGGCCACCGACATGCGGTTCTACCGACGCTTCGGCGTCCCAGCGGTGCAGTACGGGCCGCGCAGCTACCCCATCTTCGCGGCTTGTCCCGACGAGTTCATCTATGTCCAAGATCTGATCGACACCGCCAAGGTGCATGCGGGCACGATCCTGCGCTATGTCCTCGATAGCGAAACGTCTGGGTGAGTTTCGCTAGAGGCCGGCGAGGAGCCCCCCGTCAACGGTCACAGCCGAGCCCGTCACGAATGACGAGGCTCCGGTCGCCAAGAACACGATGACCGACGCTACCTCTTCAGGTTGGGCGAACCGGCGGAGAAGATACGGACGTGGTGAAGCGATCCCACTCGTCGCGGCCTATGCCCTGCGCCTCGAATGCCCCGTGGTGAGGGGCGTCTCCACGCCGGCCGGGACTGCGGCGTTGACCCTGATGCCAAAAGGGGCGAAGTCGTCTGCCAGTCCTCGGGTGAGGCCGACCACACCGGCCTTTGAGGTGGAGTAAGCCGTGTATCCGGTGCGGCTGGCAAAGGCGTGGACCGAGGCCACCAGGACGATCGCGGCCGCGGGGCTCTCGCAGAGCAGCGGGAAAGCGCACTCAGCGCACAGCCACGAGCCTTTCACGTTGACGTCCATCATCCTGTCCCATTCCTGGACTTTCATCTGGTCTGCCCGTCCAGTGGCAAGGATTCCAGCACAGGTGACTAAGGCGTCGAGTCGGCCGTACCGATCGGCGATTCCGGCCATCGCCGTTTTGACAGCGTCGGGTTCAGAGACATCGACGGCGACGGCCACGGCCGTGCCGGCCGATGGCGCTGGGCTTCACAAACCGCATCGGCGGCGTCCCGGTCTTGGTCGAGGATGATGACCGAGGCGCTGCGTTGACAGAACTCAGCGACAACCGCGGCGCCGATTCCGCTGGCTCCGCCGGTCACCGCGACGACGCAAGTCTTCGGTGTTTGTACGCGGTCACCATTAACCGATTGAGCGCTCGTGGGTGGCGACAGAGATGCCCAGTGGCCATGAGCCATTGGCCGGGGTCGACCTGGGGCCAGGTCACCATGGCATTGAGGACAGTGCCCGGTTTCGTGGCAATGACCGTATGCAGAATCTTCCCCGGTGAGTGGATCCACAAAGCCGCCCAGGATGGCGCCAGCGACCAGGTCGTCGCCCGCTTGGGCACGTCGATCCCACAGGCCGCGGCTGTCCGTTGCCAAGAACTCTTCGAGGACGTCGTACTCTCGGGTCGCCGGAGAATCGAAGACCGGGTCGCCCGACAGCATGCCCAGATGCTTCAGCACGTTCTCGAGCCCGTTCTTCATTATCTTCAGAAAATGACCCGACGCGGAGTGAGCGTCGGGACCGCCGCCGATTTCGGCGAGGATGATGGGGATGCCGGCTGTGGCGGCTGCAGAGACAGTGGTCTTCCAGGGATGGGCGCGGATGATCTGGTGTGTCCCGAAAGCAATGGCCATCTGTCGGCTGGTTTCCTCGACGTCCGGCGCCGTGTCCGTTGCCGGGCTGTGGCGATTGGCATAGATCACCCAGGACTCGTGAAGGATCTGAGTACCGCCATGCAGGTCGACGAAGTACTGGCAATTCTGCGAGATGGCATCGAACACGATCGACGCCGTGCGGTGCGTTGCGGTCCCCGTGCTGTCCCCGGGCCAGATCCGAACTAGGTCGATGTCGTCCCAGATCCCGGTTCGGCGCCGCTGCTCGAAGGCGACAGGGTTGGCTATGGGCATAGCCAGCACAGTTCCGGACAATGACCCTGGATCAAGGGCGGTCAAGAAGTGCCGCAGCCCGAGCGGACCCATAGGCTCGTTTCCATGGACGCCCGAGACGATGGCGATTGTCGGTCCTTGCTCTGCTCCTTTGACGATCTCGAAAGGAAGCTGGAGGGGTGTGCCGGTCGGTCGGGGTACCACGTCGACTAGAAAGCTGTCCTTCGATCCCAATGCCACGTCGCTGATTCGAGCTGCTAGGTCGAAGCCTTGGTCTCCGCTCGGCGCCATATTGAACTCCTTGTTGTTCGTGCCTCCGGTATTCGTCATCCGTCTACCAGAAGCGATAGGTAGTCGTGGAACGACGGTCAAACAGCTCCCGCAGCGACTCACCGATGATATTGAAGGCGAAGACTACAAGGAAGATGGCGACGCCGGGTATGACCACAGCATGGGGGTCGGTGCTCAGGTACGCCTGGTTTTCGAAGATCATGGTGCCCCAGTCGGGGGTCCCCGGCTGCCGCACCCAACCCGAGGAACCCAAGAGCGGCCACGCCCAGAATGGATGTGCCGGTGGCAAAGGTGGCTTGGACGGCCAGCGGCCCGGAGATATTGGGCAGGACATGCCTGACCATGATCCGCCAATTCGGCACCCCGACTGCCCGCGCATTGGCAACGTGTAGGGACTCCTTTTCAGCGAGCACCTGACCCCGGATGAGGCGGGCGAACGGTGCGATCTGGGCAATGATCATTGCCATGATGGCGTTCTGGAGGCCCGCACCGGCGATGCTCACGATGGCCAATGCCAGGAGGATGCTGGGGAACGCCAAGAGCACGTCGAAGATCCTCATGAGGATCAGATCGAGAAGCCCTCCAACGTACCCGGAGATCATCCCGACGGTGTAGCCGATGAGGGCCGAGATAGCCGCCGTGACGAGAGCGATGTAGAGGACGATGCGGGTGCCTTCGATGACCCCCGCCAGAATGCTGCGACCCAATAAGTCGGCTCCGAGGGGATCGGCCGCACTGGGCGGGTCGAACCGCTTGGCCAAGTCGACTAGGGCGTAGTCCTCTAGAGACAACAGGTCCTGGCCGATCGCGAACAGCACGACCAAGGCGACAATGGACACAGCTATCTTCCCGGTCCAATCCGCCGTCAGGGCGCGCAGTAGACGCCGTACACCCATAGTCACCCACCCCTCACTCTGATCCGTGGATCAAGGTAGGCGTAGAGAAGATCGGTGATGAGATTCACAACCATGAACGCCAGAGCCGTGGCGGCGATGGCACCTTGCACGACCGGATAATCGCGGGCGAAGATGTTGTCGACGATCAGCCGTCCGAGGCCCGGGTATGCGAACACCACCTCCGTGACAACTGCTCCCCCGAGGAGCCCCCCAAACTGGAGACCGATGATGGTAATCACCGGTATGAGCGAATTGGGAAGAACGTGGCGGAGCGTGATACGGCGCATTCCAATCCCCTTGGCGCGAGCGGTCACCACGAAGTCCTTGCTGAGGGTCTCCAGGACGGACATGCGAGTGGTGCGGGTGATCAACCCGAGTTGCCAGGCCGAGAGGGTGACGACAGGCAGCACATAGCCGGACGGAGAGCCACCGCCGAGAGAAGGAAACCACCCCAGACCAACTGCGAAAACCAGGACGAGCACCAGGGCCAACCAGAAAGTCGGGATCGAGAAGGCGAAGAGGGTGACCAGGCGGGTCCCTTTGTCAAAAAGCGAATTGGCGCGGAGGCCCGAGATGACGCCCAATGTGATCCCAATGACCGAGGAGATCAGTGTGCTCATGGACACGAGAAGAAGCGTCGCGCTAAACCGTCGGAACACTAGTTCGAGTACGTCTTGAGCCCCGAAGATCGAGGTACCCCAATCGCCCACAAAAAGACGCCGCAGATACCGAACGTATTGCGTCAGGACGGGCTCATCGAGACCAAGCAACTGGCGGAGTCTTTCGTACTGCTCCCCAGAGATCTGCTCTCCCAAGATCACGACGACCGGGTCCCCGGGGATCAGCCGGACGATGAGGAAAGTGATCAGAGTGACCCCGAGGAAGGTCGGGATGAGGATCAGCACCCGTCGAGTGAAGTAGGATCTCACCGCGGTGCTCTCCAGTCGGGTCTCCCGAATCTCACGCGACCAGCGAGATTGCCACTAGACATTCGTTTCATGACCCGGCCTTCGGTAGGCCTGGTAGTGATTCCATGAGCAAGCGGGTGTACTCGTGCTCGGGGCTGCTCAACACCTTCTTGGCGAGCCCGCTCTCCACGATCCGGCCATCCTTCATGACCACTATCCGATCGCAGACGTGCTTGGCCACGGCTAAATCGTGGGTTATGAATAGCTGGGCCATGCCCAAATCGTCGGTGAGTTGTCTGAGGAGCATCAAAATGCCTGCCTGGATCGACACGTCGAGCATCGAGACCGGTTCGTCGGCGACCAGGAGGGCCGGGCTGGTGATGATGGCCCGACCCACGGCAGCCCGCTGGCGCTGGCCTCCGCTCATCTGCTGCGGGTAACGCGCTGCGAAGTCGCGCTCTGGGGAAAGCCCTACACGCCCGAGCGTATCCAGGATGCGCCTCTCCCGCTCGGTTCGGGTGAGATCCGGCAGATGGATCCGGAGGGGCTCGTCGAGCAGATGATGCACCGTCATACGCGGATTGAGGCTCTGGTAGGGGTTCTGGAACACGATCTGGAACCGCTTGCGCGCCCGCCTCAGCGAGCCTCCCTTGAGGTGGGCGATGTCCTTGCCCTCAGAGATGATCTTCCCACCCGTCGGGGCGAGCAGCTTGACGGCGAGGTAGCCGAGGGTTGTCTTCCCTGATCCGCTTTGGCCGATCACGCCCAGGATCTCGCCCGGCCCAACCTGGCAAGTGACGTCGTCCACGGCTCGGACTGCGTCGACGCGACGGCGGGTAAGCGATTGGAAGAAGGTCCCGCTTACATTGAAATCCATCGTCACTCCGTCAAAGCGGAGCACAGAGGCGGGGTCCGGAACCGTGGTCGGCGTCTCGATGTCTGTCATCTCCTCACTCCAGCAGGAAACAGCGGGCTTGGTGGCCAGAGCTGGTGCTCTTCATGTCCGGGATGAGTTGATGGCACACGTCCATGGCGTGCGGGCAGCGGGGATGGAAGGAGCAGCCCGACGGGAGCTTGGAGAGATCCGGGGGCGCTCCCGGGATCGATTCCAGATCGTGTTCTGCCTGACTCAGGTCAGGGTAAGAGTGGATGAGAGCTTGGGTATACGGGTGGTCGGGAGACGCGAGAACTCGCTCCGTAGTTCCTTGTTCGACAACCCGGCCCGCGTACATCACCGCGCAGGAATCGGCGAGAAGGCTGACTGCCGAGAGGTCGTGGCTGATCACAATCGTCGTGAGGTTGTGTTCCGTTTGTAGGCGCCGGAGCAACCTGAGAATCTCTGCTCGCACCACGACGTCAAGGGCGGTGCCCGGCTCGTCCGCTATCAACAGCTGCGGATCGCAGGCCAGCGCCATGGCCAGCACGGCTCTTTGCAGCATGCCACCCGAGTACTCGTGGGGATACCCGTCAAGGTGCCGATCGCCGATGTCTACCTCCCGGAGCAGGTCCTTGGCCCGGGCGCGGGCGTCTCCACGGCTGTGTCCAAGGTGGACTCGAATGGGCTCTGCGATTTGCTCCCAGACCATCTGCAGGGGGTTGAAGGCGCCCATTGCTCCCTGGAACACCATGGCGACCCGGGTCCAACGGAGGCGGTTGAGCTCGCTCTCACTCATTGTGGTGAGCCGCAGGCCCTGGAGCTCGATTTCACCCGACACAATACTCCCGGAGGGGGGAAGCAGCCGCATGAGGGAAAGCCCAAGGGTGGTCTTGCCACAGCCCGACTCACCCACCAGCCCCAGGGTCTCCCCGCGCCGCAGAACCAGACTGACTTCCTCCACGGCCCGGACGGTGGTCTCGGCTCCGGAGACTGCATCGACACCCTTGTACCGAACGGAAAGGTTGGTGACCCGGAGCAGGTCCTCGGCAGAGTGTGCCGAGGCGGCCGGGTCGGTCTGAGGCGTCACTCCATTGGTGTCATCTGGCATGCCCGGCACCGGGAGCCTTACCGCCGCGTCGGTCGCGAAGGGAAGCACGCGCCGCCTTAGGTGCGCGTGCTTCCCTTCGCCGAATCAGAGCCGTTAGGGCGTCCAAAACGCCTGATGAACCAGATAGTGCTCAAAGGGAAGAATCTTTACACCTTCGAGGCCCTCGGCCATCGCAAGTACCTGGGGTTCGTAGTACATGAAGAGCTGGGGCGCATCTTGCCAGATCTGCTCAATGGCAAACTCATAGTCCTGAGCCCGCTGTTCCTGGTCGACTGACACGCGGGCTCTGTCCAGCGCCTCATCCACGTCGGGATTCGAATAGTACGAAAGGTTGTACGCCTCATCGGTATGGAACACCTCATACAGCGCGTAGTCCGCATCAAGGGTGATCGACGCCCACGAGATCAGCAACATGTCATAGTCTGGGTAGGGGATCTCCCCGGCCTTGTACTTGTCCTGCTGTTCGAAGATGTTGGCGCTCAGCGAAGCCCATTCCGTGGCTTCGAGAGTGACATCGAACCCAGCCTGATTCATATAACCCTGCACGGCAGTGGCCACTTCGCGATCCTGCAGGTAGCGGGCTTGCGGGGTGAGATAGAGCACTTTGACCGGCGTTTCGACCCCGGCCTGGGCCAGAAGTTCGAGAGACTTTTCAGGGTCGTAACCGTAACGCTCCTGGGCCACATACCCGAAGTTGCTCGGCGCCAGCGGCGCGTCGGCAGGCGTCGCCGCCCCTTCGAATAGCTGTTCCGTTATGGCATCGAAGTCAACGGCGTAGTTCGCGGCTTGGCGCACCAACGGATCGTCGAACGGCGGCTTCAGTGTGTTGAGCCAGACATAGGTGTATCTGGCGCTCGGCTGGCTGATCACCTTGATGCCCTCGGTGCCTTCGAGTTGCTCGACGAGAGCAGGCGGCACGGACGTGATGAGATCGACCTCACCCGCCCGCAAAGCGTTGATGCGAGCCGAGTCGTCAGAGATAGGTATCCATTCCACCACCTCGAAGTTAGGGGCATCACCCCAATATCCGTCGTATGTCGCCAGGGTCAGGCGCTCTCCGGGCACATACTCGTCGATGGTATAAGGACCTGTTCCGACCAGAGCATCTCCGGAGATCTCTTCAGCGTCGGTCTGGCCGGCGGCTTCGACCGCTGTTTTCGAGATGATCTTGGGGGCATACGCCAACCAGGCAAAAAGGTTGGAGAGCTCGTACGTCGTATCGATCTCAATGGTGTTCTCGTCGATGACCGTGACGTCATCGAACCAACCCATTGACCAACTGTTGCCTGTCTTGGCGTTCTCGTTCTTGTATCGATCGAGGGTGAATTTTACGTCATCGGCCGTGAAGGGACTGCCGTCGTGGAAGGTGACGCCTTCCTGAAGCTCCAGCGCCCAGGTCGTCGGGGCAGTTTTCTCCCAGCTGGTGGCAAGCAACGGCTGGTACTGCAATGTTCCCGACTCATCGATCTCGACCCAAACGAGGTTTTCATAGATAAGCTTGTTGATGCCACCGCCGGTCAATTCGTCTGGTGAATTGTATGGGTCGAGCGATGCGATCCCTGACCGCGTGCCGATCTTGACGTCAGTTCTCCCAGATGCTTCTGTGGTTCCGGTTGCTTCTGTGGTTCCGGTTGCTTCTGTGGTTCCGGTTGCTTCCGTTGTTTCCGTCGTGGTCGTTCCAGCATCGCCATCGCCGCATGCTGTCGCGATCAGAGCGATCACGCAGACCAGCACCAGCCATCTGACGAGGACCGAGGCACTTGATGTCCTTCGCTGCGTCCGCATTATTCCCTCCCTAAGAATCGACTTGGGGGTCAATCTATCAAATGGCACCCGCCGACGTCGACCCAACTGGGACGCGAACCCCGATCGAACGCGAGAGAATCTTCCAACGCAACCCACCCATCGCACTCCCGAGTCAAGCAAGCAGGCTCCAGCAAACTTCGGAACGTCAAAACCTCCAAGACACCCAGGGAGCTTCAGTCGACTGCATTGACGGCATGATCCGGCACAATTGACTGAGGGACACGGACAAGCCTCAAAGGAGATGGCACTATGGAACTCAAGGGCATCTACCCGGTCGTACCCACACCCTTTGACAGGAAAGGTGCTCTCGATCTCGACAGCATTCAGCGCTTAGCTGTCTTCATGGGTGAGAAAGGAGTGAACGGCATCACAGTGCTCGGCGCACTCGGTGAAGGGCACAAGCTAACCGTGCATGAACGAGTCGAGGCGATTGCAGCGTTCAAGGCAGCTCTGCCAGAGAGCCTCGGCTTGGTTGTCGGCGTCCGCGCAGCCGCCACCGACCCGGCCATCGGGTTGGCGCTCCAAGCAGAGCAGCTCGGTGCCGACGCGTTGCTTGTTGGGCCGCCTCCTGTGCAAGTCGATCATGCGCTGGTCGGTTATTTCGAGCGAGTAGCCGAAGCTGTCAAGGTCCCCATTATCGTGCACGACTTCCCCGCGAATACAGGGATCATAATGACACCAGAGCTCCTGGCCGACGTGTGGAGCTCTGCAGAAGGCATCCGGTATATCAAGCTTGAAGAACCCCCGACCCCACAGAAGATGAGGAAAGTCTGGTCCATCACTGGACCCGACCTGAAGATCTTCGGTGCATATGGCGGGCTGTACGCTTTCGAGGAGCTCGAAAGCGGAGCGGTCGGAATCATGACCGGCTTCGCGTACCCGGAGCTATTGGTAGAGCTATTTCGCCGCCACAGCACCGGAGATGTCGATGGAGCGGCTCATCTGTTCTACGACTTCCTGCCCCTGAACCGTTTCGAGTTCCAACCAGGAATCGGGGTCCACCTCCGCAAAGAGATTCTGGTCAGACGAGGTATCTTCAGCACAGCAATGGTGCGGCATCCTGGTCCAACGGCCGACGCCGAGACGCTCATCCAACTGTGGCGAATCGTCGAACACTTACGCCAAAAAGGCTATGAATTCACACCGTGACTTCCTGACGGCTCGGCTACGCTTCCAGGTCTGGTGTCATTCTGTTTACGACCGCGGTTTGACATATGGCCAATTGCTCGCTGTGACGTTAGCTTTCTTGAGCCACGTATTTGCGGCGTTGGCCAATGCTCGGCTCGGCCGGACGCTCGTGAAGATGCGGGTCGACCATGCGTCACCAAGATCGTCCACACCGTTGGGACCAGCTCCGATGTCACGGATTCGACCAGGATCATCGAGAGGGTTCCGAAAGTAGAATCCCGCACTGGGTTGCATCACGGTCTTGTCCGTCATGAGCCGAAGACAATAACGGAGGGGGACTCAGCCGTGGGCTCCTGAGCGACTGGAGAAGATATCCATGGATCTAGGCATAGAGGGACGAAGCGCCCTAGTGGTTGGGGGCGGAGGGGGACTCGGTAGCGCTATTAGTCACGCGCTCGCTTCAGAAGGGGCGCGGGTAGCAGTAGCGGATCTCAACGCGGGCGCCGCGGCCTCGGTGGCTGAGGCAGTTACTGCTCGCGGGGGCGACGCCTTCCCTGTGCAAATGGATATCGGTGAGCTCGGCTCATTCAAAGGGTTGCTGGAGGAGATCCGTGCCAACCAAGATGAGATCGAGATTCTCGTCAACCTAACCGGGGGTCCGCCGCCAACCTCAGCCGCCGGCGTCGAGCCCAGCCTGTGGAGCGAACACTTCCATTCCATGGTGCTTGGCGTCATCCACCTGACCGATCTTTTGCTTCCTGCGATGGTGGCGCGAGGCTTTGGGCGGGTGATTACCAGCGCTTCATCTGGCGTTGTGACGCCAATTCCGAATCTTGGACTATCCAACGCCCTACGCATGTCCTTGCTCGGCTGGTCCAAGACCCTGGCAGGCGAGGTCGCCGCCAATGGCGTTACTGTGAATATTGTGGTTCCAGGCCGAATCGCTACAGGGCGAATCCGCCAGCTTGACGAGGCCCGGGCCCAGCGGGAAGGAAAGACGGTTGAGGAGATTACGGCTGCCAGCACGGCCACCATCCCGATGCGCCGCTACGGCGAGCCCGACGAGTACGGCGCAGCTGTGGCATTCCTTGCGAGCACCGCGGCCTCCTACATAACAGGGTCCGTTCTGCGCGTCGACGGCGGCCTGATCCCGTCCATATAACCCGGAGAGCCACATGTTGCAGAGATCCTCACCAAACGTCGTTCTGGTCTTGACCTGAACGTGTCCTGTCGGAAGTGATGGGGGCCACCTGATTGCCCATTTTGTGACCAGATCGCGTCCTCAGGGCGCCTTTGCGATGTCGATCGACCTGTCTCACAGAAGCCAAAACCCCCGTATTCACAGGGGTTTTGATGGCTCCGGGGGTGAGACTCGAACTCACAACCTACGGATTAACAGTCCGGCGCTCTGCCAATTGAGCTACCCCGGAAGGGGTTTCGAGCACGAGATGGTACCACCGTGTGCCAGAATCGGATATTCAAGATGCGACCAGTGGGGAGACGATATGAGGTTCCGATTCGGCATGATCCTGGGGTTCGTCGCCGGCTACGTACTCGGGACCCGGGCAGGCAAGGAACGCTACGAGCAGATCGTACGGGCGTTCAAGAAGCTCATGGGAACCGATACGGTGCAGCGGGCCACCGAAGCCGGCAAGGAGTACCTGGGCAACGGAATGACGGCCGCGTCCGAGCGGATCCGGTCGGTGGTCGATAAATAGGACTCAGGCTTCTCCGAGGAATCCCTCGAGGCGCTTGGAGCGGGCCGGATGGCGCAGCTTGGCGAGGGCCTTGGTCTCCAGTTGACGGATCCGCTCCCGGGTCACCTCGAAGTGGTTTCCCACTTCCTCCAGGGTGCGGACCTTGCCGTCGTCGAGCCCGAACCGCATGATGATGACCTGCCGTTCGCGCTCGTTCAGGTCTTCGAGGGCCCGAGCCACGTACTCCTGCAGGAGCTTGAAGGCCGCCGCCTCGACCGGCACGACCGCTTCGGTGTCCTCCACGAAATCGCCCAGGGTTGAGTCTTCCTCTTCGCCCAGTGGGGTTTCCAACGAAACGGGATCCTGAGCGATCTGTCGCAACTCGGTCACCTTGCCGGGCTCGACCTCCATCTCGGCGGCAATCTCATCGATGGTCGGCTCACGGCCGAGATCCTGCATCAACGCCCGCTGCACCTGCGCCAGCCGGTTGATCGTCTCCACCATGTGGACCGGGACGCGTATGGTTCGCGCCTGATCGGCCAGGGCCCGGGTCACCGACTGACGGATCCACCAGGTTGCGTAGGTAGAGAACTTGAAGCCCTTGCGATAGTCGAATTTGTCGACCGCCCGCATCAAACCGAGGTTGCCTTCCTGGATCAGGTCCAGCAGCGGCATGCCGCGACCCACGTACTTCTTGGCTATCGAAACCACCAGGCGGAGGTTCGCTTCGACCAAGCGGCGCTGGGCGGCCTCGCCATTGCGGACGGTCAGCTCGAGGATGGTCTTGTCCTCTGCACTCAGCACGGCCGGAGGTTCCGCCGCCAGCTTGGCGACGGCCCGGGTCCCCGCTTCGTTCTGCATCGCCAGTTCCACTTCCTGTTGAGGAGTCAACAACGACACACGGCCGATCTCCTGCAGGTACATGCGAACCGGATCCGATACCGCCACCAGCTCGTCTGCCGCCATCGGGGCAGCGTCCAGGGCGTCGGGCCCGTCCTCCTCGATGCGAACCTTGAGGCTCCGGAGCTGATCAAAGACTTCTTCAAACGAATCTGCGAGCGCTTCCGCTTCCAACAGCTCTTGCTGGATTTCGGCGACGGTCAGGAACCCGCGCTGCTGGGCACGCGAAACCAGGACCTCAACGGTCTTCGCTTGTTTTGACATTCGGTGCCCTACCGGTCCCCTAGTTCACGCTTCTTCCGCTCCAAACCTATCAACTGTTCGAACATCGCGGAATAGGTTTGCGGTTCTTCCGCCGGGTCGGTCTGATCGAGGACCCGCCGCAATTCGGCAATATCTCGCTCGATGCGCCACGCGCGCAGCCGGTCCACCAGCGCAACCGGGTCGCTGATGGGTAGGGCATCCAGAGCCAGAGCTCGCAGGAGGGCGGGCGCCCCGGTGTCGCCTTCACCGATCAGAGCGGCAAGGTCGGGCGGCTCGCCGGGAGGCAGTCCGCTGATGGCGGGCGCCAGCAACTGATAGGCGTCGCGGAACACATCGTCCATGAACATGCCCGCATCGACCTCCACTTCGGACAGCCGCGCGTCGTTGGCGAGCAAGGCGCGCAGTAGTTCCCGTTCGGCCCGTTCGACCCCGCTGCGACGACGCGGTTCTAGTTGCGGCGCAGCAGGCTCGGGCCGGCGACGGGTGGAACCTCCCCTGATCTCTGCCATGACTGCGTCGAAATCGGTACCGACGCGGCGCGCCACAAACCTGGCGTACTCGCGTCGAACCAGATGGTCCTGCTGGCGAGCGATCAACTGAGCCGTCTCGCGGACCGCCCGCGCCCGGCCTTCCGGCTCGGAGAGATCGAATCGCTCCAACTCCCTCAGCAACCGGAACTGCAGCAGCGGCATCGATTCGGCAACGGCGGCCTGCATGACCTCCGTATCTCCGGACGCCACCAGGTCGGCCGGGTCCTTGCCCTCCGGCATGACCGCGACTCTTAAGTCGAGGTTGAGCTTGACCGGGATTTCCAGCTCGTCGCCGCGAATGGCGGCGCCGGCTCCCGCCTGATCGGCATCAAACGCCAGCACTACCCGTTCGGCGAACCTCCGCAAGAGGTCGAAATGCTCCTCCCCCAGAGCCGTTCCGCACGTGGCAACGGCCTGGGACAAGCCGGCGAGATGGAGACCGATAACGTCCGTATACCCCTCGACAACCAGGGAGTACCCGGCCCGGGCGATGTCCGACTTCGCCCAGTTCAACCCGTAGAGCAGCCGGGCTTTCTGGTAGATGCGGGTTTCAGGCGAATTGAGGTACTTCGGTCCGTCGCCTTCCAGGATCCGGGCTCCGAACCCGACCGGGTCACCCCGCAGATCGAAGATCGGGAACATGATCCGACCCCGGAACCAGTCCCGGAGACGACCGTGACTGGTGCGGGCCGCCAATCCGGCACCGATCAGGACCTTCTCCGAAACCCCCCGATCCCGGAGGTGGGTCACCAGAGCGTCCCACACGTCTCCGCCGGGCGAGTAGCCGAGTTGGAAGCGATCGATCACTGCGACGTCGTAGCCGCGGCTGCGCAGGTAGGACCGCGCTGCCCCGGCGTCGGGACCCGTCTTGAGTCGTCCCTGGTAGAAGTCGACGGCGGCCCGGGTCGCTTCGATCAGCCCTTCCCGCTCCCCTTTGCGCTTGATCGCCTCCGGGTCGCGCTGCAGGGGTATGCCGGCCCTGGCGGCCAGTTGCTCAACCGCCTCGGAGAAGTCGAGACCCTGGGTTTCCTGGACGAACTTGAAGACATCGCCGCCGGCCTGACAGCCAAAACAGTGATAGAGGCCCTGGGCCACGTCGATCGAAAGCGAAGGCGTCTTCTCCTGGTGGAACGGACAGATGGCCGTGAACGTGCGCCCACGCTTTTTGACGGTCGTCACGCCCTCGAGCAACTCGACAATGTTGGTGGCGTGGCGAACCCGCTCGATGTCATCTCTCTGAAAGGCCATTGCTGCGAGTGTAGATGGGGAGTGCGTCAAGGGTTTCAGGGGTCGAAGGCAGCTTGAGCGCCCTGCTACGTTCAGGGCGACCCGACGGGAATTGGAGATCCCTAACCTCGCGGAGCGATCACGTTTTGCGCCGGCGCCGATACATGACGAGTGTTATGGACACGAACGAATTGAACGCCAACCAAACCAGCAGCGAGATCACGAGGATGAACCAACTCGGCGTGCCAGACGGGGGCAGGAGCCGATCCCACTCGATCGTGGTCGTCGCGGCGGCGGTTGGCGTCAGCACCACTACCTGGTCTACATAGCTGTCGCTGAAGTCCAAGTGCGGGCCGGGCGCGCAGGGCAGGCCGCGATTGAGGACACCCGCCCCTGCGCCGATACCGGGACGCTCCCACAGCACATAACATCGTCCGGAGTACTCGCCGATTACACCGAACAACCGGGACTCGTTCAGCTGGAACCCGGTAAACCCATCCACGGGTGCCGAGTAGTCGGCCGGTTGCGCTGTTCCCAGCTCGAGCGTACGGAAGGCATTCTCCATAGATTCGACGTAGACGCGAGATGATTCATACAAGGGACTCTGTACCGCCCGATATCTCATCAGAAAGCCGATGGCGAGCAGAGCGAGCAGCATTACGAGTCCGTTCCGGGTGATCTTCTTCGAGCTTTCCCGGTCCAGGTTCACGGCCGATGCGGGAACGCCTCGGCCCGCCTCCTCATGATCGGGTCTGCCGCTCCGATGGCGAATGGGGCCAGCACCATCACGGACTATTTCGTGCCCTCTCGGCCCTCTTCCTCATGATCGAGTCCGCCGCCCCGATGGCCAGAAACGGAAACACGGAACCCGTCAGGGCACCGATCGGCGGCACAATTCGCCCGATGATCATGATGTAGGCGGTTGTGAGTGCCACGGCCCACACCCGAGCGCGGACCGTGTCGGTAGTTTCCAATCTCAGCGCAACGATGCCGCCCGCGCCGAACCCCCCAACCAGGCCGGCCGGGAGGTCGAGCAAGGAGACTGAGAAGCCGATCAACAGGAAGAGCCCCATCGCCTTGATGGTTGCGAACGGAGCTCGTGGATGACGCGAAACAAAGGCCAGTACCATGAACACGGCAGGCACTCCGGCCAGGCCGATCGCCAGAATCAGGGCTACACCTTCGTCACCTTCGCCGCTGAGAGCGCTGACCAATCCGAACAGGATGGCCGAGTAACAGACGATCATGGCCAGGGTCGCCACCCCGATAGCGTGCCATTTACGCGACGGGGATGTCCTTTCTTCGGACATCCCCGTTTCGTTGGTCATTGGACCTTCCGTCGTTTTAGCCCTTGACCGACCCGGCCGTCAAACCTCTCACGAAGTACCGCTGCAGCGAGAAGAACACTGCCAGCGGGAGGATCATGGTGAGGAAGGCACCGGCGGTCAGCACATGCCAGTCCTGACCGCGTGAGCCGACCAGCTCGGCGAGCTTGATGGTGACCACCGAGACGTCGGGTGTACCACCCAGGAACACCAGCGCAACCAGGAAGTCGTTCCAGACCCACAGGAACTGGAAGATGGCGAACGAGGCGATAGCCGGCACCGAAAGGGGCACGACAAGGCGAACGAAGGTCGTGAAATGTGACGCCCCATCGATAGCGGCCGACTCGATGATCGACCTGGGTAGCGAACCGATGTAGTTCCGCAACAGATAGATCGCGAGTGGTAACCCGAACCCGGTATGAGCCAGCCAGACCGCCAAATAGGTACCGGCCAGATCGAAGTTCACGTAGATCTTCAGCAGCGGGATCAACGCCATCTGGAGCGGCACCACCATCAACCCGACCACGATCACAAACAGCACCTGGCGGCCCCGGAACTCCATCCAGGCAAAGGCGTAGGCCGCGAACGCCGCAATGGTGATCGGAATCACCGTGGCAGGAATGGCCACCGCCAGGCTGTTGAGGAAGGCATTTCCCATTCCGTCCGCGCTCAAGACCTGGTCGTAATTGCCAATGGTCCACTGCTTGAACTCGAAGAGCGAGCCGAGCACGGTCCACCACCCCGACGTTTGGATTTCGGTCCGGGTCCGGAACGAACTGACCAGCAATCCGATAGTCGGAACCAACCAGGCCACGCCGATGACCGTCACGGTCAGCTTGACGAACCACCGGTCAAGAACTCGGTCCATGAACGAACGGCTGCGGAATTCGGCGTCTTCGACATCGTACGTAGTCGTGCTCATCGCAGCGCCTCCTCTTCCCGGAACCGGCGAACGTTCATGATCATCACCGGAATCACGGCCAGGAGGAGGACCACGGCGATGGCCGCCCCCTTCCCGTCGTCGAAGAACCGGAATGCCTGACGAATCATCTGACTGGCGATGACCTCCGTTCCGAAGTCACCGCTGGTCATCACCCAGACGATGTCAAACACCTTGAGGATGAGAATGATCATTGTGGTCGTTACCACCACGATCGTGGATTTGATCGTCGGGATGATCACCCGCCAGAAGATCTGAAGCTCGGTAGCGCCGTCGATGCGGGCCGCTTCGATGATGTCGTCGGGCACGCCCTTGATCGCAGCCGACAGAATCACCATCGTGAACCCGGTCTGCAACCAGATCAGAACGACGATGAGCAGCAACGTATTCCACGGCTCTTTGCTGAGCCACAGTTGGGGCTCGCCTCCGAGCCACGTCCACACAGCATTTAGGAGTCCGATTTGGTTCCTGCCCTCCGGCCGGAAGGCGTAGATGAAGTTCCAGACAACGGCAGCACCTACAAACGAGATGGCCATCGGCAGGAAAATGATCGACTTCGCCACGCTCTCGGCCCGACGGCGCAGACGATCGACGAGCGTCGCAACGGTCAACCCAAGACCGACCGTAAACGCGGTTCCGACGATCAACCACAGGACGTTGTTACGGAAAGCGGTCAACATGACTTCGGATGTGACGGCGTACTCGAAGTTCTCCAGTCCGACGAACGCCTCCCCATCCTTGTCGAGAAAACTCAACCAGATCGTTCGGATGGTTGGATAAACCAGGAACAGCGTGAGGATGGAGAGAGCGGGTCCGACAAAGATCCACGGACGGATTCGCGAAGACCACCGCTCCGGCAACTGGTTGTTGACGAAATCCATGGCCCAGTAGAGCCCATAGATCCCCAACACCCCGACCAGGATGGCGACCACCACGATCACGCCGCGATTGGCATCGCTGTCGCGCAGGAAAGTGAACGAGAGGCCTAGGAGGAAAACACCGATGAGGGGGATCCCGATGGAGGCGAGTATTCGGATCGGAGTGATCGCCAGCCAGTCTTTGGCCGAGACCGACTCTTCCAGACCCGCTTCCTTTACCGCACCTCGCTCTTCAGGGTGAGCGGCCGGTTTGGCGTCCGCATCAGGGAGTGGTGGAGGCGCTGAAGTCATGCAAAGTCTCCTGTCTCCTGGCTGGTCCTCGTCAATCCACTATAGACGGAGCGACCACCCCCTGCCGGGGGTGGTCGCTCGCTCACTTAGTTGGTTCAGATCAGCTGGATGGCCAGGAATCCTCAATCGACTGCAGCACCTCGTCGGTGTTGGTACCGTCGTTGGAGATCCAATCGACCATCCCGGTCCAGAAGGTACCGGCGCCCACCGAAGCGGGCATCAGGTCGGAAGCATCGAACCGGAACGTATTGGTCCCGAGTGTCTGGGCAAGAAGCTCACCCTGCTGCTTCTGGAACGGATCCAGGTAGTTCGCAGTGTCGAACCGTGAGTTCGGCGACAAGTAGCCGGCCTGCAGACGGGCAAAGCCTGCTCCGCCATCGGGCGAAAGCAAGAACTTGACCGTCTCGGCTACTGCACCGCTGTCGCTGAAGACCCCGAAGAGGTCTCCGGCACCCATCAGGACCTGCTCCGTGTTGTTGATCGTCGGGAACGGGATAGCAGCGGTTTCCTGCTGCGGTGCGTTCGGACCGAAGACGTCGTCACTGAAGTCATCCTTGGTGTCCTGACCCGGGAAGAAACCGGTGATGAAGCCGGCCTGCTTGGCCAGGTAACAGGCGGGCGGATCCTCGAACATCGGCAGGTTCTGATCGCCGAATGGCGTTGCCAGAATTCCATCCGTACCGCCGAGAACGTTCCCCTCGGGGAACATGATTTCGCCGAGCCGGTTGGCAGCATCAACCGCTTCGGGGGCGTTGAACGGAATCTCGTGGAAGACCCACTGGTCGTACACGTCGGGTCCGCCGGTCCGAAGGATCATGTCCTCCATCCAGTCGGTGAAGACCCAGCCCGTAGCGCCCGAGCTCTCGATACCAACACACCACGGGGTATTCCCGTCGGCCTTGATCTGTGCGGTCAGGGCAATCAGGTCATCCCACGTTTCTGGTGCCACATAGCCGGCGTCTTCGAACTCCGGAACCGGAACCCACAACCAGCTCTTGGTGTTGAGGCGGAACCACCCACCGAAGACGCCTTCACGGTCACTACCGGCTGCGGCTGCCACCTGGCCGGGGAGCTCGACCAGATAGGTCGAAAGATCTGCCGACATCTGGTCAATATCCACACCGAGAGAACCGAACTCCACCATGTCGCTGATGAAGTTGGCCCAGAGGCCCGGCTGCGGGAACATCGCGATATCTGGGGCGTTGCCACCCTCAATCCGGATGCCCACCTGGGTCTCGAAGTCGCCCGAGCCCTCGTAGACCACATCGATACCAGTCTCGTCCTCGAATGCTTTCACCGTCTCATCAAAGGCAGCAGCGTCGGCATCGACGAACGCCCCAAAGATGTTCACGACTTCGCCAGCATAAGGCTGGTCGCCGCCGCCGCCTCCGGTAGTGGTCGTCTCGCCCTCGTCACTTCCGCAGGCCGCCGCCACCATGGCAAAGACCAGGACGACGACAATAAGCCATCGATATTTCCTCATACGCCCTTCCTCTCAGGAATCGAGCTCCAGGAGGGCGCGCCCTCCTGAGCCTCTCGAAGTCTAACCAGATGAGGGGTGCGTCGCTAAGTGGCGGGCCGGATCGGCCCCAGTCGTCACCGCTCGCAGCAGCCGGTGCAGATCGCTCTGAAGCCAGCACCCAGCAAACAACGAAGTGGGATCAGCCCGATGAGCGGAAGAGACGAACTCCTACGGCAGCCGCTCCCCCAGGTACGTCACGAGATTCTCCACCGGGATGCGGTCCTGCTCCATGGTGTCACGGTCCCGAACGGTGACCGCCTTGTCATCCAGCGAGTCGAAGTCGAAGGTCACCGCGTACGGCGTGCCGATCTCGTCCTGGCGCCGGTAGCGGCGGCCGATGGACTGGGTGACGTCGAAATCGATCAGGTAGTGGGGACGGAGCAGTTCGGCCACCTTCTCAGCTTCGCCGACCAACTCCGGTTTCTTCGACAGCGGGAGCACCGCCACTTTGAACGGTGCCAGCTTCGGATGCAGCTTCAGCACAATCCGCTTCTCGCCGCGGACTTCTTCTTCGTGGTAGGCATCCATCAGGAAAGCGAAGGTCGTGCGGGTCGCCCCGGCGGCCGGTTCGATCACATACGGGAAGAACCGCTCGTCCGTTTCGTCGTCGAAGTAGGAAAGGTCCGTTCCGCTGTGCTCGGTATGGGCCTTCAGGTCGAAGTCGGTGCGGTTGGCAATACCTTCGAGTTCGTCCCAGCCCCACGGGTAAAGGTATTCGACATCGGAACACGCCGCCGCGTAGTGGGCCAGCTCATCGGCATCATGGGGACGGATGCGCAGGTTCTCCTCGGTCATCCCCAGGTCCAGGTACCACTGGTACCGATCTTTGGTCCAGTACTCGTACCACTCCCCCGCTTCCTCCGGACGGCAGAAGAACTCCATCTCCATCTGCTCGAATTCGCGGGTCCGGAACACGAACTGGCCGGGGGTGATCTCGTTGCGAAACGACTTGCCCATCTGGGCAATCCCGAACGGCAACTTCTTGCGGGCGGCCCGCCGGACGTTGTCGTAGTTGATGAAGATCCCCTGGGCGGTCTCCGGCCGGAGGTACACGAGACCCGTCTCATCGTCGATCGGGCCCATGTACGTCTTGAACATGAGGTTGAACTGGCGCGGCTCACCGAACGTCTTCCGGTTCCCGCAACTGGGGCACAGATCCTGATCGTCGAGTTTGTCCACGCGGAACCGGGAGTTGCAGTTCGAACACTGCACCAGAGGATCGGTGAACGATGCCTCGTGCCCGGAAGCCACCCACACATCCCGAGCCTGCAGGATGGCCGAGTCGAGCCCGACGACGTCGCCGCGCAGTTGCACCATCGAGCGCCACCACTCGTTCTTGACGTTGCGCAGCAACTCGACGCCGAGCGGTCCGTAGTCGTAGGCAGACCGGAGGCCGCCGTAGATCTCCGACGATTGGAACACGAATCCGCGCCGCTTGGAGAGATTGACGATGGTGTCGAGGGTGATGGTCATGGTGGAGCCTGTCTGGTTGAGAGGGGAAGAGGATGGTAGTGGTTCCGGCGCCGCAGGCTGCTCAGGCCTTGCCGAACCGGCGCTTGCGGCGCTGGTACTCGGCCACGCAGTCGGCGAGGTGCTGCGGGGTGAAATCGGGGAAGAGGACTTCGGGAAAGACGAACTCGGCGTAGGCGGCCTGCCAAAGAAGGAAGTTGCTCAACCGGTACTCCCCCGAGGTGCGAATGATGAGGTCTGCATCGGGCATCGACGGAATGTAGAGGTACGAGGCCACAGCCCGGGGATCGATCGTGTCCGGGTCGAGGTCTCCCGCCAGAACATCGCCGGCCATCCGCCGTGCCGCTTCGGCGATTTCGAGCCGGCTGCCGTAGTTGAAGGCGAACACGAGATGCAGTTTGTCGTTGTTGACCGTCAGTGCTTCGGCCTCTCGCATTCTGGTCCGGTTGAGGTCGGGTACCCGGGGATCGTCGAGGTCGCCCATGAAGTAGATGCGAATGCCGTCGCGATGGAGATCGTCACGGCGGCGGAGCAGCAGGTCCTGGTTGAAGTGCATGAGGAAGGCGACCTCTTCCTCTGAGCGCGTCCAGTTCTCGGTGGAGAACGTGTACACCGTCAGCCATTCGATGCCCAGCTCGAGTGCTCCTTGAATGGCGTCGAAGAGGGCCTCCTCGCCCGCAGCGTGACCGGCCGTCCGGTGCAGGTCCCGTTGTTCAGCCCACCGGCCGTTGCCGTCCAGAATGATGCCGACGTGGCGGGGCATCCGGTCGGGGTCGAGCCCGTCCCGAAGGTCACTCATCGAGGACCGCCAGGCTCGACAGCCTCCGCTCGAGGTGATACTCGACGAACCGCCGGGTAATGCCCATCGCTTCTCCGGCGAATTGCGGGTTCGATTCCGGTAGCTCACCGAGGTCGGCGACGGCCAAGGCGGCGAGATAGTCGGTCAATCCGGGCCGGAGCCGCACGGCGCCATCCGTGCGGCAGTTGTCGCACAGGGCGCCCCCGGCGGCGAAGCTGAACCGGAGCGACTCGGCGTGCCTGCCACAACTGGCGCAGGAGTCGAGGGCAGGTGCCAATCCGATGACCTCTGCCAGTTTGAGGAGGAAGGTGGTCATCAGATCGGGTGACGGTTGTTGCTGGTCGAGCGCTCGCAGGCCTCGTTGGAGGAGCAGAAACAACCGGAGGGATGGCTCCCCTTCGCTCGCGACCGCATCGACCGCCTCCACCATGGTGCCCGCTGCCATGACCCGATCGAGATCCTCACGAAGGTGCGAGAACGTCTCGATCACCGACACCTGGGTCACGGTGTCGAGGTTGCGCCCCTCATAGAGGACCAGGTCCACGTGCGTGAACGGCTCGAGACGGCCCCCGAAGCGGCTCTTGGTCTTGCGAATGCCTTTGGCGACCGTGCGAAGCTTGCCATGGTTGGGGCTGAGAATCACGACGACCCGGTCGGCCTCACCGAAGGGGAAGCTCCTCAGAACAATGCCCTGATCGTTGCGAATTGCCATGTGGGGGGATGGTACCGGGAAGGGTGCGCCAACTCCTCGCTCATCGCGGAGAGACTCCGCTGGACGATCGCCGTACACTGACTCCATGTCACTTCTCACCGAATCGCAACGGGAAGCCTTCAACTCCGCTCATCCAGGATGGACCGCAGTCGGCGAGACCATCGTCAGGACCTTCACGTTCGAAGACTTCGGCGAGGCGTTGGGGTTCGTCACGCGGGTCGGCGTGGCGGCCGAGCGCGTCTTTCACCACCCCGACATCGATATCCGCTGGAACAAGGTGACGCTAACGCTCACCAGCCACGACGTGGGCGGCTTGACCGAGCGGGACATCGAGCTGGCTGCGAAGATCGACGCCTTCGTCGATTGATCCGGGTCAGGCCCGGCGGCGCTGCAACTCGTCCAGGCAAGCCCGGATCCACTCCGGTGGTTGGAATCCGTCGAAGGGCTCACCGGCGGCCCGCCGGTACGCCTCAATGAGGTTGCCCAGCATGCGCTCGAGTATGGACTCGGGGCCCACGGGCTCGAGCCATTCCGGGTTCAAGCGCGGCGCTCCCCCATAGTTCTCGGCAAACAGCGCAGCCGCCTCGTCTGCCCCGATCGCTTCTCCCCCACCGAACGGATCAACGAGCTGACCGCCGGCATAGATGAGGAAATGACCGGGCAGCCCGACCCCCTGAACGTTGATCCCTGCTCGCCTGCCAACTTCCATCCAGATCACCGCCAGGCTGATCGGGATCCCTTTGCGACGGTCCATCACCTCATTGAGGAAGGAATTGCGCGGGTCGTAGTACGCGTCGATGTCGCCGCCCATCCCCTCACGAATGGCCACAACCCGGCGCAGATCCAGATGAGTGGTCCCGTCGACAAATCCCGCCATAGCCGCCAACCGGTCGAGGTAGGCGCCCACATCCAGATCCGGATAGGCAAAGCGGGCATATTCCAGCGCCGCCTCGGCCAGGAGGCCGTCGGCGGCCAACGAAACGATCCGCTCCACTTGACCCCGATAATCAAGCTTCGCCGTCACTCCTGAAATCCCAGCCGATCGAGCAAGTGGGGATCGCGCTGCCAATCCTTTTCGACCTTCGCCCGCAGATCGAGAAATACCTTGGTCCCCAGCAGTGCCTCGATCTCGTGACGCGCTTCCGCGCCTGCGGCCGCAATCATCTCTCCGTCTTTGCCGATCACGATTCCCTTCTGCGAATCTCTCTCAACCACCAGGATGGCGTCCACGTACAGCACCCCGTTGGGCCGCTCCTCCATCTCTCGCACCACGACGGTCAGCGAGTGGGGCAGCTCTTCCCGGAGGCGTTCCAGGAACTTCTCGCGAACGATCTCACCGATGAGCAACTGCTCTGGTTGATCGGTTGTGACGTCGCGGGGGAAGTAGAGCGGGCCCTCGGGCAACAAACCGGTCAGCTCGCCGACCAGACGGTCCAATCCGTCGGCCGTCAGGGCCGACACGGGCACATAGGCGTGGAAATCCCATTCGGCAGCCTCGGTGAGTTGCTCGAGGATCTGCGTTCTCGAAGCGATATCGACCTTGTTCACCACGAGAATCACCGGAGTTCCCGGAACCTTGACGCGCTCGGCGATCCTGCGATCGCCCGGTCCTATGTCCTGGGTTGCATCCACGACGAAGACGATCGCGTCGGCCTCGCTCAGCGTCCCGTACACGAGCTTGTTGAGCCGCTCCCCCAGACTGGTACGCGGCTTGTGCAGGCCCGGCGTGTCGATCAGCACGATCTGATGCTCGGGCTCGCCGACACCCGGGAGCGTCACTACGCCCCGGATCGCGTTGCGGGTGGTCTGAGGCCGGGAAGACGTGATCGACACTTTGCTGCCGACGAGGCCGTTGACGAGCGTGGATTTTCCCACGTTCGGCCTTCCGACAACGGTGACGAACCCGGACTTCACGTTGCGCTGTCGACCCGGGAGGTTGAAGCCTGCACCTGCGCTACCCGGCGGCCCTGGACCCGAACGACCTTCAGCGTCACGCCTTCGTGCTCGAACGATTCGCCCTGGCGGGGTACTCGGCCGGCCAAACCCAACACCAACCCGCCCAACGGTGTCCCACTCCTCGTGCGGTAGCTCGACCTGCAGCACCTGAACCAGTTCTTCCACCGACAACCGGGCATCGATGAGATATTCGTGGTCACCCGTTTCTTCGATCAGAGGCGCCTCGGTGTCGTACTCGTCGACGATCTCGCCGACCAGTTCCTCGATGAGATCTTCAATAGTCACCAACCCGGCGGTCCCCCCGAACTCGTCGACGACCACGGCCATATGGACCTTGCCGGCCTGCATGTCGCGCAGGAGGTCCGACACTCGTTTGGTCTCCGGAACGAAGTACACGGGCCGCATGAGCTCCGTGACCGGCTGCGGGCCCGTTCCCCGGTCCATGATCTTGAGCAGATCCTTGGCGTAGGCAAACCCGACAATGTCGTCCGTCCCCTCGCCCGTAACCGGAAGCCGCGAGTAGCCGTGTTCGATGACAACATCGAGCGCTTCGTCCGACGTGGCGTCCGAACCAATCGTCACCATGTCGGTGCGAGGCACCATGACCTCGCGGACGATCGTCTCTGAGAACTCCAACACCGAAGTGATGAGGCGCCGTTCCTCTTCTTCCTGCGCAGCTTCGTCGTCGGGATCTTCCGCAATCTCCGTCACTTCGTCGTCGGCGACCAGATCCGCGGCACGGTCCCCCAGCCGGCAGGCGACGTCCAGCATCGGAGCCAGACGGTACGCCAATCCGGCGCGGGTGGTCGCGACCCCAGGCGCGCGGCAGCAACTCGCCGAGAACCACAAGGGCGATACCCAGGACGACCAGGAGCAGGAGGAGACGCCACCCGAACGTCAACTCCGTCGCAGCCCAGGTAGCCGGGAGTGCAGCCGCCACGAGCAAGGCGGAGTGGACCATGCCGATCGCCGGCTGGAGCCGGGTGCGATTCTCGAGAAGCTCGGCGACCCGCTCCGCTCCGTCATCGCCTTCGGCCGCAGCGTGGAGCGCGTCGGCCCGGGGAGTTCGAATCAACGATGCCAGGGAGGCCCTCAAGGCCGCAGCCATGATCAGCAGCAACACCGACGAGGCAAACGCAACGATCAAGTTCGTATCCTCCGAGCCTTCGCCAGCAGTTCGCGTTCCCGGTCCTCCATGAGATCGGCTCCGTCGTCGTCCTGGTGGTCATATCCGAGCAAGTGCAGCAAACCGTGAACGACCATCAACGACAGCTCGTCATCGAAAACCTCCCCGGCGGCCTCGGCCTGCGCTCGCACGTAGGCAGGTGATATCACGACATCACCGATGTTGAGGGGAGGCCCGCCCGGTCGACGCTCCGGCACGACTCCCGGCTCCAGGTGCTGGACCGGAAACGCCAGCACGTCCGTGGCTCCCTCCCGATGCATGAACCGATCGTTGTAGGTGGCAATCTGTTCCTGGTCGACCAGGAGCAGCGTGACTTCAGTGTCATGAGGGAAGCCCTCCTCGTCGAGCACCAGTTCGGCCAGCCGCCGGAGCGGCCCGGCGTCGATCGGGTCATCCTGTTCGTCCGCAAAGAAAACGCTCACGGACGAAGCTCCACGTTGGTGGCGTCGCTCGGAGATGGTGTCCCCTCTCCGCCGCCGGTGGCCTGATCGGGCCCCGGGCGATCGGGTCGCAGGATCGCAACGTTGGAAGCCGGCTCTCCGACCGGCACCTCTGCCGTGTCGGGAAAATCTGGATAGGGAATCCTCTGGTGGTAGTGACCGACCAGCGCATCGACAAATGCTTCCTTGACACGCGACAGTTCGCCGAGCGTCAACGCGCACTCGACAACTGACCGTCCGCCACTTTCTCGCCAACCACCCGCTCAACCACCCGCCGGATCTTCTCGGGAGTCGGATCGTCGTCGGCGAAGACGGCCCGGGACGCGCCTTCCAGCGCATCGGCCATCATGAGAATTGCGTTCTCCTTTGTCCGCGGCTTGTGACCATGATGCCGATAGTCCTCGACGTCGACATTGTCTTCGCCGTACTGCTCGATGGCCTTGTGATAGAAGTAGCGCATGATGCCGTCACCGTGATGAGCGACCACGCTCTCGGCGACCAGCTCGGGGATCCGGTATTCCCTGGCCAGCGCCACTCCGTCGGTCACATGTTGCCGGATGGCCGCAGCCGATTCCTCCGGTCGCATGTAGTCGTGTGGATTCGAGATTCCGAACTGATTCTCAATGAAGTACTGAGGGTTCTTGGTCTTCCCGAGGTCGTGGTAGTACGCCGACGCGCGGACCAGGAGGTTGTTGGCGCCAATCGACTTGGCCGCTCGATCACCCAGCGTTCCGACCAGCAGGGAGTGATTGAAAGTGCCACGCGCCTTTTCCTCGAGCATCTGGAGGGCAGGGTGGTTGCGATCCGTCAGGTCGAGCAAGCGCAACGTCGTGGTGATGTCGAAGATGATCTCGAAGAAGGATACGGCGGTCACGCCGACCAGGCCGGACAGGAAACCGTTCAAGAATCCGTAGAGGGCAGCTTCGGCTGCCGTTTCGGGCCCTACGAAGAACCACGAGATGGCAGCAGCGAGTGGCGTGAGGGCCAGCGCGGTATACACGATGGCTTTCCGGAGGTCGCCCCGGGCGGAAATCGATGAGACGAACGGAATCGGCGACATGGCCGAAAGCAAGGCGAACAGCGTCAAGCCCGGATCGCGGGTAGCGATGCCGGTGAGCGCACCGACCGCCAGAGACATGATCACACCGATGCGAGCGTCGAACAGGATGGCCGCCATGAACCCAAACGTGGCTGCCGGGATCAGGTAGCCGACCGTGAGATTGTCGTCGGGGGTGAGAATGCCGATCAAACGGGTCGGCGCCGGCAGCCAGGGCAATCAGGGCTCCAAAGAGGATCACCCGCTTGGTGTTCGCCCAGAACTGTTCGCGGAACCTGGCGAGGTAGAACGAGAGCATCCCGACCAGCATCGTGACGACCGCCAGCATCGCCAGGACCTCGAGACCGGTCTGATTCAGAAGACCGAGCTGGTTGATCGCAGCTTCGTCCACTGCGGTCACGATCTCGCCTTCGCTCACGATGGTGTCGCCCGGCCGGAACGTAACCGATACGACTTCGACGCCCTGGCGTACGGCAGCCCGGGCCGCCGCAGTTGCCGCTACATCCTCGGTTTCGTTGATGACCAGGGTATTGGCCACAACGTCGGCCGCCGCCGCGCTCGCCTCCGGGTTGTACTCATCGTCGAAGATGATCGGCGGCCAGTTCACGTCGAGAGCACGCACTGCGGCCGCCAGCTCCTCGGTGGTGCCAATTCCGTCCGTGAGAACATCGGCCGCCCGGGCTATCGCCTTTTCCTGCACCTCGGACAGATAGGGTCGCAAACCCTGCGCAGATCGCATGATGTCTGCGGTTGCCAGCATCGTCAGCGTTTCGACCGTGGTGGGTTGCAGCGTCGGGAAAGCACCGGACAATCCCTGTTGCTGGGTTTCGAGCGTCCTGGTCAGCGGTGCGAAACCTACGGCCGCCACCTCTGTGACGGTGTCGGCCCGAGCGTTGTACACCGCCTGAGTGTTTCCGGTTGAGGAACCGAAGTGCTCCAGACGCGGATCATCCTCCGACACGGTCACCGTTACCTCACCGACGGCAATCCCCACGACGGTGAACACGCCGTTGGCATCGGTTTCCGTCCGATACTCCTGGGATTCGGAGTCGACCAGGTTGACGGTCGCTGAAGCGAACGGCGCATCACTCGATTCGGCTTGGAAGAACCCGTCGCCGTCGGCGTCCAGGTAGACAAAACCCTGGACTCCCGCGGTCAGCGCTGCAGGCTCGCTCGTCGTGGTCGACGCCGGTTCTTCGCCCTCCCCGGCCGTAGTGGTCGTGGGTTGGGTGGTGGTCGTCGGTTCGGGTTCAGGAATCGAGGTGGCCGTCGTCGTGGTGGTCGGGACATCTTCTCGATACACGCCCGTCCTGGCGGTATCGATGAGCACGGCGATCTGATCCGTCACGCCGCGGGTTCGGTCTGGATCGGGAGTGAAGACCGGGTCGACCGCGTCCGCGGCCACCTGGCGAGCCGCCTCGGTTTCTGCCTCATCGATGACGACCACCGGTCCGTCGGCCACGAAGCTCACCGGCGAAGCCTCCCCAACGGTCAGCGTGATATCGCTGCGTTGTTGCCCGATGAGGAGCACACCCCAGGTGAGGGCGATCGTGGAGGCGACGATGACCGCCCGGACCAACCACGCACGGGTGACATGGTCGCTCATGATCCACCGTTCTCTTCGAAGCGCTGATAGGCATCCACGATGGCGGCCACGATCCGGTGCCGGACAACGTCGCGGGACGACAGTTCGACGAACGCCACTCCCGGGATACCTTGCAGCACATCGCGGGCCACTCGCAGCCCGGACCCTCTCCCGATCGGCAGATCAACCTGAGTGATATCTCCGGTGATGATCATCTTGGAATTGAACCCCAAACGAGTCAGGAACATCTTCATTTGCGGCGGAGAGGTGTTCTGGGCCTCGTCGAGGATGACGCACGCATCATTGAGTGTCCGGCCTCGCATGTAGGCGAGCGGTGCAATCTCGATGGTGCCCCGTTCCATCAATCGAGAGGTCTCTTCCGGTCCGAGCATCTCGTAGAGGGCGTCGTAGAGCGGACGCAGGTACGGATCGATCTTGGCAATGAGATCACCCGGAAGGAACCCGAGGCTTTCGCCTGCCTCCACCGCCGGACGGGTGAGGATGATTCTCCGCACGGCCCCCGAGCTCAGCGCTTCCACCGCCGCCGCCATCGCCAGATAGGTCTTGCCCGTCCCGGCCGGCCCGACACTGAACACCAGGGTGTTTTCCCGGATCGCATCGATGTACTTGTGCTGCCCGACCGTCTTGGGACGGACCATTTTGCCGCGACCCACCGGCACGCCCTCCGTGAGCACATCGGAAGGACTCGCCACATCATCGCGAACCATGTCGATCACGCGGCCGACCCGGTCGGCATCGAGTCCCTGGCCCTCCTGGACCAGGATGAGCAACTCCTCGGTAACCGTCCGGACCTCGGCGGCGCGAGAGGCTTCGCCCGAGATCAATATCTCGTTGCCCCGGACGATGATCCGCACATCCGGATAGGCCTTTTCGAGCAGCCTCAGATGCGCGTCGTGTTCTCCAACCAACTCGAGCATCAAGTGGTTGGAGGGGACGCGCAACCGGACTTCGGTAGCAGGCGTGTCGAGCAAAGAATCCTCGTTACGAGGGGAAACCATAAGGTTCCAGCAGTATACCGGGCGACCCGACCATTACCGAAGCAACGATTCCGAAGGGCAGGAGGTTCCTCATCCCGGAGGCCAGCTCAGGGTTCTGCCGCCCAGCAAGTGCACATGGAGGTGGAAAACGCTTTGCCCGGCGCCGACGCCGACGTTCGTGACCAGCCGCCAACCCCGATCCAGCTGTTCATCGGCAGCCACGCTCGCCGCCAAAGAGAACAACTCCGCCAGCATCGGTCCGTGCTCCGGCTGGAGTTGAGCAGCGGAATCGGCCACGTGGTCCTTGGGGATGAGCAGGATGTGGGTCGGTGCGGCCGGGTTGATATCGCGAAAGGCGAGGACGCTCTCCGTTTCGGCGACGCGATCGGCTGGAATCGACCCTTCGGCGATCCTACAGAACAGGCAGTCCTCCAACGATGTCTCCTTCCACGGATTCCGGTCCCGCCGAGGTTACCAAGACGTCGACGAGCCGTCCGACGAGACCTGCCGGACCCGCCGTATGCACGCGAAGGTAGGTGTCGGTCAATCCGCTAAGGCGGGGCATGCCCTCCCGGCTCCCAGGCGCCGGTCCGCTCTTCTCGATCAGCACCTGCACCTGCGTCGCCTACATGGCTCCGCAACCATCGGGCCCGCAGATGATTGCCGGTGCTTCTGAGCCGGTCGGAGCGATCCCGGGCAGTCACCGGGTCAACCTGCGCCGCCAGTGTTGCCGCCGGTGTTCCGGCACGAGGCGAAAACCGGAACACGTGAAGCTTGCGAAATCCCACCGACTCGACGGCCTCGACGGTGGCGGCGAAAGCGTGTTCGTCCTCGCCGGGAAACCCGACCATGACATCGGTGGTCAAGGTGACGCCGTCGATGATCTCCTTTGCCCGTGTGGTGATCTCCAGATAATGCTCGAGGGTTCCCGGCCGTCCCATGGATCGCCACAGACCGGGGTGGCCCGTCTGCAGGGGAACGTGGAGATGCCGGCAGACCTTGGGTTCGTCGGCCAGGGCGCGGAGCAGCGAAACATCAATCTGCGACGCCTCGATCGAGGAGAGCCGGATCCTTGCCAGTCCGGCTACCTTCCCCAGCTCGCGCGATGAGGTCCGCCAGCCGCTTCTCCCCCGCCCGGTCCCATCCGTACTTCCCCAGATGCACCCCGGTCAGGATGACCTCGCGGGTGCCTGCCTCGACCATGGCCCGCGCCATCGCCACGACTTCGGCCGAGCTCCGGCTGGAGAGTTCGCCGCGGGTTTGGGGAACGATGCAAAACGAGCACAGCTCATCGCATCCCGTCTGGATCTTCAGGTTGGCCCGAACCCGGACGGAACGTCGGTCGGGAGTCGATGCGATGTCGACGTCGCCGGCAATCAAGGCAGCCAGGTGGTCCTTGTCCTTGTTGGGAACGACGAGATCGACGCCGGGGATGGCGGCAACCGCCTCCGGCTGGGCGACCGCGTAACACCCGGTGACAACGATCATCGAACGAGGATGGTCGGCGATGGATCGGCGGATCAGCTTGCGCGAAGCCTTGGAGGCTTCTGCCGTCACCGTGCAGGTATTGACGACGACTACATCGGGGGTCGTATCGCTGTTCTTGAAATGCCGGGCGGTAAAAGCAGCTCGAATCTCGTCCGATTCAGCCGCGTTGAGACGGCAACCGAGAGTTCTGAGCTGAACGCTACGTCGTGCCGGCGTCTGCGGCACCGATGCTCACCAGCATTTCACCGAGCGCCTTCTCGTCTTCCTCGAGGAGACCGGCCAGCAACTGCAGGTCGCTCCGCCGGATTGTGAGGACTCTTCCGTTGAAGTCCTGGCGCATGATCTGGATGGCCCGCAGGAAGCGTTCGAGGATCTCGGCGGTGGTTCCGTCGGTCCTTTCGAGTTTGCTCAGGTCGATGGTGACGCCACCGCTGGACCAGGAAGGTACGGCGGTCTTGCCACGTTCAATCTGCGGAAGGAGCTGGTCGACCGGAACGCCATAGAAAGCGGCCAGGCGGTGCATGCGGGGCAGCGAGAGAGACCGTTCGCCGCGTTCGTAAGCTCCCAGCACCGAAGCTTTGAACTCCTGGTGCGACAACGCTTCGACTTCCTGGAGTGAGAGACCCTTCTGGCGCCGGATGGCACGCAGGCGCTCACCAACGGTCTGGTTGTACGTATCCGTCATGTCTCCCCTCCGACGGTGCTCACAGATGGTACCAGGACAGGTCGGTCCAGGTCGATCTGCTTGTCACTCTACGTGAAATTATACCCGATATCGAGCAGAAATGCTCCCTCTACGTGTTCATTCTCCCCAGGTGGCTGAGAACTAGTCCCGCAGCCACCACCGCGGCCGTTTCCACTCGAAGCACCCTAGCGCCCAGGCCCACCGTCGTGTCGGCTCGAGCAACTTCATCCGGCGAAAAGCCACCCTCCGGACCGATAACGAGCGTGACATCCTCATGCGGAGGCGGCAGCCCGCCTCCCCCTGGATGGACCAGCCATCGCGGATCCGGCAGGTCCGCGAAGCCGGCCTCACCGATGTCCATGATCCACGAACCCCTGCTCTGCTCCAACGATCCCACGGCCCACCGCACCGATTTCTCGGCCCGGGGTGGTCCGGCCTGTCCATACGCTGAGGTGACCCACAGCAAGCGGTCGACGCCCAGCTCGGCCAGCTTCTCCACGATGAAGCGAGCACGGTCGGAGTTTCGCGGCGGAGCAACGGCGACGGTCAACGCAGGAGACGGCCGCGGCGTGCGGCTCTCCTCGCCCCGTTCTATCCCCCCGGGTCCGAGCGTGCCCCCACCAAGGGCGCCCTGCCCGTCGGTATAGGTGAGGGGAGCCGAGTTCGGGGAGCGGAGGACGCGACGGAGGTGGTGGTCCTGGTGGTCGGTCAAAGGAAGGACACGCTCGTTCCAGGGTGGCGGCACGTAGAGATGCGGGACGTGAGCCACTCAGCACCCCTCCCCGGGGGACGACCTCACTACCGGCTCCGGCGCCGCCGTCGCCCGCGGCTCGTCTCTTCACCCCGCACGGCAGCGTAGGCCCGCAGCGCCTCTTCCTCTTCTTTGGAGAGATCGTCGGGCACATGGACGTTGACCTCGACGAGCATGTCACCCCGTCCCCGCCTCCCGAGTCGCTCCATACCCTTGCCGCGCAGCGGGAAGACCGTCCCCGGCTGGGTACTCCGGGGAATCTCTATTTCTTGAAGTCCGCCCTCGACGAGCGGTACGTCGATGCGGGTACCGAGAGCCGCTTGTGCCATCCCGAGCTCGACGCGGACAATCAGATCGTCGCCATCTCGAACGAAACGATCGTCCGGTTCAACGCGTATCTCTACATACAGATCCCCGCGACGCGCTCCCCGCTGACCGGGTTCACCTTGTCCGGTCAGCCGCAACCTGGTGCCCTCCGACACTCCACCCGGAATCTCGACACTCACCGATCGCTCACCGGACGTCAACCCGTTGCCGTGGCACGTCTCGCACGGCACTCTGATCATTTGACCGGTCCCCGAGCACAGATCGCATGCCGTCAACGTCATCACGGATCCCAGGAAACCGCGCCGGGCCACGCGGACTGCACCCGCACCGGCGCACTTGCTGCAAGTCTCCGGGCTCGTGCCGGGAGCTGCTCCCGACCCCTGGCAGGTCTCGCACGCCACCAGAGAGGCGAAGTCGAGTTCACGGGTGACTCCGAACGCCGCCTCCGCCAGAGTGATCTGAGCCGGAACCAGAACGTCCCGGCCCCGGTTCGGCTGGCGGGTCGCCGAGGAGAAGACACCGCTATCGCCGAAGACCGAGCGGATCAGGTCGTCGAAACCACCGAACGAAGCGAAGAGATCGTTGAGGTCGATGGTGTCGCCGCGGTCGTAGCGATGCCGCCGCTCCGGATCGGACAGGACCTCGTAGGCCTCGGCAATCTCACGGAAGCGGGCTTCGGCGGTCGGGTCGTCCGGGTTGGCGTCGGGATGGGATTCGCGAGCCATCCTCCGGAAGGCCTTCTTGATCTCCTCGGTCGAGGCATCGCGCGCTACGCCGAGAATGTCGTAGAAATCCTTGCTCATGCGGAGCCGAGGCTCTCCTCGAGGTTCTCCCGAACCTCTTCAACGGCTGAAATGGCACGGCGATAATCCATCCGCATCGGCCCGATGACCCCGACGCTGCCGCCTGCCTTTCCACCGACTTGATAGGTCGTCGATACCACCGCGATGTCGACGTCGTCGTTCACCGGGAGCTCCCCGCCGATCTGAATGCCGGTGCCCTCCGGCACATTGGTGAGAATGCTCAACACCAGTGCTTCCCGCTCGAACAGCTCGAGCACCCGGTGAACCTTGGACAGATCCTCCCAGAGGGATGCCATCTGGCTCGTGCCGCCGACGTAGACGTCACGGGTCACTTCTTCCGCTCGCCCCGCGGCGGCGAGAACGCCCTGCACGAGGTCGGAGACGGGGGCAGCCCACTCCCGGGAGAGCTGCTCAGCGGTGGCACTCGCTTCGATCAGCGAACGGTTCTCGAGGAGCTCTTCCATGAGCTGCTCTGCCCGTGCGACTTCGTTCGGCTGGACCGGCTCTGCCAGCCGCACCAGCTCTTGATTGACTCTTCCCGAGTCGGTGACCAGCACGGCCAGGACCAGCTGACCGGCAATCTGAACGAGATGAACACCGTGGATCCGCTCGCCGCCGAGTCCGGGACCGACGACCACCGACGGGTAGTGCGTGATGTCCGACAGGAGGTCGCCGGTGTCTTTGAGCAACTCACCAAGGCCGTGGTGGAAGCTCGAGAAGAACCCTGAGATCTTGGTGCGAGTCGAGCTCCGCAGGCGGCGGGGCGTGCAGTTGTCGACGTAGTACCGGTAGGCAAGCGCCGTCGGAATCCGACCGGCGGAGGTGTGGGGCTTCACCACGTATCCATCGCGCTCGAGCGCGGCCACGTCGTTTCGAATCGTGGCCGGCGAGACGTTCAGCCGCGTCAAGTCGAGGATCGCTCTTGAGCTCACCGGCTCAGCCGTGCGAATATGCTCCTCGACGAGCGCCCGCAGTACCTCGGACTTCCGCTCGTCCAACATACCTCGTACGTTAGCGCTCTCCTGGTTGGAGTGCTAAGACGGCCCTTCCGACCTCGTCGCCGAGGAGCGGCCGCAGCACGACCAGCCGGCCGCCGACCAGGCCCAGCACTCCGGCGTCGACCAGCCTCGCTCCCCAGGAACTGCGCACCAAAGCCTCGCCACCCGGTCCCGGAACGACCCCGGCGACCCGCCGCAATCCAACCAGCAGCCGCTCCAACTCCCGGCCCCACGGATCGAGGGTCTCGGCCCCTTGCTGAGGGCGAAGATCGGCTTCAACTCGATCCAGATAGGCATCGAGGCGCCGGATGTTGCGCCGGCGCACACCATCGCGGTGTCCGTGTGCCCCCGTCCCAAACGCGAGGTACTCACCCTGTGCCCACGTGAGGAGGTTGTACACGCACCCGTGATCCGGTCTCCCCCAGTTGGACACCTCGTAGTGGACCAGACCGGCCGCCCGGCAGGCTTCCACGGCCTCCTCGTAGGCATCGGCCTGCGCGTCGGGATCAGGGGCGGGGGCGCCGGCGGCAATCGCCCTGCTCAGTTCGGTGCCGCGCTCGACCGTCAGGGCGTAGAGGGAGAGGTGGTCGGGCTTCAGCTCGAGAGCCCGGGCGACCGTTGCCCGCCATGAGGCGTCGGTGTGACCGGGAGTGCCGTAGATCAAGTCGATATTGATCGACCGGAAACCGGACGTGCGGGCCGTCGACACTGCGGCGGCCGCCTGATCGGGGGTGTGCACGCGTCCGAGCGACTCGAGAACGCCGGGATCAAAGGACTGCACACCAAACGAGACCCGCTCGAAGCCGGCCTCGAGCAGACCGTCCGCCAGCGCAGCATTCCAGTCTTCGGGGTTGGCCTCGAGGCTGACCTCAGCGTCGCCCGCGAGTCCGAATCGGCTCCTCATTTCGTCGATAACTGCACCGAGTTGATGCGGGGCGAGGCGCGACGGTGTCCCGCCGCCCACGTAGATCGCATCGAGAGTCCTCCAGGCGGGCTCCATGGCGACTTCCCGGCGGAGCGCTTCGACGTAGCGTTGGGCCGACCCGTCCCGACCCGTCACCACCGCGAAGTCGCAGTACGGGCACAAGCGGGCACAGAACGGGATGTGGACATAGGCCCCCGCCCATGCCGCGGCCGTGTCTGCCAGAGCTGGAGCGTCCGGCGGGCCTGATGCGACCGTCACTGATCGTCGTCGGTCTGCAGGGCCGAGATGAAGGCCTCCTGGGGTACCTCGACCTGGCCGACCATCTTCATCCGCTTCTTTCCCTCTTTCTGGCGCTCGAGAAGCTTCCGCTTCCGGGAGACGTCACCCCCGTAGCATTTGGCGATGACGTCCTTGCGGGTTGCCTTGACCGTCTCTCGCGAGATGATGCGGCTCCCGATCGCTGCCTGGATGGGAACGTCGAAGAGCTGGCGGGGTATCAGCTTGCGGAGCCGCTCGACCATCCGCTTTCCGTACTGGTAGGCCTTCTCCCGGTGAATCACGGTTGAGAACGCGTCGACCGGCTGGCCGTTGAGGAGAATATCGACCCGGACCAGATCGGAGACCCGGTAGTCGAGCGGTTCGTAGTCGAGCGAGGCGTAACCGCGCGTGCGAGATTTGAGATTGTCGAAGAAGTCGAAAACCACCTCGGCGAGGGGAAGGTGGTAGATGAGCTCCACCCGCTCGGGGCTCAGGTACTGCATGTGCTCCATCATGCCGCGCCGGGATTGCACCAGTTCCATGATCGTTCCGACATACTCCGACGGCGCGATGATCATTGCCTTGAGGAAGGGCTCCTCCATGTGGTCGATCCGGTCCGCGGCCGGAAGATCCTGAGGCGACCGAATCTCCTGGACGGAGCCGTCCGTGAGCGTCACCTGGTACGCCACCGATGGCGCCGTGGCAACGAGATCCAGGCCGTACTCCCGCTCGAGACGCTCCCGGATGATCTCCATATGGAGAAGACCGAGGAACCCGCACCGGAAGCCGAAGCCGAGCGCACGGGATGTCTCCGGCTCATAGACGAGGGCCGAATCGTTGAGACGGAGCTTCTCGAGCGCCTCACGGAGTCGTTCGAAGTCCTCGCCGTCGGCAGGGAACAGCCCCGAATAGACCATCGACTTCGGGTCCTGGTAGCCGGGCAGAGGTTCGGCCATCCGACCCGAGTGCATCACGGTGTCCCCGACGCGGATCCTGTCGATCTCCTTGACGCCGGTGATGAGGTATCCCACTTCACCTGCTTCCAGCACCGGAACGCGGACCGCTCGCGGAGTCAGCACGCCGACTTCGCTGGCCTCGTGTTTCTCCGAGGTTGCGCTGAACAGCACCGTGTCGCCCTCCTGGAGCGACCCGTCGACGACCCGTACGTAACACACCACCCCGCGGTACGCGTCGTAGTAGGAGTCGAAGACCAGGGCTCGCAAGAGCCGGTCGGGATGCTGCGGTGGTGCGGGTACGTCCCGAACGATCCGCTCCAGCAGCTCGTCGATTCCACCCCCGGTCTTGGCCGAGACCCGGATGACGTCGTCCGGATCGATACCGAGCACCGACGCGAGCTCGGCCGCAGCCCGGTCCGGCTGGGCGGCCGGGAGGTCGATCTTGTTCACCACGGGAATGATCTCCAGCCCTGCCTCGATCGCCAGGAATGCGTTCGCCAGGGTCTGGGCCTGAACACCCTGGGCGGCGTCCACGAGCAGCACGGCCCCTTCGCAGGCGGCCAGCGAGCGCGAGACCTCGTAGCTGAAGTCCACATGACCCGGCGTGTCGATGAGGTTGAGCACGTAGTCCTGACTGTCGCCGGCTCGATACGCAAGCCGGACGGATTGGGCTTTGATCGTTATCCCGCGCTCGCGCTCGAGATCCATCGTATCGAGAACCTGCTCACGCATTTCCCGCGCGCTGATGGCACCGGTGCGTTCGAGCAACCGATCGGCGAGCGTCGACTTCCCGTGGTCGATGTGCGCGATGATGCTGAAGTTGCGGATGTTCAACGAGGCTCCGAAGGAGGCGGTACGGCATTGTACCGATGGCACGCACAGTGCTAACCTTCCGGTCCGTTCGAACCTCGCGGCGATGAGCCGCTGGTCGATTCCTCGAATCACGAAAGCGTCCTCCGTATGGCCAATATCAAGTCTCAGATGAAGCGAAACCGTCAGAACGTGAAGCGTTCCGACCGCAACAAGGCGATTCGCTCAGAACTCAAGACCCGCATGAAAGCGGCTCTGGCGGCTGCCGAGTCCGGAGATGCCGGTGCCGCCGCCGAGGCTCTGCATTCGGCTCAGAAGCGCATCGACTCGGCCGTTTCAAAAGGCGTGCTTCACAAGAACACGGCCGCGCGGCGCAAGGCCAGGCTGACCCGGCGAGTCAAGGAAACCCTGGGGACCTGATCACGGGCCGCGCGGAGACCGAACGGCCGCCGCAGCTCAGCTCGCCCTGCGAGCTTTCCCCCCGTACCAGAGGCACAACGCCACGGTCAGTCGCTCCATCGTGACCCGGTGCATGTCGTCGGGAGCCGTCTTCAGAAGCTGATCTGCCCTGCTCAGGGCTGAGAGAGCCCGCTGCAAGTCGCTGTCACTCGTGCTCCCCCGCCTCCGCCACGCTTTCTGCACGGGAAAGGACTTGGGCTGCGCGCCCAGCCATTCGGCCAGTGTCTCGAGGTTGGGAGCGGCAGCGGCCAGTGATCTGCGGCGCAAGTCGCTCTCGAGGAACCCCATGAGTTGCAGGGGATGGCCGTGGACCAGGAAGTCGGCCAGGCGGCGCAGGGCTTCTCCGATATCCCCATCCGACACCGCATCCGCGTAGTGCCACATCGGCTCGTCGGGCCGGTTGCGAAACCGTGCGAGAATGTCGCCGGCAGTCACCTCCTGGTCGGAAGAGAACTGATCCAGTGCCCGGGCCAGACCCGCAACATCAGATCCGAAGCGCTGCAACAGCGCGGCTGCTGCGTCCGCGTTGAGTTTCAGTTTGCGGTCGCGTATCGCGTGGCTCAGCCAATCTGCCGCGTCCCGTTCCCGCAGCTTCTTGACCTCCATCATCTCGCCGAGCGAGCGGACGAGCTTCCCCAGCCGGGCAGGCATCGCCCCGGTCGTCAGGAACACAATGGTCACAGCCTCGGGGTCCGCCGCTTCCAGCAACTCGATGATCACGTCCGCTTCGGCCGCCTGGAGGGCGTGGGCATCGAGGACTTCGACACCCTGACGATCTCCAAACAGTGACCCCGACTGGAGCGCGGGAACGATCGGTTCGACTGCGGGACGCAGCACGCCGCCTCGACCCGGCTCTTCCGCTCCCCGGCCGGGCACGTCGATCCGCAGGATTCCGGATTGCGGCACTCCGGCCTGCGCCAGCAAGCGGCGACTGATCTCGAACATCTCCTGCCGTTCCCCAGGTCCGGCGTCGGATGGTCCTTTGACGTGGAGGACATGCTTCACGACGACATCTCCGGGGCGTCACGGCCGTACAGGCGCACGAGATCGCACGCCGCCTCTACATCGTGGACGCGGATGACGTCTGCGCCGTATTCGAGCGCCAGCGTCGTGTATGCCATCACCCGGGGGAATTCGCGTTTGCGAGGGACGGGAATGAGCACCGGATGGCCCAGGCCCCGCAGCTCACCGAGCCGCCGGATGACTTCCATCTGCTGCAAGGTGTACCGGCGGTAGTCGCTGCGGTAGTTGATCGAGAGCCCGGGGTCCACCAGCACGTCGGTGATGCCGGCGGATGCGAGCGTGGCAAGCCGGCGCCCGAGGAGCTCGGCCATGGTGGCTGCCTTGTCTCCGGAGAACTCCATGTCCGCCACCTGCAGCGGATTCTCGCCTTCGATGTACATGACGACCGCCGGAACGGCTGCCGTCCGCACCACGTCGACCATGGCGGGGTCCTGGAGACCCCCGGTGTCGTTGATGATGGCTGCTCCCGCGGACGCGGCCGCCGCCGCAACCTCCGGTTTCCAGGTGTCGACGGCTACGACGAATCCGTCGTCCACCAGGAGTTCCAGCGCCGGAAGCAACCTGTCCAGTTCCTCCTCGACGGCCAACTCCGGGTTCTCGTAGTGCGAGGACTGGCCTCCGAGGTCGATGAACGACGCTCCGAAGCTCCGGTAGTCGCGCGCCATCCGGAGTGCATCGCCGGGCGAATCGGCGACCGTGTGCCGGTTCCGCGACTCTGGCGACACGTTGATGACCCCCATCACATAGGTTCTCTCGCCGGTGAAATCGAACCGGCGGCCCCCGGTTTCAAACGATGCCACTTCCTGCATGTGTTCGTCTCTCGAGAACTGAGCGATCGCGGCAGCGTAGCGCGTCGCATCACGGACCAAGCGGGATGACGACATCACCGTCGCGGTCGGTCCGCAACACTTCCGTCCCGACGCCCTCCAGCGCTGCCACCACATCTGCCGATGGATGCCCGAACGAGTTCGGGCCAACACTGATGACGGCGGTGGCCGCCCCGACCGATTGCAACCAGGCGAGATCCGAGGTTGCCGCACCTTGATGGGGCACCTTGAGAACGTCGGCCCGCACGAGCCCAAGCTCTCGTTGGGCGAACACCTCGACGTCGCCGGCCAGCAATACCGTCCGGCCCCGGATCGTCGCCAGCACCACCAACGACTGATCGTTCGGGGAGGCATACCGCCGCAAGGGACCGAGCACCTCGAGATGGATGGTGCCCACATCTGCCGTCCATCCGGCGGCAGGCACCTCCACGGCTATTCCCCGGGATGCAGCCGTGGCCAGCAGCTCCTCGAAATGCGGTCCACCGTCCGGAAAACCCGGATGCCAGAGCCTCCCGACCGGCACGTTCACCAGAGCGGCAACCAATCCCGACGCGTGATCTGCATGCGGGTGGGAGAGAACAGCCAGGTCTATCCGGTCGATCCCCATCTGCCGGAGCTTGCGGAGGAGCAGTACCGGGTCGGGCCCGCCATCGACCAGCACCGTCTCGCCGTGGGGTCCGTGCAGGAGGATGGCGTCCCCCTGGCCAACATCGAGGACCGCAACCGCAGGACCGCGAAGCTGGGAAGCGGGGGCAAAGACGACGACGGCCAGCACGCAGGCACCGGCCAGCGCCGCCGGAGGGCGGATCGGGCGCCACAGGGCCGCCCCGAGCACCACGGCCACCAGCACCATGCTTCCGAACTCCAGCTGGGGCCACGGTGCCGAGAAGCGGGCGATCCCCAGCACGAGATCGGCTGCAGCTACGGCAAGATCGGTGAGCGGCTTCAACCCGATCAGCACTCCCAACCCGCCGGAAACGGTGGCGACCAGTACGAGCGGTGCTGCCAGCAGGTTGGCCAGCGGGGAAACGAGCGGGACCGATCCGAAATGGATGAGGAGCAACGGGCCCACGGCGATCTGGGCACTGACGGTTACGCCGAGCGAGCCCGCCAGCCAACGGGCTGTGGCGAAGTGGAAGATGTTCGAGCCGGCGATCACACCCGCGGTGGCGGCTACCGACAGCTGAAAGCCGACATCGCTGCCCAGCTCGCCCGCCACCAGCAGGACCCCGGCGACGGCAGCTCCGAGGGCCGACCAGGGCGTCAGCGCAATGCCGCCTGTTCGAGCGACGAGCACGAGCCCTGCCATGGCGGACGCCCTCAGCACCGACGGTTCCCACCGCGTGATCACCACGAACAGCGCCAGACCGACCAAACCCGTGATCGCCCGGCGCCGCGGCCCCATCGCCAGCGGCCCGGTGATCACCCACCAGAGCAGCAGGAAGACGGCAACGTTGCTGCCCGATACCGCCACGAAGTGGGAAAGACCCGCCGACCGGAGCTGCTCGCCGTCCACTGCCGGCAGTTTGCGTACGTCCCCGATCAGGAACCCGCTCACGAGCGCCGCGGCGGGAGCACCGTCGTACGCCGTCAAGCCGTTTGCGACCCGATCTCGGATCAGGTTTCCGACCCGGAAGAGGGGATCACGAGCAGGGCCGAGGGAGACCACCCTGCGGGCGGTGATGCGCCCGGCGTACGCATCGCCGCGAGCGTACCCGCTGGACGGGCGAACCGTTCCTTCAATCTGGACACGCTGGTGGGCAGCCACGTCGACGGGTTCCGTCAAACCTACAAGCAGAGGGGGCCCGTGCCAGTCGAGCCAGATTCCGGCCTGCTGCACCCGGGTCGGCTGCAGCAGGAACCAATCACCGTTGCGACCCGGCCGGACGTCGTCGATGGCATGCCCGGCGATGCGAACCGGACCGTCCAACGTCGGCGCCGCCAGGGTTTCCCGCTCATCGGCGCTCGCCCAGGTCCCCGACATAGCACCTGCCATCAGGCAGGCTGCCAGGACGAGTGCCCCACCCCGTCGGATCGCTGCAACCGCAGCGGCCCCGAGCACCACGGCGACCACAACTCCCATCCATCCGGACAAACGCCCGACGGCGGTGCCGGCCCAAACCGCTGCGGCGGCAGCAAGGGCCAAACGTTCCGGCCCGGAGGGCAGACGCAAGCGCCCCGCCTGCGCATTCACTTCAGGTTCATTGCGTCTCGCAGGGCGGCCAGCTTTCCCTCGCCAATGCCCGGCACGTCGAGCAGGTCCTCGGCCGTCTCGAAAGGACCGTGTGCTTCGCGATAGTCGAATATCCGTTTGGCCAGCACAGGACCTACGCCCGGCAGGGCTTCGAGATCGGCGGCCGTCCCGTGATTGATATCGACCAGACCCTGGTCCGGAGAGGGCGCCGTCGGGCCGGCCGTCTGCGCCCCCTTCGCGGGAACGATCACCTGATCGCCGTCGTCGACGGCCGCAGCCAGGTTCAGGGAGGACAGCTCCGCAAAGGCCAGAGCTCCCCCTGCGGCGGCAATCGCCTGCGCGACCCGATCGCCGGCCCGGAGGGTGACGAGGCCGGGCAATCGCACGGCGCCGGAGACATGGACGGTGATCGACTCGAGCCCATCGCCTCGCGGCGAGTCGGCCGGTTCGCCGGAAGCTATTGCGACGGGCGGCGGCTCTACGTCCGGGGCTCCCAGCCAGGCGCCGGCCAGGCCGGCCAGGCCCAGAACAGCGAGTGTCGCCAGCACATGAACACGTTGCACGTATCGAACCTCGAGATCTCCAACAGACCTCTTGTATCAGCTGGCAGCGACAGGTTGAAGTAGGTTGAAGCAGCAAGCCAATGGGAGGACCTCATGGACCGCTACCGCATCGAACCGGGGACCCCGGTCGATCTCGCCGCCTGGGATCCGGCCGATCGGAGCGCATTCGACGGCGACAAGGATGCTGCCCGATACGAGCTCAAGAGGCTCAACCAGCGGCTGGAAGAGCTCCAGGAATTGCTCTACGCAGAGGGCAAGCACAAGGTCCTGGTCGTCCTGCAGGCGATGGACTCGGGCGGCAAGGATGGAACGATCCGCCACGTGTTCGACGGAACAAACCCGCAAGGCGTCAAGGTGGCGAGCTTCAAGAAGCCGACCGACCAGGAGCGGGCCCACGACTATCTATGGCGGGTCCACCGCCACACTCCCGGATCCGGAGAGATCGTGATCTTCAACCGCAGCCACTACGAGGACGTCCTCGTGGTCCGGGTGCACAACCTGGTGCCGCCGGAGGTTTGGAGCCGCCGCTACGACCACATCAAGGCCTTCGAACAGATGCTGGCCGACGAGGGAACGACCATCCTCAAGTTCTATCTGCACATCTCCAAGGAGGAGCAACGAGAACGGCTCCAGGCTCGATTGGATGAGCCGCACAAGCAATGGAAGTTCGCCAAAGGTGATCTCGCCGAGCGGCGACGTTGGGACGAATACCGGGAAGCCTTTGAGGCAGTGCTGTCCAAAACCAGCACCGGGTCCGCCCCCTGGTATGTGATTCCGGCCAATCGCAAGTGGTACCGGAATCTGATTGTGTCCAGGGTCCTGGTCGATACCCTCGAGAAGCTCGACATGCGGTATCCCGAACCGGAAGAGGACCTCGAAGGAATCGTCATCGAGTGACGTCCCTGCGGTCCAGGTACGTCAATCCGGGGTTAACGGCGCGCTCACACCTCCGGTGATGCCGGTACCGCTCCACGCTGTCTGATGAAGAGGATCAGAGCCGAGACCACAACCAGGACCGCCGCAAAGAGCTGATTGGCCCTCATCCCGGCGATGATCGTGGCGTTATCGGTACGTATGAACTCCAGCAGGAACCGGGCGACTCCGTAGGTGATGACGTACACGAGGAACAGGTTGCCCCGGCGCAGAAAGAACCGTTTCTCGACCCACAGGACCAGCGGGATGACGATCGCCAGGTTCCAGAGGCTCTCGTAGAGAAACGCCGGGTGAAAAGTGGCCGAGTCGATGTACTCCGCCGGGCGAAACCGTTCGGCGATCTCTACCGCCCAGGGCAGATCGGACGGGGTCCCGAACAACTCCTGGTTGAAGTAGTTGCCCCACCGGCCGATTCCCTGAGCAAGCGGGATGCCGACGGCGGCGGCGTCGAGCATGGCCGGCACGTCGCCATGGTTCTTGCGGATGAGCCAGACACCCACGATCACTCCCGCCGTCAGCCCGCCGTAGAGCGCCAGACCACCTTCCCAGATGGCAAAGAGATGCCAGAACCCCCGGTCGCTGATCTGGCTGAAGCGGGGCGCAACATAAGCGATCCGGGCGCCGATCACCCCCGCCACCACTGCCCACACCAGAAGCTTCTCGGCGACGACCGTGTCGCCGCCCATCCGGGCATAGCGGCGGGTGGTGACGATGATGGCGGCCACGACGCCCAAACCAATCATCAGGCCGTAGAAGCGCAGATCGATCGGGCCGATCTCGATGCCGTTGGCGGCGGGTGATGGAATCGATGCGAGGAGCATTCGGGCAACGGTAATCGACCGGAAGCATTGCGTGCGCCGGAAGCGGCAACTAGACCGTACCGAACGGGCCTTCCAGCCGGGCCGACAGCTCCCGGGCCTCGATCTCAATCGGGATCGCCCGATAGGCCTCCGGGTGCGACAGGCCTGTGAACCGGCCCGAGAGATAGCCGGAGATGTAGCGCCAGAGGAACTTGAGCACCCCGAGATCCGCCCACTGGCGAACATGCACGAGCTCGTGAACGATCAGCGAGCCCAGCCGGGTGGGATCACTATCCAGCAGATCCGGTTTGACGTAGATCCTGGTCCCCAGGGTCATGGCCGAAACGGTGTTCCCCCACAGTGTGGTCAGCAACCGCCCGGCGGGACGAACGTCGACCTGATCGAGGTCCAGCCCGCCGAGCGCGGAGGACACCTGCCCGGGGGGGATCCCCGAAGCGGTAAGCAACGATACCGGGCTCATCCCACCACGATATTGACGAGCCGCGGCGGGCGGGCGATCAGCTTCCGCACCGCCTTGCCCTCGGTCCAGGAGCGAACCCGCTCGGCAGCCAGTGCCGCCTCGATCGCATCTTCCTCGCTGATGTCCGCCGGAACGTCGATGCGGTCGCGCACCTTGCCGTTGACCTGCACCACCATGGTCACCGTCTCATCGATGAGCAGTGCCGGGTCCCACTGCGGCCACGACTGCAGGTGAATGCTCTCGTTGTTGCCCCGGCTGCGCCACAGTTCTTCAGTGACGTGCGGAGCAATTGGAGCAAGCAGCGTGATCAACGCCTCGACGGCCTCCGCCCAGCTTTCGGCGGAAACCGAACGGGCGCGCAACGCCTCCTGGAGGGTGTTGCGCAGCTTCATCAGCGCGGCGATAGCCGTATTCCACTTGAAGGCCGTCAGGTCGTGGTCGACCTTTCTGATCGCCTGGTGCACGCTGCGCCGCAGAGCCTCGGTGGAGGCCACCGTCGCTTCTGCGGTGGCGGACTCGTCGGGTTCATAGCGGACGGTTCCCAGCTTCCAGACATCCTGAATGAACCGGTACGAGCCGAGAATGCCCTTGCTGTCCCAAGGGCCGCCTTTCTCCCAGTCGAAAGCGAACATCAAGTAGGTCCGAACGGTGTCGGCTCCGTAGCGCTCGACCAGGTCGTCCGGGTTGACCGTGTTGCCTTTCGACTTCGACATGCGCTCGACATCGAGGTGATGGCGGAGATGGGAAACGTCGTTGTCGCCCTGCACCGCCTCGGTCTCGACTGTTGCCGTCTCAGGCACCTCGACCGTGACGATCCCGGCCTCCGTCTCAACTTGGAGGAGGTTTTCGGTGCGCCGTTTCAACTCGCCGACGACGAACCCGGCGCTTGCATCGGCGGTTTGATCGACCCGGATCGAGGTGGCCAAAACCCGGTTACCGTCCCGGCGTCCCTCGATGACCAGCCGATCCCCGCGGCGCTCCTCCCCGAGAATCTGGCCCTGATTGCGCAGAACCAGAAACGGTTCGTCGAAGAGCCCGGCGGCAGGCCGGCCGTGTTCCTGCATCTTTGCCTGCGTCTCGCCGAACACGCCCATGTCGCGCATGGCCTTGACGAAGAACCGGGCGTAGAGAAGATGCATGACGGCGTGTTCGGCTCCGCCCGTGTACACATCGACCGGCAGCCAGTAGGCGGCTTCTTCGGGATCGAAAGGGCCCTCCGTGTAGCCGGGTGACAGGTAGCGGAACCAGTACCACGACGAACACATGAACGTGTCCAGTGTGTCGGTCTCGCGGCGGGCGGGCCGTCCATCGGCGTCGGTGGTCTCAACGAAGGCCGGCGTGCTGCTCAGCGGGCTTCGCCCTTCGAAGACAACGTCCTCGGGCAAGATGACCGGCAGATCTTCGTCGGCGACCGGTTCGATGGTGCCGTCGGATCGATGCACCATTGGGATCGGCGCACCCCAATACCGCTGGCGGGAGATCAACCAATCCCGCAGGCGGTAGTTGATGGCCGCGGAGCCGGCTCCCTGCTCTTCCAGCCAGTCGATGGCGGCGGCAACCGACGGGTTGGCCCGACCTTTGGCGTCGGTTGTCTCGACCCCGTTGATCGGTCCGCTGTTCACCATGGTGCCGGGACCGACGTACGCGGCCTCCATCGTGCCGCCGTTCAGCAACTCGCCCCCTGCGGGCTGGACAACGGGTGCGACCTCGAGCCCGAACTGGCGGGCGAACTCGAAGTCGCGCTGGTCGTGGGCGGGCACGGCCATGATCGCCCCGGTGCCGTACGACAGGAGAACGTAGTCGGCGATCCAGACCGGGACAGGTTCCTCGTTCACGGGATTGACTGCGTACCCGCCGGTGAAAACGCCCGACTTCTCGCGATCGGTCTCCATGCGTTCGAGTTCCGAACGGCCCGCTGCGATCGCGCGATAGTCGTCGACCGCCTGCCGATGATCCGCGGCTGTGAGCGATTCCACGAGGGGATGCTCTGGCGCCAGCACCATGAAGGTGGCTCCCCACAGCGTGTCGGGGCGGGTCGTGAACACAACGATGTCGTCGCCGCCTTCGGTGGCAAACCTGACTTCCGCTCCCTCAGACTTGCCGATCCAGTTGGTCTGCATCGTCTTGATCGGCTCCGGCCAATCGATGCCCTCAAACTCGAGGAGTTCGTCGGCATACCTGGTTATGGCAAAGAACCACTGCTCCATCAGCTTCTGGACCACCGGCTGGCCGGTCCGCTCATCCTTGCCGTCGATGACCTGCTCGTTGGCCAGCACGGTCTGCAAGGTCTCGGACCAGTTGACCATGGCCTTGTCGCGGTAGGCGATGCCGTGCTCGTACATCTTCTTGAAGAACCACTCCGTCCAGCGGTAGTAGGCGGGGTCGCTGCTCACTACCTCCCGCTCCCAATCGAACATCGTCCCCATGGAGCGGAGCTGGGTCCGCATCCGGTCGATGTTCTCGTAGGTCCACTTGGCCGGGTGGATATTGCGCTGCACGGCCGCGTTCTCCGCCGGAAGCCCGAACGCGTCGAAGCCCATCGGAAACAGCACGTTGAAGCCCTTCATGCGCATGAGGCGGGCCCTGGCATCGGAAGGGGTCATCGCGTACCAGTGACCGATGTGGAAGTCGCCCGACGGGTACGGCAGCATGGTGAGGGCATAGTGTTTGGGCTTGTCCCAATCGACCCGCGACCGGTAGAGGCCCTCGGTCTCCCACCGGTCCTGCCACTTCCGTTCGATACCCGTGAAGTCGTACTTCGCCACTTCGTGCCTCCTGGAACGCCGCAGCGTACCAGCGGGCCACCACCATCCGGACCGTGTTTCGCTGGACTCCTGAGAGTTAGAGTGTTGGCCCGCAACGGCTGGGGAGTGATGACCACCGCGACAAACGGCTCGTGCTACGGCTTCGATATCACCTCTGATGTTCCGCTCGCCTTCCTGCGAACCTCCACAGGAGCCGGTACGCCGATGGCGGTCCGTCCCGGACCGGCTCCGGACGCAATCGGAACGTCGCTGCAAAGGTGGGACCCCGGCAAGGAAGCAACCCTGCCGACAGAGCTGTTCGAGCTCGGCCCCGGCCACTATCTGGTGAGAATCGGAACCGACGAGTCCTATGAGGTGCGAACCCAACCTCCAGAGATCACGGTCCATCCGGCGCCCATCCACCAGATCTCGCGAGAATCGATGATCCTGGGCACCCCGGCGGCGGTGAGCATGGCCCATCAGGGCCGGCTGCCCTTTCATGCCGGCTCGGTCGACGTCAACGGCCAGGGGTTGATTCTGGCCGCGACCGGGACCTTTGGAAAGACAACCCTGGCGGGGGCATTCCATGCCGCCGGCTACCGCTTGCTGGCCGACGACATGAGCTGCGCCGTCACGGACCCTGAGCCGGCGCTGCTTCCCGGCCCGGCCGTCATCCGGGCGAGGCCCGACGTCGCCTCGGGTTTCAGCTTCGAACGCACCACGGCTGCACGGACCCGGCCGGGACGTACCTACTTCGTGCTCGATCCGGAAACCCGGGGGAACGGAGACCCGGTTCCGTTGCGGGCGATCGTGTTCTTGCGGATATCGGACGGACCGATCGTGCTGGAGCCGGCGCCGGTGCCCGACGCGGTTCGAGATCTCTACGGACTCAGTTTCCGCCTTCCCACCGATCAGGGCCAGGCAGCCGCTTTCGGGTTGGCAGCGGAATTGGCTGGGCGGATCCCCTGCTGGAATCTGGAACGACCGTTGACCCTGGATTCATTGCCAGGAGTCATCGAGAGCATCATCGACACCTGTCTCGGCTGAAGGTCGGCCGGGTTGCGCCTACTCGAGAACGAGCAGGTCTCGCTCGACCAGATCGTTGATGAAGGCTGTGACGTCGGCCTCCAGTTCGGCAGGTGGGTCGGAGAGCCCGGCGCGAACTTGCTCGACGAGATCGAGCAACGGTGAGCCGTCACCGATCAAACCCCAGATGAGGGTTCCCATGGCATTGAGCCCGTGATAAGCACCCGAGTCGAGGTGCAGCAGCACGCCGCCCTCGTCTTCGGTCAACTCGCGGAAGACCGCCCGGTCACTTCGTCGAATACGCTGACTTGCTTCCACCATAACTCCTCATCCGGCTCGATCGATTGAGCAACGGACTCGTACAACGTAGCAGTGGCTCGATCGACCGTCACACGCTGATGACCGTCGACCGAGCCACTGTGTTGTGCCCGGCAGTGCCGGGAGCGTTCGGCTGCTACTGCTAGTCGCTACGGCCGGAGTACCCGCCATAGTTGTTGCCGGATCCGCCCGGGAAACAGTCCTTGATGAACCCGTAGAATCCCCCGTACGTGTGCTCGGCAATCGAGCCGAAATCACGAACTTCTGGCTTCTCGTAGGTCATTGCACCTCCCAATGCAGATTGCCCCAAACGCAGCTGATGCTGCGTCCTCCGAAACGTATCACCGGCCACTCTGCGTGTCAACGTTGTGAGCAGGTGGATCAGGACTATTCCAGGTACTGCCAAGGTGACTAGCTAGGTCGTACCCCCCCGAACGGCCGGTCGCACATCTGGGCAGTGGGACCACACAGCGAGACCGGCACGAAGCCTCAGCCGGTTCGGAAGAGCGCGCACGTGACGCCCGGGATCCATGCGAAGCCGCGCCGGAGGAACGTCGAGGAAGGCCCCGATGACCAAGACCTCGGCCCGGGCCATCGCTGCGTGTGCAGCCTTGACCCGGGCCATGATCAATAGTCGCTCGCTTGTGTGAAATCAGCTCTCTAGCTTGACCACACACACTTCGCCGGACCCACCGGGGAAGCTATCCACCGAGTAGGTATGGTCGACGATCGAGCCAAAATCGCGAACTTCTGGCTTCTCGTATTTCATCGCACCTCCCAATGCTGACGGCCCCGGAAGCCACGTGTCTGCGGCTTCCTTCCGAACGTAACACCGGGCCACTCTATGTGTCAACGATTGCACGTAGGTCGCTCGCATCATATTGACCGCATTCACAGGGGCCACTCACTCGTGGTGATATCCGGGGCCACTACCGGGCCCCAATTCTCACTCCCGGTGACGGTCGGATCAACCGTCGCTGCCTCCAACCCGACCGCGCTCCGTGTTGGAGCGTTCCCGGACGTTTGCAGGAGTCGGCAGCATCACTCGGACCGCTACGCTGCGGGCATGCCCTGGCTCTTCCATCACGTGCAGATTGCCATTCCGCCCGGCTCCGAGGCAACGGCTCGCACGTTCTACGGTGCCGTGCTGGGATGCGAGGAGCTGACCAAGCCCGCCACCCTCGCCGACCGGGGCGGTGCCTGGTTCCGGTATGGCGGGGTCGAACTTCATCTCGGTGTCGAAGAGGACCACCGGCCCGCCCGCCGGGCTCATCCGGGGATCCTGGTTGGCGACCTGGACGAACTGGAAGCACGCCTCCGGGCCGGAGGTTACGAAGTGAAACCCGACTACCTGCTGCCTGGCTACCGGCGCTTCTACGTGTTCGACCCTTTCGGAAACCGGCTCGAGTTTCTGGCCGTCCTGTAGAACAACCTCGCTCAGACGGCCGGGTTCATCACCCTCCCCAGAAACAAGAGGGCGCCGGTTTCCAGATCCCGGAGGGCGAACAGGAACGGCCGGTCGATGGTCAGCTCGACAGTTTCCAGCGGCGCGGACGTGGCCCGCATCACGACCGCCGTGGCGGCCGCCGCCTCGGTGCCTTCCTCGTCAACGCTGATATACGCCTCATGGATCACTTCGCCGACGAAGAGTTGCTCGGCAGAGGTCATCTTCGAGAAGTCCGCAGAGTCTGGATCGAAAGCCATTGCCATGCCGAGTTCCTGCAAGGCAGGGTTGAGGCCCACCTGGGTGCGAAACTCGAATCTGGGCAGGGTGAGCGCTACTTCGACAGGAGCGAGGCCGGCCAATACGTTGGCGAGAAGTTCGCTGCTCAACAACCGCTCAACGTCGAAGAACCGGTCCTCATCGGGAACAATCACCATCATGGCGAGCTCGTGTCGCAGGTATGGCAATTCGACCGCTTGCCAGCCGTCACCGGCCACATAGGGGAACGATGCCGTCTGCGTCATCAGCGGCACTTCGACCCGGGTTCCGTCGGCCGGGAAGAACGGTCCGTCGTAGGTGCTCTCCGGGTCGAATTGGGATGCCCAGGTCGCATCGAGATAGACGGCGTTCACCAGGACCAGCCGGGTCAGAGCGTCCAGGGCTCCGGCAGGAACGAGATCGGTGATCCTGTCGTTGGTCTCGGTTGCCACCCACTCGTTGATCATCTGCCGGGCTTCTTCGGCAGCCGCAGCGAAGTCGACCAAACGCATCCCGGCCCCATAGTTCACGGCCAGGGTGTCGAGGAACGCCTGCTCGAAGGGCACGCCGCGCTGACCCCACAGGCTGTTGGCGGTGCCGACCACCACCCCGTCTTCTTCGGGCCCTACGAAACTGCGGGACTCCAGGATCGCATCGAGATCGTTGAATGCCCGATGCAGGGCGTCATCGTCCAGGTCGAAATGGAGAGCTGCAGCCATCTCATCGGCCGTGACTCCCTCAGCGCCGGCGTAAGTCATGGCCAGCGCCAGCATGATGCTCGCCGGCGAGATGACCAGGTTGTCCTCACCGGTGGCCATTACCCGGTAGAGGTCAAGACCGAATTGCTGCAGCGAAGAGGCCACCGCTGCGATCTCCGCGTCGGTGGCCGAGCCCGGAGCCCGGGCGAGGTCGGACATGGCCAGGGCGGCTACATCGGGCACCTCGGTTGGTTCCGTCCCATCTGTGCAGGCGGACACGACCAGCACCGTAGCGAGAAGAACCGCGACGGCGGGACGAAGTTTCATCTTGCCTCCTTCACGTTTCAGTGGTGAGACGCAGAGGGCCGCAGGTGAGGTTCCCGAACTCCCGGTTCCGCTCGCCGAGTAACCTTTCGCATCCATGTCCCGCACACCACCATCCGGACCGCTGCGACGCCTGTGGCGGTACGCAAACCGTTTTCGCAAACGGATCGTTCTGGCTTCGACCTTTTCGGTACTCAACAAGACGTTCGACCTCGCCCCTCCCCTGCTCATCGGAGCGGCGGTCGACGTCGTGGTCCAACAGGAGAACTCGTTCCTGGCCGGGTTCGGCATCCCCGACACTCGAACGCAGTTGATCGTTCTGGCCGGATTGACCTTTCTCATCTGGCTGCTCGAGTCTCTCTTCGAATACCTCCACGCGATCTACTGGAGAAACCTCGCCCAGAGCGTCGAGCACGAACTCCGCATCGACGCCTACCGGCACATCCAGGGCCTCGAAATGGCCTACTACGAGGACCGCTCGACGGGTGGTCTCATGGCCGTTCTCAACGACGACGTGAACCAGCTCGAACGCTTCCTGGACTCCGGTGCCAACGATCTGATCCAGGTCGGCACGACGGTGGTGCTCGTCGGAGGCATGTTCTTCGCGCTGGCGCCGTCGGTGGCGTGGATGTCCTTTGTGCCCATTCCGTTCATCCTGTGGGGGTCGGTGAGGTTTCAACGCAAGATCGCCCCGCGCTATGCGGCCGTACGCAACCAGGCCGGGATGGTGAACTCCCAGCTCGCCAACAACCTGGCGGGCATCGCCACCATCAAGAGCTTCACGTCCGAGGAGCGGGAAGTGGAGCGGATCAGCCGGGAGAGCCGGCTCTATCAGGAGGCCAACCGGAGCGCGATCACCCTCAGTTCTGCCTTCTCTCCGCTCATACGCGTGGTCATTCTGATCGGCTTCACCGGCACACTCCTGGCAGGGGGATTCCTGGCACTCGACGGTTCGCTTGCGGTGGGTTCGTACAGCATCATGGTTTTCCTCACCCAGCGATTGCTGTGGCCGCTCACCCGGCTGGGCCAGACCTTCGATCTCTACCAGCGGGCCATGGCATCAACCAACCGCATCCTCGACCTTCTCGACACCGAACCACAGATCAACGACGGACCGGTGGCGCTGCCCCGCAGCACCGTGCACGGCCATGTGACGCTCGACAGGGTCACGTTCGAGTACCAAACGGGCTATCCCATCATCAGCGAGTTGACCATAGACCTCCCGGCCGGAGCCACCACCGCCATTGTCGGCGCCACCGGAGCGGGAAAAACTACCCTCATCAAGCTCTTGCTTCGCTTCTACGACGTGACGGGAGGATCGCTCCAACTCGACGGGCACGATCTCCGCGACCTCAGATTGAAAGACCTTCGACGCGCCATCGGCCTGGTGAGTCAGGACGTCTACCTCTTCCACGGCACCGTGCGGGAAAACATCGCCTACGGGCGGCCCGACGCCACCGGCGAGGAGATCGTGGCCGCAGCCGGTGTTGCCGAAGCTCACGAGTTCATTCTGGATCTTCCCAACGGCTACGAGACGGTCGTCGGCGAACGGGGCCAGAAACTCTCCGGCGGCCAGCGTCAGCGCATCTCCATTGCCCGGGCGGTGCTCGACGATCCCCCCATTCTGGTCCTCGATGAAGCCACTTCATCGGTCGACAATGAAACCGAGGCGGCGATTCAGCGATCGCTCGAACGGATCACCCGGCATCGAACCACGATCGTCATCGCCCACCGATTGTCGACGATCCGCCATGCCGATCGCATCTATGTGCTCGATCAGGGCCGCCTGGCCGAAGCCGGTCACCACGAAGACCTGCTCGACCGGGACGGCCTCTATGCCGGGCTCTGGAAAGTGCAGACGGGCGAGGCGATCCCCTGGCATGTCGCAGGCGGAGCGGGCGACTGATCCCGAGTGCCTGCCGGGCCAGAGGCTTCCCGACCCATCGCCTGCTCCTGGATCACCCGATCAGCACCGGGGCCCGACTGCGGCGAGTAGCCTCAGCCACATAGGCCTTGAGGGACGGGAGCATCAGGTGGATTCCAGCGGCGCAAACGAAACGGTCGGCACGGCGGATACGCTGATCGGCCTCGATATTCAGCTGCGCCGCCACCACTATCACAGCCCCGACGAGGATGCCGAGCCGCTCGACCTGATCGACCTGGGAGCGTTGGCAAACCTGGAGTGGGACGAGAAAGACGGTCTCTGGGCTCAGCTCGACGAACTCGTCACGTTCGACATCACCCCGACCCGTTCCTCCATCTGCATCTACCTCGACGAAGAACCCATCGTGACGTTGTGGGCTGCTCCACCCGGCCGGGAAGAGCGCTGGCTGGCCGATTGGGAAGCCGACCTCACCCAGTCCGAAAAACAGCACTTTCTCCGGCGGGTTGCCCTCCTGGGACGAGAGAGCACCGGGCGGGTGATCGAGGCCGTTGATCAGCTCCGGCGCGAGGCAGCCGAGCCCGACGACCAGGCGGCCGTGGCCGCAACCGTGCGGGAGTGGCTCGCCCAGCGTTGAGGAGCATGAGGTTCGAAGCTCTCAGGTTGCTTCCCGCCGCGCACCGACGTTCTTCATCCAACCGGGCTCAGGTAATCGCATCAGATTGAATCATCCGGAGGTCCCAGTTGTCGATGTCGAGAAGCTGCCGGTCGCCGGGAAGGGCACCGCCGGAGTTCAACGACTTGATCAACAAACCTTGCCAGCGAGCCTGGAGGTTTCCCCGCTCCGGCACAAACCCCGATTGCAGGAGGTGAGTCCTGACTGCGCCCGGCAGCGTGGCACTCCAGGTACCGAGCCGGACGGGCTTGATCGATGCCATCACCGTATCGAGCAGCACCGCGAAGGTCTCCTCGTCTCCTGCCCAGTCGATGAGTCGTAGATCGGACCGACCCGGGGTGCCCTGGAGCACTGCGTAGCCCTCGCCGCTACGTCCGTGCAAGAAGAAGAAGCGACGATGCACCCGTCCGTTCGACCAACGGTCCCGGGCCAAGGGATTCCCGTACCGCCAGGCGAAGTAGGTTTCGTCTCGCACGTGATGGATGCGTCCGGGAACGGCGAATTGAGCCGCAACCCTCGCCATCGTGTGCGGCCGGGGCTCGGCCGTGACTTCCGGTATCTTGCCGCTGCCCTTGCGATCCGGGCGCCGGTCGAGGTGGGCAAAAGGGCTCTCCCCGAACGTGTTTCGCCGGGCCGTTCTCATCTCTCTGACCGTTCTGCCGAGCCACTCCGAACTCTTGATCCGGCGTACCAGGGGATCAAGAGGCGACGGAGTCCTGGCAGGAGCCTGCGTCCGACCGGGAGCGGCGACGGCCCGCGTGGATCGAACGACGGGTTCGTAGGACCCGACCTTGAGCCACCCCAGGCTGACGATCGATGCAATGTGATTGGCCGGTGTTGCGCCCAGGTTGATCACATGTCGAAACCCGCGATCGACCAGCCTCGCCAGCGCAAACTCCGTCAACTCGGCAAAGAGACTCCCTGAGCGATGTTCGGTGGCGATCACGGTATCGGCGGTGCACGGAAGCATCTGGGGCCTTTCGATGCCCGGCAATACCCAACTCGTGCCATACACCCCTCGCATTCCGACGACCCGGCCTTCATGACGAACCACGCAGATCAACGGGTCGGCCATGTACGGATTGTTGAGGTACTTCCAGGTCAGGTACCCAACGTGGTCGCAACGGGAAGATGCCCCCAATTGGAGTATCAAGGGGACGACCTGATCGATGAGCTTCGGATCGAGAACCTCACATCGATACGTGCTCATGACGGTGTCATCAGATCTGCAGTTTGTGATCGATCAATCTGCCCATAGCGGTCATCGTGGCGAAGTTGGTGGGTGTCAGATCATCGTCGTCCAGAGGGATCCCTAGTTTCTCCTCGATAAAGAGCACGAGTTCCATCGAAAACAGCGAGGGCGCTTCCCCGACCTCGAAGATGTCATCCTGATCGGTCAGGTGGGGCTTCGCCAGGGACCCGCGGACGAATTCCCGCAGCTGCGCTTGCGCTGTGATGGCGTCCATTGCATCCCCTTGTTCAATCGTCCCCGGTGTCGAGGTGGAGGAAACCACCAAACCGGCCGTCGCCGAAGCCCGGATGGACGGCGGATTGTATCAACTGCCGGCGGGGTGGACAGAGTCGACCGGTGACGATCGCAAGTAGAGTCTGACTCGATGGACACGATCGCTTCACTCCTTGAAACCGGCGACGACACGGCGGTAGCGCTGCTCGACGCCGGCGGCCGGGCCATCGACTACGCGACGCTACGGCGAGAGGTGAACCGGCTGGCTGATCGGCTGCGGAGCGCCGGGATCGGAGCACGCGACCGGGTCGCCATTGTCCTGCCCAACGGGCCGGAGATGGCGCTGGTCTTCCTGGCGGTTTCGGTTGTCGGATGCGCCGCACCCCTCAACCCGACGTACCGGGAGGAGGAGTTCCGATACTTCCTGGATGATCTGCGAGTCAAGGCACTGATCACTCCGGACGGCGAGATGGCCGCCGCTCATGCTGCCTTGCCGGAAGGGACGGCGACGATCACTTCTTCGGGAGACTTCCTCTCCCTCGATCTGACTGTTCAGGATCCGGCCGGTGCGGTCGACGATGAGCCGACGAGCGACGATGTCGCTCTCGTCCTGCACACATCCGGCACGACCTCGCGGCCGAAGATCGTCCCGCTCAGGCAAAGGAAACTCGTGCGTTCGGCCGGGAACGTCGCCGCATCGCTTGGCTTGAACCATGACGATCGCTCCCTGAATGTCATGCCCTTGTTCCATATTCACGGTCTCGTTGCCGGGCTTCTCGCCCCGTTGTCGGCCGGCGCCTCAATCGTTTGTTCGCCGGGTTTCAACCCGCTCGAGTTCCACCGTTGGTTGAAGGCACACGATCCGACCTACTACAGCGCCGTTCCCACCATGCATCAAGCGGTGACCGTGATGGCGCGTTCGCGGGGAGCCCGCGGTACTTCATTGCGGCTCGTGAGATCGTCGTCTGCCTCGCTTCCAGGCCCGGTCCTGGAAAGCCTCAATCAGCTCTTCAATGTTCCGGTCATCGAAGCCTACGGCATGACCGAAGCGGCCCATCAGATGGCTTCCAATCCATTGCCGCCCGGTACGGCGAAGGCCGGCTCGGTCGGGCGTCCGACCGGCATCGAGATTGCGATCCTCGACAAGACGAACCGGCCGCTCCCGCCGGGAGAGCGCGGCGAGGTCGGAATCAAGGGCGCAACCGTTTTCGACGGCTACGAGAACAACCCGGACGCCAACATGTCCTCCTTTACCGACGGCTGGTTTCGGACCGGGGACGAAGGGTTCCTCGACGACGATGGCTACCTGTTCCTGACCGGGCGGCTCAAGGAACAGATCAATCGCGGTGGCGAGAAGATCGGTCCCCTCGAGATCGACGAGGTACTGCTTCGCCATCCGGAAGTTGCCCAAGCGGTCACGTTTGCGATCCCCCACGACACGCTCGGCGAAGAGGTCGGGGCTGCGGTCGTGCTGACCGCGGGCTCTGCAGTCGGCGCAGAGGAGTTGAGATCGTTCGTGGCAGAACAGGTCGCTCCGTTCAAGGTGCCGACCCAAATCCTGATCTGCGACGACATCCCGAAGGGGGCGACCGGCAAGATTCAGCGGATTGGACTAGCCGCCAAACTGGGTCTGGCGGATTGACCGATCGCCGCCCGCCGGGACGGGATCCCGTATCGGGCCCGCCTTGCCTCCGGTCGACAGACAACCCGGCAAAACGGCCCGGCGACGGCCAGATCGACCTCACACACGTCCTCGCCGTCCCTCACCTCGATACGCACAAATGTCGGCAGGTCACGCTGTCTGCGGTGGTCGATCCCGGCGTTGTCAAGCGCTCGCTCCAACGCGTCCCGTAGTGCCATCACGGCTTCCTCCTCCCCCGGAACCGTGAAGTAGTCGAGATCACGCGTCGACCGGTCGATCAGTCCCCTCACCAAGAGACCACCCGCTCCGGCCAGCGCGAAGCTGCGAGCCTGCGGAAGACCAGCTACGAGTTCAGCGATGCGCGTTTGGAGAGGTGTCAGCAAGACAGCGAAACACCCCGATGGAGCTCTAGCCAGTCGACCCACGCTCGGCGAACATGCCGGGGCAACACCAGCTCATCCCACATGTCGATGAGATCATCAACCCGAATGAAACGACGGATGTCGTCCTCGTTTCCCTCACGGAGGACCTGCTCATAGACCCGCGCTCGCTGCTGCCGATCCGCGAGGTCGTACCGGCGAGGAGGCCCACTCCAACGGATGTGCACCGGCAACTCGACGACCCCGCTGGCCTTTTCGAAGTCAACGTCGTCGAGATCGTCGGGCAGGGCAGGCACCTGAGCAACGGCTCTGGTCAGTCCTTCCATGATCACAACACCCTACCGTGATCGCCCGATTCTCTGGCTCGAGGTTTGGCGCCTCACCAATGTCTACCTACCAGCATCGCTGGCCAGTCGGTAGCCCTGTGCTCTCAGCCGATCCCTGGTCGCGTCGTCCAGCTTCCGCTCCCACTCGGCGAGCACCGCATCCTGGTTGTCGAGGTCGGCTAGGTCCAGACGCAGCTCCAGCCCTGCTCGGGCCAGCAGCCTCAAAAGGGTCGGCAACGTCGGCTGACGACGACCCAACTCATACGCCGACAACGTCGGCTGGGCGATCCCCAGCAGATCCGCAAACGCCGTCTGAGACAATCCGAGCCGTGTCCGAGCCAACTGCAACAGTGAGCCGGCCGCCCGGTCTTCCAAGTTCCTCATCGCTATAGCGTATCGTCTATGGCGACTGGGGAGGGCCCTCATGTGCGTCGACACAGCGAGCGCCGACGTGAGTGCCGATCCAGCGCACTCCTAGAGATGGTCGTTATGGTCCGATATCGGGGTGATCTGGTGTGGCTGCGGAGCGGAGACCGGGAATCGACTCCGGGCGCTACAGGGGTGGTTCGGTTGCTGATGGGGGTTGCGGGCCTGGCGCCTGCTACGAACCGGAGGCGATGCCGGTGAGGATTTCGTCAGCGTTGTTGATGAGGGTGGAGAAATGTCCTCCGTGCTCGTCGATGCGGAGACTCCCGTTGGGTAGTTCCTCGGCGAGGAACATGCTCCATCCCAACGCTGCCTGCCGATCGCGGCGACCATGCCATATCTGAGAGCTCGTGGGCACGTCGCGTAGGTCGAATCCCCAATCCGTGTGATAGAGGCTCGCTTCATGGACTATCCCAGAGACGCCCTGTCGGGCACCTTCGGTCATCTCCGCAACGATCTCGGCCGCTATCTCGGGCTGTTGGCGGAAGAGTTCACCGTCAGCGGGCTGCATTCGACCCCACACCGACAGCCAACGGTCCGGAGAGGTGGCCATCTGCTTGAGCTGGTTCTTCGCCATCGGCCGGTACAGCGACGGTGATCTGAAGAGTAGGTTCATCAGCCGGAACGCCGGATGGAGCCCTCGATTGGGGGCGGCGGGCGGTGCCGGCGACGACACGGTCGCCACCGAATGGACCCGCTCCGGATTGGCGTGTGCACATGCGATGGCATGGGGGCCTCCGCCCGAATGGCCCACTACCCCGTATCCGGCGATCCCGAGCTGATCGGTGAGGCTCCCGACGTCGGTTGCCCAGTCCAGGAAGGTGCGGCCGTCTGAGAAGGTCGACGCCCCGTATCCGGGCCGGTCGGGACAGATCAGACGGATGTTCGCTTGAGTGGCGGCGTCGGCTAGTAGTCGTCCGGCGAAACGGGAGTCGTTGCCGCCGTGAAACAACAGGACACTCCTGCCCTCCGGCACTCCGTACTCGGCCCAGGCCAGGGTCCGGCCGTCGACCAACGACATCTTCAGATCTTCAGACCGCATTCGTCCCTCCCCGTTTGGATTCGGTGGCTGGTGCCGCCACGACGAGCACCCAACCGGCATCCGACCCGACTCTACGCTCGTTACTTCGGCTAGCACTCGCCGACCCTCGTGCAGGCGCCTACAGCCATGGCGCCGCACTCGAGCGGTGTTCGAACCTCACCTTGTCAACTGTTGGTCTGGTCGGTTGGCGAGGCGGTGGCTGATCTGGGCTTGGTAGCCGTCCAGGATCCCACTGAGGACGCCGTCTCCGCCCATGGCGGCGACGGCGAGTGAGCCGAGCGGCCCCAGCTTTGTCTCTCCGTCGAACCGTATCGTGATCAGCGTGCCGGTCTCGGTGGGCGTGACCGACCAGGTGCCCTCGACCCTTTTGAACATGGCTCGGAAGCTCGCCGGATAGCTGGCGAGGTCTACGGTCATCCGGAATGAGGCGTCCTCGTTCCACATGGTGCAGGTTTCGTTCCATTCCCGCCCTTTGGTGTCGACACAGTGCCGAACCATGCCGTCGCCCTGCCCGGAGATGATCTCGGTGTGCGCCAGGGTGTCGACCACGGTGTGGTAGCCGCCGGCATCCGAGACGACCGACCAGACCACATCCAGAGGAGCGTCGACCACACGTGAGGTCTCGATACTGAACGCGGGCATGTTTCAGGCCACCTTCCCGAGCTTGACGAGTCCGACCGTCTGGGCCACCACGAACCACGCCACCAGCGCGGTCACGCCGGCGAGGGCCACATCTCCGGCCGCCGTCATCTCGTCGGTGAAGGCGATCAGGGCCACGGTGCCGATCACCCACATGGCGTCACCAGCGACCGCAAGCAGGCCACCACGTAGCAGCCACTTCGGGGACCGGGCCCAGATCACCAGGGCGACTCCAAACGCCACCAACCCGGCCCCGACACCCGCCAGCACCCACCGGTTCACCCCCAACCAGCTGTCGAGCCCGGATGCCCCAACCACTAAGACAAGCCCGGTCACGCCGGACACCATGGCGTTCTGCGCGAGCACTCTGCCGAGAAAGGTTCGCTGTGGCGCAGATATGGCCTCAATCGTCGTCGTTGACACTGTCATTTGTTGCTCCTTTGTCGTGTCGTCGTACTATCTCTCCCCAGCTGCGGTAAATCAATAACCTATGAGGTCATCGAACCGGAGCGCACTCTGGGTACCCTGTACACGTCGCAAGGAGACGCAATGGCAACCACGATGGGAACGACAGCCGGTGAGATCCTGAATCGATGGCGCACGGCGAGGCGGATGAGCCAACTCGATCTCTCGGTCGCAGCTGGAGTGTCGCAGCGGCACCTGAGCTACCTCGAAACCGGACGAGCAACACCCAGCCGCGAGATGATCATCCACTTGGCGACCGAGCTCGAAGTCCCGCTGCGAGAACGCAACACCTGGCTCAAGGCTGCCGGCTACGCCGACGTATACACCGAACATGGTCTTGACGAGCCGGTGATGTCACAGGTCCGTCACATCCTCGAAACACTCCTGGCGGCCCACCAACCCTTCCCCGCCTACATCGTCGACCGAGCCTGGAACCTCGTCATGGCTAACCCAGCGGCGACAGCCCTGACCGAAATGCTCATCCCACCCGAGACATCGTCCCTCTTCCAAGGCAACATCCTCCGACTCTTCGTGCACCACGAGGGACTCCGACCCCACATCGCCAACTGGAGCGACGCCGCAACCACGCTCCTGCACCGAGTCGAGCGAGAACTCAAAGAACGACCCGGCGACTCAGCCCTGCAGGAGCTGTTCGACGAGATCCGTTCCTATCCCGACATCGACGGGCTCCCCCACCGACCCGCACTACCCAGTGGGTCCGACCTACTCGTCCCCATCCACCTGCAAACGCCTGCGGGCGAAATGCGACTCCTCACCACCATCGCCACCATCGGCGCCCCCCACGACGTCACCCTCGAAGAACTCCGCCTCGAAACCCTGCTCCCCGCCGACCACCAAACCGAGGTCATCCTCCGCCACGGAACAACGCTGCGACCAGCACGCTCCCACCGGTGTTGTTGTACAGCCACGTGTAAAAGATGGCCAGTACCATCGTCTGCAGAACAAACTCGTAGAAGGGAATGGAAGCCTGCGTCGTCCCCTCGATGAACACGAGCGGCAGGTGCCACAGACCCCAGATCAGCCCGAGAACGAGACTGGCTCCCAACGCGTTGAACCGCCGCTGAAGAGGATCGAGAGCGAATCCCCGCCATCCATACTCCTCGGGCAAGGTATTGGTGAAGTAGATCAGAAGGAATACCGGGAGGATCATCGCCGGCGCTACGCCGTCGTCCCAGCCGATCTCGCCGCCGAACGCCACAACCCCGACAACGCTGAGTAGCCCCACCAGCGGTCCCAGACCAAGAGCTGGAATGAGCCACCTCTGGTCAAAGTCGCGTCGCCAGCCACGGAGCCACAAACCTCGAACATCCTCCCCACCGGAAGCACGTCGAACCAACCAGAAGGCGGCAACCCCTGGACCGAACGGGGCGAACATACCGAGCAGGCCGACAACCTCGGGAAGGTCAGGGAGAACGGTCGATCGCAATACCGGCAGAAGCCACAGCATCCACGAAAAAGCGAACGTGATGATGAAGAACCGCGTCAGACGACCCCTCCTCGTCACGCCTTCACCAGGGGTGTCACCAACCAATCTCATCCTCCCATAGCCTCAGGTCGAAGGGAGAAAACCATAGTGCTTGCCGCAACCCCTCGGCCACTCAGACTACGAACCGTGGCCACAGGCCCGACGTCCGTGCTGTACCTCGCTACCGGGATCATCTCGCTCGGAGCGGTCGCGAGCTGGGCGCTTGTCCTTGCCGCTGTTAGGGCCTGGAAGAATCGCTGGTTCACGATGGGGGGCCGCATCTACTTCGCACTCCTCGCGCTGACTGCGCCGTACCTGTTGTGGTGGGCCAACTACTGGAACCTCCTCGGCTTCCGCTTCTAGATGCAGCACCACTCACGACAATGTTGAGGAAATCAAGCCACGTGGTTCACATCGGCAATGAACAGGAGAGCAAGATCCGCCGTATGAAGGGCCATAACCGGCAGGGAGGATGTGTTGGGGAACCCCCGACCACGGCGCACATCACTCACCGTCTCGGGCGTTATCGCGCACCCATCCGCGCCCGATATCCGGCAGTTACACCAACTATCGGACAGTCCCGTACCCGGCGGTGCGAGATTCGGTCGGCGAGCCGATGCGGCCCCACGACCTCCGCCACACCCACGTCGCCCTCCTCATCGCCGCCGGCGAAGACCCCTACGTCATCTCCCAACGACTGGGGCACGCCTCCATCCGCACCACCTACGACATCTACGGACACCTGTTCGAAGGCCGGGACCGCCAGGCCGCCGACGCCCTCGAAGCCGCTCGTGCCCGTTCTCTCGCGGACTCTCCGCGGACTCTGGGCCGATCCGAGGGCCCCTCACTCGGCCTGTGAAACGCCGAAATCCCCCGCCCACTAGCAGAGGATTTCTCAATGAGTTCCGGCTTGCCGGAACTCCGTTAGGTCGAACGTACTCACCTTTCGGCGAGTACGCAGCGACCGGCGTGGAGCTGAGGGGATTTGAACCCCTGACCCCTTGCATGCCATGCAAGTGCTCTGCCGAGCTGAGCTACAGCCCCAAGTTTGCGGTGCGTGATTGTACCAGCCGTCAGGCGTCAGAAGCCAACGTCTCCGAGGTCAGCCGCGGCGCATCTCCCCACAGGCGCTCGAGACCGTAGAAGTCACGCGTTTCTGGCTGGAAGACGTGAACCACTGCCTCCCCGTAGTCGAGCAGGACCCACTTGCCTTCAGCTTTCCCCTCGATCCGCAGCGGACGACGGTCCTCGGTCTTGAGCTTCAACTCGACGTCCTCCGCCAGGGACTGTACGTGGGGCCGCGAGGTCCCCGATACGATCACAAATGCATCGGTGATCCACAACAACTCGGAGACATCCAGGAGAACAATGTCGATGCCCTTCTTCTCGTCGAGCACCGCAGCTATCTGATCTACCAGCTTCTGCGTTTCTACATGGACAGCGATGAGCGGCTCAGCCTCCTACGCGGGGATGTCGCGACCGACAATGATAGTGAGATCCACGATTCCTGATGGTTGACGGACTTCGAGTAGGACCTCACCGCTCCCGAGGGCCCGCTGCACTTCGATCGCGTCCTGCTGATGCTCGCGGCCCTGGGAGATGATCCGGGTCTCCTCGTAATCATCCCGATCGGCGTTGTCGGTCTTCACGATCCGGTACCCCTTTTCGACCAGCAGCGCGGCAATCGGGCCGGTCGTGCCGATTCGTCCGTTCCCGTTGAGGACTTCCACCCGGGGCCGGGGCTCGGGCCGAATGATCAGGTAGGGAAATCGATCGACAACGAACGAAGCGGCCGCGCTGCTCGGCAGCTGATAGCGCTCGGTGCTGCCGCCCGCCGCTTCGATTCGTCGGACGGGCACGGCCGTGACCACGAGCTCCGGGTTAATGGAAGCTGCCAGCATCACCTGCAAAGCCGTGTCTGAATCGCCGCTCGCTCCAATGGTCAACCGCCCGGCAAGCCCCGCATCCGCCTCGACCGCTCGCAGGACGGCCCGCCACACGGATCCCTGCCGGTCCAGCCACTCGAGCTGATCGCTGTCACCGACATTGGTCAACAACATGGCCAGCATGTCCGGATCTCGCTCGGCGGAACCTTCGGCGGCGAGAACGGTGAACCCGTCTGCCTCAGGCTGGAGAAGCGGATTGGTCAGATCAACGGTCAACGGTTTCCCGACGGCGGCCGCAAAGCTCGCACCGTCGAGATGCACGACCGCATCCACCCGCACCCCCAGCAGATTGGTAACCGTCGTATCGGCCAGCGCAGGACCGTTGAACCGGATCATGTCGGCAATCTCGCTCTCACCGAAACCGGGAAGGATGGCCAGCAACGAAGGCGGGAACAAGACAAACTCGGCGCCTTCGGTCGGATGGGCCACCAGGAGGCCGATCGAGTCCGCCCGATCGTTCTCACCGGTGACGACGATGAGAACGGAGGCGCCCGTCGCCGGTGGCAAACCCACACCGGGTTCGGTTTCTGCTGATTCCCGGAGGGTCAACCACGTCAGGGCCACCGAGGTGCCAACGATCAGGACGGCACCCAACACAGCCAGCACGATGCGCCGCCGACCTCGGGCCGCCATGGATCGTCGAGCAGAGCGGCTCAGTTCCCGGGCCGATTGGGGTTTCTCGTCCATGACTCCCGAACGACGCCGCCGGCCGCTGCTCGAGCGAACGGCCAACCCCTTCCGACGCTGCAGTCTCTTGTGGCGAGGTTCAGCCATAGACGTCGTAGTCCTCGAGGTATTCCCATACGGCGTCGGCCACCATGAATCGAACCGTCTTGGCTTTCGCGGCCCGCTCACGGATGGTCGTGCCGGATAGCAGGAGAAGCGGCATGTCGAGCCAGGTGAACGGAACCGGAATGGCGGCCTCCACCTCACCTCGATCGACCCCGGGCCGGGGTGCGACCGCCAGGTCGGCTCGGGAGAGAACATACTCCCAGCGCTGCCAGGACTGAATCCCCCGCGCCGCGTCGGCCCCGAGGATCAAAACCAGATCGTCCCGCTCATCGAACTCGGCCAGCGTGTCGGCCGTATAGGTCCAGCCATCCCGGCGCACCTCGCGTTCATCCGCCTCGAAATAGGAGACACCCTCCACCGCCCGACAGGTCATCTGCCAGCGATGCTCGGCGTCGCTCACCCACCGGTCTGCTTTCTGCCACGGCGCGCCGGCCGGCACGAACGTCACAACGTCGAGGTGAAGATCGCGAAAAGCAACCTCACCGGCAATCAGATGAGCCACGTGAGGTGGGTCGAAGGTTCCGCCAAGAATGCCCCTGCGCACTCCGACAGAATAGGCCAGTCAACCGATCAGGCGAACCGGAACGAGTCGCAACGCCCTCGCAGGGTACGAGAAACGACACCCGATGATGGAGAGCGGGTCGACGTAGGTGTTCCCTACCCGAACGGAGAAGTGCAGCCCCGGGGAACCGTGCGCTCGTCCGGACGTTCCGATCACCGTCGAAACATCGACGTGCAGGCCCTTTTCGACCAGCACGCTTCCCAGGTAGGAATAGCTGGTTCGCAGACCGCCGCCGTGGTCGACTGTCACCGTCAGATTGCCGGCTACCACGCCGGTGAACGATACCGTTCCCGGTCCCGCTGCCGCGACCAATGTGCCCGCCGGAACACCCCAGTCGACTCCCCAGTGTCCCGAGTAACGGCCCTCGGGGGCGAACCCGCGGACGGGAGATCCGTCCACCGGCGGCGCCAGCCCGGCGCAGACGGCATCAGATCCGGCGACCGGATCGGCCAATGCGATGGTCAGGACCAAAACCGTTACCAGCCTCACCAATTGGCCACCTCTTCCCACTCCCCCGGGATCCCGCCCGCCGCAACGTAACGCACAGGCGGGGAGAAGGGAAGGGGGGTCGACGGCGTCCGCACGACACCTCCGCTCACGTGTACCTTTGTGTGCCATGAACCGGCCCAAGTTCCCCGAGGCGATCGCCAGCCTCATCGACCATCTCGCTTCACTCCCCAATGTCGTTGCCGTGACCCTGGCCGGATCCACTCCTGACGGCGGTGACCCTGCCGATCGCTCATGGGACTTCGGGATCTACTACCGCGGTACGTTTGACCCGGGAGGGCTCATGCACCTGGACGGCACCGCCTCCGCTCCCGGTGCATGGGGCCGAATCTTGAATGGTGGCGCTTCACTCATCGTCGATGGCGCCAAGGTTGACATCCGCTACCGGGATATCGACGTGGTCCGGCATTGGCTTCGCGAGTCTCAGTCCGGACGTTTCGAGGTCGACGGATCGAACCAGTCGCTGGCCGGGATCCCGTCCTATACGCTCGCAGCCGAGCTGGCCCTCGGCACGGTTGTAGCGGGATCAATCGACGACATCGTTGCCTACCCAGATCGGCTGGCCGAGAACGGATCGGCGCACTGGCGGACCAGTGCCAGACGCAGTCTCGATCACGCGGATACCCGGGCCGAGCGGGGTGACGTCGCCGGGGTCCTGGGTCACCTCGCCCGGGCATGCATCGAGGAGGCCCACGCCCGTCTCTGCGAGGCACGCCGGTGGACCGTCAACGAAAAGGAGATTCTGGAGCGAGCGGAGTTGACGCACCTCAATCAGCTCTTGACTGCCCTCAATGCCGACCCGGTGATGCTGATGCAGAGAGTGATGCAGGCCCGGGCGCTGTTGCTCGACTGAGATCGAACGGCTTCGTCGCGCCGGAAGCTAGGAGACGGCCTCGACTGTGATCCTGGCCAGCAGGTTGAGGACTTCCTGACGGAAGTCATTCGGCTGGAATGGCTTGGTCACGAAAGCGTCGGCACCACCCTCATCGGCTCGCCGGCGAGATTCCTCCTCGGCGTGCGCGGTGAGGACCAGCACGGGCAGCTCTTTGGTGCGAGGATCGGAACGCAGCCGGTCGAGCACTTCCCAGCCGTCCATCTCCGGAAGACCAATGTCCAGAACCAGGAGATCCGGTCTTTCCGAGATTGCGGCCGACAGGCCGGTGGGACCGTCCTCCCGCATCACAACCTCGAGGCTGGCGGGACGAAGGCAGACTTCGATCAGCCGGCGGATCACGGCCGAATCCTCTACTACCAACACTCGACGGCCCACTGCGGTCTCCTCACTGGTCCTTGGGTGCTCCCGGCAGTTTGCAGCCGGTGATGCGTCCTTGATCCTGTATCGACACCAACCAGGCCATCCTTTATCTGAATTCGGCGGGTTTCCATTCGGTCCGCAACCCGCCGATCCGGCCGCGCGGCAAGGCGAGGCCTTCCACAAATGACTCGAGTTGCCGCAGATTGCGTACCTCGAACACGCCGTCGCAGTGTCCGGCATACGCCGACATGACCGAATCACCGGTATCCCAGTACGCCTGCGGTTCCGGGTTGAGCCAGTAGACCGCCCTGACGATCCCGGCGATGGCCGCCATGATGTCGCCGCGCGCATCGCGGTAATTGTTCCGGGCATCCCCGGTGAGGATGACCGTGGAGCGAGGCGTGAGTTCGGCGCCGTACCGTTCCCAGAACTGCGCGAGTACATGGCCGTAGTCCGAGTGTCCGTCCAGCCAGACCACTTCCGCTTCACTGCCGACTCGCTCGAGCGCCACTTCGAAGGCAGAACCCGCTTCGAAGAACGCCGTAACCTCGTCGATCCCGTCGACGAACGCGAACGATCGCAACTTGGAGAACTGGCTCGACATGGCATACACGAACTGGAGGGCGAAGCGAGCAAAGGTGGCCATGGACCCGCTCACATCGCAGAGCAGAAAGACTTCCGGCTTGGTCGGCCGGGGAGTACGGAACTGCGGCTCCATGGGGACGCCACCGGTTGAAAGAGAGCGCCGCACGGTGCGCCGAAAATCGAGCCGGCCGCGTCTGCCCCGGCGCCTGCGTTGCGCCAACCTGGACGCCAGCTTGCGCGTCAGGGGGTGAATCACCTGACCGAGCTGCGCCAGTTCCTCGCGAGAAGCGTGCATGAGATCGGTGTCCTCCAGGAGCGGTCGACGAAGTGTTTTCGCCACAGCCTCCCGTCCCCGATCGGCGACGAGCCGGCGCCGTATCTCGGCCCTCACTTCTTCGCGGAAATCCTCGATGCGTTCTTCGAATTCCTCGCGAAGGAGCCGCTCCTCGAGTGCCGTCATGTCCGGCGAAGCACCGGCAGCCTCCAGCAACTCTTCCAGAATGCGATCGACGTCGAGCCGACGCAACGTGCGGTACAGGTAGTACGTGCCGCCGACCGGCCGGCCTTTCTCCATCCCCGCCAGGTGCACCACCGATCGCCGCGCCACCGCCCGCAGGAGGCCCTGATCCCCTTCGGACAGGGCCCGCCGGAGAGCTTCGATCAGTGCATCGAGGTCGGCGTCTCCACCTCCGCCACTGCCACCATCGGACGGTTCGGGTTGAGCTTGCCGGGTCTGTTCTGATTCCGCATCAGCATCATCGCCGGGCTTCGGCCGCACCAGCGCAAAATAGACCTCGAAGGCCGTTTCGAATGCCTCATAGTGACGGGCGTTCTTGACCAGGGTCGAGCCGAGTGTTGCTTTGAACGCCCGGCGGTCCTCCAGGTCCGTGAATCGAAGCGCTTCTGCCGCGTCGATTGCCTCGACCATGGACACCGGGATTCCTGCCGCACGCAGTTCCTCGATGAAACCGGTGAGCAGGCCGAGCATCAGGCGCCGGCGGTGTCCGGACGTGCCGCCGTGAGGTCGCGGGACACCTTGTCGATGTCGTTCTGGTATTTCAAGAGGACGTGCAGGGTGTCCCGGGCCGTGGATGGTTCGATTTCTTCGACGCCGAGCGCCAGCAGGGTGCGCGCCCAGTCGATGGATTCGCTCACCGAGGGGGGCTTCTTGAGCTGGAAGTTGCGGACACTCCGGACCAGCCGGGCGATCTGATCCGCAAGGTGATCGCTCAATCCCTCAACCCGTGCCAGCAGGATTTCCTTCTCCCGCTCAACAGACGGGTACCCGATATGGAGAAAGAGGCAGCGTCGCTTCAGGGCCTCGGACAGCTCGCGAGTGTTGTTCGATGTCAGGACGACCAGAGGCCGGGTCGTAGCGACAACCGTCCCCAACTCAGGAATCGACACCTGGAAATCGGAGAGCACCTCCAGCATGAGCGCCTCGGTCTCGACTTCCACCCGATCCACCTCATCGATGAGCAGCACCACTGGATCCGACGACCGTATCGCTTCCAGCAGCGGCCGGGGAAGCAGGAACTCCTCGGAGAAGATGTCTTCTTCCAGTTCGCTCCACGCGGCGCCCGTGTCCGCCTGGATCCGCAGCAGTTGCTTTTTGTAGTTCCACTCGTAGAGGGCCTTCGACTCATCGAGGCCTTCGTAGCATTGGAGGCGGATGAGCCTGCGGCCCGCAACGGCCGCCAGAGCCTTGGCGAGTTCGGTCTTCCCGACCCCCGCCGGACCCTCAACCAGAATCGGCTTTCCGAGCCGATCGGCCAGGAACACGACCTGGGCAATCCGGTCGTCGGCCAGGTAGTTGAAGCGGCGTAGCCCCTCTCGAACGGCAGCCGGGTCCGGCAAGGCCACGGTCATGCGCGGACCTGACCATCACCGACCAGCACGTAGCGCTCCGACGTCAACGCTTCGAGACCCATCGGCCCGCGGACATGGAGCTTCTGGGTCGAGATCCCGATCTCTCCGCCAAAACCGAACTGCTCACCGTCGGTGAACCGGGTGGACGCGTTCACGATGACGGCGGCGGCGTCGATTTCCCGGGTGAACCGGTTCGCCGCAGCCATGTCGCTGGTCACAATCGCCTCGGTGTGCCCGGTCCCATAGGATCGGATGTGGTCGATCGCAGCGTCGAGATCCGCAACGATCCGAACCGACATGATCAGGTCGAGATACTCGGTTCCCCAATCCTCTTCCGAGGCGGGAATCAACCCGGCGGCGAGAGCACACGCGCGTTCATCGCCGCGCAGCTCAACGCCCGCGGTGCTGAGCCGGGCGGCGATATCCGGCAGGAACTCTGCGGCTACCGCTTCATGGATCACCAGCGACTCGGCGGCATTGCAGACTCCCGGACGCTGGACTTTGGAATTGAGGACGATCGGTCCGGCGATATCCAGATCTGCCGCGGCATCGATGTAGACATGGCAGTTCCCGGCGCCGTCGATGACGTACGGCACGGTCGCCTCGGTCTCAATGGCTGCGATGAGGCCCGGTCCACCGCGAGGAACGAGCAGATCCACCCACTCCTTCGCCTGCATGAGCTGCTTGGCACCCTCACGCGATGTGTCCGTCATGATCTGAATCGCGGCGGGCGGCAAGCCGCTCGAGACCAGGGCATTCCGGAGAGCGTCCCCAATCGCCGTATTCGATCGGAGCGCGTATGACGATCCCCGCAGTAGCGCCGCGTTGCCCGACTTGACACACAAGCCGGCCGAGTCGGCGGTGACATTGGGGCGAGCCTCATAAATGACGGCGATGACGCCGAGGGGTACTCGCACCCGCTGGAGGCGGATGCCGTTCTTCAGCGTCCACCCTCCGGTCACCATGCCGACCGGATCGGGAAGATTGGCAACCGAGCGCAACCCTTCGGCCATAGCCAGGACCCGCGCCTCGGTGAGCAGCAGCCGGTCCAGCAAAGCCCCCGACACCCCCTCGGCATCCGCTTGCGCCATATCCTGGGCGTTGGCCTCCAGGATCGGTGAAACGTGCTGCTCGACCTCCTCGGCCATCACCAGCAGGAGCTCTCGTTTGGCTGCGCCCGTCAATCCGGCCAGGACCCGCCCGGCCTCCCGAGCTTGCCTGCCAAGTTCGTTGATCATGCGGGGAGTGTAACGACGCAGGGCACAACGGGCTTGGCCTGGCCTGCGTAAAAGCTACGCTGATCTATCACGCTCCAAGGAAACCCATGAGAATCGTGATCGTCGGGGCCGGAGCGGTGGGCTCTTCGCTCGCCGATCGTCTCTCCGGTGAAGGTCAAGACGTCGTCATCATCGAGGCCGACCGGCAGAAGGCCGCGGAAGTACAGGAGCAACACGATGCGCTCGTTATCACCGGGAATGGCTCGAGCCGGAGGGTGCTCCTGGAAGCCCAGGTTGATAAGTCCGATCTGCTGATTGCCGTTTCCAACAACGACGGAGCCAACATCCTGGCGTGCCACACTGCGAAAGGGCTGGGAGTCAAGCGTACGGTGGCACGCGTCGAAGACCCGAGCCTCCATGAAGGGCTCGAAACACTTGGCGTCGACGTTGTCATCGATACCGGCGAGGCGGGAGCCCGTGAGCTGGTAGGTCTCGTTCGGCAGGCCGGCGTTTCCGATCTGGTGGAGTTTGCCAACGGCAAGCTGTCGCTGATCGGTGGCACCGTGCAAAGCTCATCGATGCTGGCCGGGCGTTCGCTGGCCCAGTCGCGGGGGCTGACCGATTGGGATTGGGCGCTCACGGCGGTGGTACGGGACGGGGTGACCACCGTTGCCCACGGAGGCTCGGTGATCGAGGAAGGCGACCATATCCTGATCATGGTCACCGCCGAGAACGCCCACCGTGTTGGTTCCCTCATCGGGCTGGCGCGCCACCCGATTCGCCGGGTATTCATCGTCGGAACGACCCGCCTGGCCGTCCGCACGATCGAGCACATCGTGAACGAAGGGTTCGACGTCATCGTCGTCGATGAGGATCATGATCGGTGCCGGCTCCTCGCCGAACGATACGCCCGTCCCCTGTTCGTCTGTGGAGATCCCACGAACCCGGAGACCTTTGCCGACTTCGACCCGAGCGAGCGCGACATGCTGCTGGCGTTGACCGGCTGGGACGAGGTGAACATCGTCGCATGTCTGGTTGCCAAAGCCCAGGGTATGGCGACCACCGTGGCCCGCTTCTCACGCATCGACTACGTTGCACTGCTGTCCGGCCGGGGAATCGACGCCGCCGTGTCGAGTCGGTTGGCCGCCGCCAATGCCATCCTCCGTTTCGTCCGGCGAGGACTCATCCACTCGGTGGCTACATTCAAGGAGACAACCGCTGAAGCCATCGAAATCGAAGCAGAACCCCACGCCGGTCTGATTGGAAAGGCGGTTCGAGATCTCGACCTGCCCGATGATGCCGTCATCGGCGGCCTGCTGCGTGAGAATCGCGCGCTGGTGCCGACCGGCGACACGGTCATCGAGCCACGGGACCATCTGATCTTCTTCGCGCTCCCGGAAGCCATCCCCGAAGTCGAGAGGCTGTTCACCTGACATGCGGGTGATGCGGCGAAGGCGAGGAGTTATCCGCACCGTCCGACCGGAACGGTTCCCGATCCTGCATCGCCTGTCGTACATCGTCGGGGCCGTGGTCACCGGCGCAGGCGCAGCCATGGTGCCGCCTGCAGTGGTTGCCGCTTTCTACGGGGAGGGGGACGAAGCGGTTCAGATACTGATCGCGGCTGCCATCACCATCACCGCCGGTGTCCTCGGCTGGCGGGTTGTGGGCCGGCCGGGACGGATCACTTCCAAAGAGGGTTTCGCCGCTGTTGGCTTGGCCTGGTTTGCCATGGCAGCGTTTGGGATCCTTCCATATCTCCTGACCGGCTCGATCGAGAGCCTGACCGGAGCCTTCTTCGAGACGGCCGCCGGGTTCACCACCACCGGCGCGTCGGTCGTCCCCGACCCTGCACTGCTCTCGCACGGCATCCTGATCTGGCGCGCCGAGACGCAATGGATCGGAGGGATGGGCATCATCGTGCTGTCCATCGCCATCCTGCCGTTGCTCGGAGTCGGTGGAGTACAACTCGCCAAGGCCGAGTCGCCCGGCCATCAACCCGATCGCCTGACCCCCCGCTTCCGGGAAACGGCCAAACGCCTGTGGTACGTCTACGTTGGGTTCACCGCACTCCAGGTCCTGCTGCTGGCCGTTGGAGACATGAGCCTCTTCCAGGCGGTCGCCCATGCGCTGACGACGATGTCGACGGGAGGCTTCGGGACCGAAGCTACGTCGATTACCGGATTCAGCGCCTACACCCAATGGGTGATCATCGTGTTCATGTTCCTGGCCGGCGCGTCGTTCGCTCTCCATTTCCGAGCCCTCCGTGCGCCGATCCAATACACCCGCAACGTCGAGTTCCGGCTCTACGCTGCCTTGATCCTCGGAGCAACGGCCGTCACGACGATCGCCATTATCGGGAGCGGACCGTTTGAGCCCTACCTGCGAGATGCACTCTTCACCACCACCTCCCTGATGACGACCACCGGTTTTGCGACGGCAGACTTCGGGTCGTGGGTGCCGGGTGTGCAGATCCTGCTCGTGGGTCTCATGTTCCTGGGCGGGATGGCCGGGTCAACGGCCGGCGGGGTCAAGACCTTCCGAATCGCCGTCCTGACGAAAGCCGCTTCGGCCGACCTCCACCGCATCGTTCATCCTCGTGGCGTTTTCGTCACCCGGTTCGGCAAGGATCCCGTCTCGGATTCCGTCATGGAGAGTATCCAGACCTTCTTCCTCTTCTACATGTTCCTGTTCATGTCCGGCACGGTGATCCTCGGCCTCATGTCATCGGAACTCGACCTGGTGACGTCGGCTTCGGCGGTTGCATCCTCGCTCGGCAACATCGGCCCGGGGCTCGGCGCGGTCGGTCCCACCAGCAACTACCTGCCCGTGCCGGATGCCGGAAAGTGGCTGCTTGCCTTCCTCATGATCGCCGGACGGCTGGAGATCTTCCCGGTGGTGCTCCTCTTCACCCGCAACCTGTGGAAACGGTGAAGGTTCCCCGGCCGCGACATCCCTATCATCCTGAGCATGCGCATTGTCATCGCCGGATCGGGCCGCGTCGGAGGGGATCTCGCCCATGAGCTCGCCGACCACGGCCATGATGTGTCGGTCGTGGATCATTCCAGGACCGCCCTCGAAGCAACTCGGTACCACCTTCAACGGATCGGTCCATCTTGGACTCGCCTACGACGTCGGGGTATTGAAGGAGGCCGGAATCGAGTATGCGGATGCCTTCGTGGCAGTCACCGACTCGGACAACGCCAACCTCATGGCCGTACAACTCGCCAAAGAAGTGTTCATGGTCCCCAAGACCATCGCCCGGCTGGATGACCCCAACCGGGAACGGGCCTATCGAGAACTCGATGTCTCCTATATCCCGGCGTCGCGGCTCATCGCCAAGGTGGTCTACGAACAGGTCGTCGAGCAGGAGTTCCGGTTGCACGTGACGTTTGAGGACGGCGAGACGGAGATCGTGGACATGGAAGTCGGAGCAGCCGCCGCCAACCTCCGCATCGAGGACTTCCAGATCGAGGACCGACTGCGCGTGGCCGCTGTGAGACGAGACGGAAAAACCTACATCCCCGATCGAGACTTCCTGCTCAAAGCGGGCGACCTCGTCGTGGCTGCCGCCCGCAAGGGCGTCATCAACAAGATCCGCCGGTTCTTGTCTTCAGGAGATGCTTCATGAGAACGCTCATCATCGGCGGCGGAAAGGTGGGATCGTATCTCGCACCTGCCCTCGTCGGAGCCGGCCACACGATCACCCTCGTCGAGTTGGATCCGGGCCGGGCCCAGAGTCTCGGTGACCGATCGGACTTGCTGGTTCTGGCAGGCGACGGCACCGAGGTCGATGTGCTCAACCGGGCAGATGCAGCTCGTTCCGACTGGGTGCTCGGGGTCACCGGGAAAGACGAAGCCAACCTGGTGGCTTGTCAGCTGGCCAAAACCCTCGGTGCCAAGCGGGTCATCGCCCGACTCAACGACCCGCGCAATCGTCCCACCTTTGAGGCTCTCGGCATCCCCGTCGTCGCTGTCACCGATCTCATCGTCGACGTGATCTCCCAGGAAGTGCGAGCGGAGGTCTCCGAAATCGAGCGGCTCCGTCTGCTCGGCGCCGGGAAACTCAGCCTGGTGGAAATCGACGTCCCCGAAGATGCCCCCATCCGCACCGTCACGGAGATCGACCTGCCACCCCAATCCATACTGGTGACCCATCTGCGGGGAGACGTTATCTCGGTGCCGAATGCGACGACCCAGGTACGCCCGGGCGATCGGGTTCTGGCCGTGACCGCTCTCGAACACGAAGGGGAACTGCGGGAGGCGCTGACGGCGCTGCCACGGGAGCGAACATGAATCGCCCGAGCTTCGACACCCCATGACCGCCACAAGGCCCACCTCCCGGCATCACGAACGTTCCAATATCCGGGGAGCGATGATCACGCTCATGATCGAAGCTGCGGTGGTGGTCACGCTGGCCGCCGTCGGGTTCGGAATCTCATTCATCATGCTCTGGATCGCCGGGTAGCCGTATGCTGATCCGCCCCACCGGCGATGATCTGCGATTGATCGGCTACAACCTTGGACGCATCCTGGTTGTTGTTGCCGCGGCAAGCCTCATCCCTTTGACGTGGGCGCTGGTGGCAGGCGAGTTCGCTCCGGCGGCCTCCTTCTTGCTCATGACCGGGATCTTCGGGACGCTCGGCTTCTTGCTCCTGCAGCGCCCATCGCGCTCCGGCCGACTGGAGTGGAGCCACGGGATGGTCATTGTCGGGCTGACCTGGTTGATCGTCCCGGCGATCGGAGCCATTCCTCTCCAGCTATCCGGCCACTACGGATCGTTCATCGATCCGTTCTTCGACGCGATGAGCGGACTGACGACGACCGGGCTGGCGCTGATTCAAGACCTCGACCACCTCGCAACATCCCTCAACTTCTGGAGACACCTCCTTCACTTCCTGGGGGGCCAGGGCATCGTGATTGCGGTGCTGAGCCTGTTCGCCGGGGGCGGGGCGATGACGCTCTACTACGGAGAAGCGAGGGACGACCAGATCTTCCCTTCGGTGCGCTCCACCGCCCGTTTCATCTGGCTGGTCAGCGTCGTGCATGCTTTCTTCGGGGTAGTAGCTCTCGGCGCCGTCGGATATTTCGTACTCGGATTCCGACCGTTCCGGGCCCTCTTCCACGGCGTAACCATCTTCATGGCCGCGTTCGATACGGGTGGTTTTGCTCCGCAGAGCACCAGCATCGGCTACTACCACTCGGGTGTCTTTGAAGCCGTGACTGCGGTGCTCATGGTGGCCGGGGCCATCAGCTTCGGTCTTCACTTCGCGTTGTGGCGCGGAAGGCGCCGGGTGATCAACGACCTGGAAGTCCGGACCATCGTTTCCACATTCTTGGGGACCCTGGTGTTGACTCTGGCCGGTCTGGCCGGCGGTGGTGCGTTCGTTTCACTGTCGGGGTTGGGCCGCCAGGGATTTTTCCAGGTTCTCTCGGCCCACACAGGAACCGGATTCGCCACAATCCCGTCGCTCGAACTTGCCTCGTGGGGGGGCCTGGCGTTCGGCGGCATGGCCATTGCGATGGCTCTCGGAGGTATGGGATCCTCGACGGCGGGCGGCGTGAAATCGCTGAGGATCGGCCTTACGATCAAGGCGCTGAGCTCCCAGGTCCGCCAGGTGCTGCTCCCGGAAGGAGCCGTGATATCGACCCGGTACTGGCACCACGGCCGCAAACAGCTCAACGCCGACTTGATCCAGGCGGTGATGGGAGTCTCGCTGCTCTATGTAGCTCTCTACCTCCTCGGGACCGGCGTCGGGCTCATCTATCACCTGCCCCTCCAGTCGGCACTCTTCGAATCCGTGAGTGCCGGCGCCAACGTCGGTCTCTCGGTCGGAATCACGGACCCATCCATGCCGGCGGTCCTCAAGCTGGTCTATGTGTTCCAGATGTGGGCGGGCCGCCTCGAGTTCGTGGCCATCTTCGCCCTCTTCGGCTTCCTGATTTCGTTGGTGAAGGGCAAATGAGGCGCCGCCGACTCGCCCTCGTGACGATGCTGGCCGTGGCGATGCTCGTACCGACCGGCGTACAAGCCGCTACCGACGTCGGCGTCGGCGAGTTGCTGGCCGACGGAGCTGCCTATGAAGGTCAAAGCATCAGCGTCGTCGGGGAACTCGTCGGCGACTACGGGTACCGGCGCGACGGCTCGACCTGGAGCCAGCTGAACGGAGACTCGTATGCAACTGCACCGTTGCTCGAGGGTGGTGCGCTCCAAGGTTCGAACGCGGGAATCGGGGTCCGGGCCCCGGCCGGCCTCATCGAGGATCTCGATCCGCCCGGTGGATACCACCAGCGCGGCCCCCTGGTGCGGGTATCGGGCATCTGGAAGTACCACGACGACCAGCGCGGCGGAGAAACCTACCTGGATGTCGTGAGTCTCGAAGTTCTTGAAGCCGGCCGGCCGCTCGATGAGACCGCCGAGCCGGCAGTGGTGGCAACGGGACTCCTGCTCCTCCTGACGGCCGCCTGGCTGGGCTATCGAAGCCGTCGCAACTCAGCTGAGTGAGCAAGGCCGGACAGAAGCGCGGCTCAACGGTCGACGAGCACCACTAGGTCGTCGCGGTGGATGACCTCCCCACCCCATCCGTCCAAGGCCACCGACGAACTGCGCCTGCCCAGCAGCGGGGCGAGTGCCGCCGACGAGATCGTGACCAGGCCCTTGCCGATCAAGCTTCCCTCCGGTCCCAGCACCTCAACCGCGTCACCTTCTGCAAAACCGCCCTGGATCTCAGTGATGCCAACCGGGAGGAGTGAGCTTCCGCGTGAGAGCACTGCCTGAGCGGCACCGGCATCGACGCGAAGCGAACCTTCCGAAGGTTGCCCGAACGCTATCCAGAGCTTCCTTGCAGGAAGTCGCGACGGTTGCGGCTCGATCCAGGTCCCAACGGTCTCTCCCAGGACCGCCCGGACGGCGGCCCGTTCCTCTCGTGAACCGGCCACGACCGTTGGTACTCCGGACCAGGCTGCCATGCGGGCTGCCGCCACTTTCGTGGCCACCCCGCCCGATCCCAGGGGCCCGGATCGTCCCCCAGCCAGGAGATCGAGGACCTCGTCAGAGTGTTTCACGGCGGCAAGCAAGGTTGCCTCGCTCTCGAGTCGCGGGTCTTTCGAATAGAGCCCGGCAGGTGTCCGTCAGGAACACCAGCAATGCGGCTCCCACGAGATGGGAAACGATGGCAGCCAGGCGATCGTTGTCGCCGAGCCGGAGTTCGTCGACCACGACGGTGTCATTCTCGTTGACCACCGGCACGATACCGAGGACGAGCATCCGGTCGAGTGCTTCGCGGGCGTGCAGGTACTGGTTGCGGTTGGCCAGGACGTCCTTGGTGAGCAACACCTGGCCGACCAGACGCTGCCGCGACGTGAATTCGGACGCATACCGCTCCATCAATCGGCCCTGCCCGACGGCTGCTGCGGCCTGGAGATCGGGCACCTGAGTGGGACGCTCCTCGATTCCGAGTTCCAGCAGCCCGGCGGCAACGGCCCCCGAGCTGACGAGAACCGTGGGATGTCCAAGGGACCACAGCTCAACCACCTGCTCGACAACTGATCGAAGCGCGGCGCCGTCCAAGCCACCGGCTCGGGAAGCCAGACTCGACGAGCCCACCTTCACGACGACCGGTCGGCCGGCAGGCGCCCGGCGGGGCCCGGTCACCGTGTTTCCTGATATTCGAACACCAGGTCACCGATGCGGACCTCATCACCGGGAACTGCCCCCGCCTCACGCAGCGCATCGTCGACCCCGATGCGGGCCAGCCGCGCTGCGGCATAATCGGCAGCTTCTGGTTTGGTCAGATCGTCGAGCCCGACGGCGCGCTCGGCCACACGGCCCTCAACGACCCACACGTTGCCCTCCCGATAGACCTCGAATCCGGACCGAACGGGCCGGTGCAGGATGAAACCCTCCCGCTCGGGAGCTTGCCGGACGGCCAGATCAACCGCATCCGCTACCGCATGGAGGAGTGGTTCGATACCGGAGCCGGTGATCGCAGAGATCGCAAACACCGGCTGACCAAATTCGTCTCCCAGGACTTCCACGTCGGGAACGACGTCGGGCAGGTCCCCCTTGTTCACGGCGATCACACGTGGCCGTTGGACCAGTTCAGGAGAGTGCCCGGCCAGTTCGCCGACGAGCACGTCATATTGACGCACCAGGCTCTCCGTCTGCAACGGCGAGGGATCCAGCAGGAACACGAGAGCCCGCGCTCGCTCGACATGGCGAAGGAACTCATGGCCGAGACCCTTGCCGTCCGCAGCTCCTTCGATGAGACCCGGGATGTCTGCGAATACGAACTCGCGGCCGGCCACCGTCACGACCCCCAGGTTGGGCTCGAGCGTTGTGAACGGGTAGTCGGCGATCTTGGGCCGGGCGGCCGATACCCGGGAGATCAAGGTGCTCTTCCCCGCGTTCGGGAACCCGACCAGAGCCGCGTCTGCGAGGAGCTTCAATTCGAACTCGAACCAGGCTCCTTCGCCGTACTCCCCCTGTTCGCAGAAGCTCGGGGCCCGGTGGAGCCGGCTGACGAGAGCAGCGTTTCCGCGTCCGCCCCGTCCGCCCTCCAGTACGGTCACCTGCTGGCCTGCCTCAACGAGGTCTGCGATCACGACCCCGGCCTCGTCGCGAACCACGGTCCCCAACGGGACGGACAGGATGAGATCGTCACCCTGCCGGCCCGACCGCAGTTCTCCCTGGCCGTGCGTTCCCGCCCCGGCCTCATGATGCGGGTTCCGCTTGTAGGTGAGCAGCGTTGCCATGGACGGATCTGCCCGCAGAACGACGGCACCGCCTCTCCCGCCGGAGCCACCGATGGCTTTGCCCTTGGGCCGACCGCGCAGCTTCTGGAAGCTGACCACCCCGGCGCCGCCGTGCCCGGCGCGCAGATGAACGCGGACGCGGTCTACGAACACGGGACGAGGCTCCCTACTCGGGGAGTACGTCTACCAAACGTCGCCCGTGGCGTTCTCCGTACTTGACGGTCCCTTGCGCAAGCGCAAACAGGGTATCGTCCCGGCCCTTTCCGACGTTGTCGCCGGGATGAATCCGGGTTCCGCGTTGGCGAACGATGATCGTCCCGGCGTTGACGAGCTGGCCGTCGAAAACCTTGGGACCGAGACGCTGGGCAGCTGAGTCGCGGCCGTTCTTCGACGACCCTCCGGCTTTTGTCTTTGACATCGGGTCAGTCCTCCTCGGTCGTTGTGGATGGGCTGCTCTCGCTCTTGGCGGTTGCGGCGGGCTTCTTGGGTGCAGCTTCCTCGGCCGCGGAAGACTTGGTCTTCTTCTGCGCAGGAAGCTCGATGGCGGTGACTTCGAGCGTGGTGTACTTCTGGCGGTGGCCCTGCCGGCGCCGGTACCCGGTTTTGTTCTTGTACTTGAAGATATCGACTTTTGGGCCGGCAGCCTGTCCGACGACTCTCGCGTGGACTTTGACCTCGCGCAGCTGGGCGCGGTCGCTGATAGCGTTGCCGTCGGCGTCGACAACCAGCAGCGGGGTGAACTCGACCGTGCCATCGGCGTCTTTGAGACGCTCGACGTCGATCACGTCACCCTCGTGCACCTTCGACTGCTTTCCGCCGGTGCGGATGATTGCATACATGATGGATCTACCCCGATCTGAAGCCCGGTAACTCTAACCGTTTCCCGGTCCTTGCCAATATCTGTTCAATGGACGCTGTCATGTTCTTCAACCCGTGTGCCCAGGGTGGCGGCGGACTCATGGAGCAGCACCCCTCGCCCATTGCAGGTTGGGCAGAGATCCGAGAAGGTCTCCAACAATCCCTCCGAAACGTTCTTGCGGGTCATCTCCACGAGACCCAGGTTGGAAACGTCGAAGACCTGCGTCCGGGTCTTGTCCCTGGCCAGGGTCTCCCGCAACCTCCGCAGCAAGGCTCGCTGGTTTGCTTCGGTCTCCATGTCGATGAAGTCGATCACGATGATGCCGCCGATGTCTCTCAGCCGCAGCTGTCTGCCGATCTCTTCCGCAGCCTCCAGGTTGTTCTGCAGCACGGTTTCCTCGAGGCTGGAACTGCCGACGAACTTGCCGGTGTTGACGTCGATGACGGTCAAAGCTTCGGTCCGATCGATGACCAGATGCCCTCCGGACGGCAGCCACACTTTGCGATCGAGCGCCTTCCTCAGTTGATCCTCGACGTGAAACCGTTCAAAGAGTGGCAGCGTATCTTCGTAGAGCTGAACGGTTCGAATCAGGTCCGAGTCGATCTCCTTGAGGTAGTCGATGACGGCTTCGTACGCTTCTGCATCGTCGATCATCAACCGCCGGAATTCCGGTGTGTAGTGCTCCCGCAGCACCCGCAGGAGCAGGTTTGGTTCCTGATACACGATCCGGGGCGAAGTCCCGCCGTTGCCGGATTTTTGGATCTCTTCCCAGGTTTCTGTCAATCGTTCGATATCGGCCCGGATTTCGGCTTTCGAAGCCGCGGAGGCTGCGGTCCGCACGATCACTCCGTAGCCGTCGGGCTTGGCCTCGCGGATGATGTCGCGCAGCCTCTGCCGATCGTCATCCGGAAGTCGCCGGCTGATGCCCTGCACATCCGAGTTGGGCACCAACACGAGATACCGGCCCGGCAGCGAGATCTGGTTGGTCAGGCGCGCACCTTTTTCTCCCATGGCGTCCTTCACCACTTGCACGAGAACCTCGTCGCCCTTGTTGAGGGCTTCTTCGATGCGGGGGCGCCGTTTCCCGTGCTTCGCCGGGTCGTACTGGATGTCCCCGGCGTAGAGCACGCCGTTCTTTGCCTCACCAAAATCGACAAAGGCGGCTTCCATCCCCGGAAGCACATTGCGTACCCTGCCGAGGTAGACGTTGCCGACCACCGAGGTCCGGTCTGAACGGGCGACATGGTGCTCGACGAGTACCGGACCTTCCAGAACAACCACCTGGGTCTGATGCGGGAGAACCCGGACGAGCATCTGTTTCCGCTCGGTCTCGGGCGGGAGAATGATCTCGTCATCGAGAACCGCCGTGCGCCCGCGTCCGTTGGAAGGCCGCCGCTGCCGGGTGCCGGCCGTTCGCTTCGGCTTGGCTTTGGGTTGGGCTTTGCGCTCAGGCTTCGACGGCGCCTCTTTGATGCGCCGCACCTGGACGACAGCGCGTCCGACGCGTCTGGTCTTTTGCTCGACGATGGATTCGCTGCCGACGCCCTTGCGGATGACGGTGGGCGTCTTCTTGCGAAACATGGCCATACAGATGTGCTCCTCCTCCTGCGCAGGGCGCAGGGTGTAGTGCGGTAGCCCTCCGGGCCCTACCGGCCGGAGAGGACAGAACGAAGCAGGCAGGGGCCGTCACCGGAAAGCCTCCGGCGGAAGGGCCACTATGTGCTATCTCCCGGTCAACCAAGCGAAGCGTGCCGGAACCGGGTAGAAGCGGCGACAGGTAAACCACCGCTGTCTCCGTTCGAGTCCGCGAAACAATAGCCGCCGACTGGCGGCTGCTGACATCGTAGCACGGAGAGTGGCGCTGAGCAGCACCCGGAATTCAGCAGCCGGAATCCGGTACGGTCATCGCGAACGCTCAGATGCCGAAGTCCCCGCCCGTTCGGGCAACCGGAGACCGGCGCTGCTTCACTCGATCAGCTTTGGCTGCTCCGGTTCGGTCGGGTCGTAGCACAGCCGGCAGCGGGCTTCATAGGCCTCGGTGGCACCCAGCACGACCAGTTCGTCCGAGTGGACGATTCGCTGCGTGTATCCGGCCGGCGCCCCGCACCGGTGGCACACAGCCAGCATCTTCGTGACGTACTCGGCATGGCTGGCCAGTGTCGGAATAGGTTCGAACGGGCGGCTCAGATAGTCGAGATCGAGACCCGCCACAATGACCTGCTTCCCTGCTTTGGCGAGGTAATCGACCACCTCGACCAGTCCTTGATCGAAGAACTGAGCTTCGTCCACACCGATCACGACGGTGGCATCTTCGACTGCTTTGAGGAGAGCGGCCGAGTCGCCGACCGGGCTGGCTTCCACCGACAGGCTGCTGTGTGAAACCACTTCAGCCGATGCGTACCGAGTGTCGATCGCAGGCTTGAATGTCTGTACCGGAATGCGGGCGATCTTGGACCGGGTGACCCGGCGGATCAGTTCCTCGCTCTTCCCGGAGAACATCGGGCCGCAGACAACCTCGACCCACCCCTGATCACCCCGTCGGTACATGAACAGCAGGGTAGTCGTGTTGGTTGCGGGTGGTCAGAAACGCGGGACTACTTCGGATCACATACCCCCACGATCGAGCAAGGCTCGACTACACGATGTACGTCTCTCCTGGCACCGGCGACCTCCGCAGCCAGACAGAGTTGGCGATCCCGAGAGCGATGGCCATGGTCACGAACGTCGATCCTCCGGCGCTCATGAACGGCAGCGGCAGACCGGTCACGGGGGCGATGCCGACCGTCATTCCGATGTTGATGTACACGTGGAAAGCGAACATGGCGGCAATCCCCACGACGACGAGCACCCCGTAGCGGTCACGGGCGTTGACGGCAATGACGACCAGCCGCCACATGATGACGGCATACGCCACCAGCACGAGTGCGCCGCCGACGAACCCGAGCTGCTCTCCCACTGCGGTGAAGATGAAGTCCGTCGTCTGCGCGGGCACGAAGTCGAGATTGGTCTGGGTGCCGAGGAACAGGCCTTTGCCGAAAATCCCACCGCTCCCAATGGCGATTTCGCTCTGGATGCGGTTGTAGGCAGCACCGAGCGGGTCCGCTGCAGCCGGGTTGAAGATGCTCTGGAGGCGTTCAATCTGGTAGTCACGGAGAAGGCCAAGTTTCCAGATTGCCAGAGCACCCGCGCCCGCAGCCGTCATCAGCACGGTCAACTGTCGAAGGGTTGTTCCTCCCACGAAGAGCATGACCAGCGTGAAGAAGACAAAAACCAGCATGGTCCCCAGATCCGGTTCGATGTAGATCAGGACTGCGGGGATTGCCACAATCACGATGGTCTGGATCAGCCGTCTCCAGCTCATCCCTTCCTCTTTGGCGGGCACCAATGCGGACGCCAGAACCATGATCATCGCCACCTTGGCGAACTCAGCCGGTTGGAGCTGGTAAGAACCGATCGGAATCCATCGCTGCGCTCGCGCCGTGCCCGGCTCAAACAGGAAGACGGCCCCGAGCGCCAGGAGGGTTGCGATGTAGATGAACGGGGCAACATTTCGCCACTCCCGGTAGTCGATGAAGGAAGCTACGAAGAAGAGCACCAGACCTGCTGCAGCGAAGATCGCCTGGTCGACCATGTCGCTCGTTGGGTCGAGTCCCAGAGCCTCCAGCCGGTTCTTCGATGCCGAGTAGACCATGAGCACCCCGACGGCCGCAAGAGCCACCATCGCCACGAAGAGGATGATGTCGGGAGTCGGCCGTCGACGATCGGAGACGGCTGCCGGGCTGCTGCGGGCGAGCACGGCCATCAGTCACCCTCCACTCTCGGGTCGATGATGGGCGTCGGCTCGAGACCGAGGAGGTATTGCATGATGTGCCGGGCAACGGGGGCGGCCACCCGCCCGCCGCTCCCACCCTCTTCGACGACGACCACTACGACATACCGGGGGCTATCGATCGGAACTACCCCGGCGAACCAGGCGGTGTTGTCCCGATCCTTGCAGACTCGCTCATCTCCAACCCCTTCACATTCCTGCCCCATCTGGGCCGTTCCCGTCTTGCCGCCCACCCGGAAAGCGTCTGCGCCCATGTCGGAGAACGCAGATGCTGCGGTGCCGGCCGTGACCACCCGGCGCATATCGGCGAGCAGTGACTGCACGGTGGCGGGGGCAATGCCAATGTCGCGCACCGCGACCGGTTCGTTTGACTCGATCAGCCGGCCCGTCGGCATCGAACGCGCTCTGCACGACCCGCGGCTGCCAGAAGGTGCCGCCGTTGGCGAGGGTGGCATAGGCGGTTGCGAGCTGGAGAGGAGTGCTCAGCACGGCGCCTTGACCGACTGCCGTCTGCATCAGGTCGCCACCCAGCCATCCTTCAGGACGAACGCGCCAGGGTTGCTCATCGAGCCAGGTACTGAACAAATCGCGATCCGGCACGATTCCCTGCGCTTCGTAGGGCAGGTCGATGCCGGTCCGTTCGCCCATACCCACGGCTCGCGCCCAGTTCTGAATGACTCCTTCGCGCTCCGTCTCCTTGAAATCGTTCCAGATCCGCAGCGCGATCTGCCAGAAGTAGATGTTGCACGAGCGCTCAAATGCGGTGTGGAGGTCCTGCAATCCGTCGTCGTCGGGCCAGGTCCAGTTGCGCCACACCAGCTGGGACGCATCCGTGAACGGCGCGTTGAGCCGCGAACTGCACTCGATGAGATCGTTCGCAGACAGTGCTCCTTCGGGGAAGATTCGCTCCTCGAGCGCGGTCGTGTACGTAATTGCCTTGAACGTCGACGCCGGCGGATAGAGAGCCTGGATGGCGAGGTTGCTGAAGACCTTCCTCGCCAGCAGTTCGTCGAATTCCCGCTGGGTCAACCCGGTGACGAAAACCTCGGGATTGAAGTCCGGATATGAGCCCATGGCGAGGATGGACCCATCGGTGACATCGATGACCACGCCCGCGGATCGTTGGGCGAAGTTCGTGTAGTCGTTGGTTGCCGCCTTCACACGATTTGCCAGCCGCACGGCTTCCTCGAGGGCGAATTCCAGGACCTCCTGCGTGTCGATATCGGTCGTCAGCTGCAGCGCCGCACCAGCCCGGGCGGGTTCTCCGCCGAGCGGTTTCAACACCCTGCCGGTGGCATTGACCTGCTTGGCGTCGAAACCAGCCGTGCCCTGGAGCAGCGCATCGTATGAGCGCTCAACTCCCGATTTCCCGACGGTGCTGTTGGGATCGAGCTTGGGGTTCTCCTCGAGGTCACCGGGCGAGGGGCGTCCGATGTGGCCGAGCACATGCGCCATGACGTCACCCTGCGGATAGCGACGCACCGGCACTTCTTCGATCCCAACCCCCGGCAGCTCGTCCTGATGCTCGAGGACATAGAACTCCGCCTCCGGGTCGACCTCGGCAAGCAGGAACCGCTGTCCAGAGCCGGCGGCGTCGAACGCGGCAGACACTTCCACAGCAGCCAACTCGAGGAGACCCGAGAGCTGCTGGATCACCCGCTCCTCATCTTCGAGGGGGATCTGCTTTCGATCCACGACGATCCACGGTTCCAGACTGCTCGTGGCGAGCGGTATCCCATCTCGATCGATGATGTTGCCCCGCGGCGCAAGGGTCGGATCGAGTCGCACAATCTGATCTTCCGCCTGCCGATCGTACGTCTCGCCGGCAGCGATCTGCACGAACCACAGCCGGGTGAACAGGACGCCGAACATCGCAACGAAAACGACAACCATCCAGGTGAGCCGCCAGCTGAGCTTCACAACAGCGACTCCCGGCGCCGCCGCCCTCCCACGACCAGCGTGACCAGCGGGAATACTGCGACGGACAGCACGAGGTTGTAGACGGGAACCAACAGGATCTTGCGGAACACGTTCGGGTCTCTGAAACTGGCTTCTCCAAACAGGGTACCGATGACCACGATCAACAGGACGCCGAGCAAGCTGAGCAGCACGACTGCGAGCCCCGTGAAGACCACATTGATGTCGAAGCGATCTCTTGTTCGAACCGTGGCATAGGCGATCAGTGTCAGCACCAGCGCTCTCAGGCCGAGCGGTGAGCTTCCCAGCAGATCCAGGGCAAGCCCGGAAGTGAAGCCAAGGAGCACCGCCGGTTCGGGCTCGAGTCGCCGGGCAACGGCGATCACGGTCAACATGACCAGATCGGGAGCGACGTCGAATATCCGCACCTGGGCAAAGAGGGTGGTTTGCACGAGCACCGCCAGAGCGGCAGCCAGCAACGAGAGGCCGATCGCCCGGGTCCTCATGGTGTCCCCGTCTCCGATCCTGGTTCACCCGGCTCGGTGGTATCCGTGGTGGTGGGCGACTCCTCGGCCCCTTCTCCCGCCGTGAAGGTCCACTGCATCACGACGACCAGCTTCAAGCGGTTGAAGTCGGCAACCGGAATTGCTTCGGTTCGGATCTTCGCAGCTTCCGGGCTGGCCGACTCGGCCACTTTGGCGACCGACAAACCGGGCGGGAACTTGGTACTCCCGGCAGTCACGAGCAGGTAGTCCGCGAACACGGGCTCGGCGGCCGGGTTCACCTCCAGAATCAGGATGGCACTCCCCTGTCCGAGCACAATGCCCGTCTCTCCAGTCTGCGACTCAACCGTGACCGCCCCGGTCGGCCGAATGATCGGAACCACCGTTGCGGCGTCGGGGGTGACCATGCTGACTTCGCCGACCAAAGCACCGTTCTCGTCCACGACCGGATTGCCGACGACGATGCCATCGCTCGTTCCCTTGTCAATGATGAAACTGGAGTCGAAGTTGTCTCCGCGGGCAATCACTCTGGCCGGCTGGGTCGGGATGGATTCGTCGGGAAGTGTGAGGTCGGCAACCCGTCGGAGTGTTTCTACTTCGGCTTCGAGCGTGCCGATCTCGTCGACCCGTGCCTCGAGTTCGCTGATCTTGCGGCGCAGCGCCTCGTTTTCGTCTCTCAACCCGGCCAGGTTCGCCAGCCCGTCGATGAAGTCCACGACCGGAGAAATCACGGACGTCGCCAGCTTCTGGACCGGCGCCAGAACGGCCTGGGTGCCTTCCCGGAGCGTCCCGGCGACTCCGCCACCCGAGGCGCGGATGTCGAACGTCATGAGCAGAAAGGAGACGACGACCAAAACGACCAGCATCGGGGTGGCCCGGTCCTGGTGATGCCGCTCTCTCATCGGACGATCTTCCCCTGAGCCGACAACCCTCCCCAAGAGACACGCTGCATGCCGGTCACCTCAGGCGCGGCTCGATGAAACCAGGACCCCCTGTAATGCATCGAACTCTTCGAGGCACTTGCCGGAACCCACGACCACCGACTGCAACGGTCGATCGGCCGTCACGATCGGCATCCCGGTCTCGTAGGCGAGCCGTTCATCGATGCCGTGGAGCAGGGCTCCTCCACCCGTCATCACAATCCCCCGCTCCATGATGTCGGCCGAGAGCTCCGGTGGAGTCTTGTCCAGCGTGAACTTCACCGCATCTACCGTCTGCTGCACGGGTTCCTCGATCGCTTCGCGAATCTCCGGACTCGACAACACGATGGTCTTTGGGAGACCGGAAATGAGGTCGCGGCCCCGCACTTCTGCCGCCGGCTCCTCCGCATACGGGAATGCAGATCCAATCGCCATCTTGATTTGCTCCGCCGTCCGCTCGCCGAGCAGGAGGTTGTATTCCTTCTTGACCCAATCGATGATCGCCTCGTCCAGCTCGTCCCCACCGATCCTGATGCTGCGGGACACAACAATGCCTCCGAGCGAGATCACCGCCACCTCGGTCGTACCACCGCCGATGTCGACAACCATGCTTCCCGAGGGCTCCCCAACGGGCAAGCCAACTCCGATCGCCGCGGCCATCGGTTCCTCGATCGTGTAGGCCCGGCGAGCTCCGGCGTGATACGCGGCCTCTTCCACGGCCCGGCGCTCCACCGGCGTGATACCGGACGGGACGCAGATCACAATGCGCGGTTTCGCCCAACGCCTCCGATGCACCTTCTGGATGAAGTACCGGAGCATCTTCTCGGTGATGTCGAAGTCGGCGATCACCCCATCGCGGAGGGGCCGGATCGCCTGGATGTAGGACGGAGTACGTCCGATCATGCGCTTGGCTTCCATGCCAACGGCCAGCGCCCGGTTGTTGCGGGTATTGATAGCAACTACCGAGGGCTCGTTGAGGACGATGCCCGAGCCGCGCACATACACCAGCGTGTTTGCTGTGCCGAGGTCGATGGCCATGTCCTGACCAGCAACTGCAAAAAGGGTATCAGCCATTGAGGCCCCAGATCCGGGAACTCAAACAGCTTACAGGTCGCTTGTCGGAATGGCTATGTGAGGTGGGCCACCCGGAGTTGCACGATGGGCACGGCTAGTGGTCGGCGGTCGACAACGACCATGGACAAGCCGGGGGCGGCCGGCGTAGATCCAGCATCAGGCCACCTCCGTCCAGCCCACCGGGCTCGACTTCTCCCCCGGTTCCGCTCGCTTCGTTCGCCGCCGAAGGGTCCTCTCAACCTCCGAAGAAAATACCCAGTTCCCGTTCGGCACTCTCCGGCGAATCCGATCCGTGCACGATGTTGTTGGTGACGACGAGACCGAAGTCGCCGCGAATCGTACCCGGGGCCGCTTGCTTCGGGTCCGTGGTACCCATCAGGGTGCGGGCTACACCGACGGCCGACTCTCCCGACCACTCCATCGCCACGACCGGACCGCTCGTGATGAACTCAACCAGCTCACCAAAGAATGGCTTCTCCTCGTGTTCGGCATAGTGCAGCTTCGCCATCGCTTCGTCGATCTGCAGCCTGCGGATCCTCTCGAGCCGCAATCCCTTGCGCTCAAAGCGGCCGATGACCTCGCCGACCAGCCCCCGCGCCACACCGTCGGGCTTGACCATGGCGAACGTTCTCTCGATGCCCATTCCGTCTCCTTTGGATGTTCCGGACGGGATGGTAAACCGTCAGCCGGATTCGTGATACGGCCTCGACCGCGGCAAGGAAGCGTCGGACCCGCGGAGAACCGGCCGGCTCTCCCCTACCACGTAGAGAGAACCTGCTACCAGCAACGCGCCGTCCGACGGGGTTGCCACCCTGGCGGTGGTCACCGCCAGCGGCACGTTGGCGACCTCGATCACCTCGACATCAGGACCGAGGACTCGCCGCGCCGCTACCGCAACCTCTCCGGGCGAACACGCCCGGTCGCTGTCCGGTGCGGTGGCGAAGAAGCGTGCCACCTTCCCCTTGAGATGCCCCAGCATGGCGTCGAGGTCTTTGTCGCCCAGCACTCCCATGACCACCGTCCAGGCGAGCGCCGGGAACTCTTCGGCCATGGCCTCTGCCAGGGCACCGAACCCCTCTTCATTGTGCGCGCCGTCGACGATCACCAGCGGCTGGTGGCCCAGGACCTCCAGGCGGCCGGGCGATGATGCCATGGCTGCCCCTTCGATGGCAGCCTCGGCCGACAGAGCCCGGCCGTAGAGTTCCTCGACCGCCACAACGGCAACCGCCAGGTTCACGGTTTGATGGCGCCCGTGGATCGGCAAGTAGAGGTCGCGGTACGTGGCATAGATGCCTTCGATCTCGCACAACCACCCGCCCACGGCTCGTTCAGCCTCGGCAACGCGGTAATCGTGTCCGTACCGGCGTAGCTCGATGGACTGCCCGGCGGCGTGCCGGATGGCTTCTTGATCGGCACTTTCGGACATGGGACCGGCAATCAGGACGCTGCCCGGCTTGGCAATGGCCAGCTTCTCCCGGGCTATCTGTTCGACCGAGTCACCCAGAAAGCTGACATGTTCCAGAGAAACCCCGGTCACAACGGCCACAGCCCCATCGGCTGCGTTCGTTGCGTCCAGCCGGCCACCCAGACCGACCTCGACGACCGCCACATCGACGGCGTGCGAGGCGAACCAGGCGAAGGCGATCGCGGCCGTCAACTCGAAGTAGGTCGGGCGTTCGCCGCTTCGCTCTTCGAGGAGATCGGCAAACGGTGCAACATCCGCGACCGCCTGGGCGAACTCCTCCGGCGTCGCCTGCACGCCGTTGATACAGAAGCGCTCTTCGACTTGCTCCAGGTGAGGCGAGATGAACGTGCCCACCGTCAGACCGTGGGCCACCAGGAGGGAGGTCGCAATGCGAGCCGTCGACGTCTTGCCGTTGCTGCCGGTGATGTGCACGATCGGGTAGGCCTCATGGGGGCTCGCGAGCATGTCGAGCAGCAGCGCCGTCCGCTCGAGACCCGGTTTGACACCGAGACCGATATGGCGATCCAGGAAGGCAACAGCCTCTTGATAGTCCGTCACAGCCTCGTTTCAGGTTCCCAACTCGGTGAGCTGGTTCTGGAGCTTGTCCGCCAGGGCGCCCAGTTCTTCGGCTTTCGCTCGCTCTTTGTCGATCACGTCGGCGGGGGCTTTTTTCAAGAACGACGGATTGGCGAGCTTGTTCTGAGCCCGGGACAAATCAACGCCGACGCTTTCCAGTCTTTTCTGAATCCTGGCGCGTTCGGCCGCTATGTCGATCAGACCTTCCAGCTCTACATAGCCGTCGAGGGACCCGGCCACGATCCTGGTGTACCCGGACCCGACCGGAGGGGACCCGGCGAAGTGCGGCTGAGCAGCTGCGAGAGCTTCGAGCTGTTCGGTCCACCAGGCCTCCGCCACCTCGTCCGGGTCGATGATCGTGATCGTCAGCGGGGCCCGCGGTGCCAGCCCATGTTCTGCCTTGAACCGCCTGATGCCGGTAATGAGCTCTTGGAGAGATTCGACTCCGGCCATCGCTTCGGTTTCGGGGGGCACGGGCCACCGGGAACCGGCCAGCAACCCGTCGTCGACCAGAACGTTCCAGAGCTCCTCGGTGAGGTACGGGATGGCCGGATGGAACAACTTGAGCAAATCGCGCAGAACCACGCCGAGGGTCGCCCGGGTTGCAGGAGCCGAACCGGAATCCCGTAGCGGGGCCTTGGCCATCTCGAGGTACCAATCGAAGACCTCCGACCAGGCGAAGTTGTAGAGCAACCCGTAGGCGTCGGAGAAGCGGTAGTGATCACACAACTCATCGAACCGGGCGGTCACGGTGGCGAGACGGTGCAGCATCCACTGGTCGATTGGGCCCGGGTTTTCGGGGTAGCCACCATCGGCCGGAACGGATCCACGCTCCAGGTGGTGGAGGGCAAATCGAACCGCATTCCAGATCTTGTTGCCGAACTTGCGGGCGCCGATGACCCAGTCGGTGTCGAAAGGCACATCGTGGCCGGGGGCGGCAGCCTGAATCAGCGCCAGCCGCAGCGGATCGGCACCATGTTCGGAGATCACGTCGAGGGGATCAACGGCGTTGCCGATGGATTTCGACATCTTGCGCCCGGATGCGTCGCGGACCAGACCGTGGATGACCGTGTCGGCGAAGGGAACCTCGTCCATGAAGTACAGGCCCATCTGCATCATCCTGGCGACCCAGAAGTAGATGATGTCGAATCCGGTGATGAGCACGGCATTCGGGTAGAACCGATCGAGATCATCGGTTTGATCGGGCCAGCCGAGGGTGGAGAAGGGCCAGAGAGCCGATGAGAACCATGTGTCCAGAACGTCCTCGTCCTGGCGGAGCGACGCCCCTCCACAATCGGGGCAGGAGGCCGGATCGTCGCGGGAGACGATCGTTGAATCGCATTCACTGCAATACCACGCCGGGATCCGGTGACCCCACCAGATCTGCCTGCTGATGCACCAGTCCCGCAGATTCTCCATCCAGTGAAAGTAGTTCTTCTCCCAGCGTTGCGGGATGAACCGGGTGCGGCCTTCGCGAACGGCTTGGATGGCGGGAGCGGTGACATCGGCCACGCTCACGAACCATTGGAGCGACAGGAAAGGCTCGACCACCGTCCCGCATCGATAGCAATGCCCGACGCTGTGATGGTGCTCATCGACCCGCTCGAGGTGGCCGCGTTTGCGGAGGGCGTGCTTGACGGCCTCACGGGCTTCAAACCGGTCCATGCCGGCGAAGTCGCCGCCGGCCCGGGTGACCACCGCCCTCTCATCGAGGATCTTGACGGCCGCCAACCCATGTCGTTCGCCTATGTCGAAGTCATTCGGGTCATGAGCCGGGGTTACTTTCACGGCGCCGGTTCCGAAGTCTGGATCGACCGCCTCATCGGCCACGATCGGGATCTCCCGGTCGACGAGCGGCAGCATCACCAAGCGCCCGACGAGGTCCCGGTAGCGTTCATCGTCTGGGTGGACGGCGACGGCAGTGTCCCCGAGCATGGTTTCGGCTCGAGTTGTCGCCACGGTGACCCCACCCTCACCCTCCACGAACGGGTAGGTGATGTGCACCAGCTCGCCGACATCGTCTTCGTATTCGACTTCAATCTCGGCAATAGCGGTCTCGCAACGCGGGCACCAGTTGATGATGCGGTTGCCCCGGTAGATCAACCCTTCGTCGTAGAGACGGACGAACACCTCTCGTACCGCTTTGCTGAGCCCTTCGTCGAGCGTGAAGCGTTCTCGAGTCCAGTCCACAGAATCGCCGAGTTTCCGCATCTGCAGGCTGATCCGGTTGCCGTACTGCTCCTTCCATTGCCACACGGCTTCGATGAAGGCTTCCCGCCCGATTTCGTGACGATCGGTCCCGCGCGACGCCAGATCACGCTCAACTACGTTCTGCGTGGCGATCCCCGCATGATCGGTGCCGGGCAGCCAGAGGGCGGCGGCCCCCTGCATCCGTTTCCTGCGGACGATGACGTCGTAGATGGTGTGGTTGAGGGCATGCCCCATGTGCAGCGAGCCGGTCACGTTCGGGGGCGGAATCACCACGCAGAAAGGCTCGCCATCCGGGTTGTGCTCGGGTCGAAACACCCCGGCGGCTTCCCACACGGAGTACCAGTCCGCCTCGACAGCGGCCGGATCGTAGGTTTCGTTCATTGCAGGTTTGCCCACAGCGGTTCCATCCATTCAGGGACGAGCGCAGGGCAGGAAGCCTACCTTGGCGGGTTGCCCGAACGGCTTTCCACTCAGAAGTTGATGTCGTAGAAGTCGATCCGGGGCTGCCACTCCTGGGCCACGGTAACTTCGGTTTCGCGACGACGAATCGAAAGCACGACGAGGCCCCCCAGTGCGACCAGGGCAAACGCGACGCCGCTCATGCTTCCATCGCTAAACCCGGTGAAGGGAAGTGTCTCACTGCTGCCGGCGACCGATGCACCCGGAGCCGTAATGGTCGTCCCCAGAACTGCGAGCGTGTCGCTCGTCCCGGTCGTGTCCCCGCCACCACCAGAGGTGGCCGTCGTATCCCCCACACCAGACGTCACCGTCGTATCCCCCACACCAGACGTCACCGTCGTATCCCCCACACCAGCGGTTGACGGTGTCGACTGGTCAACAATCGAAGACGACGATGCACCCCCGGTTGTGGTCGTCGTGGTCGGATTGAACGGTGGGCAATCGATTTCCAGGTCGAAACCTGCCGAGAAGACCCGGTCAGCGCCGAGCGTCAAGGTAACCGTGACCGTTTCGCTCAACGTGATAGGCCCTCCGATGAACACGGTGCCGCCGGCCTGGTTCTCAACATCGAGAATCTCGACGTCGGTTGCGGAGCTGATCAGCAAATTGGAATCCGGATGCTCGGAGGTCTGGTTGCGGGCGATGGCCGATGCCTGACAGGTTTCGCCCTGGCTCTCGGCCGGAACCTCTATCGTCGCCAGGAGGTGCTGTGAGCCCGCAGGACCCTTGATCACAGTATCGATCGGAATACTGAGGTCTACCGTCGCCGCCAGGACCGGCACAACACCGATCAGCATTGCCACCAGGACGAGTGCCGCAAACCGGCGCACGACCCGGGTCCCGGCAATCGGCGGGTGTAGCGCCCGGCGCGCTCGTCTATCAAGATGGTTGTGTTTCCGCATCATATTCCCAACCCTTCAGGGCCGGGCCGGTCTCACCATTAGCTCACCACGACTCAGGTGACCGCATTTCGAGTCGTGGATCTCCGCCTCCCTGTACCGCAAGTAATAAGTGCCAGCACGGATCACGGTAGCGCCTCAACCCCCGGAATTTGCGCTCTTTCAATCCGAATTTACCCAATAGATTCGCGATTTGGGTCGCCCGACCCACGGGCCATCACGCAGAGCGCTCGTGAGGCTCCTCATCGAGTTCATGGAACGGGATCAGGGTCGGATTGACCCGAGCGGCGACAACGTCCTCATCGATGGCAACTCGCCGGATATCCGATCGCGAGGGAAGGTCGTACATGGTATTGAGGAGTACCTCTTCGAGAATGGCCCGCAGTCCGCGAGCCCCGGTCCCGCGCGCCAGCGCCTGGTCGGCGATGGCATCGAGCGCCTCGTCGGTGAACTCCAGTTCGACTCCGTCCAGTTCGAAGAACTTGGTGTACTGCCGGACGAGGGCGTTCTTGGGTTCGCGGAGAATGCGGATGAGGGACTCCCGATCCAGATCGTCGACGGTTGCAACAATCGGTAGCCGGCCGACGAACTCAGGGATCAATCCGAATTTGATCAGATCCTCTGGAAGCGTCTTGGCGAGGAGCTCACCCGATCGCCCTTCGGAACGCCCGCGGATGTCGGCTCCGAATCCGATCGCCCGGTTGCCGACCCGGCGGCCGATCAAATCCTCGAGGCCGGCGAACGCACCACCGACGATGAACAACACATTCGTGGTGTCGATCTGGATGAATTCCTGATGGGGATGCTTGCGACCTCCCTGCGGGGGTACCGAAGCGACGGTGCCTTCCAGGATCTTGAGGAGCGCCTGCTGGACTCCCTCCCCGGAGACGTCTCGGGTGATCGACGGGTTCTCAGCCTTGCGGGCGACTTTGTCGATCTCGTCGATGTAGATGATGCCGGTTTCGGCCTTCTTCACGTCGTAGTCGGCAGCCTGAATCAGCTTGAGCAGGATGTTCTCGACGTCCTCACCGACATAGCCGGCTTCCGTGAGGGCCGTAGCATCGGCGATCGCAAAGGGGACATTGAGCAGACGCGCCAGTGTCTGCGCGAGGAGTGTTTTGCCGCAGCCGGTCGGGCCGACCAGCAGGATGTTGGACTTCTGAAGCTCTACTTCTCCCTTGGGCTGAAGTCCGGCCTGGACCCGCTTGTAGTGGTTGTAGACGGCAACCGAAAGAACCTTCTTGGCCCGGTCCTGGCCGACGACGTAGTCGCCGAGGAATGAGTAGATCTCCTTGGGCTTGGGGAGTTCGGTGAAGGAGATCTCCTCGGTCTCGGAGAACTCCTCCTCGATGATCTCATTGCAGAGTTCGATGCACTCGTCACAGATGTAGACCGCGGGCCCGGCGATGAGCTTCTTGACCTGTTTTTGAGACTTGCCGCAGAAGCTGCACTTGAGCAGATCTCCGCCCTCACCGAATTTGGCCACGATCAGCCCTCCTTGCCACCTGCGACGGCGGCGAGTTCTCTGATGCGAAAGGATGGCATCCACGATCCCGTAGTCTCGCGCCTCATCGGCCAGCATCCAGAAGTCGCGTTCGGTGTCGAGCGTGACCTTCTCGAGGCTTTGTCCGGTGTGCTCGGCGAGGATCTCGTTGAGCTGCTCGCGCATTTGCATGATCAATCGCGCCTGGATCTCGATATCGCTGGCCTGACCCTGAGCACCACCACTGGGCTGATGCAGCATGACCCGGGCGTGCGGCAGTGCAAAACGCTTCCCCTTCTCGCCGCCGGACAGGATCACGGCGGCAGCAGAAGCGGCCATTCCCATGCAGACCGTCGCCACGGCCGGCTTGATGTATTGCATCGTGTCGTAGATGGCGAACAGCGAGGTGATCGAGCCGCCCGGCGAGTTGATGTACAACATGATGTCTTTATCGGGATCTTCACTCTCGAGATGGAGCAGCTGCGCCATGATCAGGTTCGCAACCGTGTCGTCGATCGGAGTCCCGAGGAAGATGATGCGGTCCTTGAGCAACCGGCTGTAGATATCGAACGCCCGCTCGCCCCGACTGGTCGATTCAACCACCGTGGGGACCAGGTAATTCTCAAAGTTCAAGCTCATGGTTCGACAGTCTCCTCTTCGTCGTCTTGCGGGGGTGCTGAGGTCGATTCGATTGCCGAACTCGTCAACAGGCACGGCAGACTCCAGGAGCACCTCGAGAGCCTTGCGTTTCAGGATATCACCCATCACCGCCTTCTCCTGGGCACTTTTCGCGAACTCAGCCCGATACTCGTCCACGTCCCGGCCGGCCCGCTCGGCGAGCTCGCACAACCACTTCATCCAGCTCTTCCGGCGTGCCTCGAACCCGGCCGCCGCAGCAACAGCCTCCAGCAGGAGGTCGGTACGAACATTGCGATCCGCCTGATTGCGCAGGTCGTCGACGAATACCTGCTGGTCCTGGCCGGTCACACGCAGGTAGTCGGCGATGCTGATCCCCTGACCTTCCAGCTGGTGAGCCAGCCGATGCAACGTGTTCTCCATCTCGGCGTCGATGATGGCCTGCGGGAATCGGACAGATCGATCTCGGCGAGGAGCGACTCCAACACTCCGGTCTGGAGTTCATTCCGGGCAATCCCGCGCTTCGCCTCCTCGATCTGCTTGCTCAACTCACGGCGCAACTCATCGACGGTCGCGAACTCGGTTACCTCCGCGGTCCAGGCATCAGTCAGATCGGGCAGAACCTTCTGCTTGACCTCTTTGACCAAGACCTGCATCGTGACTTCCTGGCCGGCCAGGTCTCCGAAACCTGCCGGGAGAGGAGCATCGAACTTCACGATCGCCCCGGCAGCCGAGCCCGGAAGCTCGTCGTCGAGACCTTCGAGAAACGAGGCGGATCCGACCTCGTACAGAAGATCGCTCGCCGCAGCCTCTTCGATCGGCTCACCGTTGCGGCTCGCCGTGAGATTGATGGTGACGAAGTCACCGTCGACGGCCGGCCGATCCACCAACTCGAGATCTGCGAACTGGTCGCGGAGCCGGTCGACCTGACGTTCCAGTTCCTCGTCGGTGGGCTGCGGCTGGGAGACCTCGATTTCCAAACCCTCGTAGGAGGGCACATAGTCCAGCACCGGCCACGTGGTGACCTTGACCTCGACTTCGAGGCCGGTCTCGATGTCTTTCATGTTCTCGACCTGGGGCGGGACCGCAGGTCGCACATCGACCTCCCGGAGAGCATCGGCAACCAGCGTTGGCAGCAGGTCGTCGATGGCCTCGCTGCGGAGACGTTCTGGCCCCAACCGTGGCCTCGACGATCCGGCGGGGCGCCTTGCCGGGGCGGAATCCTTTGATCTTGAGGTCTTTCGACAGGCGGCGTGCCGCCGAGGACTTGGCAGCTTCGAGTTCCGCCTCGGGTACCTGCATGGTGAGCAGTTTCTCGAAGGGACCGGCGTCTGTGACATTCGTGTTCAACTCCATACCTCACTTGATCGAGAACGGACGCGCTCACACCGTTGATCGGGTGACCGACGGGCTTCGAACCCGCGACCTCCGGGACCACAACCCGGCGCTCTAACCAAACTGAGCTACGGTCACCATGTGCGGACCGGCGGGCGCCCCCGGGAGGATTCGAACCCCCGACCAAGAGCTTAGAAGGCTCCTGCTCTGTCCTCTGAGCTACGGGGGCAGACGCTTGAGCACAACCCGGCCCGCCGTATCTACCTTACGGTCCGCAGAGCGGGTGAAGGGAATCGAACCCTCATAGCCAGCTTGGAAGGCTGGAGCTCTACCATTGAGCTACACCCGCAACGGCCGCACAGAATAGTGCAACCGTTCGCGTGTCGGGCTGGCCGGATTTGAACCGGCGACCCCCTGCTCCCAAAGCAGGTGCGCTGCCAAACTGCGCCACAGCCCGTTGAGGCCCCCTCATCGGACTACAACGTACTAGGTACGGAAGCTCGATAGTGCGAAATCCAACGATGGGAATCGACGCCTGCAGGGGCACGGTTTCCGCTGCCGCCCCGGTCGGGGCTAATCTCCCTTCGGGTCGCTAGCTCAACCTGGCAGAGCAACTGACTCTTAATCAGTAGGTTGTGGGTTCGAATCCCACGCGACCCACTTGTCGAGGGCCCCGGCATCGAGCGGGCGTAGCCGAATTGGCATAGGCGCCAGACTTAGGATCTGGTGGGCGCAAGCCTGATGTGGGTTCGAGTCCCACCGCCCGCACGCCGGTCGCTTCGCGACCTAACCGAGTTTGCTTCGCAAACTCCCGCACGCCGGACGCTTCGCGACCTATCCGGTTCTGAGCTTCTGGGCAAGGGCGCGCAGGGCCCGGCCCCGGTGGCTGATGGCGTTCTTCTCCCCGGCATCGAGCTCGGCCAGCGTCCTGCCGTCGACATCGAAGACCGGGTCGTAGCCGAAACCGGACTCACCGCGCGGGTTCGTCGATGATCGATCCCTTCCAGCACACCCTCGGCAACGATCTCATGCCCATCGGGAATCACGAGAGCCATCACCGTCCGGAACCGGGCCGATCGGTGCCGTTCTCCGGCGCAGCCGGTCCAGGAGTGCCCGGACGTTGTCGGCGTACGACGCCGATTCCCCGGCGTACCGTGCACTCCGCACTCCCGGTGCTCCCCCGAGCGCATCGACCTCGAGTCCCGTGTCGTCGGCGAGCGCCGGCAGGCCGGTGGCGGCCGCCACCGCCCGGGCCTTGAGGAGGGCATTCCCTTCCAGGGTCGATCTCCGTTTCCTCGACATCCGGCCAGCGGAGATCGGTGACGATCTCACCGACCAACCCGAGGCCGAGGAGTACCGCTTCCATTTCCCGAACCTTGTCCTGGTTCTTCGAGGCGACGACCAGACGATCGATCCTCACGGAGCAACTGCCTGCTTCTGCAGGTCGAACAACTGCTCGATACCTCCGGCGGCGAGGTCCAGCATGGCGTTGAGCTCATCGCGGGTGAACGGTGCGCCCTCTGCGGTTCCCTGCACTTCAACGAGGAGTCCCCTGCCCGGTCATGACGACGTTCATGTCGACATCGGCCGCTACATCGTCGACGTACTCGAGATCCAGCAGGATGTCCCCGGAGACGCTGCCCACGGAGATCGCCGCCAGGAAGTCGTGAATCGGGATTGGCGGCCAAACGACCGCTTGCGACGGCAGCCGAGAAAGCATCGTGCATGGCGATCCAGGCGCCGGTAACTCCGGCAGTCCGGGTTCCTCCGTCGGCCTGGAGCACGTCGCAATCGACCCGCATCATCATCTCCGGCATCTTGGACAGATCGACCACCGAACGGAGCGCCCGTCCGATCAATCGGGAGATCTCCTTCGACCGCCCTCCGGTGTAGTTGTCCCGACGGATCCGCTCGGCAGCTCGAGCCGGGCAGCATTCCGTACTCGGCCGTCACCCATCCGGTGTCCCGTCCGCGCATCCAGCGGGGCACCTCCTCTTCGATCGAAGCGGTGCACAGGACCCGGGTTCGACCCATTTCGATCAACACCGACCCGGGGGTCATGTCCGTGTACCCCTGGGTGATGCGAACATGTCGCAGTTCGTCGGCCGGCCGCTCTCTTGAAGTCACATCTGCGCTCCTTGTCCTAGACCTTCACAACCATCCCGGGAACGGCCAGAGCCACCGGCTTCCCGAACGTATGCTCGGCTTCCTGCACCGAGCGCTCGGGGTCGAGCGCCGGCCAGATGTGCGTCAGCATCAGTCTCTCGACGCCTGCCCGGCGGGCAATGAGCCCCGCTTCACCTGCCGTCAGGTGGTGCGGCGAACGGCTTCTGCGTCCGCCGTGCCCTGGTAGGTGGCCTCGCAGAGGAACAAGTTGGCGCCTTCTGCGATCGAAGCCCACGCTCCCTGCGGACCGCTGTCGGCCGAGTAGGCCAGAACCCTGCCCGACGACGCGGTGGCTCGCACGCCCAGAGTCGGGACGGGGTGATCGGTGATGACGAACCCGAACTCGATGGCACCGATCGTGACGCGGTCGCCGTCCCCGTGCACCTGAAAATCGAGCGTTTCGCCGATGGGATGGTTCGGGATCGCCGAGAAACGCTTTCAAGCGCTCGGCCAGGCCGTCGGGGACATGGGTGGGAATGGCACGGTCGGGATCGGCTCCGTATCGGACGGCGTGGTAGAAGCCCAGCACATCCATGCAGTGGTCGGCGTGCGCGTGGGAGATGATGAGCGGCATCCAGCGTGGAGAAGTCCATCACGGTTCTGCAACGCGGCAAAACTCCCCGACCCGGTGTCCATCCAGACCGACGTCCCCTCATCCTCGAGCAGATATCCCGACGTTGGGTGGCCGGGAGTCGGATAGGTGCCGTTCGATCCGAGGATGGTGAGACGCATGACCAGGAGTGTACGACACCACTCCGACACGGTCCGCCGCAGGAACCCGGCGACCATCAATCGACGATCTGCAGAGCCAACTTCGCGGATCGTCCCACCATCGAGGAAGAAGCCACGCACGTCCGGCGGGCCGCCGAGTCCGACGATGAAGTAGACCCAATCCGGGTTCGGCTGCCATACGTAGGTCCGTCCTGGAGGGAAAGGCTTCGGAATGGGGGTGAGAGTGGAAAGCCCCGCTCAGGTTCCAGCCCTGCGCCTCCGCGTGCTGGAGCGCACGGAAGTGCTCGGTCGGATCGATGGTGTAGGAGGATTCCGAGTGATCGGCGTTCGTCAGGCAGTAGACCATCCGGAGCCGGCCGTCGTCCGTCTGAGGCAATCAGACCACAGGCCTCTTCGGGGTATGCGAACCGGCTGTGGGCCACCATCGCCGCGTGGATCTGGGCCGGAATCTCGAGGCTGCCCGACGCGAGCGGCCAGATCCGTCACGACGGCCCGCCTTCGGATCGAAGAAACCCGAGCGCCGCCTCCGGCGACGTGGTTCTGGGCATGGGAGGAAGCGAGCGGAGGATCTGACGCCCGTACCGGCGTTTCATGAGACGGGAGTCGAGCACGGCAACCAGGCCACGATCCTCGGTCGTCCGGATGAGACGTCCCGGCACCCTGGGCGAGCAGGATGGCGGCCCGCGGCAGATCGATGGCGGTGAAGGCGGACAGGCCCGCCTGCTCGGCCACCTCGCGCCGGGCCGCCCAGAGCGGATCGTCGGGTCTCGGGAACGGGAAGCTTGTCGATCACGACGAGTTCGAGCGATCGCCCGGGTATGTCGAGACCCTCCCAGAAACCCATCGTGGCCACGAGCACCGAAGTCTCGTCTTGTTCGAACTGCTCGACCAACCGTCGCTTGGGGAGTTCGCCCTGCACCAACACCGTGAACGGCATCGCGGCTTTGAGCCGTTCGGCCAGTGCTTCGAGCATCCGGTAGCTCGTCGTCAGGACCAGGGCGCGCCCTCCGGAAGCTTCCACGAGCCGCTCGGTCTCATCGAGAGCGGCGGCCTGATAGTCGGGAGACCGGGGTTCAGGAAGGCGGGCGGCCACGTAGATCCGAGCTTGCCGGTCGTAGTCGAAGGGGCTTCCAACCTGCGCCGACCGGTACCCGAGCGGGGGTCCGGCGCCGTCTTCGAAACCCAGGCGACCGGGCAACCGGGCCGCAGCGAACCCGCCGACCGACAACGTAGCACTGGTGAGAACGACGGGCCGCACGGACAAGCAAGTGTTGCGCCAGCAACGGCCCTACCTCGACGGGCGCCAACCGAAACGAAGGGCGACTGCCCTCGCCCTCGATCCATGCCACATGACCTTCGGGGGGACTCATGGCCATGGCGATATCGCCGGCGAGATGTCCGCCCAGTCGCAGAGCCCGGGCCCGGGCCCCGAGGGAACCCGGGGTCGAGGGCTGCGTATCGCGAATCGCCTTCACCACCTCACCCGAGGCTCGCCGCCGCAGCCGAGAACGTGGCCTCCCAGCGGGGTCGCAGCCGGTTCGGTGACCCTCCCCAGCGGAGCCTGTTTCAGGGCGTCGTCGACCTCGCGAACTCGCCGGGTCAGATCATTGAGCAGCGCCCGGGAGGTCAGCTCCTCCGAGATACGCACTCGGCGGACCTCTGGAAATGCCAGAAACGGCCTTCCGTCATGTCGATCCCGAACGCCGTGGCCATGGTGTCCTCGAGCCGGTGGGCTTCGTCGAACACCACCAGGTCGTGTTCCGGGAGCACGCTGCCGCCCATCATCAAATCTGCTCCGTAGAGGTGGTGGTTGACGACCACGACATCCGCTTCCTGCGCTTGGTCGAGAGCCGCTCATCGCAAAGCAATGGTCGCCCTGCGGACACCCGTCCCGCCCGGGGCATTCGATGCCTGCCACCGACACCTCCGACCACAGACTCATCGGGAACGTGTTCGGGCAGGTCGTCGCGATCGCCGGTGCGTTGAGATCGGCCCATTCGGACAAGAGCCGGATCGTCTCGGGGAGCACCTCCTCTTCAAAGAGGCCTTGCTGGGAAGTGCCTCCCTTCCGCCTCGAGACGCTCGGCCAGGCGCGACCGGCACAGGTAGTTCCTGCGGCCCTTGACCGTGGCCCAGCTGAAGCGGACGCCGATCTCGGCCAGGACTTCGGCCAGGAACGGCAGGTCGCGAGTGGAGAGCTGATCCTGAAGGCTCTTGGTGGCAGTCGAGACGACGACCTTCTGACCCGAGCACAGCGCCGGGATGAGATAGCCGAACGACTTGCCGGTGCCGGGACCCGCTTCGCACAGCACGTGCACGCCGTCGTCGATAGCGGCCGAAATCGCTGCCACCATCTCGACCTGCCCGCTCGCTTCGCCTGCCTCCCGGCTTGCTCGCCACGACATGCTCGAGTGCGAGGAGGGCGCGCTCGGACAATCGTTCGGGTAGCTCGGTGTGGGCGGTCACGACGCGCAATGGTAGGCACACTCGTATTGATCCGGTTCAGACTTTGAGCTCGGCAGCCGATGATGAGATATCCAACCATCCGATAGGGTTGAGACGATATGGACCGCAACATTGGCATTCTCACTGCCGGGGGTGATTCGCCCGGTCTCAATGCGGCGATTCGCGGCATCGGCAAGGCCGCTCATCGCACCTACGGCATGAACGTGATCGGATTCCGTGACGGTTTCCGAGGGTTGATGCAGAACCGCACCATTCGTCTCGACGGGTCACGGCTCTCCGGCATCCTGACGGCCGGTGGGACCATCCTCGGAACCAGCCGCGACAAACCGCACAAGATGCCGGTCGGTGGCCGGACGATGGACATGACGGACCTGATGGTCGAGAACTACCACGAAGAACCATCTCGACGCACTGGTGTGCCTGGGAGGCGGGGGAACGCAGAAGAACGCTCTCCATTTGGCGAAGGCGGGCCTGCGGGTACTCACCCTGCCGAAAACGATCGACAACGATGTGGCGATGACGGACGTGACCTTCGGCTACGACACCGCCCTGACGATCGCAACCGAGACGATCGATCGCCTGCACTCGACTGCCCATAGCCACCACCGCATCGTCGTTGTCGAGGTCATGGGCCACAACGCCGGATGGCTGGCACTGGGATCCGGGCTGGCCGGCGGTGCCGACGTGATTCTCATCCCCGAGATCCGCTACGACCTCGAGCGCGTGGCTCAGACCGTCATCGAGCGTCGCCAGGCCGGCAGCACCTTCAGCATCATCGCCGTCTCCGAAGGCGCCCTCTCCGGCAAACAAGCCGACAACCTCAAGAAGTGGAAGACCCGCAAGAAGCAAGGCCACCAACGAAGAGGACTTCCGCAAGGCAGCGATCAAACTCGAGCAGGCCCGGCAACAACAATCCGAACACACCCACCGTCTGGCCAGGAATCTGGAGGAACTCACCCGGCTGGAATCGCGGGTCACCATCCTCGGTCACGTGCAGCGGGGTGGGGTGCCGTCGCCCGGCGACCGGGTCCTGGCCACGCGACTGGGCAGCGCGTGTGCCCGCTACATCGACGAAGGCATCCACGGCGTCATGGTCGCGGCGCGCGGAGAAGGCACCGAGCCGGTGCCGCTCGCCGAAGTAGCCGGCAAGCGAAAGACGGTTCCGCTCGATCATCCGTGGATCAGGAGCGCCCGGTCCCTCGGCATAGGATTCGGGGACTGACGGGCATCAGGTTCGGCCACTAGCCTGTGGGCTCGTGACCCGCCCCCAGAACCCACGCCAGGCCTTTCGCGCGGGCGCAGCAGACTTCGCACCCATCATCGCCGGAGTCATCCCCTTCGGGGCAATCGCCGGGATCGCCGCGGTCGAGGCCGGCCTGTCGGTTTCCCAGGCCATCGGGATGTCGCTGATCGTCCTGGCGGGTGCTTCGCAATTGGCCACCATTGAACTGTTGGGACAGAACGCGGCACTCGTCACCGTCGTCTTCACGGCCTGGGTGATCAACGCCCGTTTCGTCATGTACAGCGCCTCGCTGGCTTCGTATGCGAAGACCGCTGACCACGCGTCAGAAAGCCTTGATGGCCTATCTGCTCACCGACCAGGCCTACGCGTTCTCGATCAACCGGTACACGATGCGATCCGGAAACCCCCCGGGTCAGGTACGCGTACTACCTGGGGGTAGGATCGACCCTCTGGCTCGTGTGGCAAATCTCGACCGCGGCCGGAGCAGTCGCTCGGAGCTTTCGTCCCGGAGAGCTTGTCGCTCGACTTCGCCATTCCGTTGGTCTTCATTGCCCTCCTGGTGCCGTCCCTGCGCGACCGTTCCGACGTCTGGGCGGCGGCCACAGCTGCAGTGCTGGCGGTGGTTGCGCTGGGCTTGCCGTACAACCTCAGCCTCATCTCGGCAGCAGTGACCGGGGTCGCGGTCGGGGTCTGGCACGCCCGGCGGTCCCGCATCGATGACGTCCTACTCGGCCACGACCATCTGGATCGTGATCCTGATCGATCGGGGCCGGAACCTTCGCGCTCCGGGTTTCGATGATTGCCCTGCTGGGCCGGGTCGAGCGAACGCCTCCGGCGGTGGAACGGATCCTCCGATTCATCCGCCCCGCAGTGCTGGCAGCTCTCATCGCCCCGGCCGTCGTGCTGCTGGACGGACAGCCAACGTTCATGCTGCCGCTCAACCCGAGACTGGTGGCCGGCGTCGTAGCGACCCTCGTCGCCTGGAAGACGAGCAACGTGCTCCTGACGATCGGAAGCGGCATGGCCGTCCTGTGGGTCTTGCAGGCGTTGGTCTGAGCCTCCCGGCGCAACCGGACGCTCAACCGCCTTCTTCCTCGAGATCGATCGGAGACCGGGCACGCGTTTCTCCCCGGTCTCGTCGTCGGTGACCCGCAGGTCGCCACCGCGCTGTTCCTCGATCACGTGCTCGATCTCCGGGCGGTAGATCTTCATCAATTCCATGAAGGCGAGTACTTCCCGACCCGGCCGGAGCCCGTTTGTGTTTGTAGTAGACCCAGCCCCGCTGCTCGGCAGTAGAGGAGGAAGCGATGGGCACCGTAGAGAAGCAGAGCCAGGCCGGCCGACGACGCCCGCCACGATGAGGACCACATCCATGAGCCCATCGTCGCACGGACCATCGGGATCGGCCAGTTTCTGCACAAGGATCAGGGCCCTCGTTCTCACGAGGGCCCTGCGGTGGAGGTGCGGGGAGTCGAACCCCGGTCCTCTGAGGCTTCAGCGCCGGCATCTCCGAGCGCAGCCGACAGCGAGCTTTCGGGCGGTGGGACTCTGTCGGCAAGTTTCCCTCCGCCCTATCCAGAATTGTGCTTGCCCCGCCGGTCCCGGAACCCCGGCGGGCGCAGCCTACGTTGGCGACGTCTGATCCGATTGGTGTAGGCGGCCCTCTCGGTCAGACGGGTTGCGTTACTTACGCAGCCAGTGCGAAGTTGTCTTCGGCACTTATCGTGTTTCCGGCTCTTTAACGAGGACTCCGGAGACCTCGGCTCGCTTCCGTCGCTTCAACCCTCAAAGTCGAAACCAAGTCACCCCCAGGTGCTTGATCAGCTCCCCCAATGTAACCGATCGGACGGACTGTTCCTTCCCCTTTTCTTGGGAATAGCCGTGGGTGTCCGGTAGCGTGTTCGCCATGCCTGAGCTCGAGAACCCTTTCCCTGAGGCGAGCAAACGCCGGCCCCGACGGATCGCGGACGGCTTCCGTCGCATTAGGCAGTGCCGTCCTGTCGCTCGCCCTCGCTATCGGCTTGCTGGCGGCCTTTCTCGGTTCTCGCCAGGACGTCTCCGATCTCCAGTATCAGGTTGCACAGCTCGAAGAACAGATTTCTACGGTCGCAAACGATGTCGCCTCGACCGGGGACCGAATCGCGTCGCTCGAATCCTCAGGCTCGTCGCAGATTGTGGGCGATGCTGCGACGTCGGTTGTGGCAACCGATCTGCCGCGCTACCCGCAGAGCGGTCAGGACACTGCGCTCGGTCTCAAGCTCGGTCCCGTAACCGGGGTGCACTTCTACGACGGCCTCGAGAATGAGTTCGATCCGGGCGACGGCACCGCGAGGGCCTGGCTCGTGTGGGCCCATTGGTGTCCCTACTGTCAGCAAGAGCTCCCGATCGTCGCCGACTGGCACGTGAACCGGGCAGCCGAGTACCCGAACCTCGAGCTGGTGTCCATCACGACTGCCATGGACGACGCGGCGGCCAATCCGCTGGTGCCTTACCTGGAGGAGAATCAGTTCACATTCCCGGTGTTGATGGACGAGTCGGGTGCGCTGACCAGACAGCTGGGGGTCAATGCCTTCCCGTTCTGGGTCTTCACCGGTCCCGATGGAACGGTCGTCGGCCGAACGGCCGGATTGCTGCCCGAAGAGCAATTGCTCTCGATCTTCGATCAGCTGGAGCAGATGGGCGCTGAAACCTAGACCCGGCCTCGGTGAACGGGAACTTGCGGACGGCAACAACGTCACGGCGCGTCGCAGTGGTCTTCCATCGAAGGAACCCCGACACCGTGCGGGCTGCCGGCTGCAGGATCTTGCTCACCTGGTCTTTCCCGCCGGCGGGAGAGACCAGACGCTGCCGGAGGCGGCGACGTGCAGAGGGTGGAACACCGTCCCGCAGCAGCGGATACATGGGTACGGAACGCGATTGTAGCGTTGTTTTGCGTCTTTTTGTCATAGGTAGCTGATACCTTTGATTCATGGAAATCGCAGAACTGGCTCCCGTCACAACCGACCGATTGGAACAGGCCCTGGTCGAGGGGGAAGCGTCCATTGCCAGGATTCGAGCCGGCCAGATCCGGCTCCTGTCCGAGATCGATGCCCGGCAGGTGCCCATTGGAGACGGATGCCGAAACCTAGCTGAGTGGGTCGCTGCCCGCTTGGATCTAGCTCCCGAAACCGCCCGGAGGCTCACCCAGACCGCCGGCCGCTTGGCCGACCAACCCGACCTCGCCGCCCAGCTCGAGGAGGGTGAGGTGTCGTTTGATCGGGCCACAGCAGAAGCCCGCCTGATAGATACCGGTGCCGGGCCCGAACTCGCGGCGCGATCGCGCGGTTGGGACATAGCCGGAGTCCGGCGGATGGTCGCTCGCCATCAGCGGATGAGCCGTCAGGACGAACAGCGGATATTCGACGTTCGGTTTCTGTCGATTCAGCCGTCGTTGGATCAGTCCTCCTACAGAATGTGGGGGCTGTTCCCCGGAACCGATGGACGGATCGTCGAACGGGCCCTCCTGGAACGAGCCGACGGATTTGCAGCTCCGCCGAATGGGCGGCCGGCTCCTCGTTCGCAACGACACGCGGACGCTCTGGTATCCATCGCCCAGGACTCCCTCCAAGGATCCCCAGGCGAAGGAGGATCCGCAGTCCCGTTGGTGTCCATCTTCCTGGACGCCGAACTAGCCGCAGGCACCGACGGGGAAGCCGGCGGCGAAGTCGCTTTGGGACCTCGGATCGGTCCTCTCACCCTGGAGCAGACCCTGTGCGACGGCTCCGTGGAAATCCTCAAGACATCCCCGAGCGGGCAACCGCTGTCGGTCGGACCGACCGCCAGGACCATCCCTCCCAAACTCCGCCGCTACATCATCCACCGCGACGGCGGCGCCTGCACGGTCGACGGGTGCCGGTCCCGCTACCGGCTCCAACCCCACCACATCCGGCCACGATCCCAGGGTGGGTCACATGACCCTTCGAATCTGACGACGCTCTGCTGGTTTCACCATCACGTTGTCGTCCACCGCAACGGGTATCAGATCGATCCTCAGTCACCACCCCAACGACGGCGATTCCTCCGACCCCACCGCCGAGGACCACCCTGATCCAAACCCATTGTTCCTCGGTCCCCCGCTCCCCCCATTCAACCGGCAAGCCATCAATCTCGCCGATTCGGCGCGCCTGGAAGGCAGCGTCGAATCGCGTCACGTGCTCGCCACGTCGCAACCGACCGTTACAACCAAGCGCAACGAGACACTCCGCCGCCAAGGTTTGCGCTTCCGAACAATGGAACGGCCTGCGCAGACTGGCGGTTATCGGCGGACGCAGATGCGCAACGACTACTTCTCTGCGTACCAGACGGCCAGCGCCAAATGCGACCATTGCATGTTCGGCTGGGAGAGAAAGCTCGTGTGCTCAATGACGACGCCTGGATGATCGTCGAGCCACGAATTCACCTCCAACTCGAGAGCATCGAAGGTCGGTTTCCGATTGCCCGATTGCATGGAGAAGAGCTTCAGTTTCATGAGTGCATCCTTTGCACGAGTGAGATTCGCCAAGCCTTGCAGAATCTCCCATGAATACCGAACTCTCCTGCGGGAGGATGCCCGTGAGTGCGATTCGGTTCCCTGTTCTGCTACTCCCCAACCCCCGCGGGCGACGGGATGGTTGGGAACTCGATTGGTCCCACCAGTCGTTCGAAGGGACACCAGAACCTAGGTAGGGGTGATGGAGTGAAACGTCGACGACTCCTAGCCCTGAGCCTCGGTGTGGTCCTCGTGACCGCGGCCTGTTCAGGGGCCGCCTTGACCGTCGACGACATCGGAAGCCGGTCCGTTTACAACAACGACGAGCTGATCACCTGGTTGGATTGCGACGGTGAGTGGTACAGCACGGCGGATGCGATTGGACCTCCGAGTATCGACTGGAACACAGAGAAGGTCGTTGACACGACCAAGGAGGTCATGGGATTGGGCGGGCCTGTAGCGGCAGACGCACGCCGAGCTGGAAACGTGTGGGCGCTGATCGATGAAGCTGGGCAGATCTTTGGCGGCTTGGAGGCGGGTCGGGACATTCTCTGGTGCTCCAGCGGTTAGGACAGAACGCGATTGGACGACGACCCCGCTTGTGCTCGCGTCGTGTGTGACTGACCTGACCCCCCCAGCCAAAGCGCCGCCGGATTACCAGATTCGGCGCGCGAACGCCCACATCTGAGCCGCTCCAGAACGCCACACCCTGAGCACCCGAGGTCGCTGATGGGTTGCGCAAGATTCCGGCCATTTTGGCCCGCCGTCGGTAGATTTGAGAACTTCAAGGAGAGGAAGACCAGGTGGCCAACTACCGGGCAACAATCCAGACCGAGGAAAGCAACGGGTCGGCTGTCGATCCGGCAGGGTTTAGCATTCGCCACCACACGGCAGGGTCGGCTCACGTTGAGATGTCGAGACCTACCGGCGGCCATCTCCTACACGCCGCCGTTGCCCTATGCATCTTCAATGACACTCTCGCCCTCGCCAAGGAACGGTCGATCGCAATTGACCAACTCCGAGTTGACGTTGACGGGGGTTTCGCCGGCGACGAGTACTACGTCTCCACAGGCATCATTTACGATATCGAAATCAGCTCGTCTGCTGCGAAAGAGGATGTGGAGGCCCTGATCGCCGCAGTCGTCGACGACGCCTCAATTCCACGAAGCATCGAACGAGGAACGCCCGTTCAGCTCCGTGCGCTCACCATCGTCTAACCGCACCTAGCGGTCCGCATGTTCGCCCCGGCTGGGTTGCAGTGTGTAGCTTGCCTCCGATCGAGGAGAGGGGTCAAGAATGCTTCCAACAGCCGTGTGGTTTCTCGCTTCCGGGGTACTAGTGAGTGTGCGTGCGGCCATCGAATTGGCCGATCCGGTCTAACAGTGGCCTGGGTGGTTACCGGGGTAGCTCTGCTCTCATGGTGGCGTACATCACCAGTACGGCGGGGAGCGGGACTGCTACTGATCGGAGGTATTGCCACCGTCGTTTCCGGCGTTGGGAATCTCCTTGAAGACATCTTGGAAGTGGAGATCGGCGAGATGCTGTTCACATATGGCGGCATGGCCGGTGCGCTCGCCGTCCTAAGTCGGTGGCCTGCTCGTACTGAGCGTGGACAGTCGTCTGAGGTGGGCTGGTCTGTTCCTGTTTGGCTTCATCGGAGGGTCCCTGTTCCCCGACGACGGAGGGCAGTTCGTCAGCGGTGCCAGCCTGATCGGATTTGGACTATGGCTCCTGTGGTCCGCATCTGACGGAAGTGAATCACCCATCCCGACGAGCACATAACGAAGCCTCTTTGTGTCAAGGGGTTGTTCTTGGACGGGTTGGTTGGGCCGGGTGTTCCGGCCTGAGTTCAGGTTTGGGAGTGGCCCGGGGTGACTGAGCTGAAGAGCCGTTGATCAGGATGCGAGGCCGGCCACGCAAGCGATGAGACGTTCCTGGGTGTCCCCCGGGCCCTATCTGGTGTTGTAGCGCTGGCCGTCAACGACGAGCTGGCGGAAGACGGCGTCGGAGACCTGACGTTTCAACGAACGGAGGGCTTCTTTTTGGTCTTGCCTTCGGCGAGTTAGCGGTCGTAGTAGACCCGTCCGGGGTGTTGAATCGGATCTGGGGGACGGCGGCCATGCGTATGGCATGGTTCAGTTTCCGGTTTCCTCGCAGGCTGAGCCGATACCGCTTCTTGCCACCGGAAGACACCTCGATGGGGCGGTGCCGTTGTAGGCGGCGTAGTGGTCGGCGGTGGCGGACCTGCTGGGATCACCGGTGTAACCGATCAGGACGATCCCGGCCGGGTCGGTGCCACTGCACGGCAGTCAGACTGCTCTTCGGTTGGATCGAGGAGGAATGCCGCTTGCTCTCCGTCAGAGCAATGTGGATATCGCCACCCGCAGTACCTGCCTAGACGCGGCCTTTTCTCCGCATCGCCCGTTGCATCTCGCGTTTCTGCTGCTTCTCTTTGAGGGCGTGACGCTTGTCGTAGCGGGCTTTGCCGCGGCCCAGCCCCAGCTCGACTTTGGCCTTGCCCTCCTTGAAGTACATGCTCATCGGGACAAACGTGAGTCCCCGCTCTGCCACCTTGGACGCAGTTCTTTCGATCTCCCGTTTGTGCAGCAACAGTTTCCTGTCTCGTTCGGGGTGATGTCCGCCTTCCCGCGAGAACGAATACGGGGCGATGTAGGCACCGATCAACCAGGCCTCACCATCACGGAACATGACGTAGGCATCCTTGAGATTGGCATTGCCCGCCCGCAGGCTCTTGACCTCCGATCCCTGCAAGACGAGGCCGGCCTCGAGGGTTTCGGTGATCTGATAGTCGTGCCGGGCCCGACGGTTGGTGGTGATGGCCTTCACGACAGGTACTTCATCGGATCGACCGGTGTGCCCCATTCTCTGGTTTCGAAATGCAGGTGGGGTCCTGTGCAGTACCCGGTGCACCCGACGTAACCGATCACATCGCCGCGAGCGACCCGTTGCCCCTCGGAAACCACGATGGAACTCTGGTGGGCGTAGAGCGTACTGAGCCCGCCCCCGTGGTCGATCACCACGGCCCGGCCGTACCCGCCGTAGGTGCGAGCCATGATCACCGTTCCGGATTCGGATGCCAAGATGGGTGTTCCGGCACCGGCATTGAGGTCGATGCCGGTGTGGAGCTTCTTGGTCCCGAAAATGGGATGGATCCGGTAGCCGAACCCCGAACCGACCGAAGCGTTGACCGGCCACCCGATGATGCCGGGGCTGTCGCTGCCGCCGGTCTGCTTCGCGGCCAGCTCGGCCGCAATCTCATCCGACTCCTTCTCGAGTGCCGTGATTTCGCCTTCGAATTCCGCAATCTCCTGGTTGACCTGGGCGAGAAGGGCCGTGGCCGTTTCCAACTCGCTCGCCACTTCTCTGCGGCGGGCCTCAACCTCGAGCCGGTACTGCTCGAGTTCTCCTCGTTTGGCTTCAAGGTCTGCCAGCAGTTGCTCGGTTTCGGCCTGACGTGCCTCAACCGCTTCCTGGTGCTGCTCTTCCTGAAAGCGAAGAACCTCCAGCGAATTGATCAACGCCTCGCTGTCTTGAATGACTTCTTCCGCGTACTCCAGACCCAGCTCGACCTCGGAAACATCGGCCGTGGTGAACACCAGAGACGACAGAGCGGCTCCGCCCTCCATATAGAGCTCGACGGCCCGTCTCGCGTACCAGCGATCGGGTGTCGCGGACCTCCAACCGTATTTCCGCCAGTTGCACCTTCAACTCGGAGATCTGCTCGCCGATCTCAACGAGCAACTGCTCGGTTGCCGCAATCGAGGTCTCGACGTCGTTGAGACGTCCTTCGGCGTCCGCCAGCTGCGAACGCACGTCTTGCATCCTGGCTTCGGCGGCGGCGAGTTCCGTCTGAATTGCCACCTTCTCGCCGGTTTGTGAGGCAATCCGGGCGTTGAGATCTTTGATCTCTTGCTCGATCGCATTGAGCCGCTCTTCGGAGGACTGTGCGAAACCGGGTACGGCCGTGACCAGAAAAAGGGCTCCGATCAGAAAGAGAGGAGCGAGGCGGCGCATCGTTACACCTTCAAGAACCGGCGGAGTCCAAACGCACTCCCAACGACGCCGGCGGCAGCACCAAACAGAAGGATGAGGATGCCCCACTGAACCAGGAACCCGCTACCGACGGACAAGCGGATGAAGAAGTCGTCCGGTTCCAAACCGGCGAGGAAGCTGTGACCTGCCCACACGGCACCAACTGCCAGAACCGCACCCACAAAACCCTGCAACATCCCTTCCAGAAGGAACGGAATTCGAATGAACCAGTTGCTGGCTCCGACGAGTTTCATGACGCTCACCTCATCACGCCGGGCGTAGATCGCCATCCGGATCGTGTTGGCGATCAGGACCACCGACGCGACTCCCAGGAGGATCGCCAGACCCAGCCCCAGCGCGTTGAGAATGCTGCTGATGTTGGACAGCTGGTCGAACCGCTCGCCGGCGGTGACCGTCTTGCGAACGGCCGAGTTGTCGAGGAGCCGGAACGTAATCTCCCGGTAGAAGTCGACGTCCGTCAGCTTGATTCGGATCGAAGCGGGCAAAATGGAGGCATCCGTTTCCTCGAGCAACGCCGGTTGATCGGCGAACATCTCGTTGAACTCCAGCCATGCGCACGTCTTGTCGCAGTACGAGGTGTCCTGCACTTCGTCCCACTGCTGGATCTCTCGCTGCAGGTCCAGCTGGGCGGCTTGCGAAACATCGTCCTTCATGAAGACGACGACATGAACGCCTTCCTGCCATCTGGTGGTGTTGACCTGGAACAGTTCGTTCACCACCAACGCCCCGAAGGCCAGGGTCAAGGAAACGAAGACGGCGAGAATGGCCGCCGCGACCACCAGAACGTTGCGGCGCAGGCTCGTGAACGCTTGCCGGACGAGGTACGTAGCCCGGCTCATGAAGAAGCCTCCGCCTCCGGGACCTCGGCCGGTTCCCGGTCCTCCTCGGAAGGTGCCGCGGGCACGGGTTTTTCGACGGCAGGAACCGCCGGGGCGGAGGGTGCCGAACCATCCTTTCGAGGGGGCTCGTCGTCGTCAACCCGGAAACTCTCGTACCTGCCGCGAGTTTGATCACGGACCACGCGGCCCCGTTCCAACTGGACGACTCGCCTGCGCATGGCATCGACGATGGCGTGGTCGTGGGTGGCCATCAAGACGGTCGTGCCGGTCCTGTTGATCCGATCAAGAATGCGCATGATGCCAACCGAGGTGGCCGGATCGAGGTTGCCGGTCGGCTCGTCTGCCAGCAGGATCGGCGGCCGGTTCACAAAGGCTCTGGCCACCGAGACTCTCTGCTGCTCACCGCCGGACAACTGCAGCGGATATCGATCACCCTTGGTGGCCAACCCGACCAGCTCCAGTACCTGAGCAACCTGGTGATTGATCACCGACTTCGGGCGCCCCAGGACCTCGAGAGCAAAGGCAACATTCTCCGTAACGGTTCGATTCGGGAGCAGCTTGAAATCCTGGAAGACGGTGCCGATGGAGCGGCGCAGGTTGGGGACCTTCCATCCGGGCATCTTGGTGATGTCCTTGCCTGCTACCCAGATCTTTCCCCGGGTGACCGGCTCTTCCCTCAGCATGAGGCGAATCAAGGTCGACTTACCGGATCCTGACGGGCCAACCAGAAAGACGAACTCGCCCTTCTGAACATCAAGGCTGATATCACGCAAGGCGACAATTCCGCCCTCATAAACCTTGGTGACATCTTCGAGAAGAATCATCGGAACAAAACACCTCAGTGGGGAATCCGCGAGCGGAAGAACCCATCAAATATCTGCTTGCCCCTACTCCGCCGCGCCGCACATCAGGTTACCAGCGGCCCGGGACCATCAGCAATCAATCCGCCTTGGATCCGTTGCCGGCCTGCTCCTGCCGTTCGCGCCGCCATTGGAGGTATGACTCGACAAATGGATCGAGGTCGCCGTCGAGAACTCCCTGAACATTCCCGACCTCGAGGTTGGTGCGCAGGTCCTTGATCATCTGGTACGGCTGGAGGACGTACGATCGAATCTGCCTCCCCCACGCAGCTTCGTCCTGATCGCCGCGAATCTCATCGAGGTGTTTCATCCGTTCTTTCCGGGCCAGCTCAGCCAGCCGCGCCTTGAGAATCGCCATCGCCCGGGCCCGGTTCTGGAGTTGGGACCGCTCCGCCTGGCACACGACCACCACGCCGGTCGGCAGGTGGGTCAACCGAACCGCCGAATCTGTGACGTTGACGTGCTGTCCGCCCGCCCCCTGTGACCGAAAGGTCTCGACCCGGAGGTCGTCGGCATTCACCTCAACGTCTTCTTCCTCTACCTCCGGGATGACGTCGACACCGGCAAACGAGGTGTGGCGTCGGGATGCCGCATCGAAGGGGCTGATGCGAACCAGGCGATGTACGCCGCGCTCGCCCTCGAGCACCCCGTAGGCGTGCTCCCCGGACACCGTGATCGTGGCGGACTTGATGCCGGCCTCGTCGCCGGCCGTCACCTCGTCGACTTCCACCTGGAATCCCTTGTTCTCCAGATACCGGAGATACATGCGCAGCATCATTTCGGCCCAATCTTGAGCGTCGACCCCACCGGCCCCGGCATGCACGCTGAAGATCGCCGTGTTCTCGTCGTAGGGTCCGAAGAAGAGCGACTCGAGTTCGAGCTTGGAAAGCTCCTGCTCGATCGTCTCGAGCTCGCCGACCACCTCATCGACCGCGCCCGGGTCGTCCTCCTCGACTGCCAGGTCGAGCAGTACTTCTCCGTCGTCGAGGGTTGCCGCGGTCTGCCGGACCATGGTGATGATCTGCTCGTACCGGGCCAGTTTCCGATTCACCTCGGTGGCCCGCTTGGGGTCGTTCCACAGCTCAGGTTTGGAAGCGTCCTCGCGCAGCGCGGCTAGCTCTCGTTCCTTCTGGTCGACGTCAAAGGAACCTCCGGGCATCGTCGAGGCGGGCACGAAGTTCTTTGAGGAGGGCGCGAGGATCTGCAGTGTTCATCGGATGGTGGATGGTAGCCACGAGTCACGCATGACCGAACGACAAACCCCGATCCGGGCTCGTCGCAAGACACGGACCGTCAGGCGGCGGCTCCGTGGCACTTCTTGTACTTCTTGCCGGAGCCGCAGGGGCAGGGATCGTTCCGGCCGACTTTGTCGGATACCGCCTGACGAACGGAGGTGCCTCCGGCGGCAGCAGCCTGGGCCTGGAGGCGCAGTTGCTCCTGTTTCGCCTTTTCCGCCTCCTGAGCCACCTGAACATGGAAGAGATAACGGACGGAGTCCCGCTTGACCGTGTCGACGAGTTCGGCGAACAAGTCAAAGCCTTCCCGCTGGTATTCGACCAGAGGATCGCGCTGACCCATCGCCCGTAGCCCGATCCCGGCTCGCATGTAGTCCATCTCGGAGAGGTGCTCGCGCCACTTGTTGTCGATGACGGACAGCACCACAGTCTTCTCGATCTTGCGGAGGACCTCCGCTCCGAGCTCCTGCTCGCGGCGGGCGTACACCGCATGGGCTTCCTCAACGGCAGCATCGGCGATGTCGGCAACATCGAGTCCGTACTCATCGCCGACCGTGTCACGATCGAGTTCCGTGGGGTACAGGACGGTGAGCTGCCGGATGAGTTCATCCCAGTCCCAATCGCGGGGGGATGCCTCGCCAAGAACTTCGGCAACGGTGGCCTCGGTCGCGGCCGTGATCCATTCCTGTGCCAGAGCTTCACCCTTCTCGCCGAGGAGGATGCCGTTCCGCCAGGCGTAGATCACCTCGCGCTGGCGGTTCATCACTTCGTCGTACTTGAGGACGTTCTTGCGAATCTCGAAGTTCTGTGATTCGACCTGGGCCTGAGCCCGCTCAATGGCCCTGCTGACCATCTTCGCCTCGATGGGAACATCGTCGGGGATTCGCAACCTGTCCATGATGGCCGTCACACGGTCCTTGGCGAACCGCCGCATGAGGTCATCATCGAGCGAGAGATAGAACCGGGATTCGCCGGGGTCGCCCTGGCGTCCCGATCGACCGCGCAGCTGGTTGTCGATTCGTCGCGACTCGTGGCGCTCGGTACCAACGACATAGAGGCCCCCGACCCCGAGGATCTTGTCGTGTTCGGCCGACGTCTCCGCGGACAGCTTCTCAAACGCTATGTCGTAGGCCGCCCGGTACTCGTCGGAGTTCGGCTGGAGGCCGGCACGTTGCATCTCCTGTTTCGCCAGCTCTTCCGGGTTGCCGCCCAGCATGATGTCGACGCCGCGCCCGGCCATGTTGGTGGCCACGGTGACGCCACCGAGCCGGCCCGCCTGGGCGATGATCTGAGCCTCCCGCGCATGCTGCTTGGCGTTGAGCACCTCGTGGGGAATGCCGCGTTTCGAGAGCGCTTTCGAGAGGCGCTCCGACTTCTCGATCGATACCGTGCCCAGCAGAACCGGTTGGCCTGCCCGGTGACGGGCTTCAACATCATCGGTGACCGCGTCGAATTTGGCCGCCTGCGTCTTATAGACGAGATCCGGCTGATCGATCCGGGCCAGCGGACGATTGGTGGGTACTTCAACGACTTCGAGTGAGTAGATCTGGGCGAATTCAGCGGCCTCGGTCTTGGCCGTGCCGGTCATTCCGGCCAGTTTTTCGTACATCCGGAAGTAGTTCTGCAACGTGATGGTTGCGAGGGTTTGATTCTCTTCCTTGATCTTGACGCCTTCCTTGGCCTCAATGGCCTGGTGGAGGCCTTCGGAATAGCGGCGCCCGTCGAGTACCCGCCCGGTGAACTCGTCGACGATCTTGATTTCACCCTGGTCGATGAGATAGTCGACGTCCTTCAGGTACAGCTCCTTGGCCCGTAGGGCTGCATCGAGATGATGGACGAAATCGACCGAAGCGAAGTCGTACATGTTCTCAACGCCGAGGATCTCCTCGACCCGGGCGACTCCCGCCTCGGTGGTGATCACCTGGCGCTTGCCCTCGTCTACCTCGTAGTGCTCATCGCGCCGCAATCGTGCAGCGATTCTGGAGAAGTCGCGATACCACTTCACCGTTTCCGCCACCCTGCCGCTGATGATCAACGGCGTGCGGGCCTCATCGACCAGAATCGAGTCGACTTCGTCGACGATGGCGAAGTCGTAGCCGCGGTGAACCAGATCGGCCGGGGCCATCGCCATGTTGTCGCGGAGGTAGTCGAAACCGAACTCATTGTTGGTTCCGTAGGTGATATCCGCGGCGTAAGCGGGCCGGCGCTCGGCCGGGGTCAGCCCGGCCTGGATGAGACCGACCCGCAGACCGAGGAAACGATGGATGCCACCCATCCATTCTGCGTCGCGAGCGGCCAGGTAGTCGTTGACCGTGACCAGGTGAACGCCCTTCCCGCCGAGAGCATTGAGGTAGGAAGGCATCGTCGACACGAGGGTCTTGCCCTCACCGGTCTTCATCTCAGCGATCATCCCCCGGTGCAGAGCTCCGGCGCCGACGATCTGCACGTCGAAGTGGCGCTGGCCAAGAACCCGTTGCGCCGTCTCCCGGACTACAGCAAAGGCTTCCGCTTCCAGGTCGTCGACCGTCTCCCCATCTGCCAACCGGGCGCGAAACTCGTCTGTCTTGGCTCGCAACTCACCGTCGCTCAGAGGAGCTATCGAGGATTCGAGCTCGTTCACCCGAACCACGAGTGCCTCGAGTTCCCGCAACATACGCGTTTCCCCGGCACGAAGAACTTTGGTGATCAACGACATAGGAACCTCATCATATCGAGAGGACGGGCTAGGAGAGCCTCAGACAGACGGGACGACGATGCCGACTCTTTCGAGCAGGGCGGCCGGATCGATGCCGACCTGCCCGGGGATCACTTGATCGAGGATCGTACGTCCCGCTGCGGCGAGTGGTTCCGGGTCGTCGAGAAGAACCCCGTCCGCCGTTCTCACGAGCACGAAGTCGGGGATATCGCCGGCTTCGAGGGTCTGGGTAACCATGGCGATATCGCCTCCGTCGAGCAGCAGCAGCGATCCGGGCGGGTAGATCCCGACCAGGTCGATGAAGGCACGCACGAAGTCCGGGTCATAGAACGTTCCGGAACCCTTGAGCAGAACGCCGAGGGCCTGGTTGGGAGTCTCCGCACGCCGATACGACCGACGAGTGGTGATGGCATCGTAGGTATCGGTCGTTGCCACGAGCCGGCTGAAGAAGTGCAGGTCGTGCTCACGGCGCAGGACGGAGGGATACCCGCTCCCATCGAAGCGAGCGTGGTGTTCGAAGGCAACCGTAGCGGCGATCTCCTGACCGGGAGCGGCAGCCGCCATGATCGAAGCTGCGCCTTCCTGAGGGTGCAGCTTGATCTGGTTCCACTGATCGTGATCCAGCCGACCGGGGAACTGAAGGATCGAGGAATCAACCCGGATCTTTCCGATGTCGTGCAAGAGGGCACCGATGGCGAGCACTTTGAGCTGGTCGCCTTCGAGGCCGGAGACTCGTCCCAGCGCAATGGACAGGATGCAGACGTTGACCGAGTGGAAGAACGTGTACTCATCGTGGCTCTTCATGGTCGAGAGGAGCAGCGCCGCGGCCGGTTGAGAGATCGTCTGTTCAACGAGTTGTTCGACGGCCCAGGACGCGGCACTCAGGTCGATCGGCTCGTCGGTGTCGAGAGCACCGGCTACTCCACGAAGAACATCCAGGGAGCGGGTGTACGAGCGCCGCAATCGCGCCGACGATGAATCTGACTCCAGGTCGGACTTCGCGAAAGGAGACTCATTCAGTCGCACGGTGCTCTCCGCCGGCACATCTCCCGACAAGCCGGCGACAAAGGCTCCCAGATCGGCGATGTCTGCCCCGGCCACCGGCGACAGAAAGGTGATCGACTCGATCCCGCGGCCCTGCATGGTGCGGAGCAGCGCGCTCGATTCGAGCGAAGCGTGAGCAAGCAAGGTCCGATCCAGATAGAACGAGTCCGTCAACAGGCTCAGGACAACCTCCCCGCCTCCTCCGGCGGCCAGCCCTTCCGCCGATTGCGGTCGCTGCCGTCAAGGCTTCGCCCGTGGTCGGGTGTCCGGTGGGATAGAGCGCCATCTGCCGGGCCAGGGCATGCAGGTCCTTGAGGAGCTGGCGAGCGCGCTGGTCGCGGGTCATCGCTGGGTCGCCAGAACTTCGCGGGCGGTGGTCCGGAGTTGCCGGACCTTCGCGGAAAGCGTGAACCTCTTCTTGGCCAGGGCTTCGATGGCCTGGCGGGCGTCACCGCTCGGCCTCTCGCCGAGTACTCTCACAACACGCTCCTTCTCGCCGGTATCGAGATCGGGCGACCAGAGGGCGCCGATCAGCAGCGAATCGGACTCGCTCGATCCACGGACACCGAGCATGGCAATGGCCGCCTGCCGCACACCTTCGTGAGGATCCGACAACGCCTCGCCGAAGTAGTCAACGCTGTCCTGGTCCAGGGCGGCGAGTGAGCGAAGCGTTTCCACCCGGACGCGATGATCGGGATGCGCCAGAAGACCGCGTACCGCCGGCAGACACTCGGGATTCGCCGAACGACCGAGCACCACGGCCAGATTTCGGACCACGAACCACCGCTCGTCGTCGAGTCGTTCGACAATCGGACGGGGATCCCGCGCCGATTCCCGGCCCAGAACATCGAGCAGGATCCTGCGTCGGGCACGATCCTCTTCGGAGGCCATCATGTCGACCAGCGTGTTGATCTGGCTTGGGGCCAGGATGGCGAGGAGCCGTTTCGCAGGCTCGGTTTCGCCGTCGTCCTCGGCAAGTCGCCCGACGAGCACCTCGAGGACATCCGGAGCCCCCGCCTGGGCAATGGCCTCGGAAACCTCTTCCGCACGGTCGGCGGTATAGGTCGGATGATCGACGGCCGCCCGCAGCCAGAGTTCGGCACGGCGAAAGTGCCCGCGTCGAATGCTTCCGCTGATCTTCCCGGTCAGCACACGCATCAACCGGCGAAAACGATCGTCACGCTCCTCGACTGCCAGCAATCCCCGGAACGTATCCAGCGTTTCGTAGAAGTACCGGGAAGGATCCGGGAATTGGGTCCTGAGCGATGAGAACGCCGCCCGCTGTGGCAATTGACCCTCGAGATCGGCGAGACGGTCTTGCACCCGGGTCGCTACGAGTTCCCGGGCCGACCGAACGGGTTCGGGAGATTCGAGCAGACCGAGCAGATCTTCGGGCCGCTTATCGATCTGGTCGGTCGCAATCCGCGCGTAGTCGAGGAGGAGAGAGAATCCGTGCGAGTCGAGTTGCGGAGCAAGCAGCGCAAGCTCGTTGCCGGCAAACTGGTCGAGGAAGACCCGATCAACCTGGTCCTCCTGTCCCGTGAGGAACTCACCGAGAACGGCTACTTGCGGTCGCTCGTCGAAGAAGAAGAAGGCATCGACAAACGAAGTGACGACGGATTCACGTCCGACCACGTCGCTCTGCTCGACCCGCGCGATACAGGTCGCGGTAGCGATCGTGGAAGATCGTGCCGAGTTGTTCCAGGTCTCCCCCGGCCTCCTCCATCAAGCTGCGAGCGAACTGCTCGGGGTTGGTGCCTGCAGTCATGGCCGCCTGGACGGCCGTGTCACGCTCGATCGTCTCAACGGGTTCGCCGAGCGTGCTCAGCAACGAACGGGTGACGACCGCGATATCGGTGATTCCCTGCTTGGTCAGAATGGCACCGATCCCACCTTCACCCCGGAGATCTTCCTCGTCCTTGGAGAGGACATCGAGGAAGGCCACGATGTCGGAGTCGGACGGCATTCCGGAGAACGCGAGCACCTCCATGTTGTGCACGAAGCATTGCTTGACGAGCCGGTCGGCGGCTCCTCGCGTGACCTGGATTTCCTCCCCCTCAACGAGGAAACCCGTAGGTCCGACCTCCATCGAGAGGTCCTGATCTCCCACTGCCTGACGGAGGGAATCGGCCACGCGGTGGAAAGCGCTCTGCGAGGTCGGGTTGGGATAGAGGTTGAAGACCGTCCATGCGGCGGACAAGGCTTCGACAACTGAGGCAGCGCGAGCTGGGTCAGCGGTCATCCGTCGATACTGATGAGTTCTTCTCGAAGTGCGTACATGACCGCCTCATTCCGAGAATGCAAGCCGAGTTTGTCGAGAATGTTCCTGACATGGTTCTTCACGGTGTTTTCGGAGATGTACAGTTTCTCGCCGATTTCCCGGCTGGTTTGCCCGTCCGCAATCAGTTGGATCACCTCGACCTCACGGCCGGTCAGCGTTGGCTTTCGCCCGAACACAACCTCGCGGTGCTTGAGCAGCTGGGCGACCGTATCGAACAGCTTCCCACCCATCATCGGCGAGACTACCGCCCCGCCGTTCACGACCCATTTCATCGACTCAACCAACTCGGGGAAGGGCGTAGATTTAACGATGTAGCCACGGGCCCCGGCCTTGATCGCCGCAAGCAAATCCTCTTCCGACTCGCTCGACGTCAGGAGCACCACCTTGGACCCGGCCGAGGCACTGATGATCTTGTCGACGACCTCGACGCCGGACATACCCGGCATCAGCACATCGAGGACGACCAGGTCGGGCTTCAATTCCTTGGCGAGCATCACCGCCGCCATCGCATCCTCAGCCTGTCCAACAACGGAGAATCCGGCGTTCTGGAAGGCGGCAGCCAGACCGGCAGTGAAGAGCGGGGCGTCGTCGACGACGAGGACCTTGGTCATGCAGGTTCAATCAGGCCGTAGGCACCGTCACGACGCCGGTACAGCACACTCGGCACGTCCGTGTCTGCACTCTGGAAAAAGAAGAAGTCGTGCCCGAGTGTTTCCATCTGCAGCGCGGCCTCCTCAGGCGTCATGGGTTTCATCACAAATTGCTTGACTTTCACAATATCGAGCGAGTCGCTCTCGGAAGAATCATCGACCGAAACCGCCTGCTCATTGAGATGTTTGTTTCCGGAGCGGCGCGAGCGAGTGATCAGACGACCCTTGAGTTTCTTCATCTGCTGACCGAACCGTTCGGCCGTCACATCGAGCGCAGCTTCCGGGCTGCTGGCTGCTCCGGCAACCCGCACAACGTTGCCCGCCGCGGAAGCAGTGATCTCAACTCGAAAACGCTCGTCGGCGATACGCGGGTTCTTCTCCTCGGTCACCTCGACGTCGGCAGATCCGACGCTGTCGAAGAACCTGGCGGCGCGAGAGATCTTGGTTTCGGCCGACTCACGAAATCGATCATCGATCAGAAAATTCCGGCCGTGCATCTTGACGTCCAAGGTCAACCTCCTGGATTGGGGCACCCGCAGGTGGACCGACCCGCAAAGCCAGGACGTGAGGTGCCGTTGAATTGGCTTCGCCCCGCCTCTTCGCATCGGATCACACGACAACTCTACCTGCCGAGGTCGCCGTCACACCGGAGATCGCGGAATATCCGAGCACCAGCCGGGCTGCCGCAAGCGTTGCACCGGTCGTCAGCACATCGTCGATCAGGATGAGCGGACCTTCCGGCGTTCCGCGCGACGCCGAAATGAATTGCCGAGCGCTGAGCCCGGCGCGCTCCGGCATGCGCAGCTGCCCACCAGGAAGGGCGCAAGACATCTGCGCGCTTCCTTCCGGTGATTGCCGCGAGAGCATCCGCCAGTTCTCGACCGGGATCCACGCCGTATTTCCAGGTCCGTACCACCACCCTTCGAACGGGAACCAGCGTTCCGCTCTGGTCGCCCAGGAGGACGGCCATTCGCTCGGCCAGCGGGCCGGCGGCCTGAACGACTCCCTGATACTTCAAGCGGTGCACCAGAATCCGGGCCGGACCATCGTGCGCGAATGCCGATGCGACCAGGAGTCCTCCGGGCAGTCGCTTCCACCCGGCAGGAACCAGCCGCCCGCGGCAACGGTCGCACAACGTCCTGCCTCCGCTGGTGGAACAAACCAGACACACCATGAGGCCACCGTACGGGGCGGCACCGACAGAATCTCGTGACACGACCACTCAGAGTGGCTAAGTTAGGGGTCAGGGCTCACGCTGGGAGGCGGCATGGACGGGACAGTTGCATTCAACCGGGAACGTCAGAGGTTGCGCAGGCTGCGAAAACTCGCGGTGGTGCTGGCGGTAATTGCGGTCTGGATGTGGTGGAGGATTGCCAACGGCGAGACTCCGTGGCCCGCTTTTCCGCACCTTTCCGACGAAGCGCTGTTCTGGCTTCCCGGGATTCTCATCATCGCCATGCTGGCCGTAGTCCTGGTCGGGCCGATGCTGGGAAACTCCCGGTCCCCGCACGTGGTGTTCCGGTCGGAGCAAATCGACGTCACCTTCGCCGACGTCAAGGGCCTGGGACGGATCCTCGAGGAAGTCGGCCATACCATGAGGGTGCTGCTCGACCACGAGATCCTGAAGAACGTCATGGGCGGCTCTCCCCGGCGTGGCGTGCTCTTCGAGGGCCCCCCCGGGACCGGGAAGACCCACGTCGCCAAGGCCATGGCCAAGGAGGCCGGAGTCCCCTTCCTCTTCGTGTCTGCGACGGCATTCCAGAGCATGTGGTTCGGTATGACGGCTCGCAAGATCCGGGCGTTCTTCCGCGCCCTCCGAAAGGCCGCCCGCCGCGAGGGAGGCGCGATCGGATTCATCGAGGAAATCGACGCCATCGGCATGAGTCGTTCCCAGCTCAACAACACAACCCCGGCCGGGGCGCGCATGGTCGAACGGTCCATCAGCAGTGGAATCGGCAGCATGGTCAACGAGCTCCTCATCCAAATGCAGAGTTTCGATGAGCCGACCTTCCGGATGAAGGTGGTCGGGCGCCTCAAGGATCTCGTCAATCAATTCTTGCCCGAGGATCGGCATCTGGCGAAGCAGCCGGCTCCCTACGCCAACGTACTCTTGATTGCTGCAACCAACCGGGCCGAAGCTCTCGATGCGGCGCTGCTGCGTCCGGGGCGCTTCGACCGCTCGCTCCATTTTGGACTGCCCGGCTTGAGCGGGCGACGAGAGCTGATCGACCACTTCCTTGCCGGGAAGGCGCACGAGGCGGAGCTCGACGCAGGCCGGGCCAGGGACGAACTGGCTTCGGCCACGCTCGGATACTCACCCGCATCGCTCGAACGGCTCTTCGATGAAGCGCTCCTCCTGGCGTTACGAGATAAGCGATCCATGCTGTCGAAGGAAGACGTCCACAGAGCCCGATTGGAGATCGAAGTCGGCCTCCCCGAACCCGTCGACTATCCCGCCGACGAGGAACGCACGATCGCGGTGCACGAGGCGGGCCACGCCACCATTGCACACCTGGTCGGCAAAGGTCGCAGGCTCGAGATGCTCTCGATCATCAAACGCAAGGAGGCTCTGGGGTTCCTCGCTCACCGCCTCATCGACGAACGCCACACTCAGAAGCGAAGCGAACTGATTGCCTTGATCCAGATCTCGCTCGGAGGAATGGTTGCTGAGGAACTGTTCTTTGGCGAATCGGGGACGGGTCCGGCCGGGGACCTTTCATCGGCAACCCAGGTGGCCGCGGAAATGGTCGGGTCGCTCGGTCTGGGGGGCTCGCTCGTTTCGTTCCGCGCCCTCGACGATGGACCGCTCGGCGGCAACCTCGTCTCCAAGGTCCTGGCCGATCCCAATGGACGGGCCGCGGTCGAGAAGCTCCTGGCAGACAACAAGGGCGAAGTCGGCAGGCTTCTCGCCCGGAACCGGCATCTCGTCGCCGCCCTGCGCGATGCGCTCCTCGACCGTCATGAACTGATCGGCCAGGAGATCCTCGAGGTGATACGCCTTGCCGAGGCCGCCGGCGGGACGGCCGGAACGGTCGAGATCATCGACCTGACCGGGATCAGCGGCGAGCCCGCGGCGATCCGCAACCGGTAGCCGGCCATCGCGACCTCGGAGACCGACGAGTCCTCCTACGTGCCTTCTTTCCAGGTAGCGAGATAGGCAACCTGCTCTTCGGTCAGGACTTCGAGCCCGCAACCCAGGTGCTGGAGTTTGATTCTCGCAACCTCCTGGTCGAGCTCGGCCGGCAGCGTATACACGCCCGGCTCCAGCACGCCGACGCCCTTCACCAGCCATTCGGCGGCCATGGCCTGATCAGAAAAGGACATGTCCATGACGTCGGCGGGATGGCCTTCGGCCGCACTGAGATTGACCAGCCGGCCTTCGGCGGCAACCAGCAGCCTCCGGCCGTCATGCAAGACGAATTCCTCGAGGTTCTCCCGGATCGGCCGCCGCTCGCCCGCACGGGCAGCCAGGGCAGACAAGTCGATCTCAACGTCGAAGTGTCCGGCGTTGGCGAGTATGGCTCCGTCCTTCATCCGATCAAAGTGGCGATCCCTGAGCACATGCTTGTTCCCGGTCACCGTCACGAAGACGTCCCCGATCGAGGCAGCGTCATCGGCGGTCAACACCTGATAGCCGTCCATGGCCGCTTCCAGAGCACGCACGGCGTCGACTTCGACAACGACGACCTTGGCACCCATTCCGTCTGCCCGATCCGCAACTCCCCGTCCGCAGTCTCCATACCCGACCACCACGACTGTGGATCCGGCGAGCAGAACGTTCGAGGCTCTGAGAATCCCGTCCATGGAGGACTGACCGGTGCCGTACCGGTTGTCGAAAAGGTGCTTGGTGGCACTGTCGTTGACGGCCACCACGGGCATCCGCAGCGTCCCGTCGGCGGCCATCGCCCGCAGCCGTATGACCCCCGTCGTCGTCTCCTCCGTTGAACCAATGGGTTCGAGTTCCGTCCGCTCCGTGTGCAGCACGGTCGCAAGATCTGCGCCGTCGTCCATCGTGATGTCGGGCTTCGTGTCGAGGACGGCATGAATGTGCCGGTAGTACCGCTCGTTGTCCTCCCCCCGGACCGCAAACACCGGGATGCCCTCTTCCACCAGTGCTGCCGCAACATCATCCTGCGTAGAGAGCGGATTCGATGCACACAACACGACATCCGCCCCACCATCGCGGAGCGCCAGCATGAGGTTGGCAGTCTCGGCCGTGACATGCAGACAGGCGGCAACCCGCCGGCCGGCCAGAGGCTGCTCGTTCGCGGAATCGTTCCCTGATGGTGCTCAGAACGGGCATGCGGCGGCCCGCCCAGGCGATGCGCCGGGCCCCTACCTCGGCCAGACCCGGATCCGCAATGTCGTACTCCATGATCACTCCTCGTTCAATAAGGCTTTGAGATGTTCAATGACGTCTACCGGCATCGGATCGACACCTTCCTGCTCGGCGAGACGTACGGACAGGATGTCCCCGATCAGTATCAAGCCGGCCAGGCGGGCGATAACGGACTCTCCCTGCGACCATGCCTCGCCGATCACCGGCACGTTCGAAGCTATCAGATCGGCCGTGAGCGTAAACCGGCGTTTCACCTGAGGATGTTCGTCACGGTCGCGCAGGGCAACGATCCCCACCGAACGTCGGGTCAGTGCCTCCAGAGCCGACCACCCGACAATCTCATTGTGGTCGAGTTCTGGCAGCAACGACCAGAAGGCAGGGCGCTTAGCGTTCTCGTTGATCTGTGTCTTCCAGCGCTGCGCCACGGCAGCAGTCGGGCCGCTGGATCCGTAAATGACCGGGATACGGCCCGCCAGGCCTTCTGCCAGATCCTCCGCAAGCCGTCCAGCCGGACCGGCGGCACCCTCGCCCCACAGCTCGGCGACAACCTCAGCAGCCTCGTTGAGACCCTCACTCTGTCGCTCCGCCAGACCCGCCGACTCCAGCACGCGCATGACGCTTCCGGTCAAATATCCGACGGCCGCGCGTGGTTGCAGCCCGCCGGGTACCCGAATCAGGGGAAGGTCCTCGCGATCGGCCAGGTCGCCCAACGCGCCGCCGCCGGCGACGATGGAAACCGGCAGCCGGAGGGCCAGCGCCTCGTCCACTGCGGACCGGGTCTCCTCGGTGTTGCCGGAATACGAGACTGCCAGCACCGTCGGCCGAACGGCAGCCGCCCACCCCGGCAGTGAATACCCTTTGTTGACGGCGACAAAGGCCGATGGGACGGCAGCCGCGGCCAGGTCACCCGAGATGGCAGAGCCACCCATCCCGCAGACCAGGATGGATTCCGCCTGCGGTACGGCGGGCACATCGAGGTCCGCTGCCCACCGGAACTGAGAGCTAAGACCGGCAATCATCTCGAACATGTCGCTCATGTTTCTTCCCGCCGCACGGCTTCTTCCACGAGCATGATCGGAATGCCGTCACGAACGGGATATCGCAATCCGCACTGCGTGCAAACGAGCTCCGCTTCCTCCTCGCGCAGGTCGCCGTGACAGGCGGGGCAGACCAGAATCTCCAGAAGCTCCTTTGAGATCATTCGCCGGCGCCAACAACTGCTTGCACCCGTCCAACGAGTTCGGCAACAGCGTCCTCGTCGGCCGCTTCAACGTTGAGCCGGAGGACCGGCTCGGTGTTGGAAGCCCGCAGGTTGAACCAGCGGTCGTCCCACTCAATCGTCAGACCGTCGGTCTGGTCGTGCTTCGCATCGGCGAACGCCTCCCGAACCGATTCGAGTGCCTTCGTCTGGTCATCGACATGGAGGTTGATTTCGCCCGAAGCGGCGTACGGCTCGTACTCCCGTCGTAGCTCGGAGAGCGGCCGACCGTCCTCGGACATCACCTGGAGGAGGACCAGCATGGCCAGCATCCCCGAGTCGGCCCGATAGTTGTCGCGAAAGTAGTAGTGGCCGGAGTGCTCGCCCCCAAAGGCTGCGCCGGTCTCTGCCATCACCTGCTTGATGTAGGAGTGCCCGACCCTCGTGCGAAACGGGGTCCCACCGGCAGCCCGCACGCTTTCGGGTACCGCTCGACTGGTGATCAGGTTGTGGACGATGGTGGCCCCGGGCTCCTTGCGAAGAAACCACGCTGCGATGATCGCAGTGGTCGTGCTTCCCGAGAGCGGAACCAGCCGGTCGTCGACGAAGAAGGCCCGGTCGGCGTCTCCGTCGAAGGCCACCCCCAGATCCGGACGGTCGCGGCCCATGAGTTCGAGCAGATCACGGAGGTTCTCGGGTTTGAGGGGATCGGCCGGGTGGTTCGGGAAAGTTCCATCTGGTTCGAGGTAGAGACCGGACAGGTGGGCCGGGATGCGATCGAAGACGGAGGGCAGGACAACACCTGCCATTCCGTTGCCACCGTCCACCGCCACGGTCAGTGGACCAATCCGCTCCGGATTGACGATCCCGAAGAGGTGGTTGATGAAGCCGGGGAGAGGATCGAAGGGTGTGATCGTTCCGGTTGTCGCAGCGTCCGCCAAGCCGCGTTCCGCCATCTCGCGGATCTCAGTGAGGCCGGTATCGGCGCCTACCGGAGCAGCGCCTTCCCGGCACAGCTTGATCCCATTCCACTCGGGAGGATTGTGGGACGCAGTGATCATGGCCCCCGGGACGCCCCGGCTCCCCGAGACGTAGTACACCGTGTCGGTAGCCACCTGACCGATGTCGAGGACATCGACACCCTGCGAAGCCGCCCCGGCCATGAAGGCTCCTCCGATCGCCGGTGTCGAAAGCCTGCAGTCGTATCCGACCGCGATCTGGCTCGCACCGGCAAATCGAGCGAATGCCGCCCCGATCCGACGCGCGGCGTCTTCGTCGAGGTCGCCCGTGTCCGTCCGGCCACGTATGTCGTAGGCCTTGAAGATGCTGCGCAGGTCACCCATGCTTGATCCTTACTACCGAAATCGAGAATCATTGTACGACCGCTTGCCGCGCACGGGATACAACGCGGCATGCATACCTACACTGCACGACGCATCATGACGATTCCCCCTGAGTTCCCGCATGTAACTGTTGTGCTTCCTGCGTATCGCCTGGGCACGACCATCGCTCCCAACATCGAAGCCGTAGCCCGGGCCGTGCCCGGCGCACAGATCGTCGTCGTCGATGATGGAAGCGACGACGGCACCTTCGAGAACGCTCTGCAAGCGGCGGCCCGGGTGGAACGGATTGTCGTGCTCCGGCACGCTCAGAATCGAGGCAAGGGTGCCGCGCTCCTCACAGGAACGGATAGTGCCGCAGGATCGACGGTTGTGTTTCTCGACGCAGACCTCGACCTGCCGCCGGAACAGGTGCCCGCCCTCCTGACCCTTTTTGCGGAACAAGACGCCGATGTGCTCGTCGGTGCCAAGCAGGAAGGGATGAGCCATGGGCGCTATCCATGGAAACGACGAGTCCTGAGCCGTCTGTTCTCGCTCGTCACCCGGGTACTGTTTCGCCTTCCGATCGATGAGACCCAGACCGGCTTGAAGATATTCAAGCGCGAGGTCCTGAGGCGAGTATTCGCCCGGCAACGGGTCTTCGGCTACGCATTCGACCTGGAGCTGCTGGTCCGGGCGCACCGGGCGGGTTTCCGGGTCGCCCAGACACCCGTCGAGCTGCGGGTGGGCGCCTCATCCGCACCGCTGCGGCTCTCCACACTGTGGGAGATGGCGCGGGATACGGCGCGCATCTTCGTGTGGTCCGTCAAACGCAGCTAGGCCGGCTCGACCTGTCTGACTTCACCAAGGGATCTCTTGAACACGAGGTCGCGATACGAAGCAAACTTCGGGATCAGAATGATGGCGGTCGCAACGAGCGATGCCAGGTTGACCTGCAGGGCCGTACTCGATCCAAAGGCCGCTTCGGCGAGTTCAACGAGCCCGACCGTTGCGGCCCAGGCGGCCAGATTGACGGCATAGAAGAACAGTGTTTCGCGGAGGGAACCTCTCCCCTCTTTGATCCGGAACGTCCATCTTCGATTCAACACATAAGACAGTGCCGTGGCCACCACAAATGCCCAGGTGACCGAGGCGAAATCGGATAGGCCGACCACCGAGAAGAGGACGTTGAGCAGAACGAAGTAGACAATGGTATTCAATCCGCCGATCATCCCGAGCCGCACGAATTGTCCGATTGCCTCGCGGGTAACCAGCGACCGGAGGTACGACCTCATGATCGCGACTCCCGCCACCGGTAGATGCCGCTCACCAGGACGAACAGCAGCCCGCCGATACTCAGCGCCATGCCCACCTTTTCGGCCCAGCCAGAGCGAAACTCAAGTGAAACGTTTTCCTCAGTGGGCACCACGACCATCAAAGCCGGCGCCGCCCGGTACGGGCCCTCGGCCCCCACTGCCGTCCAATTGGGGAAGTAGCTGACCTTTACCAAGTGGGGAACTCCGATGGCCGTAGTGCGGAAAGAGATCTCGTGATCGTCGATCACCACGTCGCTCACGACCCCGGCCTCTGCGATAGGTCGGGTCCCAAGACCGACGAGATCATCGCCGACTCTCGGCCAGTCGTCGGGACCTTCCTCAACCAGCCATTCATCGAGTCGGCCCTGCCGGTCGTACCAATCCAGGGCCGCCTCGTCGAACGAAGAACCCTCGAACACCGCCGGCACATAAGTGGCGATGTCCACGGCCGAAGAGGGAGGGAGTTCGTAGATCGCAAAAGGCGGCGTCTCGCCAACCTTGCGAAGCTGCGGGCGCCGGTCGGCTTCCTGCCGGGCCTCCTCCGTGTACGTCACGTAGTACCGAACGTCGTAGAGCGCCAGATGCTCGAGACCTCGGTCAAAGTCGAAGGTGCGATAGGTCAGGCCCGGGACCGGCCGCGAAGGGGACACACTCATCTCAGCCTGATTCAAGAAGTGAAAGGGCGTCGTAAGGGACGACTCAAAGAAGAGGCCTTCCATGGAAGGGTTGTTGCCTTCAGTCCAATACGGGAGCAGCATCAACGACATCGGCGTTCCGTACTTGTTCTGGTCCTTGTTGTATTCCCACTGCACCCGGCCTTCCGGAAGGTCGCTCATCTCGAGCATCAATGACTCATACTCGGGCCACGGTTGCTTTCCCTTCATAGCCCGAGTAGTTCCAGCGAGCCCATCCTGGAATGAACGTCATGCCCGCCAGGCCGACCATGAGGAACAGCGTCACCCCGAACAGGGGAGCCGCAACGCGAACGTCGACAAACCAGGGGCCGGCGAGCGTCGCCAGCAATGCCAGCAAACCGGCACCCAGGGTCACCCAGCCGGCCGTCTCTCCCAACGAGATCTCGGGAATGAGGAGGAAGACGATGGCCACCAGAAAGCCGATCAATCCTCGTACCCACCAGATGGAGAACTGCTCCGGGAGGCGACGCGCCAGGTGCCGCAGGCCCTGCCCAACGGCGAGACCGGCGAACACGAAAACACCGAAGTAGAAGAACGGCAGGAAACGCCCGTTCCACAGCTTGTCCTGGATCTGGTGGAAGCGAGCCGGAAGGAACTCAGGTACCAGGAGTACCAGCCAGTAGTAGACCACCGGCATCACCGCCAGCACCACGAACGGCACTACCCGGGGCGTTCGACGAATCGCCCACACCATGCCGATGATGGCCGGGATGAGCAGCCACCAAAGCTCGAAGGGGAGAACGTTCTTCCAGTTCCGCAAAGGAACCCACGCCATATCCGCCGAGTAGCCGACTCGAGCCAGGAGCGGAACGGCCCAGAACCCGGCGATGGAAAACCCGATCACCCAGGTCGCGACAACCCTCTTCACTCCCCGTTTCCAAATGAGGATCGGGATCGAAGCGACCAGGATGGCCAGCGTCGTTATCAGATGGGTGAGCGCTGTGAGCGCCAGCACAACGCCGGCGAGCGGCACCAGCTTCCGCTCGTCGCGAACGATCCTGATGAGCAATCCGAGATACACGAGGGCGAACGCAAAGGACCACGAGAAAGAGAACTCGCCGGCCAAAGTGGAGGGGATATTTCCCCCGTAGATCGAGAAGCTCTCCATGAACATGAACGAGCCTCCGGCAGCCGCCGCCACGAGTGCCGTGGGGCGGGCAAACCGCATGGCCCTGACGAGGAAGTACGTGGCGGCCGGGAGGGCCAGGAGCCCCAGGATGGTAACGATCTTGAAGGCAACTCCGTAGGGCAGGAAGACGTCGAGCAGCACCGTCACCAGGGCCGGAAGGGGGAAGTAGAAGTAGAACACGGGGAAACCCCCGAACCAACTGTTGCTCCAACCAAGGATCCGTCCCTCCGGAAGGAGTGTGTCCCGGAGATAGGCGGGCACGAGCACGTGGGCTCCCATGTCTCCGCCGGCAGGGGTGTTGGCCGTGAAGATGAGAACCGGGTTCATGACGACGAACACGGCCATCATGACGGCTCCGATGCCGACCGCGGTCACCCAGCGTGGCATCCGATCGTCTGGTTCCCGCAAGGGTTCCGTGGGAGGTGATTCCAAGGGACGCCCCGGCGTCAGGTGTTCTGCTTGCGCGCCAGTTCGAGAACTTCGGAAAGGGACACGGGTTCTCCGTCCCGATCCCACCACTTCTCTTCGCACTTGTGACACGAGTAGAAGTGGACTTCGGTCTCGCCGGGGAGCTTCTGTTGGATTTGGATCACGTCACGCGCGCCGCAGTTAGGACAAAGCATGAGAACCCTTCGCGCTAGTCGAGCGACAGCTTAACGACCCCGGCGCCCTAGACGAAGCAATCAGCTGTCGGCAGTCGGCTAGCTGATAGACGGCCGCTATTCCTCCAGGAGCTTGCCGATGTAGCGGCTTCTCCGCCGGCCGTCTTCTCGCCAGTAGGCATACCAGTACGGGCCGTGCGGACATGTGGTACATCCCGATTTGCCACATTTGACCCACTGGCGGCGCAGACTGACGTCCGATTCGGAACCGGGGCTCAGCGCACCGACACCTTCGAGGCGAGCGCGCGCCAGGATGAGCAGGCGCCGCAGCTGGTGTTCGTCGAGTTCCTTGACCGCCTCGATGAGATCCCGGTCGAGCGACATGTCGTGCCCGGCAATCCCCTACGCAACCTCGAGTGGCGCAAAGAGGCGGGTGGCCGTCCTGTGGTCGGTGAGCGTCCACCCCAGAGGGGGCGTCATGCGATTGGCGTGCAGGGCGCAGAGCGGGTGACCTTCGCCCGGTCCAACCGGGGTGACGAGATCGTCCAGCCAGACCGCCCGGTCGTCGTAATCAAAGGACAAGACGGCAGCCCCGGGACCGCCACAACGAGTGCAGGTTTGAATCATGGACTGAACTTAGAGGGAGCGAGGGGCCAGAACAAGGATTTGGCGAGATTATCGAATCCCGGATCGCCGCAACGCCCGCCTGATCTGGCGCCGGGTTACCTGTCCCTCGAAGACACCGACCGGATCCCCCGCTCCGTTGATCACGACGACCACAGGGACTTTCCCGACCCCGGCGGAACGAAACCGTTCGGCATTGCCCTGATAGGCAAGCTCTCGCACCGCATCACCCTGCGCCACATCGCGGACCAGAGCCCGCACCGGATCGCAAGCATCACAGTCGGTTGAAGTGAACAGGACGACCGCCGGCCAGGGCCGGAGAGCTTCTGTCTGTATCGCTCTCCGTCGGGAGCGGGCGCCACGGGCAGCCCACAGAGCTGTGGCGATGAGGGCCAGTCCGACAACACCAACGATCACGAGAGCCCGCGTGATCTCATTCACCGATCGGAACCCCCGATGAGTAGGCGACTGCCGAGTCGGTCTCGGCACTCCAAGCTGCAGAAAAGGGCCCCGTTGATTCTGCGATCACGCCTGAGATTCCGACTTGATCAAGCACCACGCTTCTCAGGGTGCCGGACTCGAGGGTGACCTTGCCGGGGTTTTCGACGGCACCGGTAGCATCGAGGAATTGGTAGGTCACGGTGATCGGCTCGGCCCCGGTATTCAAGAACCACAACGTGGTCCTGGCCGCGCTGGTCGCGCCGGCACCGGGCATCATCCACCGATCCGCAGAAAGAGGAGCTCCGGTGGTCGCCGCCACCTGGCCCTCAGCCTCGCCCACAATCACCGCCGAAACGGGTCCGTCGGCTCGGAGGCGAACACCGTACGGACCGTCGGCCAGGCCGGCAATCGAGATCCGGTCCTGGCCGTTCGCCGGGATGAGTCCTTCGATCACCACCTCGACCGGCCCGTCTGCGGTGAATACGTCGAGCGCATACGTGACCTCCAGGGGCCCATCGTTCGCGATGGCCAGGGAGGGCTGCAGCTCACCAACCGCCACGAGCGGGAACTCCCACACTTCGCTTCTTCCAACGTCGGTCCATGTTGCTTGATCGGTGCCGTTGGTTTGAACCATCGCCGCGATGATCCTGCCCTGCTCCGATTGGACCGTCACCGAAAGCCTCTGCCGGAATGGCAGAACCTCGGCCAGCGCCAGGGTCCGCCACGACCGGCCGGGGACGGAGACCCGTTCCAGCTCCGGTACCGGCTCAAAGCCTTCCTCACTGATTGCTTCGACGGTTACGAGGGCGTCCTCAGGAAACGGATTGAACAGCTGCAGATCAAGGGCCCGGTCCTGAACGGTGGTACCGCCCGGAAGGACCCAGACCTTGCTCGTGCTCGAGGGACACAGGTCCCCGGCGAGCAACCCCTCGCCGGTTACCACCACTCCGGCAGTTGCCGGGGCATCCGTGAACTCGATGACGGCCGGAGCAACTCCCAGACTCAAGATGGACGAAAGAGGAATGGCGCTGGCTCCCGGACCGGGAAGCGACTCCGGGTAGGTCTCACGAATCTCGCCGCCAACGGGGAACGTCAGCTGCACGTCTACGTCGCTCAGGGTGACGATGCTCATGAGCGTCTCCCGTGTGTCGTCGGCGACGGCCCATGCACAGTTCGAGAAGTTGCTAGCAACCGCCGGGCCCTCCGTCACCGTCGTGACCGGCAGCGCAACGGTCTCCATGTCCGGCGCGGGAGCGAACCAAACGGCCACCGCCAGCGCTCCGATGAGTGCAGCTACCAGCGCTCGTCTCACGAGATCCTCCGTTCGAGCCCGACAAAGCTGAGTACGACCTGGATGGCCAGGAGACCGGCGGCCACGAAGACCATCACCCGGTTGGTGCCGTCGCCGGCATAGCCAATCGTCCCGCTACTCGGTACGACCTCGTTGGCCCAGCCTGCGGCCGTCCAATCATCGCCCCAACGGTCGTCCTGGTTCTCAGCCACATAGACCATATCTCCGGTCGCCGGCCCCTTGTAGTCCGGCCGATCCCAGACCCAGGCGGCACCGTCGGTTGCCACCGCTCGCGGGCTGGATACCTCGCTCTCGAGGGTCGGGTAGTCGAGACCGGGTAGCTGGCGGAGGTCCAGCTGGGACTCGAGCGCCACTTCCAGCGGATTGGGCTCGGTGAACACGACCCACCGGATGCCAAACCCGGCGAGTGCCTGTCCGGGCCGCAAGTCGTCTCCTGCGATCACTCGCTCGAGCACCCCGGCGAGAGCCTGGTCACCCTGACGGGGCTCCGGCAACCATGCCTCAGGAAAGATGGGTCCCTCCCCCGCCACAACCCGGTACGAGAAACCCGCCCCCGACCGGGATTCTCCGGGAAGGTCCCCGGCCGCCCCCACAACCAGGATTCGATCGGCGCCGTGGTCGAGGGAGCGGGCGGCAGCGAACTCGAGCTGAGCACCAAAACGATCCTCCGGAAGTCCGACCCGGCCGGCCGGAAGGAGCAACACAACCCCCGCCGCCACAACGAAACCACCCAGGGCTGCTCCGCGTCCTCCGAGCAAACGCCACAGGCGGACATCGCTGAAACGGTCGGGAAGATCAACGGCTGCTCCAACCACGATGGCCGTGCCGACGGCAGCAATCAGATAGCCCGCTAGAACCGGCTCGCGCCCGAGACCCAGCCCGCCGGCTCGCGCCAGCAGCGAGCCACCGAGGGCGAGCACACCGCCCCACCCGAGCAGGCCGAGCGTCCGCCGATCCCCGACGATGAGCCCGAAGACGAGCGCAACACCAAGGCCGGCGACGGCCCACAGCGAAGGACTGAAGTACGGGGCACTGCCGTTGCTCAGCAGATACTCGCCGGACACCCAGAAGAGCCAGGGGAAGAGCAGCGGCAGCGCCAGAACGGTCGCGGGCAGCGACCGGACCACTGCCGACCACGGACCGTCATCGGCGACAATTGCCCGTACCAACACGGCAACGAGCGGCAGCAGTGCCCCAACCGGTGTGAACATTGCGAGGGCCCCGGTTGCCAAACCGGCTCGTGCCAGATACGCAATTCTGGCACGCCAGGCCGACGGCCAGGGGGCCAGCACTGCCTGGACGGCCCAGGGGGCAAGTCCGAGTGCGATGAGTCCGGGCCAGTCACCCGACCCGACCAGCATTCGCGTCGCCGGGCCGCCTACCAGCGCCAGCGACGCGGCGTACCGGGCCGGCCGCGCCATTTCCAGCCGGCGCATGAGCCGGGCGGTACCCGCCAACCCGGCCCCGACTGCCCCGACCGACAGCACGATCTCGGCAAGTTGTGCGTTCGACAGAAGCACCAGCTGGACGAGAGCGGTTGCTCCAATCGACGGGTGGAGCGGGGCCGGGCTCCCCAGGCCCGAGGTGTTCCAGCCGCCCGCATAGGAGCGGAGGGTTGCCCATGCCGATTCCGGAAGTGGCAGCGTCATGCCGACCGAGGGAAGACCATCGGCGAGAATGGCGCGGCCCGCGATCAGCAGGAGGAAAACCCCGGCCAGTGCCGCGTACAGGCCCGGCTCATGCCAGAACGCCCGCCGGCGCTCGACGATGCCAGAGAGACGGCCCGCGAATCGGTCATCCCAGAGGATCTTGGAGGACAACCGGTCCGAGAGTTCCCGCAGCAATGCGGAACCGCGCACTTGATAGCGGAACAACTCCTCGTCGCCGGCCATCCGGGAGCGGTGCAGACGCCGCCGGGCGGCCAGCGTCGACGACAGATGCATGAGATTCCAGCCCCAGACCAACGGGAAATCGAAGAGGGCGCGCTTCCGCCCCAGGAACGTCATGGCGAGCGCGTATCCAAGACCGATCAGGAAGGCCAAGGGCAGGGTCCAACCGAGCGTGACCAGGCTGTAGACCTTGAGCATTGCCCGAATCCGGCCGGCCTCCTCTCGCCAGACGGGCGTCTGCGCAGAGCACACCCCGGCGTGCAGGACCTCCGACGACGGCACGACGACGACCCGCCCGCCGGCAGCGCGCGCCCGGTACGACAGGTCGATGCCGGCCGCCTGCGGGGCCAGCAACGGATCCGTCCCTCCGAGACCCTTGAAGAGGTCCTTGCGCACGAGGGTGGAGGCTCCGAACACGAACGCCACATCGCGCACGACGTCGTATTGCTCTTGATCCATCTCTTCGCGATCCAGCCCTGAATAGGGCACCAGAAAAACGTCGGTGGCCGCTCCGACCGATTCCAGCATCCCGGGCGAATCGGCCCGGAGGAGTTTGGATCCCGCCACAGAAGCATCGACACGCTGGGCACCCTCGACGAGAGCAGCCAGCGCGTCCTTGCGGGGAGCCGCGTCGTCGTGAACCAACCACACGTGCGTGGTCTCTGCAGGGAGTCCGGCTATCAGGCCGTGCATCGTGGAGACCCAATCGAAGCCTCTCGCACGTGCTATCTCGCGGGACCGCTCCGCGCCTCCGACCACGAAGGTCGAGTGGGGCTCGTAGGATTGACGAGCGAGGGTATCGAGACCTGCCTCGAGTTGGGTCTCGTCGCGGACAATGATCGCGGTTGCGACCACTGCAGTTGGCACGGGCGCGGCCTGAGGCTGAGCATGGGCGGGGAACGACATGAGGACGCCATTGTGGAACGGAAACCGCGACACTGCAATCCGCAGCCCCGCTGACGCCGCAGGGAGAAGGAAGGGACGGACGTGAAGAAGGTCGTATTGCTATCCGGAGGTGTGGGCGGCGCGAGGCTGGCGCGAGGCCTGGCCGCCCTCGACGATGTGGATCTGACCGTCGTGGTGAACGTGGGTGACGACGAAGTCGTATACGGACTCCACGTCTCTCCCGACCTTGACACCGTGCTCTACACGATGGCCGGGGTGGAAGGACCGGAGGGCTGGGGCATCGCTTCCGACACCTTCGCCGTGATGAAACGCCTGGCGCTCTTTGGAGTCGATACCGGCTTCCGTATCGGCGACCGCGATCTCGCCACCAATCTGTTCCGCACCCAGGAACTCCTCGCAGGTGCAGCTCTCTCGGACATAACGGCTCGCACGGCCGATGCTCTCGGCATCTTCAGCACGGTTCTCCCTGCCACCGAAGACACGGTGCGCACCATGGTGAAGACGGGTGAAGGCGCGTGGATCTCATTCCAGGAGTACTTCGTGATCCGGGGTCATGAAGATGACGTCGCCGATCTTCGTTTTGATGGTGCCGCAACGGCCCAGGCATCACCGGGAGTGCTCGAGGCAATTGAAGAGGCGGACGCACTGGTGATCGGGCCGTCCAACCCACCGCTCTCGGTCTGGCCGATGCTGGCCATCGGCGAGATTGCGGCCGCGGTCGAATCGGCACAGCGGGTGCTGGCCGTCAGCCCGCTCTTCGGGGGCCGGGCCCTCAAAGGTCCGGCCGACCGGGTGCTTGCCTCCCTGGGGCTCCCGGCAGGCAACGCCGGCGTTGTGGCAGCGTACGGCGGCTTGCTCGATGATCTCGTCATCGACACCGGAGATGCCCAGGATCGAGCCGCCCTCGGAGATCTCGGGGTCAAGATCCATGTGGGCGATACGCGCATCGCCGACCCGGCCGCCGCCCGGTCTTTTGCGGACTGGCTCGTAGACCTGCTGTGACCGTAGAAATCACACCGATCCCCGGCATCGGAGATATCGAACCCGGCGATGACCTCGCTGCCATCCTGCTGTCCGGCCTCGAGCGACGCCGGGTTCCTGCTCATCGACGGCGACGTCCTGGTCGTCACGCACAAAGCGGTGTCCAAGGCAGAGCATGCGATCGTACGATACGACGACGACGAAGACGAACGCCGGCGGATCATCGCACGCGAATCCGTGGCCATTCTCCGGCGTCGCGGTGACCTCGTGATTACCGAAACCCGGCACGGTTTCATTTGCGCCAACGCCGGCGTCGACCGGTCCAATATGCCTGCGGGCCTCCTGGCGCTCCTTCCCCGCGATCCGGATCGATCGGCACACCGACTGCGGGCCAGGATCCGTCAAGCCACCGGAGTCGGAGATTGCAGTCGTCATCACCGACACCTTTGGGCGTGCCTGGCGACGAGGCCTGACCGACGTCGCCATCGGCGTGTCGGGCATGCCTGCTCTGATCGACTACCGGGGAGAAACCGACACGTTCGGCCGGGTGCTGACCGTGACCGAAGTGGCCCTCGTCGACGAGGTAGCTGCGGCGGCAGATCTCGTCATGGGCAAGGCCAGGGGCATCCCACTGGCGGTAGTCCGGGGTCTTGAATACCCAGACGGCAACGGTCGGGCCACCGACCTGGTCCGACCCGCCGAGGAGGACATGTTTCGGTGACAGGAAAACCGGGGCAGTCCCCGGCAGGCCGACGAAGTCCAGAACAAACCGGGTTCTACCGGATTGTCTTCATCCACTCGACCGTCATCGCCACACCTTCCTCGAGACCCGTCCACGGCTGCCAGTGCAAAGCCTGCACCGCCTCGTGTGCGTCAAGCACCGAACGGGGCGTCTCTCCGGGTCGCGGATCGGCAAACACCGGCAGCTGGGTGAAGCGAACCTCAGCAGCAATCGTCCTGAAGAGTTCCAGAACCGTGGTCTCCCGGCCCGTTCCGACGTTGAAGTACCTTCCACCACCGGTACCGGCCGCGCGTACGAACGCATCGACGGCATCGTCGACGAAGAGGTAGTCCCTCGTCTGCATGCCGTCGCCGTATACGACGGGGCGTTTCCCGTCGAGCATGAGCCGCGTGAAGATCGCAACGACGCCCGCTTCGCCAAATGGATCCTGACGCGGCCCGTATACATTGGAGAGACCCAGGGCGACGAAATCGACCCCGTACGATGCTGCATAGAAACGGAAATAGTCTTCAACCGCTTTCTTCGAGATTCCGTACGGAGCCCCCGGGCGTTTGACGTACCCCTCTCTGGCGGGGAGCTTCACGTGATCCCCGTAGATCGCTCCACCGCTCGACGCGAAGATGACCCGCCCCACACCGGCCCGGCGGGCCGCCTCGAGCAAGATTGACCGTGCCGAGAATGTTGACCGAGGCGTCGAAGAGCGGATCCTCGACGGATCGCACCACCGAGACCTGCGCGGCGAGATGGAATATCACGTCCGGGCCGTACTGCTCCACAACCGGAGCAAACTCGACGTCCCTGATGTCGGCTTGATGAAACTTGATCCGGCCCCGCGCTCGCGCTTCGGCCAGGTTGTCCAGGTGACCGGACGAAAGATCGTCAACGACCAGCACCTCCCAGCCTTCGTCCATCAACCGACCGGTGAGGTGCGAACCAATGAACCCTGCGCCGCCGGTGACGAGGGCCCGGCCGTTCAACGGTGGATGCTCGACGACGGAACGAAGCGGTACTTCACCAAAGCCCACAAAGCCGGAAATCCGTCTCGCCAGGAGATCTTCTTTCCTTCGTCGACTTCCCGCCCCGTATAGCGGATCGGAACCTCATAGATCCTGACTCCGGATCGCAGCAGTTTGGCGGTTATCTCCGGTTCAATGTCGAAACCGGTTCGACGTGAGGTTCAACGACCTGATGAGGTCCCCTTCGATGAGCTTCGAGCATGTCTCCATGTCGGAGAGGGTCGTGTTGTAGAGAACGTTGGTGAGCAAGCTCAGGAAACGGTTTCCAACCCAGTGCCAGAACATCATGTTGCGTCGCTCACCGGTGAAGCGTGACCCGTAAACCGCTCGTGCTTCACCCTCGAGAATGGGGCGCAGCAAGGCCGGCCAGTCCCGCGGGTCATACTCGAGGTCGGCGTCGTACACCACGACGAAGTCCCCGGTTGATTCCTGGAATCCGCGCCGCAGGGCAGCGCCTTTGCCCATATTGACCGGTTGCTGAAAGACCTTCACCGTTGAGTCGGCAAGACGCTTGATAATCTCGCCCGTGCCGTCGGTCGAGCCGTCATCGATGATGAGTATCTCCCGATCGACCGGGAGCTCAACCGTTCTGGCCCTGCGTACCGCCTCGGCAATCGTGCGCCGCTCGTTGAACACGGGGATCAGAATCGAAAGCTTCGCCGTTTCAGTCACTTCTTGCTCCACTCCGCTGCAGGACAACCAGCATACGAGCATCAACCCTGCCTGGAGGGTTCATCGCCCTACGCCGTAGTACTCCATGCCGAGCCGGCGAACGGCATCGGGATCCAGGATGTTGCGTGCATCGACGATCGTCGCACCGGCCATCGCGTCGCGTACCTTGCGGAGATCCACCGCCTGAAACTCGGGCCATTCGGTCGCAATGAGCAGCACGTCGGCGCCTTTGGCCGCGTCGAGAGGATCGCCGACGATCTCGATCCCGTCGAGATCGATACTTGCTTGCGGATCGAACGCCCGGATGTGGACTCCCCGTTCGGCCAAAACACGGGCCATGTCGACCGCAGGTGAGTCCCTGGTGTCATCCGTTCCTGCCTTGAAGGCCAGCCCCCACAGGCCTACGTTTGCCCCCGTCAACCCGTTCTGCAGCGCCTTCTCGACCTTGTCGACAACCCGTTGACGTTGTTGCTCGTTGACGTCGATGACACCCTTGAGCAGCGCGAAGTCGTAGCTGGCTTCATCGGCAATAGCCACCAGCGCCCGCGTGTCTTTGGGGAAGCATGACCCCCCGAAATCCGGGACCGGGACTGAGGAAGTGATGCCCGATCCTGCGGTCGTAACCCATACCCAGCAGAACATCTCGAACGTCGGCGCCGACCGCTTCGGCGAGATTAGCCATGGCGTTGGCAAAGGTGATCCTGGTGGCCAGGTACGCGTTCGATCCATACTTGACCATTTCGGAGCTGATGGGATCGGTAACGACCACCGGAGCGTCGAGCCCGTCGTACAGCTCCATCATCTTCTCTGCGGCGTTCTGGTTCGTGGTCCCGATGACAATCCGGTCGGGATAGAAAAAGTCCGAAACGGCGCTGCCTTCTCGCAAAAACTCCGGGTTGCTCAGCACGGTGACGCCAGGATTGATCCCGTCGAAGAACTCCTGGTACTTGGCCACCGACCCCACCGCCACGGTCGATTTGAACACGACGAGCGCCCGGGGATCCAGCCGGGGGGCAATCTCGATGAGCACGCTGGAAACAATGGACATGTCGGCTGCGCCGTTGTCACCCTGCGGAGTCGGCACGGCAACGAAGACGACCTCGGCGGACGCAACCACGGACTCGTTCGAACCTTCAAACGTCAGTGAACCGCTCTCGAGACCTTTCTGGAGAATCGACTCGAGGTCGGGCTCGAAAATGGGCGACCGGCCCGCATTGAGCATCTCCAGCTTGTCCGGGTCGTTCTCGCCGACGCAGACCCGGTGACCGAGCGCGGCCAGCCCGGCAGCTTGCACCAGACCAACGTATCCGGCTCCGATTACGGCAACGTGCATGTCCCTACCTCCAGAAGGCTGGTATCGACCGGTTGTCCGGCCGGCCTGAGGGTTCCCTGAGCATACGGCAAAGAATCCGGCGCCTCACCTATTGAGCGTCGGCGCCGACGATGACAATGACATCAACTCCGTCCGGCACCGTTCCGGGCCGAATCTCGCCGAAACCGAGCTGATCCGCGACCAACGTGGCGTACGCCACGCCGTCGGGACCGGCCAGCAAGACCGTAGTAGCGAAGGTATCGGACTCCGCATCGCCGATATCGACGACAACGAACCGCGGATCGGACAGTTCTCCGGCCCAACGCGAAGCGGCGCCCGGAACCCCGTTGCCATTCAGAACCTGAACGCGAACCGGGCCCTCCGCGAGAACCCCGATGGGTTCTCCGCTCTTGAAGGCAGCCAGAATGGCCCCGGCTGCCGGTTCGTCGGGGAGTTGATATGAGCCGCCGTCGATGGTCCGGGTCACGGTAGGAAGGGTCACCGACTCGATGTTGGCCGGGTTGACGGACCGCATCGCCCAGACCAGATCAATGAGGGCATCCTGATCGAGTGCCGCATCAACCGTCAGGAATCCCCCCAGAGTCTCGATGAGGTTTCCGGCTTCGGTGATTGTCGACGGACGCTTCGCCTCCGCAAGGATCGCCAGAATCAGTTGCTGCTGCCGATGCGTCCTGCCGATGTCATTCGCCTCGACCGATGTCCACCGGCCATTCTGAAATTCTTGATAGCTCCGGGAGCGGGCGTAGGCGAGGGCCATCGGTCCACTGAGCGGCTGTCGACCGGCCGCCACGTCCAGTCCCGACTTGAGGTCGCGCGCCGGATACGGAAAGTCGATCACTACACCGCCCAGCGCCTCGACCAGGCTCGAGAATCCGAAGAAATCGATCTCGGCATAGTGGTGGACGGGGATGCCCGTGTACTGGGTCACTGTTTGCACCGTCAGAGCGCCGCCGCCAAACGCAAAGGCAGCGTTGATCTTGTTGGTCCCGTGGCCGGTGATATCAACCCGCAAGTCCCTCGGCAGACTCAGAATCCGGAGCGTGCCGTCCTCGGGTATGAGCTGCACGATCATGATCACATCAGCCCGCTCGCCGCCGAACGACCCGAACTTCCCTTCAAAGTCGTCCGGCAGGTTCTCACGCGAATCGCTGCCGAGCAGCAGGAAGTTGACGGGATCCTGCCGGGAGGCCGACCGCTGGGCCAGGGCCGCCACGACCTCTTCGTTCTTGTTGAGTTCGTCGTCGATCTTCCCTGTGTAGAAACGCAACGCGAAGTAGCCGCCGAAGACCACCAGATTGGCAAGCACGAGAAGCGTTACGAGCGTGCGCTTCAACCAGACACGCGAGCGCGCCGGAGGTGGCGGCGGTAGAGGGGATTCAGTCATCAGCGACAGATTAGTAGCGGCCGCGAAGCATCTTCGATCCGGACCGCTAGCCCAAACGCTCGATCGTCGGCGGCGGGAGATTGCGACCGAAGAAGGCCATCACCCGCCGGTAGGCATCGGTTGCAGCCGCCACGTCGTAGCCTTCCGCCCCGTCATCCATGAAGCCGGCGCCAACCCCCTCATAGACCACGAACTCCGCGTCGCGAATCAGATCATGATCGGGCCTCGACTCCGCCGGTTCGGTTGCTCCGTACAGACCGAGTACGGGAACCGCCAATCTGGGCAGGCTCGATGCAGGCGGTGGGTCGTCAACGAGTGACGTGGACACGAGGACCACGGCTCGCACGTCCGGCTGATCGGCGGCAAAGACCACACCGGGCAGGCCACCGGAACCTATCCCCACAACCCCCACGTGGTGATCGATGGCCCAGTCGTTGGCCATCGCGAACGCACCGGCATCGGCGACAGCCATCACGGCTCCGGTCAGAGTGGCGGGTAGCTCGATCACGAGGGTCGCCAGGCCGTGCCGGGCCAGGCGGCGACTCAGATCCTTGTGGTGGGACGTCAATCCGGCATCGGGAAGGACGAGCACGGTGGCGAACCGCCCTGCCTGGTCGGGACGGGCCAGATAACCGGACACGTGACCGCTCCCGACCGGAACGGCATAAGCCCCGTAGAGAATCGGATAGGTACCCTCGTGGGCGAGGACGCTCATAGCTTCGGTGCCCGTCTCATAGCGATCAAAGCGTAGCCATCCACACGGCAACTATCTGATTTCCCAAACCGCCCCCGACGACAGGCTCACCCGGCCGGAGCCGGTTTCCACCACCAGATGTCCATCCTCGTCGACGTCGACCGCCACACCGGAACCCTCCGGCTTCCACCGGATCGAGCGGCCGATGGTTCTGCAGGCCCGGCGGTATTCCTCCCGACCCCACCGATCCGGACCTTGCTCGAGCCGAATCAGGAGGTCTTCACACCACCGCCTAGCTAGGTCCGGGCCACGTTCTGGACCGGGGTCGTCGTCGAGCAATCCGGCGAACCTCGGCGGAGGATCCGGCCACCACACGTTGACCCCCAGTCCAATCACCACGAGGTCGCCGACGGCTTCGAGCAACAAACCGGCAACTTTGCCGTCGCCCTTCACCAGATCGTTCGGCCACTTGCATGCAATCGCCCCGCCGAGGACCGAGCGGGCGGACAATGCTGCCATGAGCGACAAGCGCGGTAGCTGGGGGCTTTCCCAGCCAAGCGGACGGACGGCCAGAGAAGCCGCCAGCGCTCGCGGGGCATTCTCCCACCGGGACCCGCTCCTCCCGCGCCCGGCCGTTTGGCGGGCCGCCACCACCAGCACCGGAGCATCCTGGGCGTTCGCAACCGCCTCATCCTGGGTGGATGGGATATCCTCCATCACAATCGAGACATATGGTGTATCCATCAGCGTGTCCCGTGAGTCAAACGTGGGTCCAATATATCCCGGGGTGAGGGTGGGAACCGAAGAACGAATTGAAGAATTGCGCAGGTTGCGCGAGGAAGCCCTGCATGCCGGGAGTCAGCGCGCGATCGACCGCCAGCATGAGCAAGGCAAGCTCACTGCCGCGGGAACGCCTCGAACTGCTCCTGGACAAAGGGTCGTTCCAGGAGATCGACATGATGGTCCGCCACACGGCCATCGGCTTCGGCATCGAGGACAAGCGACCCGCAGGCGACGCAGTGGTTACCGGTTGGGGAACCATTGAAGGCAGAACCGTTTTTGTGTTCGCAGAGGACTTCACGGTGTTCGGGGGAAGCCTCGGAAGAGCCGTAAGCGACAAGATCTGCAAGGTCATGGACACGGCGCTCAATGTTGGGGCGCCCGTCATCGGGCTCAAGGATTCGGGCGGAGCACGCATCCAGGAGGGAGTGGCCTCGCTCGACGGCTACGGGCGGATATTCGAGCGGAACGTGAGAGCTTCCGGAGTCATCCCTCAAATCTCGGTGATCATGGGCCCCTGCGCCGGTGGTGCGGTCTACTCACCGGCCATCACGGACTTCGTCTACCAGGTCGATGGCTCGAGCCACCTGTTCATCACCGGCCCGGATGTGATCAAGACGGTCACGGGCGAAGAGGTGAGTTTTGAGGAGCTGGGCGGTGCCCGCACCCATGCCGGCACGTCGGGCGTGACCCACTTCGTCTCAAACGACGGGACGTCGGCGCTCGACGAAGTCCGCTATCTCGTTTCGTTTCTCCCCCAGAACAACATGGAGGTGCCCCCGTACTTCACCCCGGTGGATCTCCCGGACCGGATGGATGACGAGCTCGACTCGATCATTCCGGACTCGGCCAACCAGCCGTACGACATGGTCAGACTGGTGGAACTCGTTGTCGACGACGGTGACTTCTACCAGGTCCACGAGAACTGGGCCAAGAACATAGTGGTGGGGTTCGCTCGTTTGGACGGGTATACGGTGGGCGTGGTCGGAAACCAGCCCGCGGCACTGGCCGGAACACTCGACATCGATGCGTCCGAGAAAGGAGCCCGGTTCGTTCGCTTCTGCGACGCCTTCAACATCCCCCTGGTCGTGTTCGTCGACGTTCCCGGTTTCCTCCCCGGCGTCGGACAGGAACACGGTGGCATCATCCGTCACGGCGCCAAGCTGCTCTATGCCTTTAGCGAGGCGACCGTCCCACGATTGTCGGTCATTACGCGCAAGGCCTACGGAGGAGCGTACGTGGTCATGAACTCGCGTGGCATCCGCGCCGACAACGTGTTCGCCTGGCCGTCGGCCGAGATCGCTGTGATGGGAGCACAGGGTGCCGTCAACGTCATCTTCCGCAGGGAGATAGCAGGAGCCGAAGAACCGGAGCAGCGGCGGAGTGAGCTGATCTCAGAGTACGAGGCGCGATTCAACAATCCGTACCGGGCCGCAGAACTCGGACTGGTCGACGAGGTCATCGAACCGCGGCAAACCCGCCCGAAGCTCATCCAGGCGCTCGAGATGCTGCGCAACAAACGAGAGACCCTTCCACCGAAAAAGCACGGGAACATACCTCTGTGAGTCCCCATCCCCCCGTCCGAGGAGCCTTCTAGCATGGCTGATATGCGTTCTCTCCTGATAGCCAATCGCGGCGAGATCGCGGTTCGTATCATCCGATCGGCTCAGGAAATGGGCTTGCGCACCATTGCGATCTACTCGGAGTTGGATCGCGATGCCCTCCATGTCGATCTGGCCGACGAGGCGTGGAACGTTGGGCCTGCTCCCGCCGCCGCGTCCTACCTCAACATGGATCGCATCATCGAGGTCGCCCGGGAAGCGAAGGCCGACGCCGTTCACCCCGGCTACGGGTTCCTCGCCGAGAACGCAACCTTTGCGGAGAAGGTCATCGACGCCGGCATCACCTGGGTGGGGCCACCCGCCGACGCGATCGCCACGATGGGCGACAAGATTGCTTCGCGCAAGGCTGCCGCCCGTGCCAAGGTCGAGAGCGTTCCCGGCACACTCGAACCGCTCGGCTCCGTCGAAGAAGCCCGCGCCGCCGCCGAAGCATTCGGCTACCCGGTTGCGATCAAGGCTGCCCACGGCGGAGGCGGAAAAGGGCTGCGGGTCGTCCGCGAAGACGCCGAACTCGAGTCGGCCTTCGAGGGGGCGCGGCGGGAAGCCGATGCCTACTTCGGCAATCCCGCCGTCTACGTCGAGAAGTACCTGGAACGCCCCCGCCATATCGAAGCGCAGATTCTCTGCGATGACCACGGCCATTCCCTGTTTCTCGGCGAGCGGGACTGCTCGGTTCAGCGGAGGCACCAGAAGCTCATCGAGGAGACCCCATCACCGGGGCTGGATGAGCGGACCCGCACCAGGATGGGCAAGGCAGCGATTGCCGTGGCCAAGGCGTGCGGATACCGGAATGCCGGAACCGTCGAATTCCTCCTGGATCGCTCCGGCGCTTTCTACTTCCTGGAGATGAACACGCGTCTCCAGGTGGAGCACACGGTGACCGAGATGGTGACCGGCATCGATATCGTGAAGGAGCAGCTGAAAATCGCCGAGGGGAAACCTCTCTCCATCGATCGGATCCAGACCACCGGTCACGCGATCGAGTTTCGAATCAATGCCGAAGACCCATCACGCGACTTCCTCCCGAACCCCGGCCGGGTTGCCGAGTACCGGGAACCGGCGGGTTTTGGAGTGCGGGTCGATAGCTGGATCAGACCCGGAACGAAGATCAGCCAGTACTACGACAACCTCATGGCCAAGCTCGTGGTTTGGGGACCAACGCGTGAGGACGCCATCAATCGGGCGCGCCGGGCCCTCAAGGAGTACCACATCAGGGGGGTGGCGACGACGATCCCGGCGCATATCCGGGTGCTGGACCATCCCACGTTCGTCGAAGGCAAGCATTACACCCGCTGGGCCGAAGACGAGCTCGATTTGAGTGGTCTCACCCGGCCGACGGCACCGGCGCTCCCCGAGGAGGAAGCCACCGCCCAACGAGAGATCACTGTTGAGATCGGCGGCCGGCGCTACGTGGTCACGTACTGGATGCCGGAACTTCAGCCTGCCGGCACGGGGCGCAGACCGGCGCCCCGCCGGAAGCCACCGAAACTGTCCCAACCCGTCGGCAGCCATGCCGGCGAGCCGGGCGTGGTAGCCGCACCCATGCAGGGAACGATCGTCAAGGTCAACACAGAGGCGGGCCACCGCATCGGCGCCGGCGAGCCAATCTGTGTTTTGGAAGCCATGAAGATGGAGAACGAGGTGCGAAGCCCGATCGAGGGTGAAGTGGTTGATTTGCGGGTTCGGCCCGGCGACACGGTCTCCAGCGGACAGGTCATCGCCATCATCCGCTGAGGGCCGTCACCGTTCCCGCAACTCGAGCACCTCCAAAACGGTGCCCGCACCTGTGCCGGCCCCGTAGTCCCCCGGAATCGGCACCTCGCCCACCACTACGAAATCTTGCGGATAGCCGGGGACCAATTCGCGGAGGCAGTGCTCGAGTTCGGCGGACGGCCGGTCGTTTTGCAGGATCAATCTGGTCAAAGAGACGCTGGCGGCGTCCGCATACATGGATGCGCACGCTGCCCCCTGCCGGCCGGTCTCCGGCGGTTGGATCCAAAGCTGCCCGGGGCCGACCCCGTCCAGCATGTAGACCAATCCCGGCAGTTTGGCGAAGGCCACAATCCGCTCCCCCGGTCGGAAACCGGTGTCCTCGAGGACAACCCGATGCACATCTTCGATGAAGGTCGCACCTGCCGGATCGAGCAGGATCCCCCGCATCCTTGCGATCCCGTTGACGGATTGTGTCTGCTCCCAGCGCGGGGTTGGCAGGCGGTACGGGTCCACCACTACTCCATGGAAGACCTGAGCGGCCAGCACGACACCGAGGACCGGTAGGGCCAACCCGTCGCGCAGGTTTGAGGGGCCACGCCAACGAATACCCATCGCCGCCAGGGCAACGACCAGAAAACCTCCGTACCCTGCGGCTGCCACGAGCGATCCTAGGAAAATGGAGTTGTCGGTTCCCAGGCTCACGGCCAGTGGCAGGCAGAACAGCACCACCAGGAGCCAGCGCACCGGCTTGAGGCGTTGGCCCTCCCCACCGGTATTCGTGCGAGAGGTCACGACCAAAACAATTGCGACTATCGGCACGGCGACGAGTACGGAGACGAGGAACGACGGTATCGCCGTCCGCGCGAAGTAGGGAGCATCCCGGAGCTCAAACAGGAGATACACGGCGCCTACGAACGTCACCGCGCGGTAAGGATTGAGCCATCCAGAACGTGAAGGCCTCTTCGACAGACCACCGGTGAAGAGCACAACCAATGCAACCAGACGGATCGGCTCTCCGAGCGTCGCCGCGACGAGCCCTTCCGTCAGGTCCGAGACGTACTGTGCGAGAAGCTCCAACGGTTCGTGACCCGAGGCCGACGTCCGGCGAATTCCGGCAAAGAGGTCCTCCAACGAGAACCAGGCGGTGCCCTGGGTGATAATCAGCAGCCAGAGGAAGGTTGACCCGAGAAACAACGCAATCGGCACTGGGGACCTTCCCCAACCCAGCACTCCAACCACGAGGACGACCATCAGCATCGCCACGGCAGGTGCAGCAGGCCACTTCACAAAGAAGAGCAAGGCAAGCGACAGTCCGGTCATGACCTCAAAGACGGCGGCACCCGCCGAAGCACCGACCGGCCCGCCGCGCCGACAGAGGGAGAACAGCGTCAGACCAACCGCCATCTGAGCCAGCACCGCGGCCAGGATGTTGTAGGAAGGTGTGAGCGGCAACCAGGCGTAGCCGAGCAGACCAAGCACGGCGATGAAGGCGAACAGGACGGTTCGGGACGGAAGTGCAGAGAATATCTGCGCATGGAAGGTTCGGAGAACAGCCCGCAGGCCGGCCGCCAGCAGGATTGCCGAGCCAACCAACCATGTCATCCCGGCCAGTCGGTAGCCGATGATCCCCACATCCCATCCGCCCGTGAGCAAGACGACCAGCCGGTTGAACTGAGTAGCGACCGCCGGAGCATCGCCGGGTCGGGCGATCAGTTGAAGGTAGTACCCCTCGTCGGTGAGATCGAAACCGCGCCGGGCGGCCCAGACCAACGTGGCGACCAGGCCGCCGAAGATCACCAGGAGGAAGACTCCCCCGACTGCCGAGCCTCGTGAGGATTCTCCCTGCCTCTGAGACGTACCGGTGGGCCTGGTTGACGTCACTGAAGCACCCTTGTTACCGACTAGCAGGCGGCAAGCCCGGTGACGCATCCAATATCAACGCGCAGGGCCCCGGTAAACGCCGAACACTTCGCGCAAGACACCGGAGATCTCGCCCAGGGTGGCCGAGGCGAGAAGGGCCTTCTTCATGGGATAGAGCAGGTTGGAATTGTCCAGGGCGGAGGCCCGAACGTTCTGAAGAGCGTCGGCTAGCGACACTCCATCCCGGCCGGCCCGGAGCTTGCGGAGCTCCTCAACCTGGTGTTGTTCGCCGCTGGGATCAACAGACAGAACAGGAACACGGGGGCCGCCTTCGTCCACGTATTGGTTGACCCCGACGATCGCCGACTCGCCGCTCTCGATCCGGCGTGCCTCCGTGTATGCCGCCTCCTCGATCTCCGCTTGCTGAAAACCGGCTTCGATAGCCTTGGGGGCTCCGCCCAGCTCATCGATTCGCGTCATCAACTCGGCCGCCTTGGCCTCCACCTGATCTGTGAGGTACTCGACGAAGTAAGAGCCGGCCAGCGGATCCACCGTGTCCGTCATACCGGACTCAAAGGCAATGACCTGCTGGGTCCGCAGCGCAATCCGCGCCGATTCATCGGTCGGCAAGCCGAGCGCCTCGTCAAAAGCGTTCGTATGCAGGGACTGGGTGCCACCCAAAACGGCGGCCAGTCCCTGCATCGCAGTACGGACGATGTTGTTCTCCGGCTGCTGCGCCGTCAGAGTGCTGCCGGCCGTTTGTGTGTGGAAACGCATCATCCAGGATTTCGGCTCGCGGGCCCCCATGCGGTCCTTCATCAGCCGGGCCCACATCCGTCGGGCCGCGCGGTACTTCGCAACTTCCTCGAAGAGGTGGTTGTGGGCATTCCAGAAGAAGGAGAGGCGCGGGAGCGAAATCATCGACGACGAGCCCTGCCGACACCGCCGCTTCGACATAGGCGAGGCCGTTGGCCAGCGTAAAGGCCACCTCCTGGGCTGCCGTGGATCCCGCTTCCCGGATGTGGTACCCGCTGATCGAGATGGTGTTCCACGCGGGCAACTCGGCTGCACAGTAGGAGAACAGATCGGTCACCAAACGCATCGAAGGGGCGGGCGGATAGATGTAGGTTCCGCGGGCGATGTACTCCTTGAGGATGTCGTTCTGGACCGTGCCCCGGATCTGCTCGGCAGGGACGCCTCGCTCCTCTGCGACGATCTGGTAGAGCAACAGCAGGATCGCCGCAGTGGAATTGATCGTCATCGAGGTACTCACCTCGCCGAGCGGAATCTCGGCGAAGAGGCGGCGCATGTCGACGATGCTGTCGATCGCCACCCCGACCTTGCCAACCTCTCCGGCGGCCATCGGGTGGTCCGAGTCAAACCCCATCTGCGTGGGCAGATCGAAGGCGACCGAAAGCCCGGTCTGCCCGGCCGCAAGGAGCGAGCGGAACCGCGCGTTTGTTTCCTCAGCCGTCCCGTATCCGGCGTACTGGCGCATCGTCCAGGGTCTGCCGCGATACATCGTCGGGTAGGGACCGCGCGTGAACGGATACTCGCCGGGTACTCCTACCTCGGGGGGGCTTTGCTCGGCGCCGTAGACAACCTCGATTTCGATGCCGCTCGAGGTGGTCCGCGGAAGCTGGATGCGGTGAGTCTTTCCTATTCACGGTTATCCTGTTGGAGATCGAAGGGATGCTACCGGCAACTTTCCCGACTCCCCCTTCGTTAGATAGTCCGGAGATGTCAAAAGCACCTATCCACGAACTCGAACGGCGCGACGTCCGCAGACGGTGGTTCGTCGCGCTCGCCACCCTGTTGAGTATTGCTCTCCTGTCGTCGACATGGATCGGCCTCTTCGCGTTCTTCGGGACGAATTCAGCCTACGGCACCTTCACCGACCTCGAGCGGAAGTACGTCCCCGAAGTGGACGACCTCCTCCTGGACCTCCCGGACCTATCGCAGGTATCCCGGATTTACACACTCGACGACGTCGTGCTCGCCGAGCTTCACGATGGCAAGAACAGCGAACCCGTCCGGTATGACGAGCTGCCCGACATCGTCATCAAGGCCGTCCTGGCGGCCGAGGATGCCGAATTCTTCGAACATGACGGCGTCGACTTTGCGGCAATCGGAGGAGCGGCGATCGACAACCTGCGAGGCGTGACCCGGGGTGGATCGACGATCACGCAGCAGGTGGTCAAACAGAACTTCGTCGGCGATGAGGTCACGCTGCAGCGCAAGATCCAGGAAGCCATGGTGGCGGTTGAACTGGAACGCCGCTACACGAAGGAACAGATTCTCGAGTTCTACGTCAACTCCGTGTACTACGGCTGGAGCGCCTACGGGGTCAAGACTGCGGCTCGCGAGTACTTCGGCAAAGATCTCGAACAACTGACGATCGCAGAAGCCGCCACCCTCTTCGTTCCGATCCGGAACCCATCCACCTACGATCCGCGTCGCCAGCCGGAACGGGTGCTCGACCGGCGCAACGATGTCATCGACACCATGGTTGTCCACGAGATGATCACGCCGGAGCAGGGAGAGAAGGCCAAGAAAGAGCCGTATGAGATTCAACCGCACCCGGAGTTCGTCGGGACCGGCCGACCATGTCGTGGCCGAGGTACGGCGCGCCCTGCTCAACGATCCGGAGTTCTCCTTCCTCGGCGCCACCAACGAAGAACGCAAGAAGGCGATATTCGGCTGCCCGTCGGACGATGTGACCTGCTCCGGAGGCGGAGGTCTGAAGGTCTACGTAACCATCGACCTGGAACTCCAGGAGCAGGCCAACGCGATCCTGAACACCTGGCTGCCGATTGCCGATCCGACCGCGCTCACCGAGGACCAGCTCGCCGCTTGTATTCAGCGCTACAACAATGCGCAGATCCCGGTACCGGAACTGCCCAATCTGCGATGCGCTCCAACCGGCGCGATCGCCACCGTCGACAACGTGACGGGGGCCATCAAGGTCATGGCATCCGGATTGCCGTTCGATGTCGAGCAGTTCGACCTCGCCATTCAAGGGAAACGCAATCCCGGTTCGTCCTTCAAGCCGTTCGCGCTCGCGGCATACCTCGAGGCGGGTGGATCGCTCAATTCCTTCTGGGATTCGCGCAGCCCCAAGGAAATCGATTGCCCGTTCTGCAACCCCGACCCCTGGGTCGTTCGCAATGCCGGCGGCGGCGGTAGCGGAATGTCCCTGTTCTCCGGAACCCAGAACTCGGTCAACGTTGTGTACGCCCAGGTCTCCAAGGAGGTCGGGCCGGAACGCATCATCGATGTCGCCCACCGGATGGGCATCAAGTCCGAACTACCCCCGGTCTACTCGCTGGTCCTGGGCGCCGGCGCGGTGAGCCCCCTCGAGATGGCTTCTGCGTACTCCAATTTTGCCACCAACGGACTGCACGCCGACGCCTACCTGATCGAGCGAATCGAGAACACGGCCGGCGAGCTGATCTACTCCAGAGACATCCAGCGAATTCAGGTCGTGGATCCGGCCGTGATGGCCGCAGCCCGGCGTCCGCTCATCCAGGTGGTCGCGGCCGGTACCGCCACCCGGGCCCGGCTCCAGGACCCGGCCCGTCCACAAGGCGGCAAGACAGGAACCCACCAGAACTTCAACGAAGCCTGGTTCGTCGGCTTCGTTTCGGAGTACTCAACTGCCGTATGGGTCGGGTATCCAGATTTTCAGGCGCCCCTCCGCAATCTGACGATCAACGGTGAGTTTTACAGCCGGGTATACGGCGGCACGGTGCCGGGTCCCATCTGGCGAGAGTTCATGACGTACATGCTGGCGGACACGCCGGTAACCGACTTCCCGGAGGACCCACCGGGAGTGTCCCAATACTTCGTAACGCCGAGCACCGAAGTGCCCCTGGTCATCGGACTCATGCAGGACGAGGCCGTCGACGATATCTACGATGCGCACCTGCGGCCCAACGTCGTCGAAGTCGGCTCCATCGAAGAGAAGGGCGTTGTGCTCGCCCAGGACCTGGAAGAAGGAGCGAGTGCTGCGCACGGTCAGGTTCTGACCATTGAGGTCTCCTCCGGCCTCCCGCCTGAAGCACCCCTGATTGACCTCCGGGCCATGACCGTCGACGAAGCCGTGGTCGCCCTCGGCGTGTTCGAAGAGGAAACCGGCATAGCGCTGGAGTTCTCGGTCAACTTCCGGGATGTGACCGATCCCGGACAGGTGGGGCGCATCATCGCCACGAACCCCGCGGTCGGTGCGACCGTCACACAAGGCCAGTCCATCTTGATCATCGTCGGAAAGCCGGCTCCCGGCGACGGCTGATCCGGACGGGCATCGACGCAAGCCTCCCGATGAGACCGCGTGAGAAAACCTTTCGCGACCTCTTTGCAACCCTATTGATGTCACTTCGGGTTACTTGATATCACTGCGTCATGCGATCCGCACCACCCGGAGACGAACGCGACCATCGTCCTCCCGTCGCGATCACCGCCGCACCGGCTCCGGGTGGTGCAGGTCGCCGATCGGTGTGGCGGAGACCGAGCCTCATCCCCCGTTTCTGGAAAGATGAACAGATTGGGTTTCCCGCCCACCACCCGTATGTCCGCCGCTACTGGGTGGCTGTTCTCGGCCCGGGAGCCGTGGCCGATCTTCTCCGGCTGATGGCGGCCGCCGCTCATCACCGCGCCCTCCCCTATCCCGAGTATCTCCCCGTGCTGATGAGCGCCGGGCTCGTTTGCGTGGCCGGAGGGACACTCCAGGTTCGCCCGCTCGTCCCGCCGCTCGGTGAGGCCCACGTGCGGCGCATGCCGCCGGCGCTACGAGCCGAACACACCCGGGAATTGGCTCGAGTGCTCGGCGCCTCGTGACCCGCCTCGAACGCCTGATCCGGCATCACCTGCACCTCACGACGAAGGTCGCACTACGCTGACTCATTCCGAAGAGGGCGCACACCGGATGGACATCGACTACAAGGGCTGGATCGCGAAGATCAGAACGGAGATCCGGGAGATCTCGGTAGCGGATCTGGCAGCCGGCCTGGAGCCACCGCCTGTGATCATCGATGTACGCGAGCCCGACGAGCACGAGCAGGGTGCGATACCCGGTGCGCACCTCGTGCCGCGCGGAAACCTCGAGGGAGTGATCGAGCAGCATGCCGAGGGCCCGGACACCTTCATCGTGCTGTATTGCGCTGTTGGCGAACGGTCGGCGCTGGCAGTCCAATCACTCGAACGTCTCGGTTATCGCAACGTGGTATCGCTCGCCGAAGGCTTCGAGGGATGGAAGAGAACCGGCGCGGGGTGGCATGTCCCGGTGTTGCTGCCCGCCGGCCAGAGGATCCGGTATAGCCGTCATCTCCTGCTCCCGGAGGTCGGAGAAGAGGGGCAGCGCCGCTTGCTCGAGTCACGCGTCCTGGTTGTAGGGGCAGGAGGGCTGGGATCGCCGGCCGCTCTTTACCTGGCTGCCGCCGGGATCGGGACGCTTGGCATCGTCGATTCCGACCTCGTCGACCTGACCAACCTGCAGCGCCAGATCCTGCACAATGTCGACCGCGTTGGCCGGTCGAAGGTCGATTCTGCTCGTCAAACGCTCAATGCCCTGAACCCGGACGTGCAGGTCGTGGCCATCCCTGAGCGCATGACCGCCGGGAACGCGCTCGAGCTTCTCGGCGACTACGACGTCGTGGTGGACGGAGCGGACAACTTCCCAACGCGCTATCTCCTCAACGACGCCTCACTCCACCGGCGGGTACCGGTTGTTCACGGATCGGTCTTTCGCTTCGAGGGACAGGCAAGCGTCTTCTCCCCCTATCGAGGGCCCTGCTACCGCTGCCTGTTTCCCGAACCACCCCCTCCGGAACTAGCCCCGTCCTGCGCCGAGGCCGGCGTGCTGGGAGTCGTGCCGGGCATCATCGGCTCCATTCAGGCAGCCGAGACCATCAAACTCCTGCTCGGCATCGGCGATTCCTTGATCGGAAAACTGCTGACCTATGACGCCCTCGATCAGGATTTTCGAACGCTGCGGTTCCATCGCGATCCGGACTGCCAGGCCTGCGGAGACGAGGATCGTCCACCTCGCATCGTCCAGTACGACGAGCTTTGCCGGGCGGCCGGCACCGTTGCCAGGACCGGGGACCATTCTCAAGATAAATCCAATCCCGGCCGATAGGTTCACTATGCGCGCGCTGGCAATTCTGTTTCTTTCGTTTGGTCTCTTGTCCGCATCTTTTGTGACCGCTCCCGAACCTGTCGCGGCCATCGAGACATACCCGATGGCGTTTCCCGTCCAGGGCCCGGTTTCGTATTCGGACACATTTGGCGCCCCCCGATCGGGTGATCGCTCCCACGAAGGCATCGACATGATGGCCGCGAAGATGATCCCGGTCGTGGCCGCTGCAAGCGGGACGGTCGGATGGATGCACGACGAGGTCGGAGGCAACTGTTGCGCCATGGCCCTCAATCACGATGATGGCTGGGCATCGTGGTACATCCATCTCAACAACGACACCCCGGGCACCGACGATGGACTGGGGTGGGGATTCGCCCCGGGGATCGAGTCCGGCGTGCACGTCAACAGAGGCCAGCTGATCGGGTATGTCGGGGACAGTGGAAACGCGGAGTGGACCGGTTCTCACCTTCACTTCGAACTCCACGACCCCAGCGGCACCCCGATCAATGCCTACCCGCACCTCCTGGCCGCCGAGGCTGCCGCCGCCCGACCTGTGGAACCCGTTGAGTTGTCGGGCCGGTACACGGGAGACGAAGCAAGCGATGTTCTCGCCTTCGACACTTCAACGCGAAGCTGGACGCTCTTCGAGTCGGATACGGACACCTTCATCGCCTCCCCGGTTTCGGTTGAGCCCACCCCCTATCAGGGCAGCAGCTACTTACACGGGGATTTCTCGGGCGACGGGATCGACGATGCGGCCACCTTTGACAGTCTGGATGGGATCTGGTGGGTGAGCACCTCGAGCGGCAGCGACTTCTCGACCAGCGTCTGGGCCGACTTTTACACCGCCAAAGGCTGGACCAGCCAAATCGTTGGGGACTTCAACGGCGACGGCAAAGACGACATCGCCAACTACCACCCCTCCAACGGCACCTGGTGGATCAGCCGCTCCACCGGCACCAGCTTCACCACCAGCCTCTGGGCCGACTTCTCCACCGCCAAAGGCTGGACCAGCCAAATCGTTGGGGACTTCAACGGCGACGGCAAAGACGACATCGCCAACTACCACCCCTCCAACGGCACCTGGTGGATCAGCCGCTCCACCGGCACCAGCTTCACCACCAGCCTCTGGGCCGACTTCATCACCGCCAAAGGCTGGACCAGCCAAATCGTTGGGGACTTCAACGGCGACGGCAAAGACGACATCGCCAACTACCATCCCTCCTCCGACCGCTGGTACGTCTCCAAATCCACCGGCAGCCGATTCACCACCTCCCTCTGGGCCGGGCTGTCCACACCAACGGGGTGGACCAGCCAGATCGTCGGGGACTTCAACGGCGACGGCAAAGACGACATCGCCAACTACCAGCCCTCAGATGGCACTTGGCATGTCTCCGCCTCGACGGGAACGAGGTTCACCACGAATGTCTGGGCCGACTTCTCCACCGGGTCGGGCTGGACCAGCCAGATCGTTGGGGACTTCAACGGCGACGGCAAAGACGACATCGCCAACTTCCACCGCTCCAGCGGGACCTGGTGGGTCAGTAGCTCCTCAGGTAACGGATTCGGCACCTCGCTGTGGGCCCGGTAGCGTCGGGGACAGGCCCTCCGAACCACTAATGTCTCCATGTTCAGAAGGGGAGCATTCGTGAAAAGGGCGGTCCTGATCGTGGTTCTCGGTCTGCTGTCTGCGGTGCTTCCCGACGTCGCCACCCCGGAAGCTGCGTGGGCTCGATTCAGCGAAGTGCCCGTTACCTTCGCCGCCGACGGCGACTGGAACGAGACCGAAGTCATCAGCCAGCCCATCACCATGGTTGGTCTGTCCTGGGACGAGGGCTCCCGCCCGCAAGAGGTTTGGTTCCGCACCCGCGCTAAGGGCGACCCGTGGAGCGCGTGGGCCAATCTGCCCGTCTCGGTCGACCACGGTCCGGATCCCGGTACCACGCGAGTACCGCAATCAACGTGCGGCCTCAGAGCCGGTCTGGACCGGGCCCCAGATTCAGGTCCAGTTTCGGGTACGGGGCGCTCGGCTCTCGGGAGCCAGCGCCTCCTTGATCGACACAACGGACCGAACGAAGCCACTCCTGCGCCGCTTCGGCGACTTCTTCCGCCCCAAGACCGGGACGGTCGCGTCCGCCTTCCTCGACCAACCCACCGTCATCCCCCGGTCGGTCTGGGACCCGAGCGACGGCTGCCACGCAGAAGATGCCGACCCGCCCGAGTACGTCCAGGTGAACCTGGCGTTCATTCATCACACCGACACCTCAAACTCCTATTCCGCCGAGGACGTGGCAGGCCAGATCCTCGGCATTTGCACGTTCCACGTGAACACCCGGGGTTGGAATGACATCGGCTACAACCTGCTGGTCGATCGTTTTGGGCAGATCTGGGAAGGGAGGGCCGGCGGGATCGACCGCGGGGTCAGTGGGGCCCATGCGGAAGGCTTCAACTCATACTCGACGGGCATTGCGCTGCTGGGAGATTTCGAGCCGTCACCAACACCTTCCACCGCCATGCAGAACGCTCTCGTTGATCTTCTGGCCTGGAAGTTATCCGTCCACAACCTCGACCCGCTCGGGACCAGCACCGTCGTGTCAAAAGGGTCGAGGCTCTATCCGCAGGGCGAAGTCGTATCACTCGACATCATCAGCGGCCACCGTGACGCACAATCAACGTCGTGTCCCGGGGCAGCCTGTTATCCGTTGCTGCCCACGTTTCGGACCCGAGCGGCCCAGCAGTGGAGCCCCATTGCTCTGAGCGTTTACCGGTCGCCGTCGGTCGGCGACTTCGACGGCGACGCCGATCCGGACGGAGCGATCTTCCGCCCAAGCGATGGGACGTGGCGGGTGAGTTCACTGTCGACGACCGGTTTCTCCACCAGCGTCTGGGCCGACTTTTACACCGCCAAAGGCTGGACCAGCCAAATCGTTGGGGACTTCAACGGCGACGGCAAAGACGACATCGCCAACTACCACCCCTCCAACGGCACCTGGTGGATCAGCCGCTCCACCGGCACCAGCTTCACCACCAGCCTCTGGGCCGACTTCTACCACCGCCAAAGGCTGGACCAGCCAAATCGTTGGCGACTTCAACGGCGACGGCAAAGACGACATCGCCAACTACCACCCCTCCAACGGCACCTGGTGGATCAGCCGCTCCACCGGCACCAGCTTCACCACCAGCCTCTGGGCCGACTTCTCCACCGCCAAAGGCTGGACCAGCCAAATCGTTGGGGACTTCAACGGCGACGGCAAAGACGACATCGCCAACTACCACCCCTCCAACGGCACCTGGTGGATCAGCCGCTCCACCGGCACCAGCTTCACCACCAGCCTCTGGGCCGACTTCACCACCGCCAAAGGCTGGACCAGCCAAATCGTTGGGGACTTCAACGGCGACGGCAAAGACGACATCGCCAACTACCATCCCTCCTCCGACCGCTGGTACGTCTCCAAATCCACCGGCAGCCGATTCACCACCTCCCTCTGGGCAACCACACCCACGTACGACCACTGGAGCCAGGCTCGAACTCACGATGTCGACGGGGACGGGGTCGATGAGATCCTGCAGCTCGACGCCTACGACGGCAGCTGGCATCGGGGTACCAGCAGCGGCACCGTGTTCAACTTCGAGCAGCTCGAGGACAGCCCGTGGAGGACAACCGTCGGCGCTGATGGACCGGCGATGTCCGGACCGACCCTCGTCACGTACTTTGGTCAGGAGTTCAGATGGCTGCGGACCGACGGATTGGCGGGAACCGAAGCGGTCACCAGCGAAAGCGACCCACTCCCGCTCCCGTGAGGTTCGCCGCCTTGCTCCGGGTCGGTCCCGGCTACTGAGCACCGAACCCGGTTACGACCGTCCAGATGCTCTTTCCCAGGATGTGGAGATCCAGCCACGGTGACATGTGCTTCACGTAGTACAGGTCGAACGAGAGTTTTTCCACCGTATCTGCTTGATCGTCGGCGTATCCGTAGTACACCTGGGCCCATCCCGTGACCCCGGGTCGAACCAGGTGTCGGTGCGCATAGAACGGGATTTCCGCGTCGAACTGTTCCACGAACGTAGCTTGTTCCGGGCCGGGGACCGACGAGACTGACATCTCCCCGCAACACGTTCCACAGCTGAGGAATCTCATCGACACGGAACCGCCGCAGGATCTTGCCGACCCCGGTGAGGCGCACGTCCCCCGGTACGGCGAACCGCGGTCCGGACTGCTCCGCCCCTTCGACCATCGTACGGAACTTGAACAAGGTGAACGGACGACCGTTGAGTCCGATGCGTTTCTGACGGAAGATGACGGGCCCCTTTGAGGTCAGCACCGACCGCCACAGCGATCATCGACGTACAGCACGATCAGGATCGGCGACGTCACCAGCACGAGAACGGTGTCGACGATGCGCTTGACGGGAACGTAGCCGGCCGACCGAACGACCGGGTTTCGCAATTCCCAACCTTCAGCCAGGTGGACAATCGGCAATCGTCCGGTGTGCTCTTCGTACACCGTTGACAGGGCGCGCACCGAAACCCCGGAGAGAACGCTCGATGAAACGAATTGCGCCATCCGATCGGATAGAACCTCGCGAAGGTCAATGCCCAGGGTTATCCCGTCCTCAATGGGAGGAACATCACCTTGCGAGCTCGGATCGAGAACCTCGCAGACGTCTGCGTGAGGAGCGTCCCGGAGATGTTCCACCAGCCCTTTTTCGGTCGTAATCAGCACCAGACGCTCGGTCCACGGCCGGCGCCGTCGGTAGAACCGGTGGGCTAGCGCACCCACCAGCCAGAAGACCATGCTCACCGCCAGAAACGGCCGGGAGAAGTAGGTGCGAGACAGCACCACACCCAGGGAGGTAAACGCCAGGGCGCCGAGCACGATGGTGAGCGCGCGCCCGTACGTTGGACGAGGTGCCGCCCCCGCCCAGGCCCGGGCGCTCGCATACGAACCGATCAGGGCACCCGCGACCACCAAACCCAGGAGCGGCCAAATCGACTCCCCGGCAGGCAACCGCGGACTGGTCCAGGGGAAGAGCCGATCGAAAACGACCAACGAGGCGAGCAGGAATGCAATCGCCAGGCGCGCCAAGGTCGGCCGCCGCAATAGAGAGAAGAATCCTCCGGCGCATGGGCGCAGCCTAACGGCAGCTCACCTCAGATCTGCCAGCGCCTGAACAAAAGCCACGAGGGTCCGCACGCCGAAGCCGGAGCCGCCCTGGCGCTGGTAGTGCTCATCCTCCGGCCAACGGGCCGGCCCGGCAATATCGAGATGCACCCAGGGGACCTCGCCGACGAACTCTGCGAGCAGGAGCGCCGCATGGATCGCCCCCCCGTACCTGTTGTTGCCCGTGTTCTTCATATCCGCGATGGTTGAATCGATGTTCTTGCGATAGTCGGATGGGAGCGGCATCGGCCAGATCCGTTCGCCTGCCGCCGCCCCGGCGCCGACCACCCTGTCACACCATTCTTCGTCGTTGGTCCAGGCACCGGCGATCTTGTCACCCAGGGCTACATGGCAGGCCCCGGTGAGCGTGGCCAGATCCACAATCACATCAGGCCCAAATTCCGCCGCCAGCGACAGCCCATCGGCGAGAACCAGCCGGCCCTTCGGCATCTGTGTTCAAGACTTCGATCGTTTTACCGTTTCGAGCCGTCAACACATCTCCGGGACGCGTAGCTCCACCCCCGGGCATGTTCTCGGTGAGCGGAGTGATTCCCAGCACCCGCACGGGGACTTTCAACGCTGCTATGGCCTGCATGGCGCCGAAGACGGCCGCTGCTCCCGACATGTCCGTCTTCATGGTTTCCATCGCCGCGGGTGGCTTCAGGGACAAACCGCCCGAATCAAACACAATCCCCTTCCCAACGAGGGCGACAAACGCTCGAGCGTCTTCAGGTTCGTACCAGAATTCGACCATCCGGGCCGGACGGTGCGAACCCGCCGCGACCCCGGCGAGCCCGCCAAAGCGCTCCCGGGCAATGTCCTCCTCGTCGTGAACGACGATGCGGATACCTGTTTCGGCACCGATCTGTCTGGCAACTTCGGCCAGCATCTCCGGCGACTTGCCGGCGGCCGGCTCATTGACGAGATCCCGGGCAAGAGCGACCGCTCGCGCCGTTTCGGCACCCGGTCCCGCCTCGGCAGCCGCGGCTTCTGCACCTTCTCCAACGAAACCGAACCGACTCTGTCAGTGGCGGTTTTGGTTCGGATCGATACTTCTCGAAGCGGTACTGGGCCGAGCGAGAAGCCTTCCGCGAAGGCCCCGGCGGCTCCGTCAATTGAGAGAGCGTGGAAGGTGGTGGCCAGATCGACAATCCGGGTGGCCTCGCAGCCCAGCCATCCTGCCGCCTGTCTGCACCCCTTCGAGATCTGCTTCCTCACCGAGCCCCACGAGGAAGAGGGTCTCGTAGGGAAGCTTTCCTCCGGTCGGCAGCAGCGCGATCTCGTTCGCTTTGCCGGTGAAGTCGAGCTCATCGAGGTAACCGTCCAACCACGACCCGAGTGCTTCTGCCACCCAGTCTGCGCCGGGACCCCAGCTCCGCTCGGCGAAGACCGGCACGGCCAGAGCTTCGCCGGACTCTTCTGCGAGGGGGCCGGCGGCCTCGAATATGATCATCTTTGCTCCTTGACTCGAGTGGGTTGCCATTCGGTTTCTGAAGCCCGGGCAAGCATGTAGAGATAGTCGGCTAAACGGTTCAGGTACGGCACCACGCTGCCCCCGTCCAGGCCGCCTTCCCGGGCATAGGCAACAACCCGTCTTTCAGCTCGCCGCGCGACGACCCGGGCCACATCCAAGGCGGCGGGCAGGGGAGCTTGTCCCGGAACCACGAACTCCGTCGGCATCCCCACCTCGTCCACGACGGCGTCGATGGCCGCTTCCAACCGCGCAACCATATCCGCGGTGGTGAGACTCACGCCCGGCTCCAGTTTGTGTCGATTGCGAGGAGCCGTGGCAACTTCCGCGCCCACAACGAAGAGGTCCCGCTGCACCTGCAGGAGATCCTCAGCCAGGTTCCCGTCGGCCAGTGCTCTGGCAACGCCGAGGGCGGCAACCAGCTCATCGACAGCCCCGTACGCTTCCGGAGCCAAATCGTCCTTCGCGACCCGGCCACCGAACAGAAGTCCGGTAGTCCCGTCATCGCCTTTCTTGGTGTAGATCTTCATAGACCGATGAGTCTAGGAACCTCCAGGACGGTATCACCCGAGCTGACCAGAGACCGGCCGAGCGTGGTCGCGGCGAGTGACGTCAGCAATGCCAGATAGGAAAGACCTGTTGCGGCCATGACGGCCGAATAAGCAGGTTCTCGCAAGGCGAACCACACTGCCGTCATCAGCAGGACGCTGACCACCGACAGACCTGCGAAGACAATCGTCACGGTCGGAGCTCCGGTCCCCCCGGCAAGACCCAGGACCAGTCCGTCGACGACCAGGGCAGCCGCTCCTATGACTACCAGCCGCTTGAGGGCCCAACGAGGCAGACGCGGATCAACGAGGTACCAATGTCCGAGCAGCATCTCGGTTGTCACGCCACCCAATGCCGCTGCTCCCGAGAGGGTCAGCAAGGGGACCTCCGGCGGGTAGCGCCGACACCAGGAAAGCCAAACTCGAGGCTGCCAGCAGGGGCGGGCGCAGCCGCCGGATGCCGGGCAGCGGGCACCGCCGAGAGAGCCAGCCCGGCCCCTATCCAGGCCGCCATGCCTCCGCCTGTGCGCAGCACCGATCGCTCCGACCACACAGCCGGTCCCAGCAGCCAGCCACAGGAATCCCGGTCCCACGATCCGCCATCGAGCCACCAACGCCGCCCCGGCAGCAATGCCCGCCGCCCAGGTGATGAGCAGAAGTCCGGGACTCAGCGAAACAGACAGAATGTTGCGACCTCCGCGGGCGGACGGGCATTATACGGAGCGAGTTGAACACTATGTCCGCACCGTGAACAGAAACACGCCCCCAACTCGGACCCGTCGAGGACATGGGTCGCGATGGTTCAAGCGGCTCGCGCCTGGCCATCCGTGTCGGTCGTGATACCGGTGCGCAATGAAGCACAGGCGATTCTGCGCGCCATCGAAAGCGCATTGGGCCAGGATTACCCGGGTGTCGCTTGAGGTCGTCGTTGCAGATGGGAACAGCGCGGATGGGACGAGGGCAGCGCTGGATCACCTGGCCGCACAAAACGACGGAGTGCTGATTGTCCCGAACCCGGCTACCACTACCCCGGCGGGCCTCAACGCCGCTATCAACCAGTCCGGGGGCGAGGTGATCGTGCGATGCGACGCCCACGCCGTCCTCCCAACGGATTATGTGCGCACGGCGGTGGAAGTGCTCGAAGAAACCGGAGCAGACAACGTTGGCGGAATCCAGGCTGCGGTAGGGGTCGCTCCGGTCGAACGGGCTATCGCCGCCGCGATGAGCATTCCCCTCGGTGTAGGGAATGCCCGGTTTCACTATCACGGTGAGCCGGGACCGGCCGACACCGTCTACCTCGGAGTCTTCCGGAAAGAAGTGTTCGAAAACGTCGGACTCTTCGACGAGGCGCTGGTGCGAAACCAGGACTATGAAATGAACTACCGCATCCGCAAAGCGGGCGGACTCGTCTACTTCGACCCTCGCCTGCGGGTCGAGTACCGGCCCCGTTCCTCGCTGGCCGGTTTGTGGAAGCAGTACTGGCAATACGGAAAATGGAAGCGAAGCGTGCTGGCCAAGCATCCCCGGTCGCTACAGCCCCGCCAACTCGCCCCGCCGCTCGCCGTTGTCGGATTGACCGCATCCTTCATTGCAGCCTTGGCAAATCCATCATGGCTCGTGATCCCCGCCATCTACGCAGCCGGTCTCCATTCGGCCGGCGTGTGGCTGGCTCTGCGCCGCCGTGATGCAGCGCTCTTGTTCGTCGGTCCGGCTCTAGCCGTGATGCACATGGCGTGGGGTCTCGGATTCCTCTCGGTCATACCGTGGCCGTCCGTGCCCGGCAACGACAGCGACGGTGCGGCGTGAATAGCCCACGGCCCCCAGATCAGGCGTTGCGACCAGCCGGCATCCAACCGTCATGAAAGCGATCACGTGCCTCGTCCTCACCACCGCCCATCACCCCGATGATGCAAGGCTCACCCGTCATGTCGACATCCTCAATCGAAACGGGATCAGCACCACGTTGGTCGCCGGCGATCAGCGTGGTCGCTGGCGACGGATGATGATGGCGCCATGGTTTGCCTGGAGTCACCTCAGCTCTCTTCGACCGGACGCAGTGCTTCTTCCTGATCCGGAGCTGTACGTTGCCGGAAGCCTCGTTGCTCGACTCCTCGGAGTCCGCGCCATCATCGATGTTCACGAGGACTACGCAGCGGTAGCCTCCAACCGGGATTGGATTCCCAAACCCCTCCGTCCCGTCCTCGGGTACCTGGCCAGAGTCGTCACGGCGGCGGGGCGACGGCTGGCGCATGGGACCGTTGTGGCGGCAGATCATCTGCGCCGGCCGGGCGATCTGGTGGTCCCGAACGTGCCGGCGCTTCACTTCTTCCCGGATGGGGACCACGTCGGCACGCGGCCCTCGGCCGTCTACGTCGGCGACATCACCGTGAGCCGGGGCGCCCACGCGATGGTGGGCTTGCTCGACCTGGTCCCGGGCCTCCATCTCGAGCTGATCGGTCCGATCACGAGTGATTTGAAAGCCGACCTGGCCGGCATCGCCGAGCGGAAAGGGGCCGCCGGCCGGTTGCACATGACCGGCCGCCTGCCGTATCGGGAAGCGTGGCGGCGAGCGGCCGGGGCCGCAGCCGGGCTGGCGCTCCTCCAGGACACGCCCGCCTATCGAGCTGCGCTACCCACGAAAGTGTGGGAGTACATGGCCGCCGGCATCCCCGTTGTGGCCACCCCACTCCCCGCGCAGATGCAACTCCTTTTGGAGACCGGGGGCGGGGTTGTGGCGAATTCACCGGAAGGTGCGGCAGAAGTCTTGAAGACGTGGCTGGACGAACCCGCGAAGGCGGCAGCCATCGGCCGCAGAGGGCGAATGGCGTACGAGGCTCAGATCGCCGACGACAGGGGTGCCGCGGCCCTGATTGCTGCCGTATCCGGCTAGGCAGTGCCAAGTCGCATGTAGCGAACGCCGTCGGCCGTCCACCTGGAACCGTTGAGGAATCGGCGACCGTCGTACATGACCTCGCAACCGGGGAGGTTCGCCAATCGCCAGTCCCGGTACTCGGCATGGTCGGCTTGGAGAACAGCCGCATCACAAGGATCAGCCTCGTGGTACGGGGAAAGGCCCAGCCCGGTCAATTCATCTGCCGTATACAGCGGATCGTGCACGAGCGGCTCAGCACCGGCGCCGTGCAGGGCTGCAACGAGCGGGAAAACGCCGCTGAAAGCCGTCTCCTTGACTCCGCCGCGATACGCAGCACCCAGCACGACCACCCGCTTGCTGCGGAGGCCACCCATTTCGGCCTCCAGGGCGCCGACCACCCGGGCCGGAACTGCCTCATTGACCTCCCTGGCAACCACGGGAATCCGTGCGGTGCGATCGACACTCGCATAGAAGCGCGGGTACACAGGAATGCAATGGCCGCCTACGGCTACTCCGGGCCGGTGGATGTGCGAGAAGGGCTGGCTGTTCGCAGCCTCGATGACGGGTCCGATATCGATCCCGATGTCTTCGGCGTGCCGGGCGAACTCGTTGGCGAGAGCGATGTTGACATCCCGGTACGTGGTCTCGGCCAGCTTGGTGAGTTCGGCCGCTTCAGCGCTGCCGAGATTCCAGACCCCGTTGGCCCGGGCCAGGTCGGGGCGGTCGTCAAACTCGAGGATCCTCTCGTAGAAATCCACCGCGGCCGCTGCCGAAGCCTCATTGATGCCCCCGACGATCTTCGGATAGGTCTTGAGATCCTGGAAGATGCGACCGCTGAAGACCCGTTCGGGCGAGTGAACCAGGAAGAAGTCCTCCACCGGGCACCAAGCCGCTCACCTCTCGTAGCAAAGGAGCGAACCGGCCGCGAGTGGTGCCGACCGGCAGCGTCGTTTCGTAGGAGATCAGCTGCCCGGGACGCAGTGCCTCGCCGATGTCCCGGGTGGCTGCGTCCATCGCCCCAAAATCCGGGCGGCCTTCGGCATCGACCACGACGGGCACCACCACGATGACCGCATCGGCACTCCCCACGGCCTCCTGGTTGCTGGTGGTCGCCCGCAGAAGACCTGCCGGGACAACCTGGGCCAGGCCTTCTGCAAGGTCGGTTTCGCCCGGAAAAGGCGGGATTCCCCGGTTGACCAGGTCGACCACGGACGCCGAGATGTCACTGCCGACCGTCTCGACGCCCCGGCGAGCCATTTGGACGGCCAGCGGAAGGCCGATCTTTCCAAGCGCGACAACGGCGGCCTTCATGACGCTTCGCTCAAAGGCTTGGTCGGGGCCGCCGCAGCCAGGATTCGCTCGGCGACCCTGAGAATCTCGACACCGTCCGCCAGGGACACGATCTGCGCACTGTCCTTGCCGAGGAGAGCATCGCGGAATGCCTCTAATTCAGATCGAAGCGGTTCGGGCTTGCGGAGCGCATACCGCACCATGTCACCTTCGGACACGCCCCGGAGTCTGGCAACCGCATCCCACTCCGTGGGTATGTCGGCGTTGCTATAGAAGGTGAGGTCGGCCGAGAGCATGTCGGCAACAAACGCTCCTCGTTCGCCCAGCACCGTCACGTTGCGCTGCTTGGTCGGGGTGAGCCAGTTCACCTGCATGCTGACGACGACGCCGTTGTGGAGGATGCCGGAGGCGGACACGAGATCCTCGTGGTCACGACCCATCTTGTGGGCCGTGTGCCCGGAGACCTCCGCGAAATCGCTCTCGCCAAGCCAGCGGACGAGATCAATGTCGTGCGCAGCCAGGTCCTTGACCACTCCAACATCCTGGATGCGATGAGGGAACGGGCCGACCCGGACAGTCGCCACCGAGAAGACCTGGCCCAACTCTCCCTTGTTGAGGCGCTCCTTCATGGCCTGCAACGCCGGGTTGAACCGCTCGACGTGACCGACACATCCCAGGAGCCCCCGGTCTGCGAATGCCCGTTCGATCCGGGCAGCCGACTCGACGTCCGCCGCCAGCGGCTTCTCAACCAGGATGGGTATGCCGTTTTCCGCCATCCGCAAAGCGAGCTCTTCATGTCTCGCCGTGGGAACTGCAATGACCACCGCATCGACGCCGCCCGCAAGCAACTGGTCGATGCCTTCGATCAGCCGGCCACCCTGCAACGCACCATGGCGATCTCCGGTCGGGTCGACCGCCCCGGCGAACGCGACCCCCTCGATCTGTTGCAGCAGCCGGGCATGGTGACGGCCCATCATGCCAAGACCGACGAGACCAACACGAAGGTCGCTCATGAGCCGACAACTCCGTTGACCACACCGGCGATGCGCTCCCTTTCATCCTGCGTCAGATCGGGACGAACCGGCAGGGAGATCACCTCCTCCGCCAGACGCTCCGTGACGGGAAGCGAGGGCGCTCCGTCGGCATACGGTGGCTGGAGATGGGTAGGACGGGGATAGTAGATGCCGTAGCCGATCGCTTCGGCGGCCAGGGCTTCGATCAAAGCAGCACGATCCGGTACACGGATGGTGTATTGGTGGTAGACGTGGGTGAAACCGTCTTTCACAAACGGTTTGACCACGCTGCCGGACAGGTGCTCGTCGTAGTAGGCGGCGTTTTCCTGACGTTGCTTGGTCCACCCGGACACGCGCTTCAGCTGCACCCGGCCGATGGCTCCCTCGATCTCGGTCATACGCTCGTTGAGACCGACCAGTTCGTGCAGATACCGTTCCTCCATGCCCTGGTTGCGCAACAACCGGGAGCGCCGGGCCAGCTCTGCGTCATTGGTTGTGATCATGCCGCCCTCGCCGGTGGTCATGTTCTTGGTCGGATAGAACGAGAACGCCCCGAATGCTCCGAGAGCGCCGACCGGACGGCCGTTGACCTCGGCCCCGTGCGCTTGAGCAGCATCCTCCATGAGCAGCAAGCCGGCAGCTTTGGTCAGTTGGAGCAGTTCCTCCATCGGAGCAGGATGACCGAAGAGGTGCACCGGCATCACCGCCACGGTGCGATCGGTGATGGCCGGTTCAACGAGTTCGGCGGTGATCGCGTAGGTAACATCCTCGACATCGACGAAAACGGGCGTTGCCCCAATGAGCCGAACCGCATTGGCGGTAGCAGCAAACGTGAACGACGGCACAATGACCTCGTCGCCCGCTTCCACTCCGGCCGCCAGCAGTCCCACGTGGAGAGCTGCCGTCCCACTCCCGACCGCGATCCCGTGTTCCGCACCTACGTAGGCGGCGAACTCATCTTCAAAAGAGCGAACTTCCGCTCCCGAAACGAGCATTCCGGAAGCGAGGACGCGATCCACGGCTTCTCGTTCGTCGTGCCCGATGATGGGCCGTGAAATAGGAATCATGAAAGCTCCTCAAGCATGTCGCCCTTCTCCAAAAAGCGGTCTCCGGTCTCCGGATCGACCAGAACATCGTCGCGGGACTCGAGAGCCCGGCCGGACCGGCCGACCCACCCGATTCGCCGGGCCGGACTACCAACCACGAGAGCGTAGCCGGGCACATCCCGGGTGACCGTTGCACCGGCTCCAACCATCGACCACGCACCGATCTCGACACCGGGAAGTATTACTGCCCGTGCCCCGACGGCTGCCCCGCGCCTGACGGTCACCCCCCTGGCTTCCCAATCGCTGCCGGATTTGAGCGAACCATCCGGGTTGATCGACCGCGGAAACATGTCATTGGTGAGCACCGCCGCCGGCCCGATGAAGACTCCGTCCTCCAGCAGAGCGGGGGCGTAGACCAGGGCATAGTTCTGGATTTTCGAATTGGCCCCCACCGAGATACCGGCGTCGACGTATGCCCCGCGACCGATGATGCAGCCAGGCCCGAGGATGGCCCTTTCTCGGATTTGGGCACCGTGCCAGATCTTGCAGTCGTTACCGACCCGGGCATCCGGAGAAACATCAGCACCTGGCGCAATGAACGCGGACATAGAGTTTCGACTCCTCGGGGAAAGACGGTTCGATAATAGCGCCCGGCGGTACCGTCGCTCACGCTGTCAGATCCCGGCTCCGGGCACGCCGGCTGCGTTCTTCGCCGGAGCGACCGCAGCACTACACTCGGCCGTCCGCTCGGGAAGCCGACAATGCTGAATCAGAAATACGACCGCGCGCTGGTGTTAGCTCCTCACACCGACGATGGAGAACTCGGGGCGGGCGGGACCATAGCCCGCCTGGTAGCGTCGAACACCCACGTGTCCTATGTGGCCTTCTCCTCGGCCGATGAGTCACTGGCACCGAACTGGCCACCGGACACCCTCCGCAAGGAGGTTGCAGCGGCCACCGCCCAGCTAGGGATCGCCCCGGCCGACCTCTTCGTACTCGACTACCGGGTGCGGCACCTCCACGAACGTCGCCAGGAGATCCTCGAGTACTTGGTTGCCTTGCGGGAAGAATTCGCACCTCAGCTGGTCCTGATGCCTTCGGCGACGGACCTCCACCAGGACCACGAAGTGGTTGCCAAAGAGGGCCTCCGGGCCTTCAAGAACACCACGATCCTGGCCTACGAAATCCCATGGAACCATCTCGACTTCCGGGCATCAGGATTCGTGGAATTGAACCCCGAAGACCTCGAGAAGAAGATCCGGGCTATGGAGTGCTACGAGTCCCAGAAACACCGGTCGTATGTCAACGCCGAATACCTCAGGGCCCAGGCTCGTTTCCGGGGCGTGCAGGCGGGTACCAGCTACGCCGAAGTCTTCGACGTGGTCCGGTGGATCTACTAGCTCGAGCCTCTACCGAGTCTCACAGCGTGGCAGGATGCCGGTGGACGGTGAGATCGAGAGGTATCGGAGCAGCCTGGAGCTGTATCGAAAGCAAATCTCCGTAAACGCTCAGCAGTTTCTCCTGGGATCCTTCCCAAGAGAACGTACGGAGAAACGCCGGCGTGATGGCTTGCTGAAACGCATGCTTGTTCTCCAGAACCCGCCCGACGCATTTCACGAGTGAGTCGACGTCCGGATAGGGGAAGACGCAACCGACCCCATGCTCTTGAACGAATTCCTCCAAGGCAGTCAGATTCGAAGTCACGATCGGCAGCCCGGCCTGGAGGTACTCGAAAAGCTTGTTGGGCAGCGAGACGTTGTGATTCGCGACCTCGTTGGATGCGACCACGAACCCCAGGTCGCCCTCGGATAGGTATGCAGCGACCTGGTGGGGCAGCACGGCCGGAACGATGTGCACACGATCCTCCACACCGAATCTCCTGGTGAGGTCGAGCAACAGGTCTTCGGTGCGTTGCGATATCGCGGTCAAAACGAGCGCCAAGTGAAAACGCGGCATGCTCCCCACAGCTTCGATCAGGAGATCGAGACCCCGGTTCTTGTTCACACCCCCTGCATACACGCCAAGCGAGACGTCGGCGTCGAGGCCGATCGAGCGGCGCAGGCTCGGGACCTCCGTGTGTGCGGAACCCTGCGGGGGTGCATTGAGGACAACGGCCGGTTGTGTCTTCAAGGAATACCGACGCTGGAGGCGGCCGGCCAACTGGGGTGATACCGTGACGATCGCGTCGACCTCTCCAATGTAGGTTGCTTCCACTTCAGCGAACGCCTCGCTACGGCGGGCTCCGTAGTGCTCTCGCAATCCGGCGGCATCCTCATGGCTGTCATACAACACCTTGACGGACCGCCCGCCGGCCACGGCGCGACGCTTGGCGTGCACGGCGGCGGGGAGCGTCTGGAAGTCATTTGCGTGGATGACCGCCGGAGCAAGACGATCAATGAGCCGCCCAAATGCAATATCGAGATCAAGGAGTTGAGGTTCCGCTTCCTCCCAGCTCTGGCGCCCCCCACGCCGGAATTCCGGCGGCTTACCCGGCCATCGGGCCGTCCGTTGAGGGGCACGAATCAGCGCTCGTTGCCGTTCGAGCCGCCGTTCCCATCGACGAGCCCGTCTCCTCAGCCGCCGCCGCTGCCACGCCCGGCCCGAGATCACATCGAAGAGGAACCTATGGCCGGAACCGGCCCGCATGACGCGTCCATGCAGCCGAACGGCCAGCATCGCCGGCGCCCTCAGCAGCGCCGGCCTGCGCATAGCCCACCTGCGGGTTCGCTGGAGTTGATGATGAACGAGTCGCTGCGGCTTGAAATATCTGCTCTCACCGCGTTCTTCAATGAGACGGTTGGTGTACAGAGCAGTCTTCGCGTTGGCGTACCTGAGCGCTTCGCGTGGCGTGAGATGGCGCTTCCAGAGATCACGCTTGCTGTGTCTCGCCTTGGGGCGAGCATCGGATTGCGCTTGGTGTGCATCGAGGAGGCCGTAGGCAACCGGGAGCTCGACGATCTTCACACCGTGCAGGAGGTAGTCTTCGCGCTCGCCCGTCACCGAAGGGGAAACGACGTACACGTCGAGTCCCGCGGCGGCCAGGGACACCGCCTCCCGCTTGACGCGGGAATCAAACTCGATCCCGCCGTGGAGCAGGAGAACAACTCGGTGATTCGGCACGGCAGGAACATACCACGGGACTCCCGTCGGGCTCGGTGCCGGCAAAGCATCACCTGGTGTTCCTCAAGGCAGCCCCGATCGGTGCCGATGCAATTGTCGTTCGGCGGGATTCCGCTGCGACCGGTCGTGGTGCCGGCCGGGGGGTGAGCGCGACACGATGGAAAGGGAATGGACATGGGAAAACGGAGAGCGATTACCGCTCTGATCATGGCCGCGGCGCTGACCTGGTCGACCGTTCCGGCAGTTGCGGCGGCCCCGGCGAATCTCGACGAGTTGATCGTGGTGGACTCAACGACGGGTCAGATCACCCCCTACGGACTGAACACTCCATCGGGATCGGCGCTACCCGAGATCGTCCCCATTGGGAATGTAAGCTCCACCCGCGCCGGCATCGACGTGGTGTGGGGCGGCTATCTCGGCGGATCGTACGGATCGGACATCCTCCTCTACGACCGGGACACCGGCTGGTTCGGGTTTCTCGCAGTGGGTGCCGATGGACTCACCTACCCGTTCTTCGACGGCTTCGGAACCCGCGGGTGGTCCCATGTGGTTCCCGGCGACTACAACGGCGACGACATCGCCGACCTGTTGTTCTACCGGGCTTCGGACGGGTTGATGCGTTTCTACACCATCACCGCCGACGGGACGTTCCGGGCGATGACGCCGATCATGTACGGGAACCGGGGCTGGACCCAGATGATCCCGGGCGATTTCGACGCCAACGGCACCGACGACCTGTTGTGGTACCGGGCCACCGACGGGCTGATGCGCTTCTACACGGTCAGCGGTACCCGGTTCACCCCGATGACGCCGGTCATGTACGGGAACCGCAACTGGTCCCAGATCCCCTCCGGCGATTTCGACGGCGACGGACGCGATGATTTGATGTACTACCGATCGAACGACGGGTTGTACCGGTTCTACACGATCAGCGCCGACGGCCGGTTCACCGCCATCTCGGATGTCGGGTATACCGATACCGGGTGGAACCAGATCCTCGCCGGCCAGTTCAACATGACTCCCGGAGCAGACCTCGTCTTCTACCAGCCCGGCAAGATCGAAGCGCACGGCTACTCGCCGAGTTCCCTCGTCAGAATCACCGACACGGTTTCGGCCCCTGCGAACCAGATCCTGACGGTACTCAACTGGTCGCCCTTCCAGTAGGAGATTGCCATGGAGCACAGCAAGAACAAGAGGCATCTCCGCCTCTCGATTGTCTCGATCATGGTGGTTGCATTCCCCCTTCTCTCCGCCGGCCCGGTTGCGGCGATGACCGATCTTGGCCCGGGAGACAGCGGAGCCAATGTCACCGAACTTCAGACGGAGCTGGCGGCCAAGGGCTTCTATCGCGGGACGGCTACCGGCACCTACGACGACGCAACCGGGTCCGCAGTGATGGCGCTCACGAAGCAACTCGGAGCGACGCGTTCGAGCAGCTTCTCGGTTGCCTTGTGGGACGACCTGCAGGGGTTCCCCGGGCCGTGGATACCTGCAGCGCAATGAACCCATCCGGCTCGAAGCCAACCTGACCAAGCAACTCCTGTATCTGGTGCGGGACAACGTGGTGGAAGAGATCATTCCGATGAGTTCGGGACGTCCGGGCTATGCATCACCCCCCGGCGACTACACCCTCTTCTTCCACGAAGAGGGGTGGACCGGTTCCGTAGATGGGCGCGGCACGTACAACGATTGGTACTACACCGTCGGGCCTGTCCGTTCACGGCTACCACAGTGTCCCTTCGTATCCGTATTCACACGGCTGCCTACGGGTCGAGTACTGGGACAGCGATTACCTCGAAACGCAATTGTCGCTCGCCATGCCCCTGCACATCTGGTTCGAACCACCTCACTACGATCGAGCCAGCCTGACGGCAGTTCAACCCGGTTACCACGTCGATGATCTCCTGTCGGTTGACCGCGCGACCGGTGCCATCACGCCGCTGCGGCTCCTGGTTGACGGGTCGAACAGCACCATCGTGATCGGCGGCGACGCCTCCACCGTCTCGGGGGGTTTCGACCTGGCCTGGGCCAACCGCGCCACCCCGGCGGTGACCCTCTACGATCAGTCGAGTTCGATCTTCCATGCCCGGGTCATCGGCGATTCCGGCTCGACATCGTTTCTCTACCAGGTCACCGGCACCCGCAACTGGTCACACGTAGTCCAGGGCGACTATGACGGAGACGGCAACCCTGATCTGCTGTTCTACCGCGCTTCCGACGGGTTGATGAGGTTCTACACCATGCTGTCGGACGGTGGCATGCGGGCGATCACACCTGCGATGACAGGCAATCAGGGTTGGTCTGAAATCGTCCCCGGCGACTTCGACGACGACGGACGCGATGAGATCCTCTGGTATCGCGCTGCGGACGGCCTGATGCGGGTGTACGGGATCTCACCGTCCGGCAGCCTGCAACCGGTGACCGCAGCCTTGCACGGAACGCGGTATTGGACCCGCATTCCGAGCGGCGATTTCGACGGTGACGGAACAGACGACCTCCTGTTCTATCGTGCCACTGATGGCCTGTACCGCTTCTACACGCTCCATGGCGCAGAGTTCCAGCCGATGTCGTCCGCCGGGCACCTGTCCAGGAACTGGGATCAGATACTCACGGGGACATTCGACGACGTCGCCGGAGACGATCTGGTCTTCTACAAGACGGGATCGATTCTGGCCGCTCGATTCGTGGCGCAAGGAGTCGTAACGATCGCGCAGGTTTCCAACGCCCCTGCCAACCAGGTCCTGGTGACCGTTGACTGGGATTGACCTGATGCGGAACCGCCGGTTGTGGCCGGTGCTGGTGCTGGTTGGGTGCCTGGCCGGTTCACTGTTCATTGCCCCCACGGGTGTCCGAGCCTTGACCAATACGAACGTCATCGTCGTGGGCTCTTCCGAGTGCGACGGAAACGTTCGCCGGGGACACCTCGCCGCCAGGCTCGAGTTGGCCGGATATGTCCCCTCGGTGATGTGCGTGTCGTCTTCCGGTCCTTCCTTCGGCATCGACATCGCTCGCATGAACCCGGTTGGAGCGGCGACGGTCGTGCTCACGGCCGGATTGAACGTCCGCCCGGCTCCCATCTTCGCCGAACCTGCTCAGTCGGACCTGTATGCGCCGCAGGTCGATGCCAATGGGTTCATCACCGCCGACGGGTTTCGCCAGCGCGGTCCGCGACACCGATTGGCGCGCTCCGCCAGATCGGGGTCGAACGCATCATCTGGTTCCCGGTGGCCGACCTCGATCACCCCTGGCACGACTACTACGCCTTGCACAACGGCATCCTCCGTCAGGAAGCCGCAGTGCTCGACTTCGAGGTCGTCCCCTGGGATCGGCTGGCAGAGCCGGCCTGGTTCGGCGCGGACGGGGTGCACTACACCGACGAGGGCTATACGCGGTTCGCAGGCGAGATCATCGAAGCAGTCAGCGGCGGACCGGCTCCTTCCTCCACCCAGCTCGGCCCGTGCAGCTACCTCGCCCGAGGGGTACCGGCCACCACCGGGGCCGGACTGCTCGGCATCACCGAGCAGGAGTTTCTCGCTGCAAACCCGCACTGGAACCCCTACTGGTTGTACGGCGGAATCGTCTGCAAGCCGGTCGAGGAAACACCCGATCCTCTGTCCACAGGCACGCCGCTCACCGAAGACGCGGAACGGATACTCACCTATTCACCTTTCAGCGGGGTGCTTGCCGAGTTCTTCATCGGGAACCCGGCCGCCGGAGGCACCGTCACCCCGATCGGCCCCGTCAACGCGTTCGACACCGGCATTCTCGACGCGGACATCGTGGCGCGGGTTACCCTCCAGGGTGATCCGGCGCCGCATCTCCTCCTCTACGACCGGCCGACCGGTTGGTTCCACTATCTCGCTGCCGACGGCACCGGTGGGTGGTCCCCGGTTTCGAAGGTCCGGGGAACCGTCGGATGGACCAGCATCGTGCCCGGCGACTACAACGGTGACGGGACCACCGACCTGTTGTTCTACCGTGCCAACGATGGATTGATGCGGTTCTATACGATGGGAGCACGCGGCATCGGAGGAGCGATCACTCCGCCAATGTACGGAACCCGGAATTGGACGCACATCGTGGCCGGCGATTTCGACGGTGAAGGTTCGGACGATGTCTACTGGTACAGGGCCGGGGACGGACTGATGCGCTTCTACGAGGTGCAATCCACCGGGCGCATGGTCCCCATGACCCCGGCCATGACGGGTACCCGCAACTGGACACACATCCCGGCCGGACGTTTCGGTTCGGAAACCGGCCTGGTCTTCTACCGAGACGACGGTTTGGCGCGGTTCTACGGTGTCGACGCCCGACGGGGCTTCACCGCTCTCAGTCCCGTTCTGTACCTGGCACCCGGATTCCGGGATCTTGTCACGGGCAATCTCGACGGGGCGGGGACCGACGACGTGTTCTGGTATCGCTCCACAGGAAGCCTGGCGACCACGTTGACGAACGGACTCCACGAAACCCTCACAGGCACCGGCATATTGCCGCAGGGACTGCTCATGGTCGATCCTTGATGAGTGAGAGGAGCTGACGATCACCATACGCCGTCCAATCCTGACCGTCGCTTCCGTGGTAGCCCTGGTGTTCGCTCTCGCGGCGCCCGCCCGGGCGGCCGGAGACGAAGTGGTCGTCGAGGGCGGCGGGTGGGGTCACGGGATCGGCATGTCGCAATGGGGCGCAAAAGCCCTGGCCGACGACGGCAAGACTGCCGCGGAGATCATCCAGCACTTCTATACGGGAACGGAGGTGGGTCCGCTTGCCGAGGTCCCCGATCCGGTACTCCTCGGCATCGGTCAAGATATGCAGGTAATGCCCATCGAACCGGTGGCCGGTGGTGTGCGGCTCACCCTGGGCGAAGACTCCTCACTGGTCGCCCGCCCCACGGATGGGCACACGTGGGCACTGCAGAGTTATCCGGACGGTACCTGTTCGTATCTGATGGATGGCACCGAAGTGGGGACCCGGACCACCTGTGAGGGCACCATCACGTGGTCGCCGCAGCCGACGATCCGCGTCAAGCTGACGGTCCGCTCCAAGACATCGAGCAGCTCGTACACCGAGCGCGTGCTCGAGGTGCCTCGCGGACTGGTGCAGATCAAGCCGGCTCCCGACGGGCGATTCCACGCCGTAGGCGAACTCGATCTCGAAACCTACCTCTACGGGTTGGCGGAGGTTCCGGCCTCGTGGCCGGTGGAAGCAGTTCGCGCCCAGGCCATTGCCGCCGCGCACGTACTCCGTCGCGACTCTGCAGAATCGAGATCCCGTGGCACGTGCCGAGGTCTGCGCCTGCCATTTGTACGCCACCTATCTCGACCAGCAATGGATCGGCTGGGAAGGCGAGGACGCTCGCTGGGTCGCCGCCGTTGACGACACGGCCGGATCGGTGGCTTCCTACAACGGCGAGGTGATCACGGCCTTCTACTTCTCCAGCACCGGGGGCCGCACGGAAAACAACCAGGACATGTGGGGTGGTTCTCCCCTCCCCTACCTCATTTCGGTTGTTGATCCGGGAGCAACCTCATGGACCAAGAGCTTCACACGGCCGGATTTCATCTCCGCTCTCGGGTTCGATGAGATCACCAGCGTCCGCATCGTGAGCCGCTACGTCTCGGGAACCCCCTCCGACGTGAGCGTTACGGGAACGAAGGCGGGTACACCGGCCACCGAGCATTTCACCGGAAACGACCTCAAGGCCCTGCTCGGCCTTCGTTCGCACCAGATTCGCTCCATCGGCTATTGCGGCCCGCCCCTCGAGGGCGACAGCCTCATCGCCTACGACGCCGGGGGCACGCTCGACGCGGTCTGGAGAGGGGAAGTCGATTTCTGTGTTGCGTCGATCGGGAACGTGATGCCTGCTGCCGATCTGGTTTGGAACGGGTATCTCGGTGGAGGTTTCGGGTCCGATGTGCTCCTGTACGAAAAGGCAAGCGGACGATTCCAATTCATCGAACTGTCGGGGAACGGAACGTCCCTGAGCGTGATGAAGGACCTCACCGGCAGCCGCAATTGGAGTCATGTCGTCCCGGGCGACTTCAACGGCGACGGCGCCGTCGATCTGCTGTTCTACCGGACTTCGGACGGCCTGATGCGGTTCTACACGGTGACGGCCAGCGGGCGGTTCACTCCAATCTCCGAGGCACTCTACGGAACCAGGGGATGGACCCACCTGGTGCCCGGGGATTTCGATGACGACGGCCGTGACGATGTGCTCTGGTATCGAGCCGGGGACGGCTTGATGCGCTTCTACTCCATCTCCGACACGGGCCGATTCTTCCCCATGACCGAAGCGATGTACGGAAACCGCAACTGGTCGCGCATCCCCTCCGGTGACTTCGACGGCAACGGCTCGGACGACCTGCTCTACTACCGGGCGGATGGCCTGGCGAGGTTCTACACCGTCACCTCACAGGGCCGGTTCACTGCCATGTCTGCCGTCTTGACCCTCTCCCCCGGCTGGGACCAGATCGCAACCGGAGCCTTCGACGGGGTCACGGGCGAGGATCTGGCCTGGTACCGATCGGACGGAACCCTGGTCGCAACCGGGTACTCGGCGTCGGGTTTGCGCGGAATCACGGACCCCCAGACGATTGACCCGTCTCGTATCATCGCAACGCTGGATCCCCCCTGAGCAACAACGCATCCCGGCTCGATGGCGGATCGCCGCTTCAACCGGCCATGTCGCTCAAGCGATCCATGACCGCACGACCGAACCAAATCGCTCCTGCTTCGGTGAAGTGCGTCTGGTCGTTTCCGCCCTCACGCACCACCAGGCCGTCGATCGTTGCCGGACACGGTATTCCATTCGGGCACAGCAGGTCGTTGACATCCATGAAGAAGACTCCGGGGACGTTCTCCGCCTGACGGCGGAAGGCTGCGGTTGCGGTCCGGATGACTTCATCCTGTTCGAGGATGTCGCGACATCGCTCCTCGTTCGGCAAGCCGGAGCAAACTGCATCCTGGCTCCGGTAGGGCGGTTCGATGATGACCACCTCGCTGCCGGCCGACAGGAACATGTCCAGGATCCGGCCCCACTCGGCCAACAGATCTCGTTGCCAATCCACAGCGCCGGGCAGCAGCAGCGACCCGTCTTCGTCGAACCGCGGCAGGACCGATTGGAGATCGTGCCAGAGGATCACGTCGGGCGGATCCACAACGATCCCCTGGTAGGCAGCTGAGACCAGTTCGAGACAGATCTCGGCCTTGTAGTGCGGCTCTCCTTCCAGATCGGCGAGCGGTTCTTCTCCGATCGGACAGGCCGCATAGGCGTACTCCAAGAGGGTGAGCGCCTGCTCGGCGGCAGCCACCCGGAACCCCGGGTAGGCAGACACCATGAACGAATCGCCGACGATCGCAACAGTCGAGATGCCGGTGGCCTGGGGTTCGGAGGTGGTCGTTGTGCCCGGCGCCGGGATGGTGCTCGAGGGAACGGCTGCGGCCACATCCCCGTCCCGGGCCCATTCGGGCAGGGCATCGGGCAAGGCTGCCACGATGACACCGGCGGTGAGCAGGGAGGCGATCGGGACCACATAGGCCAAGCGCCGGGGGGTGAGCTCGAGTCGGAAGAGCTTGCGGTTGACCCGTATGGGACGCTCGACCAGCAGATACGAGACGGTGGCCGCGACCAGGGTGACGACGAGCGTGATGGTCAGCAGCACTCCCGGGGAATACGTCGACGAGCGCAGCAGCCACACAATGATCGGGAAGTGCCAGAGGTACATCCCGTAGGAGATCTTGCCGACCGCCACCATCGGCCGCACCGACAACGCCTCTCGCAGGCGAGCGGGACGCTCGAGACCGGCGATGAGAGCGGCTGCGACCAGTCCAATCGCCACGGCCCCGCCGTGGTAGTAGAACGAGCCGTCGTCACGCACCAGAAACAGGGCTGCAACCAGAACCCCGGAGACCGGTATGAGCAGCCTCCTGCTCCAGGCGACGATCGTGTGCCGGTACCGGCCGGTCAGCAGCACGGCCAGAACGGCCCCGGCGAGTAGCTGATGAATCCGGGCATCCGTACCGAAGTAGGCCCGGGATGGGTTCGACGGCGTGAAGAGGGCCGCCATGAGCCAGCCGGACACACCGAGGGTCGCCACGATGGCGGCCAGCATCCAACGGCGTTTGAGCCGAAGACCGAACGACATGATGAGGGGGAACAGCAGATAGAACTGCTCTTCGATCGCGAGCGACCAGGTGTGGCGAACCGGCGACGCTCCCCCATAGTCGGCGAAGTAGGAGCGCCCGGTCGCAATGAAGAACCAGTTCGCCGCGTAGAAGAGGGTGGCCAGAAGCTCGCTGCGCCGGCCGGCCCGTACCGAAGCCTCGGCGACGACCTGGTTCTCGACGACGGCAATGACCACGAGCAGGATCACGATGGCCGGCAGCAGTCGCCTGGCTCGCCGGCTCCAGAACCTGCTCAGGTTGATTCGCTTCGTCCGGTCGTGTTCAACGAGCAAGAGAGACGTGATCAGGAAACCCGAGAGCACGAAGAACAGATCGACTCCGAGAAACCCGCCGGGGAGCCACGGCTCATGGACGTGGTAGACGATCACCGCCAGGACCGCCACGGCACGCAGGCCGTCGAGCGCCGGCCGGTAGGTGAACGCAGGCGGCGAGGCAGGTGCCTTGCGCTGGGTCTCCAAGCTCATGGCTGCCCGACGGCTAGGGGCGAACCGAGGTCGGCCTAGACCTGGTCATCGGTCGCTGCTTTGCCGGACCCCTGCACGGAGTCCGTGTACCCGGTGATCACCTCGGCAGGGTCCCCGTAGCCCATCACCTCTCCCTTGTTGAGCCACAGCACCTCCGTGGCCATCTCCCTGACCAATCCCAGCCCGTGAGACACGAGCACAATGGCCCGGGCCTGGGTCATGAGCTCGCGCATTCTCTGTTGCGACTTGGCCCGGAAAGCAGCATCGCCGGTCGATAGAGCCTCATCGATCAGCAGGATGTCAGGATTCACGTGAACGGCAATCGAGAAGGCCAGCCGGCCGTACATCCCGGACGAGTAGGTCTTGACCGGGTAATCGATGAACTCACCGAGGTCGGCGAAATCGGTGATCGGACTTGCTATGCGGTCGATCTCCTCAGGGGAGAATCCCGAGGCGAGACAGCCCAATCGCACGTTGTCCCGCCCGGACAACTCGGCATTGAAACCAACCCCGAGGGCCAGGAGCGTCGTGACATTGCCCCACACCGTGACCCTTCCCTCCGAAGGAGGCAGGATGCCCGCCAGCGTCCTCAACAGCGTCGATTTCCCGGCTCCATTGGGACCGATCACCCCGAGAAAGGTACCGGTCTTCACCTCGAATGAAACATCGTGAAGCGCTTCGATCATGCGTGTGGTGCGGGAACTCCTCCCGCCCCGTGCCAGAAACGAACGGAACGTTTGCTTCCGTTCGATCGCAGTGCGGTAGCGAACCGAGAGGTTCTCCACCTGAACTGCCAGGCTCGGCTGGGTGTCAGATGCGGATGGCAAACTCGCGCTCCTTCGTGAGGAAGAAATAGCTGCCCACCACCAGCATCACGACTGCCCAGAGGACCGCGATACCCAGGTTCGCCAGCGAGGGGAAGGTGCCTTCAAACAGGATCTGTTGCCACGCGGAAAAGAGTCGATAGAGAGGATTGAGTTCCATGTAGGGACGAATCCGGACGGGAACCTCTTCGTACATATACAGCACCGGGGTTACGTACATCCAGATTCTGAGGAGGTACGGCAGGAACGATGACGTGTCGCGGAAAAACACGGTCGATGTGGCAAAGACCAGCGCCAGCCCGGTGTTGATCAGGGTGTGGATCAGGATCACCACGGGGACCATGACCAGGGCTGCGGTGATGGGCAGACCGCCCACCAGGTGGAACACGGCGTACGCCAGGAGGGTCGGGAAGTAGGTGCGGAGAGCGATCGCCACGGAAGAGAGCGGGAGGATCATTCGGGGAACCGCTGTGGCACGCACCATGGCACCGCCTTTGACGATGGCATTTGCCCCGGATCCAATGGACGAGCGCGTGAAGTAGAACGCGAACAAACCGCCCAGGAGGGTGGCGAGGTACTGGATCGTCGTGTCCTTGCCCAGAATGACACCGATCAACAGGAAGTAGGTGAGACCCAACAACAGAGGGTTCAGCACCGTCCAGAGCCTCCCGAACCACGTGTCGAGATGACCGGCCTTGACGGCCGCCTGGGCGAGAGCCCATATCAGCCGCCGCTTTGCCCACACGTCGGTGAAGTACCGGCCGAGGGGAGGAAGCGATCCCTTTCGTGCTTCGTAGATGGTCGGTTCGATCGTGCGCATACTCATGTCGTCTCCAAGAACTCCCGGAGTTTCGCAGCAGCGTATTCTCCGTCGTGGTATTGCCGAACGAATTCGATCCCGGCGTGCCTCAGGTCCTGCATCCTCGATCGGTCGTCGTTCAGATCGAGAAGGGCTTGGCGCAGCGACTCCGGTTGGGCCGAAACAATGGGAGCTTCCAGGCTACCGAGGAGGCTGACGTCTGCGACAGCAATCGCCCCGCTGGCCATAGCCTGGACCGACATCACACCATATGCCCCCAGCACGAGGCCGTCGATCACAACATCGGCGGCGCGGATATACCCGGGCACATCATCGGGGGCAATGCCGGAGACCTGAACGTACGTGATCACACCCTCGTGCTCGAGACGGCGGCATACCGCGTCGATGAACTCCGTGCCCTTGAGGCGTTCTGAAGACGGGATGTGCGCCACCACCAGCTTCTCGTTGGCCGGATGGTCGGATGCGGGATGCCAGCGCTGGGTGTCCACAACCACCGGTAACCACTCCGCCTGCGGGACATAGGTGAGGAGATCGGGCGTCGTGACAAAGATGGCACCTTCGAAGGAGTCGAGTTGATCGGCCAGCCTCCGGGTCGCATGTTCGAGCTTCGCGGTTGTCTCATCTTCGAGGTGAAACGGCGAATGAGCGAGCATCTCGCGGTGGACGCTGGGACGACGGATCTCCGAACCGTGCATGACCAAACCGAGCCCGACCCCGTGCTCGGCGAGAAACGGCACGTCGTCGGTGGCAAACCCACCATTCAGACGGCCGAGCACGCTGGTTCCACCTTCGGCCAGGACATGGGTAAACCCGGTCGCGACACGCTTTGCCTGCATGAGCTGCCAGTCCAGACGGCGAAACTCGTCGGGTTGCACGAGAAGATCGGCCGGAAAGGCGACGGCGGTGGGCCGGGCGATGGCCATCGAAGTCGCAGGCGTGCCGGTCTTGGCCAGGGCGTCCGCCCATGCTTTCGCCTGGCCCGCGGAGTTTCGCGGTCCGATGAGGAGACTGGTGGTCGCAGATGCGGAGCGGTGGACACCGGTCGCGGCGCGCTGCGCGTCGCTCTCCTCGAGCGACGTGATGGTTGCCGCCGGTCTTGCCACTGCTTCCGAACCAAGCAGGTCGGCGTAGACGTCGAGAAGCAGATCGGCTTGCGTCTGCCACGTGTATTTCTCGAGAACCCCGGACGTATCGATCGCCGCAACGAGGCTGGCCCGCTGTTCCAGTGCCCTCTGAATCGCGTTGGCGAGATCCTCGGCGTCTTCTGCCTTGAAGACGCCCCCTACCCCGTGCTGGGTGACGAGATCCGCCATGGCTTTGTTGTCGGAGACCACGATCGGGAGCTTTGCGTTGAGGTATTCGAAGAGCTTGTTTGGCAGGGCAATCTGATGGTTCATCTTGTTGGAGACCATCGGATGAACGGCCAGCGTGGCACCGGACAGAAAGGGCACCACTTTGTCGGGATCGACAAACCCGACCAGGTGGATTCGATCGTCGTACTCCCCGTTTGCCGCCGTCTCGAGTAGAGAGAGGATGTAATTGGTGCGAGCCTTGGCCACGAGTCCCAGATGGACTCCGGGCAACCGGCCCATGGCTTCGACCAGTGTGTGCACGCCGCGAGTAGCGTCGATTCCACCCGAATAGACAACCAGCGGCGTGTCCTCTCCAAGCCCGATGACCTGGCGTATCGTGAAGGCGTCGTGCTGGTCGGTTCGAACAATCGGGATATTCAGGACCAGGTCGGGGGTCCTGTCCAGGCCGTAGTCATCGACGAGAAGCTGGGCGAGGGGCGCAGATACGGTGATGATCCGGTCGGCCGAACGGATGTATTCCTTCTCGAGGTTGGTCCAGGCAGCCACCACGCGGGGGGAATAGCGGGCCAGCCCTTTGACGTATTCGTGGGCGTCGTAGATGAAGGAGACCGAACGGCCCTGCAGGCGGGCCCGCGCCACGACTCGTTCGGCGATGCCGATCATGTGCACGTCGTGAGCGTGGATGACGTCCGGCTGCAGGGCGTCGATCACGGGGCCGAACGCGAGCTCGTAATCGTGAAGTTCGGGAAGAGCCTTCCGCCAGTCGGTCGATCCAATCCCGGGAATCTTCCCGACGGCACGCTGGGTGAGGGTCTCGCTCCCCGAACGGATCCTCTCGAGCCGTCGCTGATGAACGATCTCCCAGAATCTGTACCGCTTGCCGACGAGCCGGTTCTGCCAGCGCAGCCACTCCGCCCGAAGGCGGTTCCACAGGGAAGGGCGGCCCTGCAACCTTCCGATCGATGCCTGGATCTCCCGTTGCGCCAGTTTGCGGCGGGTTCGCACAGCGACGTAGCGGCGCTTGGCCGCCAAACCGGGCGACATGGCGGAGCGTTTGGAAACCCCGGCTCGCGCCCAGTCGCGCTGAGTGAAGTTGACCGGAACCCTGACGATCCGAACCGGGCCGAGGTGGGTTTCCCACTGTTCCCCCGTGGCCGAAAGACCGACAACGGTCACCTGCGGACCCGCCAGCGCAACCGTGAGGGCAATCTTCTTGACCCGCTGATCGACCGTAACGTCGTTCCCGACCACCATGACGACGTGGGCACGTTTCGCAGACGGTTGTGCCGTCGCGTCGGGTTGGGGCTCAGAGGAGTTTGTCATAGAGGGCGCGCAATAGCTTTTCTTGCCGATCCCAGGAGAGATCATCGATAGCGCCTGGTGATACTAGGAGATCCTTGCTTCCTTCGAGAGCCCGGGCGAGCGACGATGGTTCGCCTCCTTCATAGGTTGACCCGACCGCCCGGGTCCTGACCAGGTTGCCCATCTCCGGGAGATCGTTGACGACCACCGGCAACCCGGCAAACAGGTAGTCAAAAAGCTTGTTCGGAAGCGCGAGGCGATGGTTCAGGCATGAATCGGGAAGTGGGTGAACGCCGACGGTCGCGCTCGACAGGTATTCGGGCAGCGACCAGTACGGCACCGGGCGAAGGGTATGGACCCGGGCCGCCAGATCATCCGGGAACGACCGGCTGCCGAGAACTCCCTCCAGGCTCTCGGGAGTGGTCCCGACCAGGGCGAGATGCCACCCGGGAAGCAGGCTCATGGCGTCCACCAACTCATCAACGCCACGGCTCGGTTTCACGGCGCCGGCATACACGGCGAGGAGCGTGGGAGATTCCAGACCCAGGTCGTGGCGGACATCGCGCCCCAGGCGCCGATCCGTCTCTGCCCGCGGGCTGTTGAGGATCACGAGCGGGCGGGTCGTCAGCCGGTACCGCCGTTGCAGCTGGTCGGCGATCCCGCCGGAGACGGCAATCACCGCGTCTGCATAATGGATCCACCGCCGTTCGTGCGCTTTCCACATCGCCTTTTCCCACCACGGCCACCGGGTCTGCTGTTCCACGTACAGCTCGTGGGAGTCGTACACCACCCGGGGCCGCGAACCCGTGCGCTGCTTCCAGGCTTTCGCAAGCTTCACCGCGGCGCGCAGCGTTCCCAGATCATGGGCGTGAATCACCGCGGGGAGTTTGACCAGGTCGAGCGCTTCCCGGGCCAGCCCTCGGAAGTATTCGATCGGGAGCAGCCGGCTTCGCATGATCTTGAGGTACGAACCTCCCACGAGCCACCAAACTCTGGCACGCACACGGCCGCCAATGGTCCCTCTCCCCCGCTCTCGTTCGATAGATCCCGTGATGCGGTCTTTGACAACTCGTTGGTACGGCAGCCTGAGAATGGTGAAACCGTCCCTCTCTTCCCTGGCCGGGGCACCTTCTGCGGCCGTTGCCAGGACCGTGACCTCACAGCCCGTGGCGGCCAGCGAGGCGGCCTCTTTCTCAACCCGGGCATCGGCAGTCATCGGATTGATGACCAGCATCAGAACCGGGGTCATCGTCTTCCGATCAGCTTGTTCAGCCGCCGAACCAGGAGATGCAGCGCCGGGATGCTCGTGACCAACCGCCGGATCGACCGGCGCCGGGACGGCCGGCCCAGTTGCCGGTCCCCCAGAGGGTCGCCGACTTCCCCGCCCAGATCCTGCACAGTCCGTTCCAGTTCCCGGACGCGAGCAACGAGGCGGTCGAGGAGGAACGCGGGTTGTTCTCGTGCGGGGGGAACCCAGCCTGCGAACAACTCATGTCCGACGACGGTGAGGCGCTCCAATTCACGTTCCAACTCCATGATGCGATGGGGGCCCACCTCGGCCGGCCAATCGGGCCGGTGAAGAAACGGTTCGGCGACCGGCCTCCGGTAGAGAGCATCGAGCTGTGCCCCGATAGCCCGGTGGGCGTGGCGCGATTCGACCCAGGCAAGTCCGGCGCGACGCACCTCGGATCGACGTTGTGGGTCACGGGCGAGGTCCTCGACGACACTTCCCAGAGTTGCCGCGTCGACCTCCACCACGGGAACCCCGGGGTTGCGTTCCCGATTACGGGGATGGATGTGCGCCAGAGCGATGCAACCGGCGGCCATGGCTTCGACGGAGATCAGCCCGTGATCACCGATCCGCAGGGAATCGACCAGCATGTCCGCCTGCTGCAAAGCGTCTCGCAATTCGGTTCTGTTGAGGTTCTCCAGCTTGCGGTACGAGATGAGACCGGCCCGGGCCAGCGGCTCGAGCGCACGGTTGATCGCCGGTGTCCCCTTGATGTGCGGGTTCGTGGGTATGTGAACGACAGTCGGGACGGCCGGTTCTTCGGGCCGGGTTCGTGCCCACCGAGCGGGATCGAGCGTATGCCCGACGAGCAGGGCATCGGGCACGTAGTCGATCAAGCCCGGCGTTGAAACGAGGAGGGCGTCGCAATGGCGGCGGGCGGTCGAGACTCGCATCCGGATCGCCTCTTCATCGACCGGCGACGGGGAATCGTTGAAGTACGAGTCGGTCTCGCGCTGTTGATGGATTGAGGGAAGCCGCACGTCCGAGCCTCGAAAATGCATGAGCACCCGCTTTCCGAGGAACTTCAGTACCGGAAGATCCCAGAGGGCAGGCAGCACCGGGTCAACCGGGTCGAGCAGGCTCCGCCCGTAGATCAGATGGAAGACGTCGAACCCGCGGACGGCTTCGTCGAACATCGACCAGCGGTAGTCGGGATGGGTGAGCAAGCGGTCCCGGTCGAATTCCCGGTCGGCTCCAAAACCGAGAGCAGGCGGTCCGAATGACCACACCTCGGCCTCGTGACCGTACGAACGGGCAGCCGCGGCCATTTCCTCGGCCTGTCCCGAGATGTTGCGGGGAGCAAAGAGGATCCTCATCTTGGCACGTCACGGTAGACGGACCGGAGGCATCGGGCATCACGGTCCCAGGAGAGCGCTCCCTGTGCGGCGACGACCCGATCCTTCAGCTCGTGGTAGCGCCCCACGGCTTCGGTCGTTGCGGCGGCAAGCGACCCGGAGTCGCCGGGGCGGTAGAGCGTGCCGATCCCGTGGGCTTGCACGAGGCGACGCAGAGCGGGCAGATCCGCGGCCACGACGGGGATCCCGCTGGCGACGGCCTGAAAGACCTTGTTGGGGAGGGCCAGCCGGTGATTCAGGCAGGTGTCGGCCAGTGAGACCAGTGCCAGACCGCCCCGAACCAGCACGGTCGAGATCGAGTCGATCTCCATGACCCCTTCGTAAAGAACCCCGGCCGGAATGGAGAACCCCGGTTCGACCGGACCAACCAGCGTCAGGGCCACGCCGGGTGGCAGGGTGGCTGCGAACGCCGTTTCCAGATCGCGACCTGCGGCGATCCTGCCGGCATACACCATGCCGGTCGGATGAGGGGGTGGTGTCGGGGCGGGAACCACCGTCGGAAACGAATTGCGAACCACGACCGTTTTCCGGGGTGCCAGCCGTTGCCTGATCCAGTCTTCCAGCTCCGCACTGACGGTGATGACCGTTTCGCAGCGAGCGGCCAGCCGGCGCTCCGACACGAGCTGCCGGAGCCGCCGGACCGGTTCTGGTCTCCCGTGCCGCAACCGCCCGTACCAGCACTCATGGCTGTCATAGATCACGGGCCGACCTGCGGCCAGGGCTACGCCGGCGGCCAGCGTCGGGTAGTCGTGACAAACCACGACATCGAAGTCCATGGTGCCGGCTCGAGCGATGATGTCGCGGCGAAAGCGACGTTGCCGAAGCAACCGATACTCGGGCAGAAGCAGCCACCGGACGAGCCTCATGCCTCTCCCTTCGAAGCTGCGCGATCCGGCAAGCCCTTCGGACACGAACACCACGTCGGCAGGCAGCGGGGCCTGCGGACCGGCCGGAGATCGAGCCCCGACCACGGTGATCCGGTGTCCGTCCGCAGCCAGCGTCTCCACTTCCCGCCGGATCCGGGCATCGTCGAAGACACCGGACTGCACAAGCATCAGGATGTGGCTCACAGACGCAGGACTTCCTGAACGATCCTCCGGGCAGCCCGGCCGTCGCCGAAAGGTGCAGCATCGAGGCGAGCCGGGGTGCGCCCCAACAAACCGGCAAGCGAATCCAGGTCATCACCCGCCACCACGTTCCAGTCTCCTTGCAAGGTCTCCGGCCACTCGGTCTCGGTGCGGAGTGTGATGCACGGGACTCCCAGGATGAACGCCTCCTTCTGCAGCCCTCCCGAGTCGGTCAAGAGCGCCTCTGCCGAGGAAACTACCGCCAGCATCTGGGCATAGGGAATCGGGTCGTGCAGGACGAGCGAGCGATACCGAGACGGATCGAGCCCGTGCTGGGCAATCCGGGCCCGAAGTCGCGGATGGGCAAGCACATGCACCGGGATCTCCAGCCCGCCCAGAGCCGACAGTATTGCCTCCAGCCGCCCGACTTTGTCTGTGTTCTCGGCTCGATGGATGGTGGCCGCTATGAAGCGTCCCGTCGCCCATGCGGGCACCTCGATCTCATCGATCGGAATCGACCGCAGAGCGTCGACCATCACGTCGCCGGTCAAGACAGCGCGGCTCCGAAGCCCCTCTCGCTCCAGATTGACCATCGCGGTTTGGGTGGGAGCGAGGAGAAGATCCGCCAGGTGGTCCGTCGCCACCCGGTTCAGCTCCTCAGGCATCCTCCGGTTGAACGAGCGGAGACCCGCCTCAACGTGAGCCACCGGAATATGCAGCTTCGTAGCGGCCAGGGCTCCGGCGATCGTGGCGTTCGTATCGCCGTACACGATGACGGCAGTCGGTTGCGTGTCGATGAACGCCTGCTCGACCCGCTCCAGCGTTGCCGCCGTCTGCGCGCCGTGCGAACCGCTGCCCACGCCGAGGTTCAGATCTGCCTCACGCAGGCCGACATCGCCGGCAATCTCGTCCGACAAAACCGGGTCATAGTGCTGGCCGGTGTTGATGAGGATCTCCCGAACACCCTGTCGCTCCAATTCGCGGCTGACCGGCCCCGCTTTGACGAACTGCGGACGCGCACCGATGACCGTGGCGATGAGGGTCTTCTTCATGGTGGACCCAGGTTAGAGGCAGCCGCAGTTGTTGCGCCGGACCGCCTCCCTCTCAGACCGGGTCGGCGCCCCGCAACCAGTCACCGACCCGCCCGGCTACGGCCTGCGGCGTGAATCCCCACTGTTCGGCGATCACCGAGGCAGGCGCCGATGCCCCGAAATGATCGATCCCGATGTTCAGGCCGATCGTTCCGGTGATGCGCTCCCAGCCAAACGTGGATGCCGCTTCGATGGAAACGATCGGAACGCCGTCGCCGAGAACTCCCTCCCGGTACGCGGCGTCCTGGTCGAGGAATGCTTCCCAGCAGGGCAGGCTGACCACCCGTGCCGACACACCGCCGTCCGCGAGCTCATCGGCGGCATCGAGCGCCAGGGAGACTTCCGAACCGGTCGCGACCAGGACAACGTCGTCGCCTTCCCGGAGAACGTACCCGCCGCGGGCCACGAGGCCCTCTCGCCCGGTTCGTTCCAGCACCGGGATGCCTTGCCTCGTAAGCACCAGAACCGTCGGGCCGTCTGTGCGGTTCAGGGCCAGTTCCCAGGCTTCGATCGTCTCGCCGGCATCGGCGGGCCTCACCACCCAGATGCCCGGCATAGCCCGGAGCGAGGCCAGCTGTTCGATGGGCTGGTGGGTCGGGCCGTCTTCTCCGAGGAATACCGAGTCATGGGTGTACACCCAGATACTGGGGATTGCCATGAGCGCCGAGAGCCGGACCGCCGGCCGCATGTAGTCGTTGAAGACAAAGAAGGTGGCGCCGTAGGGCCGGAACCCGCCGTGACCGGCCAGGCCGTTGACGATGGCACCCATCGCGTGTTCCCGGATCCCGAACGCCACGTTCCGCCCGGTCCGGTCCTCAGCCGAGAACCTCCCGCTGAAACTAATCACTGTTTTGGTCGACTCCACGAGGTCGGCCGCTCCGCCCAGGAACCCGGGGACCTGCGTGGCAATCTCATCGAAGAGCTTCCCGCCCGCGGCGCGGGTGGCAAGGCTGCTCCCCGGCTCAAACCCGGGGTTGCGGAGTTTGACCGGCTTCGGATGGAAGTGCGCGTCCCACAGTTCGGCCAGATCCGGGTTGTCGGCGAAGAGTTCGTCTTTGCGGTCGAGCCACTGCTCGCGCGCCTCGCGGCCGCGCTCCATGCTCTGTGCAAAGTAGGCCCGCACTTCATCGGGGACGTAGAAAGGCTCGTCGGGCCAGCCCATTAGTTCCTTGGTCAGGCGAATCTCGTCTTCGCCAAGCGGTGCACCATGAACGCCGGCCGTGTCCTGTTTGTTGGGTGAACCGTGGCCGATATGGGTGTGGCTGATGATGAGCGAGGGGCGATCCTCAACCGTCAGGGCTTCCCGGGTGGCCCCTTCGATGGCATCCCGATCGTGGCCGTCGATCTCCAGGGTGTGCCAGCCCACCGCCCGGAACCGGGCGGCGACGTCTTCGGTGAACGTGATCGAGGTGGAACCGTCGATGGAAATCCCGTTGCTGTCGTAGTAGTAGAGCAATCGCCCGAGCCCGAGGTGTCCCGCCAGCGAGGAAGCCTCGGCCGAAATGCCCTCCATCAGGTCCCCGTCGGACACAAACCCGAACGTGCGGTGGTCGAAAAGTTCGGGACCGAACACGGCCCGCAGTTGCTCTTCTGCAATAGCGAGACCGACTCCCATGCCGAATCCCTGACCGAGCGGGCCGGTTGTGACCTCGATCCCGGACTCGAGGTGACGCTCCGGATGGCCGGCGGTCACCGACCCCCATTGCCGGAATTGCTTCAGGTCGTTCATCGTGATGGGATAACCGGACAGATGCAGGAGCGAGTACAGGAGCATGGACCCGTGACCGTTGGAGAGGACAAACCGGTCACGATCGATCCACTTCGGGTTGGTCGGGTCGACTTTCAGGAACTTCGTCCAGACCACCACCGCCAGGTCCGCCATCCCCATCGGCATCCCCGGATGACCCGAATTGGCCCGCTGTACACCGTCGATGGTGAGACCCTTCAGGGTATTGACGGCGAGCTGTGCAAAGTCTTTCGTCATAAGTCCTCCTGAGCCCTCAGCGTAGCGATAGCGCGCCGTGGTGCTGTTTCGGTTTGGATGTCGATCGAGTACACTTCCTACTCATTACTACTCTCCGTGGCAGCCGCTGCTGCGCGAAACAAGGAGCTCTTCGTGTCCCACAATCTCATCGAACCCCATGGTGGTGCCCTCGTCGACCTCATGGTCGACGAAGCAACAGCCGAACAACGCAAGGAAGCATCGCGCGACTTCCCCTCCCTTGACCTGGGAGACCGGCAAATCTGCGATCTCGAGTTGTTGCTCAACGGAGGTTTCTCGCCGCTGACCGGGTTCATGACCAGGGCGGAGTACGAGAGCGTCTGCAAGGACATGCGGCTTCCCGACGGGACGCTGTGGCCAATGCCCATCGTGCTGGACGTGTCTGAGGAGCTCGGGGCAACGCTCGAACCGGGAGCCAAGCTCGCCCTGCGGGATGCCGAAGGCGTCATGTTGGCCGTCCTCCATGTCGACGATGTGTGGACTCCCGACAGGACCAGGGAGGCCGAACTCGTGTTCGGCACGACCAACCCCGAGCACCCGGGAGTCAACGAACTGCTCAGCGACATGGGACCGGTCTATGTGGGCGGCAGGTTGGAGGGTATCGAAATGCCCGTCCACTACGACTTCCGACCGTTGCGGCTCAGTCCCCGGGAAGTGCGCGAGGAGTTCGCCCGCCTCGGATGGCGCAAGATCGTGGCGTTCCAGACCAGGAACCCCATGCACCGCGCCCACGTCGAGCTGACCCTGCGGGCCGCCAAAGAGGTCGAGGCGAACCTGTTGATCCACCCGGTGGTGGGAAAGACCAAACCGGGCGACGTCGACCACTACACCCGCGTGCGGGCCTACCAGGCAGTTCTCGATCGGTACCCTCGCTACACGGCCAAGCTGGCGCTCCTCCCCCTGGCCATGCGCATGGGCGGACCTCGCGAAGCTCTCTGGCACGCCATCATCCGCAAGAACCACGGGGCTACCCACCTGATCGTCGGCCGGGACCACGCCGGGCCGGGCAGCGACTCCAAGGGCAATCCGTTCTACGGCCCCTACGACGCGCAGGAGATGCTCCAACGGCATGAGGCAGAACTCGGTGTCGCCATGGTCCCCTTCAAGATGATGGTCTACGTGGAGGACCTCGACGAGTACCAGCCCATCGACGAGGTATCCGAAGGCGTACGGACGCTGAGCATCAGCGGGACCGAGTTGAGGGATCGGCTCGCAGCGGGAAGAGAAATCCCGGAGTGGTTCACGTATCCCGAAGTAGCCCGCGAGCTGCGCAGGACCCATCCCCCGCGCTCCAAGCAAGGGTTCACCGTCTTCTTCACCGGATTGTCGGGCTCCGGCAAGTCGACCATCGCCAACGCCCTCCTGGTCAAGCTCCTGGAACTGGGCGGCCGCCCGGTCACCCTGCTCGACGGAGACATCGTTCGCAAGAACCTGTCCTCAGAACTCGGGTTCTCGAAAGAGCACCGCGATCTCAATATCCTCAGAATCGGGTACGTAGCCTCGGAGATCACCAAGAACGGTGGAATTGCGATCTGTGCACCCATTGCACCCTACGATCACACCCGTCAGCAGGTCCGCACCGGCGTCGAAGACGTCGGCGGGTTCACGCTCGTGCACATCTCCACTCCGGTGGAGGTCTGCGAGGTTCGCGATCGCAAAGGCCTGTATGCGAAAGCCCGGGCTGGAATCATCAAGGAGTTCACGGGAATCTCGGATCCCTATGAGGAACCGGCGAACGCCGACGTCACCATCGACACCACGGACATCAGTCCGGAGGAAGCAGCGAATGCGATCGTCCTGCACCTCGAGAGCCAGGGATTCATCGAAGGGAACGGCGATCGGTCGTAACGTTCGCTCATGAACTGGGAGCAGTGGTTCGTCGCGGCGGTCACCATCGTCACCATCGTGGTGCTGATTCGCGACCTCTTTCCCCCGTCGGTTGCCATGACCGGGGCGATGGTGGCGGCGCTGACGGCCGGGATCATCACCCCGGCCGAGGCGCTGGCCGGTTTCAGCAACCCGGCACCGGTGACCATCGCCGCCCTCTATGTGCTCGCCAAAGCGGCCGACAAGACAGGTGCGTTGGCGCCGCTGATGAGGTCGCTACTTGGACAGGATCACTCGCAGCGGGTCACCACCGCCCGCCTCACGGTCCCGACCGCTTTCGCTTCGGCCTTCCTGAACAACACGCCGATCGTCGCTATGTTGATCCCGCAGGTCGAGAACTGGGCTGAATCCCGGGATCGGTCTCCCTCGCACTACCTGCTCCCGTTGTCGTACGCAGCGGTGCTGGGCGGCGTTGTGACCCTCATGGGAACGGCGACCAACATCGTCGTGTCCGGATTGCTCGAAGCCGACGGGTTCGCGCCCATCGGGTTCTTCGAAATCACGAAGATCGGCCTTCCCGTCGCGATCATCGGCCTCGGGCTCATCATCCTGCTGGCTCCAATGCTCATGCCCACCCGACGTTCGGCCACCCAGTCCAGCCGCGCCGAAGCACCCGAATTCACCGTCGACATGATCGTGCAGAGCGGCGGACCACTTGACGGCATGTCCGTTGAGGGAGCCGGCCTCCGCAATCTGGCGGGGGTCTTTCTCGTCGAGATCGATCGGAACGGCGACACCATCGCGGCGGTCGGACCCGACCACGTTCTCCACGGAGCCGATCGCCTCCGGTTCGCCGGTCGTGTGGATGACGTCGTCGATCTCCAAACCCGCGCGGGGTTGACGCTGGCCGAACAGACCCACGTCGATCTGATCGACACTCCGCAAGCCGCTCACTTCCAGGCGGTGATCGGCATCGGCTCTTTCCTATCGGGAAGAACCTTGAAGGAAATCGGCTTCCGCAGCCGCTATCAGGCTGCCGTGGTTGCCATCCATCGGGCCGGCCAGCGCATCGAGGACAAACTCGGCGATGTCGAACTCCGAGCCGGTGACACCCTCCTCCTCGTGGCCGATCCCGGTTGGAACGATCGCTGGGGCGATCGACAGGACTTCATCCTCATCAGTCCGCTCGCCGGTGTACCGGAGGTTCGGGCCCGGAGGGCCCTGAGTGTCGCGGCCGTGGCGGTAGCCATCGTCGCCGCGGCGGCCACCGGGTTGTTGCCGATGGTCACGGCCGCACTCCTGGGCGGGGCGGCCCTCGTAGTGTTTCGAGTCGTGAGTCCCCGGGAAGCCAAGGCGGCTGTGGACCTCGACGTCATCGTCACGATCGGTTCGGCGTTCGGGCTGGCCGCCGCAATGGAGTCATCGGGCCTGGCCGCCACGCTTGCCGAAGGCCTCGTCGACGGGTTGGGTGCCCTCGGTGCGACCGGTCTGCTGGCAGGCGTGCTCATCGCAACCGTTCTCCTCAAAGAGCTGATCACCAACAAGGCCGCCGTCCTCTTGATCTTCCCGATCGCAATCGCTACCGCCCAATCGATTGGTGCAGACCCGCGCGGGTTTGCCATTGCGGTTGCCGTTGCAGCGGCCACGTCCTTTCTCACTCCGATCGGGATCCAGACCAATCTGATGGTGTACGGTCCCGGCGGTTACCGCTTCACCGATTATCTGCGGCTCGGGCTTCCGCTTACTCTGGCAGTTGTTGCGGTGCTGCTCGTGGGCGTGCCGATGCTGTGGCCAACCTAGAGGAGCCTCATGGACGGAAACGACCTCAAAAAGATTGAGCGTGCGCTCAAGGCGGCTCGGGCCGTGGTAGCGGATTTCACCCCCGGTGAGATCCAGTCCGTCCTCAAAACCGGCGGCGATCCGCTGACGAAAGCCGACCTCGCCGTGAACACCGTGCTGGCCGAACAGCTGCCACAACCCGGCGAGGGCTGGCTCTCCGAGGAGACGGCCGATGATCCGGTCCGGCTCGCCTGCCGCCGCGTGTGGGTGGTCGACCCGATCGACGGTACCCGCGAGTTCATTCAGGGGATCCCGGAATGGTGCATTTCGGTTGGCCTGGTTGAGGATGGACGGGCGGTGGCCGGCGGCATCCTGAACCCGTCGACCGATGAACTGATTGTCGGCGGGGAAGGGTACGGGGTCCAGCTCAACGGGCGCGCGGTGGCCATGCGTCCCACGACGGACATTCGAGGTGCGCTCGTGCTCGCCAGCCGCAGCGAGGTGAAGCGTGGCGAGTGGGACGCGTTCTTCAAAGAACCGATCTCGGTACGGAACGTCGGGTCGGTCGCGTACAAACTCGGACTCGTTGCAGCCGGCCTCGCCGATGGCACCTGGACGCTGGTCCCGAAACACGAATGGGATGTTGCCGCCGGCGCGGCCCTCGTGCTGGCAGGTGGCGGCGTCGTCATGAATCCCGACGGCAGCCCCGCTGCCTTCAATCAGGCCAACCCAAAGCTGCAGGGATTCGTTGCCGTGAGCGCGGACCTAGCCGAACCCACCATGGATTTGATACGGAAACTGCAGGCCTAGCTCAGCCGACGACGGCCAGACTTCGATCGGAGCGATTGAGCCGTTCCACCCCGTCGGCGGTGACGGCCACGATGTCCTCGATACGCATTCCGAAACGACCCGGCAGGTAGATGCCCGGTTCGACCGAGAAGGTCATGCCGGCTTCCAGTTCGAGGTTGTTGCCCTCGATGATGTAGGGGTGTTCATGCGCCTCCACGCCGATCCCGTGACCCGTGCGGTGCACGAAGAAGTCGCCGTATCCGGCCCCGGCGATGATGGCTCGCGCCGCCCGGTCGACATCCTGAGCGGCGACTCCGGGCCGGACCGCGTCGACCGCCGCGGCCTGGGCCGCCTCGAGGACGGCGAAGAGCTCCGCATACTCCGGAGTTGGTTCGCCGACATGGAACATCCTCGTGGTGTCGGAGCAGTACCCGTCGAGCTTGCCGCCAAAGTCAACGACGACCGCATCGCCTTCCTCGATGACTCGTTCACCCGCTTCGTGGTGCGGCGAAGCCCCGTTGGGGCCTGCGGCGACGATGCTGAAGGTAGCCGTCTGGTGGCCTTCTTCGATGGTCATGGCGGCAACCAACCGGGACAGTTCGGCCTCCGTTCTCCCTGAGAAGCGCAGCTCGCGCAAACGGGCCGCAACCCGGTCGGTGGCATGTCCGGCCTTGCGCAACGCCGCGAGTTCCTCCGGGTCCTTCCTCATGCGCAGTTCCCGGGTCAACGGCGAGGCAATGCCAAACCGCACCTGTGGCAGCCGTTCCTGCAGTGCCAGCACGAAGGTTGCCCAGGTCTGATCGCCGACGACCACCGAACGTCGATCATCCAGAAAGCCGGACACGATCGCGATGGGGTCTTCGGATTCCCTCCAGGCGTGGATCTCGAACGCTTCGGGGCGCCCGACAACGCGCGGCGCCTCCAGCTCCGGAACCACCAGCACGGGCGGACGATCCATCGTGACGACCAGCATGGTGAGGCGTTCCAGCGGCATGGCCTCGTAGCCGGTCAGGTATGGGAGATCTGCCCCTACCGATGCCAGCACCGCGTCGATCGACCGGGACTCCATGATCCGGCGCAGGGCGGCAAGCCTTTGTGCGTAGCCGAACGTCACCGGCGCCCGATCTGCACGGGAACCGCATTCCCGGACGCTTCCAGGGATTCGCGTGCGTGGTACGAGGAACGGACCAGCGGACCCGACTCGACCCGGGAGATACCGACCCCCTCCCCGAATTGCCGGTACTCCTCGAACTCTTCGGGATGGACGTACCGATGGACCGGCCGGTGGCGGGCGGTAGGTCGGAGGTACTGGCCGATCGTGACGATATCGACCCCGACGGCCCGCAAATCGGCCAGGGCCCCGAGGATCTCATTGCGGGTCTCACCCATGCCAACGATCAAGCCGGATTTCACAGCTCCGGAGGGGTTGATCCATTTGGCCCGGGCCAGCAAGGCCAGCGATCGCCCGTAACTGGCGGCCGTGCGGACCTCCCGCTGCAACCGCAGCACCGTCTCGGTGTTGTGGTTGAGCACCGACGGCCGGGCTTGCATGACGGTCTCGAGAGCAGCTCGATCTCCCTTGAAGTCCGGGATGAGGACCTCGACATCGCAGAGCGGGACCCGCTTGCGAATCTCCCGGATGGTAGAGGCGAAGATCTCCGCTCCTCCATCGTCGAGGTCGTCACGGTTCACCGACGTGACCACCGCATGGCGGAGACCCATCTGCTCAACCGCGGCCGCCGCACGAAACGGCTCGAACACATCGACCTCGGTCGGCTTGCCGGTAGTGACGTCACAGAAGCTGCACGCCCTGGTGCATCGGTCCCCGAGAATCATCAAGGTCGCAGTGCCCTGACTCCAGCACTCGTAGATGTTGGGGCAACCGGCTTCCTCGCACACCGTGTTGAGCTCCATGCCGCGCATGAGTTTCTTCAGCTCGGAATACTCGGGACCCAGGTTGGCCTTGACCCTCATCCAGGGCGGCCGTTCCGGTTCCCCGGGGAGGAGGCCTCGCCCGGTCGCGGCGGCGTCGTTGCGAGCGGGAGCAAACGTGCCTTGCGCAACGAGGCGGTCGACCTCGAACCTTCGGGGTCTTCCTTGACCGCGCACGAACGCGCCGAGCTGCGTCTCGGTCTCGGGGTAGTCGAACACGGTCGAGAATCGTGACGTCAGCTTGCCGACGACCTCCTCGATGGTCACGGGCCGCCCCAGGAGTTCGGACACCGAAGTCACCGTCCGGTCGGTGATCCCGCAAGGATTGATGTGCGAGAAGTAGGACAGGTCGGGGTTCACATTCAACGCGAAGCCGTGCATGGTGACCCCCCTGGCCACCCGCACCCCGATCGCCGCTACCTTGCCCCGTTCGGTCCAGACGCCCGGAAACGCAGGGTCGGACCATGCGTCAACACCGAGGTCGGCCAGCGTACCGAGGAGGACTTCCTCCAGCCGCTGCACGTACCGCTTGATGCGCTTGGCATCCGCCAGCGCTACCACCGGATAGCCGACGAGCTGGCCGGGTCCGTGATAGGTGATGTCGCCGCCCCGGTCTACGAAGAACAGCTCTGCGGACAATTCATCCAAACGCCGGTCGGACACCAGCATGTTGGACCGATCCCCGTTCCTGCCGACGGTGTAGGTGTGCGGATGCTCGAGCAGTAGAAGGTAGTCGTCGAGTGACCTCCCTTCGACCCGGCCTTCCCAGAAGGATCGCTGCAGATCCCATGCTTCCGCGTACGGCATGCGCCCCAGCCAGCGGATACGCAGGAGGTTTCCGGCGGCGGCTACCCCACCGGCAGGCAGTTCGGGGCCGGCGGCTCGCAGCTCAGGGCTCAATTCAGTTCCTGTTCCCAATCCCACGTCTCGAGGTTCTCTTTGATCTTGCGAAGGAACAGCACGGCCGTCGAACCATCAAAGGCCCGGTGGTCCCAGGTCAGCCCCAGGTAGCCAATATGCCGGATGGCGATCATGTCCTGGCCCTCTTCGTTCGTGATCACCGTTGGGCGCTTGGCGACGGTATCCGTCGACAGGATCCCGGTATTCGGCACATTGATGATCGGGGCCGACATGAAGGATCCGAACGGTCCCGGGTTGGTGATGGTGAACGTACTCCCGGCGACATCATCCGGCTCGAGCTTCCCGGCCCGTGCCTTCGAGGCCAGGCCGCTCACCTGCCGGGCCAGTCCGATCATGCGGAGTCCGTCTGCGTCGTGGATGGTTGCCACGAGCAGACCTCCCTGATCGAGGTCGATCGCCACTCCCAGGTTGACTTTCGCGTGGAAGACCGCCTTTTTCTCTTCGAGGTAGTACGAGCTGTTGACGACCGGAAACGCCTTCAAGGCGTCGATCGTTGCCCGGGCTATGAACGGCATGTAGGTGAGGGAGAACCCTTCCCGTTCCTTGAAGGCCGCGCGGTGGCGCCGGCGGACTCGCTCAACTCGCTCGTAGTCGACCTCAACAGAGGTCCAGACGTGGGCGGCGGTCTGTTTCGCCAGAATCATGTTGGCGCCGATGCGTGCCCGGATACGGTCGAGATCCCGGACGTCGTCGCCCTCCAGGACCGTGAACGATTGACCCGTCGCGGCCGGAACCGTCGCCGGGGAAGCCGTTGGTGGTGGCGTTGCAGCCGGCTCGGCGGCCGGAGGGGCCGTCGCAGCAGCAGGAACGGCCGGAGCGGCACCCCCGCCGGCATCGATGACTTCGAGCACATCGTTGCGGGTGATGCGGCCGGATTTACCCGTACCGGAGATCTTGGTGAGGTCCAGGTTGTGCTCTTTGGCCAGTTTGCGAACGACCGGAGAAAGGAACTTCGCCGCGTCGACGCTCTCCGACGGTTCCTCGAGGCTGGATCCGGCATCCCCGGCAGGTGCCACCGCTGTTGCGGCCGGTTCCGCGGCCGGTGCGGAAACCGGTACCGGCTCGGGGGCGGACGGAAGAGTCGGCTCGGACGGGGGAGTCGGCTCGGGTGCAGGAGTCGGCTCGGGTGCAGGAGCCGGGGTGGGGTCAGCCGGGGCGGGAGCCTCTGCAGCGGTAGCCCCTGCTGCGGGAACCTCGCCCGCTTCGCCGATCACGATCAGCGGCGTGCCGACCGGCACCGTTGCTCCTGCTTCGACCAGGATCTCGAGCACCGTGCCCGTTACGGGTGAGGGAACCTCGGTATCCACTTTGTCGGTGGAAACCTCAAAGAGGACCTCATCAGCGGCGATCGACTCACCGGGCTGCTTGGCCCAGCTGAGAATGGTCCCTTCGGTGACCGTTTCGCCCAATTGCGGCATGGTGACCGTCGTGGACATGCTGTCTCCCTTACGCGTTGTGATGGTTTTTCGGTGTACTCAATGCAGGCTCCGCCCGGCTGCGGTGAGCAGGGTCTCACCGATGGCCTCGGACAACGTTGGGTGGGCATGAATGAACGCAGCCGCTTCCGCCGGCAGCGCTTCCCAACCGACTGCATACATGAGTTCGTGGATCATCTCACCTGCCTGGGGCCCGACGACCGCCGCTCCCAGTATGGGGCCATCCTTCTGGACTACCAGCTTGACCAGGCCCCGATTCTGACCGATGATCTTGGCCCTTCCCACCCCGGTGAGACCATGCGAGGTTGTCTCAACCTCGAATCCCAGCTCGCGGGCTTTGTCCTCGCTGAGGCCGACCTCGGCCATTTCCGGGTGGGTGTACACGACGAGCGGCACCGCCCGGTAGTCGACCGGGGCGGCCGTGCCGGTGGCAATGAACGTCACCGCCGCGATCGCCTCGGCAAAACCCGCATGGGCCAGCTGCGGGGTACCCGCCACGATATCGCCGACGGCAAATACCCCGGGAGCAGCCGTCATCATGGTGGCCGGATCCACTCCCACGAATCCACGGTCGACCAGCGCGGAGGTGGTCTCCAGGCCGACGCCCTCAGTCCGGGGTGCCCGACCGACCGCCACGAGCACGACATCGACCTCCACAGATTCGTCGCCGTAGGGAACGGTGACCGACCCCTGCCCGATCTGGGCTGCGCCGACGGTCACACCCGTCCTGACCTTGACACCGCGGCGGGTCAGCTGCTTGCTCAGTTCTGCTGCGGCATCCCGGTCGGCCCCGGGCACAACCTGGTCCATCAATTCGAACAGGTGCACCTCGCTGCCGAGATCGACGAGCAAGCTGGCGAATTCACAGCCGATGGCTCCGGCACCGATGATGGCCACTCGCTCTGGTTGCTTCTCCCAGTCGAGCGCATGATCCGAGCTGACGATCCGCACCCCATCGAAGTCATATCCGGGAATGCTACGCGGGACCGATCCGGTCGCCACGATGACATTGCGGCCTTCCAGTACTTGCTCCCCGTCGTCGCCGGTGACGATGACCCGTCCCGGCCCATCGAGCCGGCCGAAGCCCGAAACCAAGTCGACCTTGCGCGCCTTGAGTAGTCCGGTGAGACCGCGAACCAGGCCGGAAACCACCTCGTTCTTTTTGGCGAGGGCTGCACTCCAGTCCAGCACCGGGTCGCCCGCCTGCACGCCATAGCTGGATGCCTCACGGACGATCGTGAATACGTCGGCGGTGTGCAGCCAGTGCTTGGCGGGGATGCACCCCCGCAGCAGGCAAGTGCCACCCACTGTGGGGTCCTTCTCCACGAGCGCCACCGAAAGTCCGAAGTTGTGGGCGTACAGGCCGGCTGCGTACCCGCCCGGCCCTCCACCGATGATGACGACGTCGTACAAGAGTTCCTCCGTGTGAGAGACCTGAGGATAGTTGAGGACAGAGTATGTCCCCTTCTGCCGACCGGCAACGTGGTTCCTTCGGGTGGGTACGCTGGCTGCGTGAAAACCCGCTACCTGCTCATCATCTCCCTGGCCACGGCCCTCGTCATCCTGGGCGCTTCGGCCGTGTGGTTCCTCATGGCGGTTCGCTGAGATCGTGAGCAGTAGTTTCGTAGTTCGCCCGGCGGCCCGGACGGCTGCAAAGGACTTCTGGCCCTGGTCGGCGTTCGGCGCGTGCCGCACAGTATGGGTGAGACGCAAGGTCTCCAGGGCCCCCGTCGGCCGGGTCCAGCCGAACGCTCGGTGTCCGGCTACCAGCCACGGGGGCTCCCCTCGCGCTTCGGTACGCTGACGATGACCGTTGGAAAGGGAAGACCGAATGGGACCCATTACCAAGACCGTCCGATTGAGCGGGAGTTCGCCCCGTTCTATCGAGGATGCCATCACCGGCATCTTGGGACGAGCCGCCGAAACGCTCGAGGAGATCCAATCATTCAAGATCGTCGAAGTTGCTGGACGGGTGGATCGTTCGGGAGCACCGGCGGAGTACACCGTGACCCTGGACATTGGATTCGTGGTCAGGGAATCGGCCGCCGAGCACGGCTAGGCGGTGGCGTCTGCTCCGAATTCGTCCGGTACCTCCGGGGCTCTCTCGCTCGGCGAGGGCATCTACCGGATCACCCTACCCCTCCCCTTTCCGGCTCCCCGCGCCGTCAACTGCTATCTGTTCGAAGGGGATCGGGGACTCACGTTGTTGGACTGCGGCATCGATGGCGCCCGCGAATTCGACCTGCTCCGGGCGGGCCTCTTGGGATTCGGATTCGCGGTCGAGGACCTGCATCGGCTGGTGGCCTCCCATCTGCACGTGGACCATATGGGACTGGCCAAGCGCATCATCGCAGCAACAGGATGTGAGTGGGTCATGCACGCCTCCACGTCGGCGGAGATCTCGCACTACAACGACTGGGCGCCCCGCCGGGACGCACTGGCCCGCCTCGTCGAGATCGGCGGAGCCCCCCGGGAAACCGTCAACCGCTTCAGCCGGGATGTGCCTCGCCCGGCGTGGTTCTCCGAGGCGATAGCTCCGACCCATCCGGTCGAGGATGGCCAGGCGATCCCACTGAGCGGGACGCGGCGACTCGAAGTCCTCTTCACTCCCGGGCATCAGGCGAACCATCTGTGCCTCCGCGATTCGCGGACGGGAAGGTTGTTCTCCGGCGATCACGTGCTGCCCCGGATCAGCCCATTCATTCCGTATACCGGCGAGGAGGACCACCTCGGGGAGTACCTGGCCTCGTTGGGTCGCATCGCCGCGCTCGATGCGGGAACGACGTATCCGGGCCACGGACCGATCATCGAACGAGGCTCGGTCCGGGCTCACCAGATCCTGCTCCATCATCAACGCCGGTTGGAGGCGATGCTCGAGGTTCTGACAGAGCCCAGGACACCGTGGGAGGTCATGCGATCCGTATTCCGGCCCAACCTGAGCTCACTCGAGGAACGACTGGCATTCCAGGAGACTATGGCGCACCTCGAGCACCTGCGTAAGGACGGCAGGGTCGAACGGGAGCGGCTCCACGACGTCTGGATCTACCGCACGCCGGGCACGAGGCGCTAGTTCGCTCTCGCTCGAAATCCCCGGTTGCGCGCCTCGGCGACCTCGTCCGGAGCGAAACTCGAGAGGAGATTCCTGGCAAGCAGGTCTTCGGAATCAGCGCGTTCGGAGAGTTCGGCGTACTGTTGATCGTCGTCACAGTCGTATACGATCATCGTGTCCCGTACCCCTACGAACCTGAATTCGGCGAATCGCTTCAGTCTTCCCATTACTCCCCTGCCTGCCTGCTCTTGGATTCTTCCCCCGTATCCCACTCGCTCCAGTCCTGCCATTCGGACATCTCCTCCAGATCAGGTTCTTCGAGGAGGAGGTCACCGCTTTCCGGCGTATCCACGTAGGTGATCCGATCGATGAGCTCGTCCTCGGCCGACAATTCGAGGTAGCCCATCAGGCTGTAATGATCCTGCTCGTTGGGGATCCACAACGCAACGATCGGCCGGTTCCCGTCTTCGCCCCGGGTTGCCACCAGTTGCGGGTAGCGGCGCAGGAGGCCGGCCAGCCCTTCGAGGACGCTGTCTGCGCCCTCTCCGTCGAAGAGATCTGACGAGACGTCGGCGGTGACGAGTTCGGCGATCCCGTCCAGATCCCGGGCGTTGAACAGGTCCACGAACTCGTCGCTGGCGTTTTCGACGGCGGCGTCGGCCACGGACTCGAAGGCCGCATCTGATCCGTCATCCTTCATCGTTCACCTCCACTAAAGATACATCGGATCGGATCGCCCACGGGCAGCACGAGCGCGGGCGGAGAAGCCGCCGAGGTCCGCCACTCCGGAATCGAACTCGGGGCGATGGCGAGGAATGCGGCCAGCATCAAACGGCCGGCGAGCGCCCGCGACTCAGAAACGAGCGGGTTCACGATAGGTCCCAAACACCGCCTTCAGACATGCCACGATCTCCCCTTCGGTTGCCCGCCGGCGGGCGGCTTCGACCAACAGGGGCATGAGATTGTCGGCCCTTCGAGCCCCCGCTTCCAGATCCGCAAGCGCCTGGTCGACCGCCGCCTGATCTCGAGCCCGGCGAACCGCTTGTACCCGGCTTCGCTGCATCTCCTCAACCGCAGGAGCAATCCGCAACATCTCGATGGGCTCCTCGTCGGTCTTGGCAAACCGGTTCACCCCGACCACGGAACGCTCTCCCGAGTTGACTGCTTTTTCGTATTCATAAGCAGAGTCGGCGATGGCGGATTGGAAGTAGCTCTCCTCGATCCCGCGTAGCACCCCGGCCAGCATCGAACCGTTCCCGAGCCGATCGACGGTCTGCAGAATCTCCTCGACCCGGTCCTCCATCCGATCCGTCATCTCCTCAACGAACCAGGAGCCGCCGAGCGGATCGATGGTATCCGCCACACCGGTCTCCTCGGCGAGCACCTGCTGGGTCCGCAGCGCCAGCTCGGCCGCCGCCTCGGTCGGGAGCGCATACACCTCATCGAGGGCGTTGGTGTGCAAGCTCTGCGTGCCGCCCAGCACCGCGGCCAGGGCCTCAACGGTTGTCCTCACCACGTTGTTCTCCGGCTGCTGAGCGGTCAGCGAGACCCCCGCCGTCTGCGCATGGAATCGCAATTTCAGCGAGCGCTCGTCATCGGTTCCGTAGCGTTCCTTCATCCAGCGAGCCCAAATCCGGCGAGCGGCCCGGAACTTGGCGATTTCCTCGAAGAAATCGATGTGGGCATCGAAAAAGAAGGAGAATCGCGGAGCGAAATCCTCGATCCGCATTCCGGCCCGCAGGCAGGCTTCCACATAGGCAAACCCGTCGGCGAGGGTGAAGGCCAGCTCCTGAGTGGCGTTGGCCCCGGCCTCTCTGATGTGATATCCGGAAATGGAGATGGTGTTCCACCGGGGTACCTCGGAGCGGCAGAAGTCGACCATGTCGACGATCAGCCGCAGGTGCGGCTCCGGCGGGAAGATCCACTCCTTCTGGGCTATGTACTCCTTCAAGATGTCGTTCTGGAGCGTTCCCTGCAGGTCCTTCCAGTCAACGCCCTGCTCTTCGGCGGCAACGAGGAGGAAAGCGAAGAGGATCACCGCCGGGCCGTTGATCGTCATCGAGACCGACACGTCCGACAACGGAATAGCGTCGAAGAGGCCAACCATGTCGTCTGCCGAATCGATCGCCACACCGCAATGACCAACCTCGCCGAGGGCCTCTGCGGCGTCGGAGTCATATCCCATCAGCGTGGGCATGTCGAATGCGACCGACAAACCGTGCTGGCCTTCGGCCAGAAGCTTGCGAAACCGCTCGTTGGTGTCGGCTACCCCGGCGAACCCTGCAAACTGGCGGATCGTCCAGAGTTTCCCGCGATACCCGGAGGCATGGATGCCGCGGGTATACGGATATTGGCCCGGGTATCCGATCCGGCCGTCCGCGTCTTCCCCGTCACCAAGCGCCGGGACCGGTTCGAAGGAGAGACTCTCGAAGCGTTCCCGACGCTTCTGCTGGGCCTCGTACTCGCCCTCCCAGACGCTTCGATCACTCACGCGTTCCGCCCGACGGCAACGTCGGCACCACAGTTGGGACACGGGGCGACGGCAACGTCACCGACGATGAAACTGAAGGAACACTCCCCGCACGTGACTTTCGGTGAAGGCTCGATGGGTGCGGGTGCCGGTGGGGGCACCGTCAGGGACGGCTCGGGTGCTGCAGGAGGACGGACCTCATTGACCGCACCACACGACGGACAGGGATACCGGCCGGCGCCTTCCACCGGAAACTGTGTACCGCATCGTCCGCACCGAACACCCATCATGATGAATCCTCCACCGGTTCTCCTACTGCTCCGATCGCGACCAGATACCTCGCTTCACCCGCCAGCGCGGCGCGAATATCCCCCATATCGTACGAGACGCCGTGGCGACGGGTGATCTGCTCGTGGATGTATTCGACCGCCGGACCATGCCCTCCCGCAACAACCGCCACGTCTTTCGCCTGTTTGCCCTCAGCCAGACCCTGGAGATAGTGAACTTCCCATTCGAGGATCCGGCGCACACCTGCCTGCCCGAGACGGATACGCACCTCCTCATCGAGGTCCTGGGTCACGAAGTCGACGGCATCGTCCACGGAGTAGATCAGCCGATCGGTTGCGGAGCGCCTTTTGGCTTCTTGCCAGACCATGGCTGCAATCACGACGAGGAAGACGGCCAGCAACAGAGCGGCCACGACGACGGCTGTCCGGGGAGTCATACCGGTCATGCTACCGGCGCCGGCTTTCTGCGACCGCAGCGTCCGGTGGTATCCGGCGGGAGACAAACGGATCGTCCGGATCATCATGAGTAATGTCCGGGGAAAAGGAGCCCGAGTGGATTTTGCGTTGATGACCGAACCCCAGTTTGGCGGCACCTACGAACAGCAGCTGGAGGCCGCCCGCTGGGCCGAACAATCGGGCTTGACCAGCTTTGCCCGTTCCGACCACTACTACTCGAGCCGCCAACCTGCACCGGAGGCCACGGACGCATTTGCCGTGCTGGCCGGACTGGCCCGGGAGACCTCGCATATCCGGCTGGCGGTTCTCGTTTCGCCGATCACGTTCCGGCACCCTGCCGTGCTGGGGAAAATGGCCGCGACCATCGATCAGATGTCGGCCGGGCGCCTCGATCTGGGTGTCGGGACCGGCTGGATGGATCTCGAACATGATGCCTTCGGGCTGCCGTTCCCGGCCTGGAACGAGCGGTTCGGTCGTTTGGAAGAAGCCCTCCTCTACCTCAAGGCGGCGTTCGCCGAAGGAAAGCAATCCTTCGCCGGTCGGTACTACGAACTGGACGCCGATGTCCGCCCCGGGCCGGCCACGACGATCCCCATCATCGTCGGCGGCCAGGGTCCGACCCGCACCCCGCGACTGGCCGGCACCTATGCCGACGAGTACAACCACTTCGTCGGCCGGGCCGAAGAAATCGCCCCCAAGATCGAGCGGGTTCGGGCGGCCGCCGAGCGAGCCGGGCGCGACCCGGACCGTATCACCATGAGCGTGATGGGACCGGTGCTTGTCGGCGTCGACGATGCAGACTATCGCCGGGCCCTCGAAGTGGTCGCCGCCGCCCGGGACGACGAACCGGAAGAACTGGAGCGCCGGTGGGAATCGCACGGGATACCGCTCGGTCCCCCTTCCCGGGTTGCGGAAACGCTGGCAGGGCTGAAGGAAGCGGGCGTGACCAAGTATTACGTACAACACCTCGACCTCTCGGACCTGTCCGGTCTCGACCAGACATTCGACGTGTTGCGTTCGTAGGGCACTGTGCATGATCGGAGCAGACACCAACCCGGAATTCCACTATGTCCGTGGTGTATTTAGGCTGTGATCATGCCGACCCAATCACCACTGCTGCAGATCAAGGACCTTCACGCCCGTGTCGCCGGCGCAGAGATTCTGCGCGGCGTCGACCTGACCGTCGAACAGGGCGAGATCGCCGCTCTCATGGGCCCCAACGGTTCGGGCAAATCGACCCTGGCCAACGTGCTCATGGGCAACGCAAACTACGAGGTGACCTCCGGGAGCATCCTCTTCAAGGGCGAAGACGTGACCGAAGCACCCCCCAACGATCGGGCCAACCTCGGCATGTTCCTGGCCTTCCAGTATCCGGAGGAGATACCCGGCGTGTCGGTCGTCAACTTCCTGCGTGCGGCTCTCTCAAACCGGACCGGTATCGACTACACCGTCCTCGAGCTGCGCCTGAAGGTCATGGACGCGATGCGCGAATTGGGCATTGAAACGAGTTTTGCGGACCGCTACCTGAACGAGGGGTTCTCCGGCGGAGAGCGGAAACGCAACGAGGTCCTCCAGATGGCCGTTCTCGAACCGGAGCTGGCCATCATGGATGAGACCGATTCCGGTCTCGACATCGACGCGCTGCGGATTGTTGCCGACGGGGTCAACAAGCTGACGGGACCTGAACGGGGGTTCCTGATCATCACTCACTACCAGCGACTCCTCGACTACATCACTCCCGACGTCGTTCACATCTTCATGAACGGCCGGGTGCTCACGTCCGGCGGTCCCGCGCTTGCCGTCCGGCTGGAGGCAGAAGGCTACGACTCGTTCCGAGCCGGCGCCCCGGTCTGAGAACGAGGATGACGTGATCGACTTCTCACATCTGAAGCCGGATTTTCCGGTACTGCAGCGCCGCGTCCACGGAAAACCCCTGGTGTTTCTCGATTCGGCCGCTTCGAGCCAGAAACCGGCTCAGGTACTCGACGTCATGGACACCGTGTATCGCACGTCGTACGCGAACGTCCATCGCGGGGCCTATCTCCTCTCCGAGGAGTCGACCACGGCATATGAAGACGCGCGTGGCAAGGTGGCGAGATTCGTCAACGCCGGATCACGATCTGAGGTCGTGTTCACCCGGGGGGCTACCACGGCGCTGAACACCCTCGCCTTCGGATGGGGTATGGACCATCTGCAGGCTGGCGACAAGATCCTCCTCACCATGATGGAGCACCACGCCAACATTGTCCCGTGGCAGCTGGTCGCCCGCCGGACCGGAGCCGAGCTGGCCTATCTCCCCATGACCGGGGACTATCAACTCGACCTCGACCGGCTCCCCGAATACCTCGACGACCGGGTGAAGATCTTCTCGTTCACCGGCATGTCGAACGTAACGGGAACGATGCCACCGGTCCGGGAACTCGCCCGAACGGCCCGAGCGGCCGGCGCACTCGTCGTGGTCGACGCTGCCCAGCTGATCACCCATGCTCCGGTCGATGTCCAGAAGCTCGAGGCCGATGCCATTGTGTTCTCCGGCCACAAGATGCTGGGTCCGACCGGAATCGGGGCACTCTGGGCGCGGCCATCGCTGCTCGAAGCAATGGAGCCCTTTGAGGGCGGCGGTGAAATGATCAGCGACGTGCGGCTCGACGGGTCGACCTGGGCTCCTGTGCCGCACAAGTTCGAGGCCGGAACGCCTCCGATCGTCGAAGCGATCGGTCTGGGGGCTGCGGCCGACTACCTCGAAAAGATCGGCATGGAGGAAGTGCGCAGGCACGGACGGGAACTCACCGGCTACGCCTTGGAGCGGCTGGCAGAACTACCAGCGGTGCGGGTCTACGGACCGGCCGATCCCGGTCGGCGGGGCGGAGTCATCAGCTTCACCCTCGGCAACATCCATGCGCACGATGTAGCAACCGTCCTCGACCAGGAAGGTGTTTCGGTCCGTGCGGGCCACCATTGTGCAAAGCCGCTCACGCGAGTGCTCGGCGTCCCGGCCACCGTCCGCGCATCCTTCCAGATCTACAACACGGAGGAGGACGTCGACGCACTCCTCGCCGGCCTCCGCAAGGTTCAGGAGGTCTTCCATGTCGATTGAAGAGCTCTACCGCGACGTGATCCTCGACCACAATCGCAATCCTCGCAATCGCGGGACCCTCGAACACCCCGACGCTCACGCCGAGGGCATCAACCCATTATGCGGGGACGAGTTGCAGCTCGACCTTCGCCTGGACGGAGATCGCATTGTCGATGTGGCCATCCAGGGCCAGGGATGTTCGATCAGCCAGTCCTCGGCGTCGATGATGAGCCAGGCAATCAAAGGCAAGACACTCGACGAAGTCGGCACCCTCATCTCGACCTTCAAAGCCATGATGGACATCGAAACGGACCCTGCCCGGGCGGGCCTCGATCCGGATCGTCCGGGCGCACTCCTCGGCGACCTCGAAGCCCTGCAAGGCGTTCGCAAGTTCCCGGTCCGCATCAAATGCGCCAACCTGGCCTGGACGACGCTCGCGGAAGCACTCCAACGCCGCCGGTAGTCGGCTACCGGTCATCACATGCCGACTACCGACTCCTCCCGCTAGCCCACTCCCCCTTCGGTCATCCGCTTGAGGTCGAGCGCCTTGTCGACTTCTTCCTCGGTCATCCAGCCTTTTTCCAGCACCACTTCGCGCACCGTGCGGCCACTCGCAAATGCCTCTTTGGCGGCGATCGACCCGTTGTCGTATCCGATATGGGGGTTGAGGGCTGTGACGACGATGACGTTCTTCTCGAGGAGGTGACGGGCCCGCTCGGCGTCGGCAACGATGCCGTCGACGCACTTCTCGGCCATCAACCGGCACGCTGCCGCCAGCAGGGAAATCGACTCGCCCAGATTGCGGGCCATCATCGGCATCATCACGTTCAGCTCGAAGTTGCCGTTCGCCCCTCCCCAGGCAACGGCCGTGTCATTCCCCATGACTTGCGCCGCCACCTGCATCGCCATCTCCGGAATGACCGGGTTGACCTTGGCAGGCATGATCGAGCTGCCAGGCTGCAGAGCGGGGAGCTTGATCTCGGCTATGGCGGTGACCGGACCCGAGGACAGCCAGCGCAGATCATTGGCGATCTTGAAGAGCGAAACCGCCACCGTCTTCAACGAGCCAGATGCGTTGACGATGGCGTCCTTCGAAGCTTGCGCTTCGAAGTGGTTGGCGGCCTCCCGGAACGCATATCCCGTCCGCTCGGCCATGACCGCGATGACTTTCGCAGCATATCCCTCCGGGCAGTTGATCCCGGTCCCGGTGGCGGTGCCGCCCAGCGGAAGCTCTTCGAGTTCCGGAACGACCTTCTCCACTCTCTCTGCCGCCTTGCGGATTTGGGCTGCATAGCCCGAAAACTCCTGACCCAACGTCACGGGGACTGCATCCATGAGATGGGTTCGGCCCGACTTGACCACATCAGCGAACTCAACGGCCTTGGCCTCGAGCGAGCCACCAAGGCGGTCCAGGGCAGGAAGCAAGTCCTGGCGTACCGCATCGACGGCCGCGACATGCATGGCCGTGGGAAAGGTGTCGTTCGAGGATTGGCCGAAGTTGACATCATCGTTGGGGTGCACCGCCTTCGAGCTGGAATCGCCCCCCAGCAGCTCCGTCGCACGGTGGGCTATCACCTCGTTGCTGTTGGTGTTGCTGGAAGTCCCCGAACCGGTTTGGAAGACATCAACCGGGAATTGATGGTCGAGACCGCCGGCCATGACCTCGTCGGCTGCCCGGCGAATCGAGTCTGCCTTATCCTTGTCGACAAAACCATCCGCTCCCGATACTTCGGCCGCGGATCCTTTGAGCAAGCCAAACGCCCAGATGATCCGGCGGTCGACCCGCAGGCCGGACACCGGGAAATTGTCGACCGCTCGCTGAGTCGATGCCCCGTAGAGGGCGTCAACCGGTACCTTGACCTCGCCCATTGAATCCCGCTCAATCCGATACTCCACGGTCGGCTCCTCTCGTTTCTGCTCCCTCGTAGCGTAGGCCCCGGTGCTCGCGCCGACCCAGGGACCTAAGACCCTTCTGGAGGTAGTCAAGACCGGGCTTCGGAATGCCGATGCTCTCTAGCGAAGGGCGGAAGGGAAACGTCCGCTCACGACCAGATGAGATAAAGGTGACGCAGACAACGCGCCGGCCAAACGGCTCTCCCGCGGTTCACGCGACAAGCGCCCGGGTGTGGTGGCTGACTGCGCTCGTGGCATTGATCGCTGCTGCCGTGTGGTACTCGGTTCTCGACCTGCCTGCGCTGCGGAGCTCTCCCAGGCTGCCGTGGTGGGGTCTGGCCGTTGGGTTCTCCGTGGCGGAGCTGGCCGTCGTCCACCTTCGTTTCCGCAAGGACGCCCATTCCTTCTCTATGAGTGAAATCCCTCTGGTCATCGGGCTGTTCTTTGTCTCACCGGTCAACCTCGTGCTTGCCCAGATGATCGGTATCGCGACCGTCTATGTGGTCCACCGCCGGCTCCCGGCGATCAAGTTCGCGTTCAACATGGCTCAGTTCGCCCTGCAGGGCGCTCTGGCCGTCACAGTTTTCCGCGGCATCGTTGCGCTCGGCGATCCCCTCGGATTGGTCGGCTGGCTGGCAGCCGTCGCCGCCTCCCTCGTCGCCACCATCTCCGCAGACCTCCTGATCAATGCGGCGGTTCGACTGACCGGCGGATACGTCCCGAGCAGAGACCTCGTGCAGGTGCTGGCGCTCAGCTGCCTGGCCGGTTCGATGAACGCCAGCCTGGCGGTGAGTGCGGTCGTCATCTTCTGGGCCGCGCCCTCCGCGGGTTGGCTGGCCCTCATACCTCCCGTGATTCTCTTCCTTGCCTACCGGGCTTACGTCTCGCAACGACAGGAGCGAGCGAAACTCGAATCCCTGTACGAGGCCACCCGGTCGCTGCATCGTTCACCGCAGATCGAAGCAGCGCTCGTGGCCGCTTGCCAGGATGCGACCCGGATGCTCGAGGCGGAATATGCCGAAATACTTCTCTTTTCGGAACGGAATCGATTGGAGACGTACTGGACCGCGGTCGGGCCGGGCGATCGGCTGACCGTGATGCAAGCCGCCGACCTACCCCCCGGAGCGTGGGAGAGGCTGGCGGAGGTCGGACAAGCAACCCTTCTCGATGCGAGCGATGCATCCGCGCTCAGCCTCCCGCCATCCGAGCGTGGACCAATCAAAGAGGCTCTCGTCGCCCCGTTGACCAGTACGAGTGGCGTCGTCGGGGTGATCATCGTTTTCAACCGGCTCGGCGACATCAGCTCGTTCGTGCCGGACGACGTGCCCTTGCTCGATACGCTTGCAAACCAGATCAGCGTCTCACTCGAAAACGGCCGTCTCGAAGATTCGCTCTCCCAGCTCACCGCCCTCAAGGATCGCCTCGAAGCGGTCATCAAATCGAAGGACGAGTTCGTGGCATCCGTCAGTCACGAGTTGCGAACGCCGCTCACGGCCGTGGTGGGGCTCTCCCACGAACTCAACGACAACTGGAACACCTACGAGGGAACCGATGCCCGTGAGATCGTTGAACTCATCGCGTCGCAGAGCTCGGAGCTGGCAGACATCATCGAAGACCTCCTCGTTGCCGCCCGTGCGGATATCGGCACACTCACGCTCCAGCTGCGCCGCGTCGATCTCCGCTCCGAATTGGACGCCGTCATTCTCGGCCACTGCGTCACCAACGGCCATGAACGGCCGGCGGTCACCATCGAACCGGGAGCAGAATTCATCTGGAGTGACCCCCTGCGGTTTCGCCAGATCATCCGCAACCTGCTGTCCAATGCAGCCCGCTACGGCGGGAGCACCGTGACCGTGGAAGCCTTTCGGGACGGCCCCAGGGTTACCGTGGCAGTACGAGACGACGGACCGGGAGTCCCGATCGACCGGGCGGGCACCATCTTCGACCCCTACACGTCCGCTCACGAGCCGGGTACCCAACCCGGCTCGGTTGGACTGGGGTTGGCCGTGTCGCGGACGCTGGCGCGGCTCATGAGCGGGGACCTCATCTACAAAGGCAACGGCACCACGACCTTCGAGTTGACGATTCCTGCCGACGGCCCCTGAGGAGAACCGTTCAGACGTCGAAGGGCGTGTCGGTGAAGTACTCCGAAGGCGCCTTCTGGCGAGCCGGACCCGGCAACGCCTCGATCCCCAGCCGTTCGCGAAGTGCTTCGTACCCGCCTTCCTCGAGCTCATCGGCCAGTTCCGGGCCGCCCGATTCGACGATCCTGCCATTCATCATCACGTGGATGCGATCGGGTGTGAGGTAGCGCAGGATCCGGCTGTAGTGCGTGATCATCACCACCGCCATGTCCGGGCTCCGCATCGCTTCAACAGCCTCTGCGACCTCGCGAACGGCGTCGATGTCGAGACCCGAGTCGATCTCGTCGAGAATCGCCACCTTGGGGGCCAGCACGGCCATTTGAAAGATCTCCGAGCGCTTCTTCTCCCCACCCGATAGATCGACATTGACGGCCCGGTTGAGAAACGGCTCCATGTCGAACTTGCCGGCCGAAGCGGCGAGGCGCTCCTCGATCAGGTCTGCCGGAATCTCCCGCTCGTCGGCAATCTCCTCCATGAACTCGCGCAAACCGACCCCGGCAATCTCAACAGGGTATTGGAACCCTTGCATGAGCCCGAGCCGGGCCCGTTCGGTGATCGACTTGTCGAGGAGCTCCGTCCCGCCCAGCGCGGCAGAACCTTCGACCGAGTAATCCTGTTTGCCGGTCAGTACGTGGCACAGCGTCGACTTGCCGGAGCCGTTCGGTCCCATGATGGCGTGGAACTCCCCGAAGGGAACTTCGAGGTCGACGCCTCGCAGAATGGCGGTGTCCCCTACCGAGGCCCGGATGTCCCGGATCAAGAGAGCTGTGCTGGTCACGATTCCTCCTGGTCATCGAGGAGCACGTACAGGTCGCCGCCCTCGGTCTTGGTTTGGTAGACGGGCACGGATTTGGTCGCAGGTAGCGTCAGCGGCATGCCTGTATGAATATCGAAGGTAGCCCCGTGCCTCGGGCATTCGATCTCGTCGTCGAACAGATCGCCTTCGGAAAGGGAAGCCTCGGCGTGGCTGCACCGGTCGCCGATGGCGTGCACGTCGCTCCCGATCCGAAACAGTGCAATCCGATGCGGACCCGCTTCAACCCGTATGCCCCGCTCCTCGGGCAAGGCGGCCACGGCCGTGATCTTGACCCAACCCGCCATCAGACCCGGCCTTCTTCCTGGGCTTCAACGAACTTGCGATTGACTTCAGCACGCACCGGTCCGGCCAGGTCGGGATGGGGCAAACGGTTGATGACCTCCTCGAAAAACCCGTGCACGAGCAGCCTGGCCGCCCGGGCTTCCGACAAGCCGCGGCTCATCAGGTAATAGAGGGGTTCCTCTTCGAGTGGTCCAACCGTCGACCCATGGCCGCAGATGACATCGTCACTGAGAATCTCCAGATTGGGGACCGAATGGGCCGACGCGCCCTCGGAGAGGACCAGGTTTCGATTCGTCTCAAAGGCACTCACCTTGGCGATGTCCTTTTCGATCTTGACCAGACCGGTGAAGACGGAGCGCGCCTGATCCTCGACGGCGCCCTTGAGAAAGACATTCGAGGACGTGTTCGAGCCGAGATGATTCATGAACAGCCGGTAGTCCAGTGTCTGCTGCTGCTCTCCGAAGTACAAGCCGACCAGGTCGGTCGAGGCACCCCGCCCCGCCACGTCGAGATTCAAATGCAAGCGCCCCAACCGGCCGCCGAGACCAACCTCGCCGAGTCGGGCGTTGGCGTCGCGACCGATGAGTACCCGCTCCTGGGTGATGCTGTAGGTGTCGTAGGCGAATCGCTGGACGGTGCTGAGCCTGAGCCGCGCCCCATCCTCGACGAACGCCTCGATCTGGGGGTTGACCACCAGGAACTTCCCGGCGGGCGACCGGAACCCCACCACGACGCTGGCCTCAGCGTTTGCCTCGACCAGGATCGTGACGTGAGGGAAGGAAACCGTTCCCTCCGCGGTCGCCTGCACATCGATGTAGAACGGCCGCTCGACGCTGCGGTTGGCCGGGATCCGCAGGAAGACGCCATCATGAGCAAACGCGTGGTGGGCAGCCGAGAAGATGTCGAGATCGGGAGCGATCCCGGTGCCATACCGTGCGGCCAGGGCTGGCCCCGGCTCCGAGAATGCGGTTTGCAGAGAAACGAACTCGACGCCGTCCTCATCGGCCTGAATATTGGTCACCGTCCCATCGGTGACCGTGGCGTAGCCGGACGTGGTGCCGAGCGCCAGAGCCACTTCGTCGGCCTCGCTCATCCCGTGCCCGGGTGCCGGAGCCAGATCGAGATCCTGGAGCCGGAAGTCGAGGTCGACATACCGCCACACCTCTTCCGCAGACGTCGGCATCTCCAGCTTCTCGAAGAACTCGAGACCCCGCGCCCGAACGGCGGACAAGAAGTCCGGGACGTCGGCGTTGAGTTGATCGATCGTCTCCGGGCGAAGCGGCAGGGCGGGACGGGTTGGCACGAAAGAACTCCTCGAGGATGATGCGGTTCTATGGTATTAGCACCGGGTAAATAGGAGAAACGAAGCGACGGATCGGTTCCCGCGACGACTACCGGCCGGCGGCGATCAACGTATGCGCCCTGGCAAAGACCTTGTCCAGCATCTCTTCGGTGAGCCGTCCGGTGAAGGTGTTCTGCTGGCTGGGATGGTAGGACGCCACCAGCCGCGGGCCGGTTGGCCGCAGATCGACCTCGAGCCCGTGCGCGAAACGGGGGCGCGGCCGGGGGGTTTCGACGCCTCGCCCTGCAAGGATGCGCAGCACCTGCGCGTAGGCCATCCCGCCCAGCGGGACGATAACTTCGACCCGGCGCAGCAGGTCCAGTTCCGCTTCCAGCCAGCCCCGACAAACCTCCCGCTCCTCCGGTGTCGGCCGGTTGTCGGGCGGGGCGCACCGGACGATGGCGCTGACAAACGCGTCCTGGAGCACGAGGCCATCCTGGCGGGACACCGCTTCCGGTTGATTGGCGAATCCTGCTCGAGCCAATGCCCGGAACAGCCAGTCCCCGGATCGGTCACCGGTGAACATCCGGCCGGTACGATTGGCCCCGTGGGCGGCCGGAGCGAGCCCCACGATGAGGAGCCGGGCTTCTGGATCCCCAAACCCGGGCACCGGCTTTGCCCAGTAATCCCAGTCCCGATATGCGGCCCGCTTGGTGCGGCCCGCCTCCTCTCTCCAGGACACGAGCCGCGGACAGCGCCTGCAGGTCTCCACCGCTCTTTGCACTTCGAGTATTCCCACGGACCCAAGCGTACAAGTCACTGCCAGGATGACCGGGTCGGGCAGAATGGTGCACCCATCACAGAATGAGGAGCCATGGGAAAACTGCGACGCACGCTGGAGCTGGCGAAGGCCTCTGCAGGGGTCATCAAGGCCGACAAGGAACTCCTCCTGCTTCCCGTCCTCTCGTTCCTGGCGAGCGCGGTGGTTGGAGCTACCTTCCTGGTGCCGACGGTGCTGATCGTCGATCAGGAGAGCCCGGTCACCTACGTCGTTGCGTTCATTGCCTATGTTGCCCTCGCCTACGTAACCATCTTCTTCAACACAGCACTCGTCTCCGCTGCGGATGAACGGCTCCAGGGCGGCAATCCGACGCTGGGCAGCGCCCTCCGCGGAGCCACCCGGCGAGCCGGACGAATCTTTCCCTGGGCAGTCGTTTCGGCGACAGTTTCGGTGCTGCTCCGGATGCTCGAAGAACGCGGCGGCATCTTCGGTCGCATCGCCGCCAGTCTGGCCGGCCTGGCGTGGGGCCTGGTCACCTTCCTCGTCATCCCCGTTCTCGTGATCGAAGATCTCCCGGTCCGTGATGCGATCCGCAGGTCCGGAGAGCTGTTCAAACGAACGTGGGGAGAGAACGTCGTCGCGATGGTGGGATTCGGGCTGCTCGGGTTCCTGGCGGCGCTTCCCGCCCTGGCTCTCATCGCCCTGGCCGTAGCGAGCGGAAACGGAACCGTGGTGACAATCTCCATCTCGGTTGCCGTGCTGTGGTTCGTTGGCACGGCTGTGGTGTTGTCTGCGCTCAACGCCGTCTTCCAGGCGGCGCTGTATCGCTACGCGGCGGATGGACGGGTGGAAGGCCCCTTCACCAGCGACATCATGGGATCGGCCTTCGCCCCCACGCGCTGATGCCGCACACCGGTTCAATCGGAAGCAGGGTCGTCGCTTTCTGGTTCGAGGGCACCCGCGGTGTGGTTGCTGTTGGCGTTCCAGAGCATCCAGCCGATGCCGTACTTCTCGGCTGCGTCGATCTCGGCTCGCACCTCCGCAGGCCCGTAGTAGTAGTCGGCCAACCAGGGACGCATGATCGCGGTCGGCTGCAACCGGGGCATGCCGGCGGCCAGGGCTGCATCAATAACCCCGCCGGGATGATCGAAAGGATTCTCATATCCGAAGGAGCCGTCCGAGTAGTGGTCCGGATAGATCATCGGGCTGATCGCATCGACCACTCCGGATAGATCTTCGGTCCGCTGTCCGATGCCCTGGTCGTCGGGAACGGACAGGGTGATGGCGAACACATCCGCCGAAACCGCACATCCGAGCGGGTTCAGCATCTCGCGCGCCTGTTGCAGGAAGGCCGCGATGACCCCTACCCGGGCATCTCCTGCCGCAACATCGTTGTACGCGCCGAGGTACGCCGCCCCGCCGTCGAATCGGACCGAAGTCCCGAAACCGTCGGGAAATCGCACGTAGTCGAACTGGATCTCATGGACGCCTGCCTCGCAGGCCTCTTTGGCCAGATCAAGGGCATACTGACGAGCGGAGGCGTCCGTCGGGTCGAGGAAGTACTGACCGTTCTTCTCGAACGGGCTGCCGTCCGAGTTGGTGATCGCCAGATCGACCCGCGCCCGCGCAGCCACCGGGTCCTGGAACGTGACCAGTCGGCCGATCATGTAGAGATCGTGCTGCTCCACTTCCTCGATGAGTTCGTCGAGTCGATAGAACTCGCGCGTTGCCTCCACCTCCACGGCGAGCGGGACCGCGGACTGGTAGTAGACCCGCCCGGACTCGTCTTTCAGGTCGACCACGAAGGCGTTGATCTCGGTCGAATCGGCGAGATCCAGGAGTCCGTTCCATGCCTCGGCGTTCTGCGGAGTCCAACCGGTGACGTGAAGAGCTTTGACCACCCTCGGTTCGAGGACGATATCGACTCCGGCTGTTGCGCCGTCCCAGGGCGCGGTGGCCGTCATCCAGGCCGGCCTGGTGACGTGAACGTCGCCGGGGAGAACCCGTTCCAGGCGATACGAGCCGTTCGGGCCGCTCGTCGCTGCAACGTCACCGAGCCGAACCGCAGCGCCCTCGATCCCGTCACCGTCTGGATCGACCACGCGACCGGTGAGCACCACCGGCCGGAGTGCTATCTGGACCGGATCATCACTGAACGCTTCGAGACTGGCCGTCGCCTCATGGAATCCGGGAGCGGCAGCCACCACGGCGATAGGTATGTCCTCCCAGACGGTCGCAGCCATTCCGCCCACATCAGTCTCCGTGACGAGACCCCCGAAGTCGACCCGGGCTCCGGCAACCGACGCTCCGGTGTCGTCGACCACGCTCACGAAGATGTGCGGAGGAGGCGGAGGCACGGGAGCAGGCGTCTCTCCGACCACCACAATGGAGGTGTTGAGACAGGCGGATAGCCCCAGCGAGCCCATGAGGAGCAAGGCGAGCGCTGGCTTGCTGATCGTCGTCCGCCGGATCTGGCCTATCTGCATAGCACGAGAGGGTACTCAACTTCAGCAGATGACCGGCAACCGGACAGAGATGATCGCCTCCCAGCACCGATTCGCCGTTGTCAGCTCCACTCCGGCGTGATACCTTGCAAATGCTGGCAATGACAGGAGATGTGAGAGCTTGCCCAAGCGCGGCCGCGATTCAATCCCGATGTACGACACGGTGGGCATTTATCTCGAAGAGGTGTCCGCCCACACCTTGCTGGATGCCGAAGATGAGGTGCGGCTCGCCCGGGCGATGGAGGCCGGCCGCAAGGCTCAACACAAGCTGGAGTCGGGCGAAGATCTCACTCCCGCGGACCGTGCCAAGCTCTACCGCCTGACCCACGCCGGTGAAGAAGCGAAGATGATGTTCATCCGGTGCAATCTTCGCCTCGTCATCTCGATCGCCAAGCGCTACGCCGGGCGGGGTCTCGATCTCCTCGACCTCATCCAGGAGGGCAACCTCGGTCTGATCCGGGCGGTCGAGAAATTCGATTGGAGAAAGGGCTTCAAGTTCTCGACCTACGCCACGTGGTGGATCCGCCAGGCGATCACCCGCGGACTCGGGAACCAGGCGCGCACCATCCGGCTGCCGGTTCATATGGTCGATGTCGTGAGAACGGTGCAGGACACGGAACAGGCTCTGGCCGAAGAACTGCGCCGGCCGCCGACGCTCGCTGAAATCGCAGAAGCGAGCGGACTCGACGTCGAACGAGTTGAAGCTGCGCTGTCGGCTCCTTCCGACACTGTTTCGCTCGACCGCCCGGTCGGCGAAGAGGGAGACGCCGAACTGCAGGACTTCGTGGAAGACGAGAGCGCGCCCGACCCCTTCGGTCACACCGCCGCCGTCATGCGCCGCCTCCACCTCATCGACGCCCTCCGCATTCTCGAAGAGGGCGAGCGTCAGGTGCTGATGATGCGTTTCGGCCTCGACGGCGGCGAACCCAGAACGCTCTCCGATGTGGGAAAGATCTTCAACCTGACCCGGGAACGTGTGCGCCAGATCGAGGGGAGAGCTATCTCGAAGCTAAGACACCCGTCATGTTCGATTGATCTCGAGTCGTTGCTGTAACCTGCCCACATGGACCTCGACTTCACCCCCAACATGCTCGTCATCCTCGCAGCGGCTGCTTTCGGCGGTTTGTTGGGTGGCGTCCTCACAGGTCGCAAAGCCTCCGTCGTCGGTTCGATACTGATGGGCATCATCGGTGGCCTTGTAGCTGCCATCTTGACCCGGGCTGCCGGGTTCCCCCCCATCGTTGAGATGGCCGGGTATTCGGTCGTCTATTCGGTGATCGGCGGCATCTTCCTGGCCGCCGTCGTCGGCTTCGGAAGCCGTTAAGCGCCATACAGCCTTTTCGCGCGCCCGGATTGTCCGCCGGCCCTGGTCTGGGAGTCCGCCCGGGAAGGGTTCTTCTCTCCACCCATGCCCCCTTTGCGTCGATGGAGCGTAATGAGTCGATCCGGGAGCCGGGTCGGGCGACGATGCCATCCCGACTACAGACAGCGTTAGTCAACGTTTCTTGTCATACCTGGACGGTCTGTTTGATAGATGAAAACGGTAGAGACGACCATCGGCCAGCTCGAACAGCTATTGGTTAGCGATGAATCTCTCATCGCCCGGCTCCGCTCCCGCCAAATCGCAACCCTCCAGGCTCTCGACCTGGCCCAGGTCCCGATGATGGACGGGGCTCGCAACCTTCCCGAATCGGCCGCATCTCGCATGGACTTGACCGCCGAGACCGCCAAGCGGCTGGTGGAGACGGCTCGCCGACTCATCGACCACGCACCAGTGAATCCTCGCCGACCTTCCAGATAACGGGAGAGCTAGCGCCGATTGCCGGTTCCAGAGCGGTTTCAACGGCGCTGACAGGGTGGGGTGGCCGTCGTTATGTGCGGATTCCCCCGACTACTCGGCCGGTATCCCAGATAGCGGAGGGGCTAGCAACTAGTGCTGGATCCGGCGTGGTTCATGGGCCCAATCGGCGTCGATATGGGCGCCCTGCGCTCAGAGATTGGTGATCATGATTCAGTACTCCTCGATTGGAGCAACCTCGCGAGTTCCGCGACCGCTTGGGCGAGTTGGCGGTCGAGCCTAACCAAGGCGTCTGCCTGCAGCTGCGTCAGTGCGACGTACTCGGCGATCGAAAGTCTCCGACCACCCGAGTTTGTCGGCAGTCTTCCAAGCAACGTTGGAGGACCCTGCGCCAAGCAGTCGAATGCGTAGACCTCGGACATAGTCCAGGTCCGTATCGGCGTCCATCTTCGCAACGTTCTCCCCGTTGCACTGCTTGGTAAAGAGCGGACAGCAGTTGCGATCGAGGAGGCGTCGGCGCAAGGCATCTGGTGCCGATCGGAAAGAACAGCACGCTCGTGGGTCAAACGCATCGCCACACCGGACCGATGACGTACCTGGTCATGCATCCACCTAGGTGCCGCACCATCCTCCAACCACGCCGATCAAACGCATCCCGGACACGAACGACCGTCCTGCAGGAGACCGAACTGTCCCCGATCGGCACCTCGTGAGTGGGTTGCGCAGAATGCGGCTTCACCCGCCCTCTCGGCCGAGCGGCTCTATCTGCGGATGACCGCAACGAGATGTTCTGCTGTTGATGTAGCCGGGATTGGAAGATAATCGAGTGGGGCGTCCTCCTCGCCAAGGTACACCGCTCGTGCATGCTCGAGTGGCGGCCGAAGCTCGATGGGGAGCCGGTCGAGGACCCAGGTAGCAGCTTCGTCTTTCGCAACGATCTTTCCACGGTCCTTGGTGTACCACATGCGTGCCAGCGTGAGGAGCACGTTGGTGGTGTCGGTGTCGAGGTCCGCAAAGAGGGACGGCACTGCCGCACGCATCGAGGCGACGAGCCCTTCGTGCGGCACCGGATCGATCACCTCGTGGGCAGGTGGACCGGCGACGGCAACCGACGCAGCCAGGACGGTGGCCAACAGCGGATCCAAGTCACGGTCGGGCTGGGGTTCTGGGACGAAACCCGCTTCGTAGTCTCCCCGCAGCCACTCGCCATATTGGAACTCCCGTTCCTGGTGCGGACGCCACGGCTTGACCATCCCTTGGAGAACGATCGTGACCTCGACGGGGCGTCCGGCAAGACGGGTGCCGCGACTCCCGGACACAGGCATGATCTCAGCAAGGAGTTGTCGACGCTGTTCGCCGGTCGTTGGGCGATCCACCACGACCAGCAAGTCGAGATCGCTGAACCGACGCAAGCCACCCAACACCGCCGATCCGTAGTGATACACACCAACGACGCTGTCTCTGAGCGTCCGAAGCACGCTGCTAACCACAGCGTCTCGCTGCTCCGAATCGGCCCCGTTCATCACGCCATCGTACCCAGAACGCTGCCGACCAGATCACCAAATACGGAGCCATAACGAGCACAAGGTCCCCCTATCCGAGATCGGCAAAGATGCGTGCGCTCGTCCGTTGACGGGTCGACACTCAGCGTGGCGATCTCGCCTTGCCACCCCGCGTCGCCGGCAGAGTGCAAACAACATGCCGGATCCAGTACGGATTGACCGCAGGTGACATGGCCGCAGTCAGGTTCGATATTCGCTACTCAGACCCTGGCATTTTCTCGAGATAGTCTCGTCGTTTCGGAGGTCTTCGGCTGAGGACGAGTAGTCCGGCGGCTGCTGCCAGGGCCGTCACCCCGAACACAGACGCCAGCACGATCCGATCGCGAAGATCAGTTTTGAGTAGCTCGTCTCCGGGTGGGACGCCGTCCACTATGACCGCAACGGGCATCACCGAATCGCCATCATGCCCTCTCACAAACCCGAGGAACTCGCCGTCGCCCCACTCTTCGAGCAAGGTCTGGCCTTCCTGAACCGGCCACAGCAACAATCCGATCGCCAGGATCAGACTGGTCAAGCCCATCACTTGGACGGTACGTCTGGTCATTGACGTCACAGTACAGCGACCCACGACGCCTATCACCTAGTTCTGGAGCCACAACGGGCCGCCACCAAATCCATGCATCCCGGCACCTCGGACAAGGGCGGTGTGGCATGCTTGTACGGCGAGGTACCGGATGGATCAACCCCAACTACGGCAGCTACAACGCCGTCGGCGACGTTACGAGCGTCAGAGTCGCCGGAACCGTTTATGGGCATACAGCTTGGGCAGCCCGAAGCACTTCTTCGCAGCCTCCGTGGAACCGTTCCGAGGCCAGCGGCTGTGGGTGAATCTCTTCGCGGGTTCGGTGATCATGGTCGGTGGCGGTGGGGTGTTTTTGCTGGTCGGTGGGACGTTCCTGACGGGTGTGCTGTATGCGGCGGCAGGCTTGTTGTTGGTGGGTGCGGTGACCGGCTGGATCCGTTTCAGGAGAGACATCCGAAGATTGTCGAAACCTCCTCCTGGTGCTGGCCCCGAGGAAGCCGGGGTGCGAGAACCCAGACGTCCCCCTCCCGGCGGTGGGGAGATGGCCGCGGCATTGGAGCCTGATCAAGACGACTCCGTTTGATCCACCCATATCGCCCTAATCTCGCGCCATATCGCCCGTTTCCTTGAAAAGCGCATACCGGCACCTCCTGCGCTACCGGCCCGGCTCCACGGCGAACACGGACCGTGGCGGAGTCGTTCCGACCGATGATGGATCTAGGACGGATTACCCACATATCCTCACCTCGCGAGCGGTTGGGGTTGACACGTGGGGGTGATTGGCGGCATTCTTGACTGTGACGGTGCGCTCGGAGCAATGACCCACCGAAGAGCCGGCATGTGAGGGTGAAAACCGGTCACGCTGGAAGGTCCGAGAGGACCAAAGGTGACGTTCCCTCTTTGTCTTCTCCGAGTGCGCCGTCTCTTGCAGCAACGCCCATCGATCGGCCCGCAACAGAACTGCCGGTCCAAGGGTGGATTCAGCCCCCGGCGAAGTCGGCGGTTGAGCGTGGATATGCGCTGTGGGCGGCGACTTTGCCATGTTGAGACGACTGGTGATAGCCCCACCGGTTGCCGATCCGCAATGCAGTTGGATCATCGTCCCTAGGACCCTTGGGCAGTCCGATGATCGCGGTAGGCGCGTTCCACTCTTTCGAGGCAAGCTCTATCCGAGTCTGTCAAGACGCTCTCCAAGGGGTCTTCGAGGCCGTCATGCTCGAATCTGATATCAAGATGGCCGTCCTCGTCAACCCCGGCATCTATCAGCACCAAACCTGAAACCAGAGGTGCTTGCAGCAGACAGCTCTCCACCTGGGCGCGGAACCTAGCTGGAAGAGGTTCGAGGAGGGGTCCTGGCTCCGTGCCTTGGGTAAGAAGCTCCTCAGCGCACGCCGAGTATTTGTCTCGCCGGTCGGTCGCTTCGCTATCCGCCAAGGAAAGGAAAGCCTGTTCCCCTTCGGGCAGTCCCGCAACAAGTTGGTCGATCGCGAAGAAATCGCCAGTCTTGGCAAACACGACCTGCACCTGACCGACTGGGCCAAATCCCGCCCGGTCCATGCATGCAACGAAATCGTCCGTGCCGTCCACAAGACCTTCGGGGACTTCGGAAGGGTTTCCCCCGATCGACCCTTGACCAGACGAACACGCCGATACCACGAGAACAACGCCAACCAACCCAATGGACATTGCGGTTGTCGAGATTCGCCGTGTCATCATCCCCTCCGACACCATCCAAGCTAGTAGCCGTCTGGCGACTCGACCCCAGACCATGTCAGCGTCTGCACCGCCGCACACCCGCCCGACCCGCCCAGATCACCCTGATCTCGCGCCATGACACTCACTACCCGACGTGTCCCAGAACGGCATCACTGCGCTCGATTATCCGAGCACTGATCGACCACCGGGTGTGATGTGTCCTGATAGTGGGTCGGCGGTTGGCATATCTGCCGGTTCGGGGACACCACGCGGTGGTCGATCAGTGCTCCGGACGGTGAGCGATACCTTCGCTCCGAATGGTCGTCGCAAACCGGCACTGGACGACAGATTCACAGTCGATGCGGTGACTCAATCCTTGCTGATGGTCGCCAGCAAGCATGATGAGGGTTTGGTGTAGAGCGTTTCCATCTGGAAGCAGTTCCTATCAGAACGAAACCCCACCATCGCCACGCTTGAGCTTGTCTGCGGACTCCTTATGCGAGAAGATGGAAGCGTGAGTACCTCCAACAATGAGTCAGCCCGTCAGAGTCGACTCACGAGGGTCTTAACCCGTTGGCGGCGCGGGCGTATTGAGCGTCGCCGTCTCGGTTGGGAGCGGCGCAGAATCCGGTTACTTGCCGAGCAACGTACGCCGCGCAGACCATGGTTCTGATTCTGATGGCACTGCGGAGATGTCTCCCGACGTCCAACTCGACATGAACACCACGAGGATCACAACGGGCCCGTCATCGCTGATGGGTTGAACGACCCCGACTACACGAGCGTCGCCCACGTCGACGTTGATAGGTTCGAGATCACCGCTCTGACGGTTGAATGTATGAACGATCAAGGCTTCGCGGTGAGACTCACACCGATCACCACACGTGGGAGAAGCCTTGTAGGCCGCCATCTACCCGCCCAGATCACCCCGCTATGCGTCATATCAAGCGCACCTAGCAGGTACGCGATAACGGCACGTCGGCGCTCGGTACGGCGAACACGCAACATTGGAATCGTGATCGCCACATCACATCCGCTCGCTCGGTGGTCGCCACGCCGTCGACACCGATCAACGTTGCGCCGGACTCGAATGGGCCTTCCCACGAATACATCGCCTCGGCCTGTGAGTATCGCTCTCGCATCGCGGATTGCCCTGTCGACATCGGCGGGAGTCGTCACCCTTCTCGGCACCATGACCGCCGGGTGCAACATACCGGGTGGCGTGTCGAGTTGGGAGCGTTGCACGTCATGGTTGGGTAACCCGATATTGGAGTGGCCAGGTGGGGACCGGTCTCCGGTGTTTCCGTTTCTTCTTGGCGTCGCTGTTGGCATCTTGGTGTGGCGGCTCTTGGGATTCACGCCCTTGAAACCAGTTGAGTAGCCCACCGATATCGCCAGATCGGGCGCCATCGCTGCTACACGGAGCGGGTGATGCCCCCGTCAACCTTGATGTTCTGCCCCGTGATGTATCCAGCGCCGCCCGACACGAGAAAGGCGACCGTCTTGGCGATCTCCTCAACCGTACCGGCGCGGCCCATCGGGATCCGCGCCACAGTGTTCTCGTCGACCGGGTAACTCTCGATGAATCCGGGCAGGACGTTGTTCATGCGGATCCCATCGGCGGCGTACGTATCGGCGTAGAGCTTGGCGAAGCTCCCCAGGGCAGCCCGGAGGCTGGCCGAGACGGGAAAACCGGGATCCGGCTCATATGCGGCAAACGTCGAGATGTTGACGATGGCTCCACCCCCGGCAGCTTGCATGATGGGAGTCACCAGCCGGGCCATGCGCACCACATTGAGCACCGCCAGGTCGAGGCCGGCATGCCACTGTTCGTCGGAGATCTCGAGCAGCGGTCCCTTGGGAGGATGCCCGGTGTTGTTGACGACCGCATCGATCCGGCCGAAACCGTCGGTAGTCCTTCGCACCAGGGTGGCCAGATCGGCAGGATTCGTTACCGATCCGCGCATTCCGATCCCGCCCAGCTCCTTCGCCAGTTCGACGGCTGCCTCTGATACCGAAAGCAAAGAAACGGCGTAGCCGTCGGCCGCTAATTCGCGAGCAATCGCGGCGCCCATCCCCTTGCCTGCAGCTGTGACGACCGCGACTCTCTTTTCAGTCATGATCCTCCGTGGTCGACTTGGGGACTCTAGGCACGATCCCGACCACGACCGCAGCCGATCCTTCGGTGAAGAAGTGGCGGATCCCGGCCCGCTATCCGATAGCGCCGGCCTCGACCATGTTGAGTTCGATCAGGCGGTTCATTTCAACGGCGTACTCCATCGGCAGTTCCTTGACGATGGGTTCGATGAAACCCGCCACGATCATCGAGGTTGCTTCCTCTTCGCTCAGTCCGCGACTCATCAGGTAGAACAGTTGGTCCTCCCCCACCTTGGAGACGGTCGCTTCGTGACCGATCTGAGCGTCGGCTTCCTCAATCTCCATATACGGATAGGTATCCGAGCGAGAATGATCGTCGAGTATCAGCGCATCGCAGCGCACGAACGATTTGGTTCTCTCGGCGCCCGGCTCCACCCGGATGAGACCCCGGTATCCCGCTCTGCCTCCCCCCCGGGATATCGACTTCGAGGTGATGGTCGACGTCGTGTCCGAAGCTGCATGCACGATCTTGGCGCCGGCATCCTGGTGCTGGCCGGGGCCGGCGAAGGCGATTGACAACACTTCGCCGTGGGCTCCGGGTTCCAGCAGCCAGACGGCCGGGTACTTCATTGTCAGCTTGGAGCCGAGGTTGCCGTCGACCCACTCCATCGTGGCGTTCTCGTAGGCGGCCGCCCGCTTGGTGACCAGGTTATACACATTGTTCGACCAGTTCTGGATGGTCGTGTACCGGCACCGCCCACCCTTCTTGACCACGATCTCAACGACGGCGGAGTGCAGCGAGTCGGTCGAGTAGACGGGTGCAGAACAACCCTCGACATAGTGGCAGTACGCCCCCTCATCCACGATGATGAGCGTCCGCTCGAACTGACCCATGTTCTCGGCGTTGATCCGGAAGTACGCCTGGAGGGGCTGATCGAGGTGGACGCCGGGAGGAACGTAGATGAACGAACCGCCAGACCACACGGCCGAGTTGAGGGCGGCGAACTTGTTGTCGTTTGGCGGAATGATCGTCCCGAAGTATTCCTTGACGATCTCGGGATACTCGCGAACCGCAGTGTCCATGTCGGTGAACAGAACCCCAAGCTTCTCGAGGTCCTCGCGGTTCTTGTGGTAGACGACCTCCGACTCGTACTGGGCCGTGACCCCTGCCAGGTACTTGCGCTCGGCTTGCGGAATCCCCAGCTTTTCGTAGGTCTCCTTGATCGAGTCGGGAACCATGTCCCAATCTTTGGCCTGGCCCTCGGTCGGCTTGATGTAGTAGTAGATGTCGTCGAAGTCGATCTCGTTGAGCAGTCCGCCGCCACCCCACTGCGGGATGGGTTTGCGGAGCCAGCGCTTGTAGGCCTTGAGCCTGAATTCGAGCATCCAATCCGGCTCGCCCTTCATCAGCGACATCTGACGGATGATGTCCTCGTTCAAGCCCTTCGCGGGCTTGAAGACATAGTCTTCCTTGTCGCTCCAGCCCAGCTTGTAGGCACCTAAGTCAATGTCGACGGTTGCCATGGTCGTTGCTCACCCCAATTTGCACTACGGAGATAGGACATAGTACCAGCGCGGGTTCTTTAGCCCGGGTCCGCGCTGCCTTCCGTGAACTGCCCCGCAACCGGGACTTCCAGCATGAAATCGATGACCGGGTCGGCAAGGTCTGCCTGCGCTTCCATGGCGGCGGACCGGCCGGGTGAGAGCACCCAGAATGCGTGGGCGGCTCGATCCCATTCGTCAAGCAACGCGGCGGCCGTCGAACTTCGGGTGAACGTCAGGTGTGCCTCGACCATGGCCCTGACTTCCAGCTGCTCCATCTCGTCCGGACGTCGATGGAGTGGTGCGGTGTCGGCCACGGCGGCCGGGAATGTTCCGTTGGGATCCCACACGTAGGCCTTGCCACCCGTCATCCCGGCACCGAAGTTGCGCCCGACCCGGCCGAGCACGACCACCAGTCCATTGGTCATGTACTCACAGCCATGATCGCTGCAACCCTCGACAACGGCCTCGGCTCCGCTATTGCGAACGGCGAACCTCTGGCCGACGGACCCCCCGATGAACAAACGGCCGCCGGTTGCTCCATAGAGAACTGCGTTTCCGGCGCCGTGGGGTATCGGGGTACCTTCGCCGGCGGCCGGTGCGTTCAGCCTGGGAACGACAACCACCCGGCCTCCACCCATGCCCTTGCCAACGTAGTCGTTGGCAGGCCCATCCAGATGAATGGAGATACCCGGAGCCAGGAATGCTGCGAGGCTCTGGCCGGCTGTGCCCGCCAGGCGCAGCCGGACGGTGTCCTCGAGCAATCCTTTTGACCCGTGCCTCCTGGTGATCCTCCCGGACAGCGTCGTGCCGATGGCCCGGTCGGAATTCGTGATGGGATACGCAACCTCGATGGGTTCGCGATCGGCAACTGCCTGTGCCGTGTCCGCAATGAGACGGCGCGAGAGTCGCGGTCGGGGCGCCGTTCGATATCCGGGGTGCCGGGTGAAGTCGTCGGCCCGGACGAAGAGCCGTTCGAGATCCCGGGCGACCGGGTGCGTCGGATCGACGGCTTCGAGCAGCTCCGCGTGACCGATGATCTCATCGAGGGTGCGGGCGCCCAGGGCAGCGAGGTGTTCGCGAACCTCCTCGGCCAGCAGCGTGAACAGCTGCACGACCTGGTCGGGGGCACCGGTGAACTTGGCGCGGAGGTCTTCGCTCTGCGTAGCGATCCCCACCGGGCACGTGTTCTCGTGGCACTGACGCACCATCTTGCAACCGAGCGCCAGCAGGGGCAGCGTGCCAAAACCGAATCGTTCGGCACCCAGGAGGGCAGCCACGACAACGTCCCATCCGGTCCGCAGCCCGCCGTCCGCCTCGAGCGTGACCCGGCTCCGAAGGCCCTTCGCCACCAGAACCTGGTGGGCTTCGGCCAAGCCGATCTCCCACGGAGAACCGGCGTGTTTGACGCTGACGAGGGGGGAGGCTCCGGTCCCGCCGTCTGCCCCGGAGATGGTGATGGCGTCGGCCCGGGCTTTGGCGACTCCGACGGCCACCGTACCGACCCCGGGTTCCGAAACCAGCTTCACCGAAACCCGGGCCGAAGGCTTGAACGACTTGAGATCGTAGATGAGCTGGGCCAGATCCTCGATCGAATAGATGTCGTGGTGCGGTGGCGGGGAGATGAGGGTCACCCCCGGTTCGGTGTGCCGCAGACCGGCGATCTCCTCCGTGACCTTGTGACCCGGCAATTGACCACCTTCGCCCGGTTTTGACCCCTGGGCCATCTTGATCTGGAACTCCTCGGCGGAGGCCAGGTAGGAAGGGGTCACCCCGAATCGACCGCTGGCAATCTGCTTGATCTCAGAATTGCGCGGCGTTCCGAACCGGCCCGGGTCCTCACCGCCCTCTCCCGAGTTGGACATGCCGCCGATCATCGACATCGCCTCCGCGAGCGCCTCGTGAGCCTCCCGGGAAAGCGCCCCGAGCGACATCGCCGCGGTGACGAAGCGCCGCATGATGTGGTCGACGGGAGCAACATCCTCAAGAGGAATCGATTGACGGGGAGCCACTCGCAAGAGATCCCGGATCAGGCTCGGAGGGCGGTCGTTGATCACCGTGCGATAGGCATTCCACTGGCTCTGCGCTCCCGAGCGCACTGCCTTCTGGAGAGCCAGGACGACTGCGGGACTGGTGATGTGGGTGATGCCCCCGCGCCGGTGCTTGTAGAAGCCGCCCGGATCCTCACTGCCTTCCAGGAATTTCGCATGCCAGGAGAGCACGTCGGCCGCAATCCTCTCCATGCCGATACCACCGACCCGGCGCGGTGCATATCGAAAGGCAAGCCTGCTCAGCTCATCGTCGAGACCGATCAATTCGAACAGTTCGCTCCCCCGGTACGAGCTGATCGTGCAGATCCCCATCTTCGACATGATCTTCAGCAAACCGTCCTGAAGCGCCGTGCGGTAGTTCTCCTGAGCGGCCACCGGATCAACTCCAATCTGGCCGGATGCGGCCAGGGACCGGACCAGCTCGATCGCTAGATACGGGTTCACCGCCGAAGCGCCAAAAGCGACCAGCGTGGCCAGATCGTGGGCGTCGCGGGGCTCGGCCGAAACCGCCAGGATGGACGCATCGAGCCGCAGGCCGGCGTCGATCAGCCGATGATGGACCGCACCGACCGCCAGGAGCATCGGGACGGGGGCCAGCGCTTCGGTCACTTCGCGATCAGAGAGCACCACCACCGCTGCCCCGCCCCTCACGGCCAGTTCAGCCTGGTTGCAGATCTCATCGAGGGCCACCCGCAACCCGACGTCCCGGTGAGCCGCTTCGAACACGGTCGGGATCCAGGTTGAAACGAATCCTTCGTCCGTCGAAGCCAGCACCCGCTCCACCTCGGCATCGCTCATCACCGGCGAACCCAGCTCGATGAGGTGGGCCTGCTGCGGGGTTTCCTCGAGCAACGAACCCCGTCTGCCGAGATAGGTCCGCAACGACATCACACCGTGCTCCCGGATCGGATCCATCGGCGGGTTCGTTACCTGGGCGAACGCCTGGTGGAGATAGTGGCTCACCCGGCGCGGGACCTCCGACAGTGCCGCCAGCGGCGTGTCGTTCCCCATCGATCCGAGCGGCGTACGGCCGTGCGCCATCTCCTGCAGCACCAAACGCCGCTCTTCAGCGGTATATCCGAACACCCGCGAGAAGCGGGCAGGATCGAAGCGCTCATCCTGGAGCGGGTCGAACGGGTGCTGGACGTAGAGCGTTTCGGTCGTCAGCCAGTCGGAATAGGGCCCGGCGGCGGCCAAGGCTGTTTTCACTTCCTCCGAGAAGCCGATCTTCCGGGTGGCGAGATCCATCCGCAAGATCTCGCCCGGGCCCAGCTGTCCGGTTGCGACGGCCAGGGTTTCCTCCTCCGGACAAACTCCGGCTTCGGAGGCCACGACCAGGACCTCGGGGCTCACGGTCCACCGCAGCGGACGAAGCCCGTTCCGGTCCATCCCGGCCACGAGCGTTCGTCCATCGGTCGCAGCGATGGCAACCGGACCGTCCCAGGGTTCGGTCAGGAAAGCGTGGTACTCGTAGAAAGCCCGCAGCCCGGCCGGCAGATCTCCGACGTTCTCCCAGGCTGCCGGAATCAGCATCTCCTTCGCGTGCGACACCGAACGACCGCTCCGGATCAGCAACTCGAATGCTTCGTCGAGGCTGCCCGAGTCCGACGACCCCCGGGACAGAATCGGAGCAATGTCGTTGATCCGATCCCCCCAGGTCGGCGACGTGAGCTTGAGTTGTCGCGACCGCATCCACGCCCGGTTCGAGCGAATCGTGTTGATCTCCCCGTTGTGGGCAAGCGTTCGGAACGGCTGAGCGATGTGCCAGCTCGGCGAGGTGTTGGTCGAGTATCGCTGGTGGAAAATCGCGAACGATGTGACGAACGAAGGGTCGCGGAGATCCCAGTAGAAGTCTTCGACACGGCTGGCGCTGAAGAGGCCCTTGTAGACGACGGTTCGACCGGAAGCAGAAGGGATCGAGAAATCCGCAAAGCCGGATCGGCGCGCCGCCCGCTCGATGCTGCGCCGGGCGAGGAAGAGGCGGCCCTCAAAAGCCTCCTCATCGTCAATTTCGGGGGGTGCCTCAACCAGCACCTGAAAGATGAGTGGCATCGTTTCCCGTGCTCGCTCACCGAGCGCCTCGCCGTCTACCGGGACCGTACGCCAGGCCAGAACGCTGATGCCCTCGCCCACCAACCCGGCATCGACGAGTCTCCGACCTTCGCGCTCTTCCGGGAGAAACACGGTGATGACTCCCAGCCGCGCCCGGTCGGGCGGATCGATACCGCGTGCGCGCAGCTCTCGCTCGAGCAGTTCGTAGGGGATCTCGGTCAGCAGACCTGCTCCGTCGCCCGTTCCGTCTGCCGCCCGGGCGCCGCGATGGTCGAGACGGACGAGACATTCGGCCGCCAGGCGCACCATCCGATAGCTGCGTTCCCCGGAACGGGAGGCAATAAACCCGACCCCGCAAGCATCGTGCTCGAATTCGGGGTCGTATAGGGGAAACCGCACACCCGCGTCGGAGCCGGAAGCGGTGGAACCGTTCCGATCGGCACCCGTCATGTCCTCCCCCTCGCAGGAGCGGGGCAGCATAGTGCTGCCGGAAGATTGCTGATAGCTTCCTCCCTATGCCGGTGATCGTAGTTGGGGCAGATACACCCCTCGGAGGGGCGATTGTCGCCGCGCTGGCCGAGCGTGGAGGGGAAATCCGCGCTTTCGTCGGCGACGGCGATTCCGCCAAGACGCTGCGAGCCCTCGGGGCAAAGGTTGCCGTCGGCGATATGTCGGACGGGTCCCACTTGACCGCTGCTTCGTACCAGGCCTTCACAGCCGTATGCGTAGAAGCCGCCCTCCACGATGGCCGGGCGTTCGCCTTTGCCGCGGACGCCGACGGTGTAGTGGACACATGGAAAACGGCCATCCGGGACGCGGGCGTCCGGCGAGCGATCTGGGTCGGTACGAGATCACCGGCTCCGCTGCTTGGGTGCGCTCCGGAAGTCGCTGCGGTCCAAACGGAGGGAAGGCCCAAACCGGACATCGCTCGCGAGGTAGCGGACCTCAACGACCGTGCCGGGCTGGCCGAACCCTGACCCGGCTACCTGAAGTCGGTCTCGCCGCGTTCGATGGCAAGCTCGAGCAGCCAGCGTTCCCAGGCATCCTTCAGGTACGGATAGGGGTTGACGGCGCGCCCGTCGATGTGCAGTTCGAAGTGCGTATGGGCTCCGGTCCACTCGGCGTTTCCACTGTCGCCGACATATCCGATGGTCTGACCCGCTTCCACGAAGTCGCCAACCGCGAGACCCTCGGCAAATGCATATTCGGCACCTCCCAGGCGGTCATCCGTACCGGGGGTGTCGTTGTTCAAGTGCATGTACCAGGAGCTCACGTCGTCGCCGTGATCGATCACGATGTAGTAGCCGGAGATGCCGCCTTTGCGCATCGTGTCGACGACGCCATCGAGGACGGCTACGACGGGCGACATCTTGCTGCCCATCAGATCGGTGCCTTGATGCCTTCGTCCTCCCGACCGCGAGTAGCCCCAGGAGTTCACGAACTCGGTGTCCTCGTCGAGTTGAGGAAATCGGAGGAGGAGATCCTCGGCGGCAACCGCGGGCGGGGCTGCCGCGGTGATCAGGATGAGCGCCGCTGCAAGAGCGGCGAGGACGCGTTGAAGAACCATTGGAGTACCTGTGGAAGTAAACCCAACCTGACCGGTCGGGCCCGGTGACCATAGCCGGGCCTTTTCGATATATGCAAAACCATGCATGGCAAGTTCTGCCAGAGCCGCGCCGAGGGCGGCCTTGCGGCCGCCCTCTCGACGAGATGGCTTGATGGGGGCTTGGTGGTTCTACTTGTTCTTGGCTTTGTTGGCCTTCTCGGCCTTCTTCTCGATGACCCAGGCGGGCGGTCCGTGGCCGTCTTGTTCGTCGGCGGCGCCATCGAAGCCGTCCACGCCGTCTCCAACGTCCTCGTCCTCGAGATCCGGGGAGTCTTGCTTCCCAAAATCCTCGTGGGCGAACATCTTCACCAGCTGGCCTTTCGGCAAATCCGTGAACCCGTGAAGATCTTCATGTTCCTCGGCCAGAGCCTTCAGGCCCCCGACCTTGAGCCAGTGCACGAACGACGACACCATGGACCCGTGGTTCAGCTGACCCTGGGGACCGGTGAGGACCGGCGGGGTGCATTCTTCTTCAGCGGGAGGAGGGAGAAACAACCCGAATCCAGAAGGCTCGGACTCAGCGCAGGCGCCCGGTCCGACCCAGTAGTAAACGATCGGCCACAACTCTTGCGCCCACTCGTACTCGGCGAGGTAGAGCGCCGCGTCGCGTGGGGTCTTGTGGGTTCTGTCGTCGGAGGTTGGTTCATCGGCCAGCGCCGCGCCCATCGTCCCGAGGACCAGCAACACCACCAGCGTCATGACCCCCCAGCGTTTCACCACTTTCATCGATTGCTCCCATCGTCGATCAATGCCACTTAGGGTTGTCATCGTCCATACGAAATAACACTTGAGGTGGTTGCAGTTCGCCCGCATGCACAGACCGGCACCGGGCGCGTATCGTTGGCGCATGACCGTCCTTTCCCTGCGTTTCCACGGCCCCGACGATCTCCGCTCCGAACGCGTCGATCTCCGCCCGATGGGACCCGGCGACGTGGTCGTCGCCGTCGAGGCTTGTGGCGTCTGCGGGTCCGATCTTCATTTTCTCGACGGCTCCGCTCGCACCCGGCACGTTCCCATCACCCTCGGTCATGAGATCGCCGGGCGAATCATCGAATCGGCCGACCAATCCTGGTCGGTAGGCGATGCCGTGGTCGTCGCTGCAGGAGTCACGTGCGGGTCCTGCCTCGCCTGTCTGAGCGATCGGGAGATGATCTGCGAGCGCCTGGCCATGACCGGCATCGACTTCGACGGCGGACTGGCCGAACAGGTCGTGGTGCCGGCAAACGCGGTCCTGGTACGCCCTGAGGCGACGACCGCCGAAGTGGCCGCGACCGCAGTCGACGCCGGCGCCACCGCCTTCCACGCGGTGGCATGCCGCGCCGGGGTTCAAACCGGTGAAGCCGTGCTCATCATCGGAGCGGGAGGTCTGGGCTCGTACGGTATCCAGATCGCCCGGGCCCGGGGGGCGGCTCCCGTGATCGTGGCCGACGCCGACCCGGCCGCCCTCGAACGGGCCCGCCAACTGCAGGCCGATGAGACGATCCTGGTCGAGCCGGGAACGTCCATCGGCCGGGCGGCCAAGCTGCTCACCTCAGGTGGAGTCGATGCCACCATAGAGTTCGTCGGACGGGCGGCCACGCTCGATGCCGCGGTCAAGTCCTTGCGACCCGGTGGGAGAGCCATTGCCGTCGGGGTCGGCATGGAGCCGCTCACCACCCTGCCGCCGGTGTTGTGGGCCCGCAACGAGTACGCCCTGCTGGGCTCGTTCGGCAGCCACCGCCGCGACGTTGAGCAGGTACTCGAATGGCTGGCCGACGGAACGCTGCAGGCGCCGGTCCTGGAGAAGATCCCGCTCGCCGGTGCGGAAGAGATCATCATGGCGCTCGCCGGCGGCCGCCGGCCGGCGGCCGGACGCCTGATGGTGATCCCCTAGCGTCAGCTCTGTCCCCAGTGCCGCTTGGCGGCTTCCTCGAGGTCGTCGAGCCGGGTGTAGTAGTCGGGGAACTCGTTGAGGTGGGCCAGCGCGATCTTGCCGGTCGTGACCGGATCGTCTCCGGTGACGTTGGTCGCCGGATCCCGGGTGCCGTGTTCTAATTCCACGTTCAAGCCTATGTGGAACTGCTCGAGATCGAAGTCGACATCGTCGAACTCGATCCCGATGGCATCAGCGATCTTCTGCGCATCGTCAAGTGTGAACTCCATGGGATAGATCCTTTCTCGACCGCATTATCCGTCGGGGACCGCCCTTGTACTACCGCCGGAGGTCACATTCGCGGACGCAGGTGGTCGGACTCAGGATCCGGGGCCGGCACCTGCCCAAACATCCGACAACCGGGCATAGGCGCCACGCCGGGCGACCAGATCGTCGTGGGTGCCTTCTTCGATGATCCTCCCCTTGTCGACCAGCAGCACCCGGTCGGCCCGGCGAGCCGTTTGCAGCCGGTGGGCAATGACCATCGCCGTCCGGCCTTCGAGCAGGACGGAGAGGGCGGCTTCCACTTTGCCTTCCGTCTCGGGATCGAGGTTGCTGGTCGCCTCATCGAGAACGATCAGCGCGGGGTCGGCGATGAGGGCCCGGGTGAGGGCGACCAGTTGCCGTTCCCCGGACGAGAGGCGGGAACCGCGCTCACGCACCTCGGTGTCGAGCCGCTCGGGCAGGCTCCGAACCCAGTCGGCGATACCGACCGTGGCGCACACCTCCCAGATCTCCTCATCGGAGATCTCCGGACGGGCGAAAGCGAGATTGCTGCGCAGCGTGCCACCGAAGAGATACCCCTCCTGCGGTACCAGGGCCACGTGGCGGCGCAACGAGGCAAACGAGAGCTCCCGAAGATCGATGCCGTCCAGGGTGACGGTGCCGGAGGTCGGGTCGTAGAAACGGACCGCCAGCTTGGCGAGCGTGCTCTTGCCGCCCCCGGTCTCCCCCACCACCGCCACCCGCTCGCCGCAAGCGATATCCAGGTCGATGGTTTCGAGGACCGGTGTTTCCGGGTCGTACCCGAAAGTGACCCCGCGAAAGCTGATCTCCCCGCACACCGGCTCTTCCAGCCTGGAGGGCCGGTCGACCTCCGCCACAGCGGGCTCCGTGTCGAGTATCCCGAACAGCTTGCTGAGCGCCGCCAGCGCCGCCTGCAATAGGTTGTAGACGTTCGACAACTGGACGATCGGCTCAAAGAAGTAGCCCAGGTAGAGGAGGAAAGCCACGAGCGATCCGAAGGACATGGCCCCGTCGAGCACCCGGCTGCCCCCCATGAAGAGGATCAGCGCGATTCCCAGACTCGCCAGGAGGTCGACCGCAGGGAAATAGGAAGCAATGGCCTTGGCGGCCGAGAGGTTCGCTTCGAAGTACCGGTGGTTGACACGCCCGAACTCGATCGCTTGCCGGCGCTCCTGGGTGTACGCCTGGACCACGCGCACTCCGGAAATGCCTTCCTGCAGCGAGCCGAGCACCCGGCCGATCTGTTCCCTGATGGCCTGATAGGCGCGGTCGGCGTACCGGCGAAAAACGAGCGACATCACGATGAGCAGCGGCATCAATGCCAGAACGGCGAAAGCCAAAGTCACGTCGACCAGGAACATCGCCGCGGTCACCCCGGACACCATCAGCAGGCTGGAGACCACCGAGATGGCACCCTGGTTGGCAAACTCGGTCAGAGCCTCGATGTCGGACGTCATACGGGCCACGAGCACGCCCGTCTTGGACCGTCCGAAGAACCCCATATCGAGGTTGATGAGGTGGCGGAACACCCGGATCCGCATCTCCCGCAGATACCGCTCCGCTACCCAGGCCACCGAGTAGACAGACAGCCGTTGAGAGGTGTACTGAGCGACGAGGACGCCGAGCAGGATCACCGTTGCGGTGGTGATGACCTGCAGATCGCCGGCCGTGACTCCCGCGTCGATGCCGTACCTGATCACCAGCGGGCTGGCCAGTTTCGCCACGGTGGAGAGAAGCGTCGCGGCCATGGCCCCGGCGGCCGGGCCGAGGAGATCCTTGCCGTACCGCCCTGCCCGGCGGAGCAGGCTCAGCGGCCGCTCTACCTTGTGATCACCGCCGAAGCGCGCGTACATCATGGCGCCACCCCGGGGGACGGGAGTACGCCGGTCTCGGCCAGCACCTCCCGGTAGCGGGGCACCGTGGCCAGCAGTTCTTCATGGGGACCGGACGCTATCACCCGGCCCTCGTCGATGAGGATGACTTGATCTGCCAGGGTCAGGGTGGAGGTGCGGTGAGCAATGATGATGGTCGTCCTGCCTTCCATCACCTTCTCCAGGGCGATCCGAATCTCCCCTTCGGTGATTGCGTCGACCGATGAGGTCGCGTCGTCGAGAATCAAGATCCGCGGGTCACGGAGAATCGCCCGGGCGAGGGCGATGCGCTGGCGTTGACCACCCGACACGCTGTACCCGCGCTCGCCTACCACCGTCTCATAGCCGTCCTCCAGGGCGACGATGAAGTCGTGGGCCTGGGCAAGCCGGGCGGCGAGCCGGACCTGCTCTTCGGTGGCGTCCGGGTTACCAAAGGCGATGTTTTCGGCAATCGTTGCCGAGAACAAGAACGTCTCCTCGAACACCACAGCAACCTCGTTGCGAAGGTCGTCGATCAACACCTTCTTGATGTCGACGCCGTCGATTCGCACGGAGCCGTGAGTGGGGTCGTAGAAGCGGGGCAGGAGATAGGCAAGCGTTGTCTTGCCAGAACCGGTAGAACCCACGAGGGCCACCGATGAACCTCCGGGGATGTGGAGGTCGATGCCATTGAGGACCGGGGGCCCTTCCGGGTAGGAGAACTCGACGGCCACGAGGCGTACGTCACCGGGGCCGTCCGGGAGCGTCGTCGCACCTTCGACGTCCCGGATATCGGGGGCCGTCTTCAGGAGGTCGGTCACTCGTGAGGCGGAGGCAGCCGCACGGGGCAGTTCGGCGAAAAACCATCCGGTGATCCGCAGCGGAAATTGCAGGGCCACCAGGTACTGGGTGAACGCCACAAAATCGCCGAGGGTCATCGAACCCGCAACGACCCGCCTGCCCCCGACCAGGAGCACGAGAACCGTGGCAACGGCGGGAATCAACTCGAAGAGGGGCACGTAGATGGACCGCAACCGCAGCATGTCCATGGTGCGGTTGAAAATGCGGTTGGCCGTGCGGGCGAGCCTCCCGACCTCCTGATCCTCCTGCCCGTAAGACTTGACCACCCGGACACCTGCTACGACTTCCTCCACCACGTTGGAGAGGTCTGCCAGTCGTTGCTGGACGTCCCAGGAGACCTTCAGGACCCGGCGGGCATAGCGGTTCGCCAGGAGCAGCAGCGCCGGCACGGTAAGGGCGGACAGGAGTCCGAGCACCGGGTCGAGCAGCACCAGCACAACCACCACCGCAACGAACATGAAGAGGTTGGCGGTCGTGATGGGCAGCATGGCGAAAATAAGCCGAACCTGGGAAAGATCACTCGATGAGCGGGCCATCAATTCGCCGGTTGGTACGCGGTCGTGGAACGAGAAGGCCAGGCGTTGCAGATGCTCGAAGATCCGGTTCCGGAGATCGGTCTCGGCCCGGTACGACAACGAAAACGCAAAGAACCGGCGCCCGCCGATCCCCACCGCCTTGAGCACACCGGCCGCCACGACGAGACCAACCAGGGGCAGCAATATCTCGCGCTGCCGGCCGTCGATGGCACGATCGATGACCAGTTTGGTGAGGTAGGGGGTGGCAACCACCATCACCATCCACAGCAGAGCGCTGGCGACACTGAACATGGACTCGCGCCGGTACTGGAGCAGTGTCCGGCCCAGCAGGCGCAGCCCGGACCGTACCGCCGGATCTCGCAGCGTGGTCGTCACCTGGGGTCGGTCCGTCTTGGGATGACCACCTCTTGCTCGAGGGTTTCGAGCCCAAGCCGCATTTGTTCCGTGGTGTCCTCCGGGTTGCCGGACCGTCGCCGCTCCCGTCGACGAGCGGTTGCCGCCGCCACGGAACCGGCCACGATGATCAGGTAGGAAACGACGTAGAGCCAGAGGAGCAGGAGTGCAACCGCCCCGAAGGTGGCATAGGTTGCGCCGAGACCGCCGGCGGAGTTGAGGTAATGCTGCAACCCCAGCGAGAACCCGACCATGCCCACCGTGGCCATGGACGCGGCGAGCCACGTCCCCGGCAGACGGCGTGGAGGGGCGAACCGGTACAGCAGCCAGAAGAACCCGAGAACGCTCAGTGATGCCACCGGGATGCGCAGCGCAGCCCAGAGGTCGACCGGCCAGGCGAGCTGCGTGATCTCCGACAGCCAATCCCGGATAGCCCGTCCGGCGACGATCAGGATTGAGGCAAGGGCGAGGGCCAAACCGACGGCGATGGTCAACCCGGTTGCGATGAGGCGTGTTTCCCACCATGGACGGTCCTCTTCGATTCCTTCAACCCTGGTGAGAACCCGCATGATGGTGAGGACGCCGCGAGTTCCGAACCACAGGGCCAGGACGGCACCCAGCACAATGACAACGCCTTCGCGATCATCGACGATCCGGGAGGTGTCGCCGAGGGCTCGACCGATGAATTCGGCTACCTCAACCGGCGCAATCAAGGAGATCACCCGAACGGTCTCCGCTTGAGCTTCGGCCGTCTTGCCGAAGAATGAGGCTCCCGTGAGCAAGACGACGGCTCCCGGTACCAGTGCAAAGATGATGTTGTACGCGATAGCCCCTGCCAGTACGGCCGGACCGGCAGCGCTGAACCGCACCCAGAACTTCACTACCGGCAATTCACCGATGCGGTCGACGATCCGAAGAAGCACCATCCCCCCAGGTTAGGTCCAAGAGCTCCGGGGCCGGCACCCCTCGGAGCCGGATTCTTCGTACACTGGTTCGGGTGCGACGTTCGTTACCCCTCTGGCTGGCAAGCACCGTGCTGCTGGCGGCGTGCAGTTCCTGGCTGGGAGTCGAAACCAACGACAGCGTTCCGGCTGCCGACCCGACCACCACCACCACCACCACCGGTGCCACGACGACCGCCACCGTGGTCCCTTCCACGACGACCACCACCCCGCAGCGGCCGAGCGGCACAGTCCCGGGATGGACGGTCGGACAACCCTGGGGATCGGTAGACGGGTTGACGATGTTTCGCGGCAACCCAACTCGAACCTATTACGGCGAGCCGCCGGTGCCGAACGATCCGGACTTGCTCTGGGCCTACCCCGCGGGGGGTTCGCTCTGCAGCAGCTCGTCCGTATCGGGGACGACCACGACGTGGTGCGGGACGGGATGGACCGGACAACCGGTCGTCTACGAACGGAGCGACGGCGTCACGGAAGTCATCTTCGGGGCATACGATCGGAAGGTCCACTTCCTGGACGGTTCGACCGGACTGCCGACCAGGCCGGCCTTCGCCACCGGTGATCTCATCAAAGGATCCGTCTCGCTCGATCCCGACGGTTTCCCGCTGCTCTACTTCGGCTCGCGAGACAACAAGCTGCGGATCGTGGCCCTGGACCGGCCGGAACCTGAGTTGCTCTGGGACCTCGACGCTTCGGCAGTACCGGGAATCTGGAACAACGACTGGGACGGCAACCCGGTGATCCTCGACGACTTGCTTCTCGAAGGCGGCGAGAACTCGTGGTTCTTCATCATCAAGCTCAACCGCTCCTACGACGCCGGTGGCTTGGTGACGGTGGCCCCGGAGCGGCTGGTCGAAGTGCCCGGCTACACCGACGAACTCATCAGCCGGGTGGGCACGAATGTGTCAATCGAGAATTCCCCGGCCGTTTTCGACGACCGGGTGTATTTCGCCAATTCGGGTGGCAGGATCGTCGGCCTGGATCTGTCGAATCTGGACACCGGGAAGGCCCCCGTTGTGTTCGACTACTGGGTTGGCGACGACGTAGACGCGACGATCACGGTCGACGCCGAGGGCATGCTGTACGTGGCGGTCGAATTGGAGCGCTTCAATGACCGTTCCGCCGAGCTGGGCCAGTTGATCAAACTGAACCCATACGCCGGTGACCCCTACGTCTGGGGAGTTCCGGTGCCACCGCGCGGAGCCGGCGACGGCGGGATGTGGGCTACCCCGGCGCTCGGTGATGGGACGATCTATGCGTCGACCCATCCCGGCGAGTTGCTGGCCGTCGATACCGACACCGGCGAAGTGCTGTGGCGAGACGAGATCGGCTTTCATGCCTGGTCATCGCCCGTCATCGTCGACAACACGCTGGTGGTATCCGTCAACTGCGAAACGGGCGGGGGTCTGCGAGCGTATTCCCTGGACAACCCGGCCGAACCCGTCCAGATATGGCAATACGATCACGATTCCGGCTGCGTTGAGAGCACCCCTGCCGTCTGGAAGGGAACGATCTACGTGGGATCACGCGACGGTCGGTTCTATGCCTTCGGCGAAAAGTAGCACCGGGCACTCAAGTACTCAGACTGCAACAAACTTCCGCTTCCCGGGACTCGAGACCCGGGACTCGGGACTCGGGACTCGCCTCACTCCCACTTGAACAGGAAGAAGGCGGCTACGGCCGAGACGACGCCTATTCCGAGCACCGCTACCGACGGACCCACCGCCCATTCGCCGCTCAGCCAGGGCTCCTGCAACATCTTGATAACGGGCGTGAGTGGCGCGTAGTCGCCGATCGTTGCCAGCGATTCGGGCAACACTTCGGGCGGCGGGCCTGAGCCGGACACGAACATGAACAGGAACCAGAGGAGCAATCCGGCCGATTGAGCCGCCCGGGCCGTGGGCAACACCGTCCCCAGCAGAATCCCAAACGCCGAGAAGCAGATCGTCCCCATCACAAATGCCAGCAGGAAGAGCCCAACCGATTCCGGGGCCGCGACGGAGGTGGTGGGAAACGCCACCGCCAGCAGCAGCGCGCTGCCGATCGTCGAAATGAGGAACGCCACGATCAGTTGCGAACTCAGAAACACCGGACGGGGCACCGAGGAGGCCCGCAGCCGGCGCAGGACCCCCCGCTCCCGGTACTCGGCAATGTGAGCCGGCACACCGATGAGGGCAACCCCGGCTATCGCCATGCCGACGTATGCGGCGGTGTACCAGTTGGTTGGTCCGTACCCGCCGTAGACCAGGAAGCCTCCGTTTTCGCCGGTATCCGCCTCGTTGCCGAATACCCCTCCGAGGACGTACAGGACCATCAGCGGCAGCGCAAAGGTGAACAACACCGTCACCGGTTCACGGAGAAAGAGCTTGGTTTCCACCCAGGAGGTCTTCACCAGAGATTTCATCGGTGGTTCACGCTCAGTCCTCCAGCCCGCGTCCGGTCAATCGGAGAAATACGTCCTCCAGTGTCGCTTGTTGCACCCGCAGGTCGTTCGGCACAATCCCGTGACGCACCAACTCAGCTGCAACCATCGCCAGGGCGGGGCCGCGGCCGCCGACGGTGACGTGGGCTCCGCGCCGCGAAACCGAATGCACCGATTCGAGCGCCCCGAGGAATGAGACGTCGGGCCGGTCGGTGCTGAAATGGATGAGCAACTCGCCTCCGTGCTCGGCGATCAGACTCTGGGGAGTCCCGGTGGCGACCACCCGACCGTCATCGACGATCGCCAGGCGATCACACAGTTGTTCGGCTTCGTCCATGAAATGGGTGACCAGCACCAGCGTTGCCCCGCCGTCCCGAATGGCCTCGATGAGCCGCCACGTGGCCCGCCGGGCCGCCGGGTCGAGCCCGGTCGTCATTTCGTCGAGAAAGACGACCCGGGGTTCGTTCACCACCGCCAGCGCCACCAGCAATCGCTGCCGTTGACCCCCGGACAAGCTGGAGAACGAAGCGTTCGCCTTGTCGGTCAGACTCCACCGCTCCATCACCTCTCGCCAGTCGGGCCCGCCCGGAACCAGTGACGCAAAGAGGTCCAGCGCCTCCCAAACCTTGAGACGACCAGGCAGGGCAGACTCCTGAAGCTGGGAGCCGACCTCACGCCGAAGCTGGGCGGCGTGCGTGCGCGGATCGAGGCCCAGCACCCGGATATCCCCACCGTCCGGGACGCGCAAACCTTGTGCACACTCCACGCTGGTCGTCTTACCAGCCCCGTTGGGCCCGAGCAATCCAAAGATCTCCCCTTCTTCGACTTCGAAGGAGACATCATCGACCGCTACCAGCGATCCATACGTCTTGCGTAAGTGTCGGATCGAGATCACCGAAGCCACCGTGCGGAACCTAGTCCCTTCGGAGTACCCGGTACTCAGTACTCAGTACTTGGTAACGCAAGCAACCTGTTACTGGATTCCGGGTACTGGGTACTCGGTACTGGGTACTCGGTACTCGGTAACTCGGTACTCGGTACTCGGTACTCGGTACTCACAAAGCTCGCAGTCGCGAGCTTCTAGAGTGAGCCCATGGAGTTCCAGGCCGACGATCTGCTTCCCGCCCCGGAGATCGACTTCGCCATTCTGGCCGATGGCGTGCACGCGTCGGCCGGCAAGATCTACGTGCTGGGAGGAGGCTGGGACACCATCTTCGTGCGCCAGTTCCCGGCCCGCCATCACACGCTCGGGCTCGGGTTGCGAATCCGGGTCCCCTGGACCAAAACCGACGAGGAACTCACCCTCTCGGTCGATCTGGTCGATGAGGACGGAAAGAGCCTCTTCGGCGAGCGCCGCCCCGTTCAGAACTTCCGGGTAGCCCGACCACCCGGCTTGCCGGACGGCAGCGATGTCGGATTCGTTCGAACCATGACGTTCAACGGTCTGGTCTTTCCGAAGCCGGGCGGCTTTGCCTTCCGGGTCCTCATCGACGGCGAAGAACGCAAGCGGGTTCGGTTCCGGGTGCTCGCCAGGAGTGCCGAGCGACCGGGCTAGATCCGCACCCGGCGTAGCATCCCGGCACATGCCCTTCGAGCTCCCCATGTTCCCGCTCGGATCCGTGCTCTTCCCGAACGCGGTCCTGCCCCTCCACGTCTTTGAGCCGCGCTACCTCGCCTTGGTCGATGCGTGCCTCGCAGGAGACGGCCGGTTCGGTGTTGTTTTGATCGAGCGAGGCTCCGAAGTCGGCGGGGGCGATACCCGGTTCGGGATCGGAACCGTTGCCCGGATCGCAGGAGTCGCCGACCTCGAGGATGGGCGTCGTCTCGTCCTGGCGTTCGGTACCAAGCGATTCAAGGTGACCGGCTGGCTTCCGGACGATCCGTACCCCCGGGCGACGGTCGAAACCCTCGCCGATCCCGACCTGCCGGGCTCCATGCCGGAGGTAGCGGAGGCCGAGCGCAAGCTGCGCCGGGCCCTGGCCCTGCTGTCGGAGGCGGGCTACGACGTGGGGGATACCAGTTTCGAAGTATCTGAAGAGTTCGAAGTAGCGGTTCATCAACTCTGCGCTCTTGCCCCGCTATCACCACTGGACGCCCAAACGCTCCTGGAGACGGAGACATCCCCGGCCCGTTTGGCCGGCCTGCACACACTGCTCGATGACGAGATCACCGTGCTCCAGCAGCAATTGGGCAACGGGTAGGCGCCCCGGGTCGCGGCTCATCGGCCTAGCCTTTCGTGGTCATGCGACTCATCCGGCATTCGACACGATTGGCCATCGTGAAGCTTCCTCCGGACTCTTTGGTTCCGCCCTGGGCACAGCTCGGAGCGTTCTCATCGGTCACCAGAACCCCTACGGAACTCTCGATCGTCTGCGACATCCGTTTGATCCCTGCGGACCTGCCACGACCCGAACCCTGGATCTGGCTGGAAGTCGAGGGACCGCTGTCGTTCTCTCTGGTCGGAGTGCTGGCGGCGCTCGCCGTTCCTCTGTCCGAGGCAGGGGTCAGCGTGTTCCCCATCGGCACCCACGACACGGATCACCTGTTGATCAGGAGCCGGGAAGAACAGCATGCCCGGGATGCTCTGACCGACGCCGGTCACGAGATCGTTACCACAGACGAGCTCCGGCCCTAGCATCAGGGCCGTGACTGCCGCGGCCGACTGGTACAAAGACGCAATCATCTACGAGGTCCACGTGCGGGCCTATCGCGACTCGGACGGGGACGGGACCGGCGACTTCCGGGGTCTGACTGAGAAGCTGGACTACCTCCAGGACCTCGGCGTCACCGCCATCTGGTTGCTGCCGTTCTACCCGTCGCCGCGCCGCGACGACGGGTACGACATCGCCGACTACAACTCCGTGCATCCGGCCTACGGAACGACGAGGGATTTTCGCCGCTTTCTGCGCGAGGCACACAAACGCGGCTTGCGGGTGATCACCGAACTCGTGGTCAATCACACCTCCGACCAGCACCCGTGGTTCCAGCGCGCCAGGCGAGCCGAACCCGGTTCGGTTGAACGCGACTTCTACGTTTGGAACGACACTCCCGACAGGTATCCGGAAGCGCGCATCATCTTCTCGGACACGGAAACCTCGAACTGGGCCTGGGATCCAGTGGCCCGTGCCTACTACTGGCACCGGTTCTTCTCCCACCAGCCGGACCTGAACTACGACAATCCCGCCGTCCGAAAAGCCATCTACCAGGTGCTCGACTACTGGCTCGACATGGGCGTCGACGGAGTCCGGTTGGATGCGGTCCCCTACCTCTTCGAGAGGGACGGGACCATGTGCGAGAACCTCCCGGAGACCCACGAGGAACTCAAAGCCATGCGGGCTCACATCGACGCCAAGTACGAAGGCAGGATGCTGCTGTCCGAGGCCAACCAGTGGCCGGAAGACGCAGCGGCCTACTTCGGCGATGACGACGAGTCCCACATGGCCTTTCACTTCCCGGTCATGCCTCGCTTGTTCATGGCGGTCCGGATGGAGGACCGGTTCCCGATCATCGACATACTGGAGCAAACCCCGCAGATACCGCCGCGTTCGCAGTGGGCCCTGTTCCTCCGGAACCACGACGAGTTGACGCTCGAAATGGTCACGGATGAAGAGCGCGACTACATGTACCGCACCTACGCCGAGAACCGGCAGGCCCGGATCAATCTGGGAATCCGGCGCCGGCTGGCACCGTTGCTGGGCAACAGTCGCCGCCAGACCGAGCTGATGAACGCTCTCCTGCTCTCGCTACCCGGGACGCCCGTTCTCTACTACGGCGACGAGATCGGCATGGGAGACAACATCTATCTCGGCGACCGGGACGGGGTGCGCACCCCGATGCAATGGAGCAACGACCGCAACGCCGGGTTCTCCGGTGCCAACCCGCAGCAGCTGTACCTGCCGGTCGTCATCGATTCCGAGTACCACTACGAGACGGTCAACGTCGAAGCGCAAGAGCGCAACCCGAACTCCCTGCTGTGGTGGACCAGGCGCATGCTCGCTCTCCGGCGGCGCCACCCCGTATTCGGGCGCGGCTCCATCGAGTTCCTCCATCCGGAAAACGGTCGGGTACTCGCATTCCTCAGACGGACCGAAGACGAGACGGTCCTGGTAGTTGCCAATCTGGCCCGCCACAACCAGTACGTCGAGCTGGACCTTTCTGAGTTTCGAGGAATCCGGCCACTCGAACTGTTCGGGCGAACCCTCTTCCCGCCCGTAGGGGAGCAACTGTATCTGCTGACGCTGGCACCCCACTCGTTCTACTGGTTTTCGCTCACACCAGCTCTGGCCGACCTGCACCTTCCCCGCTGGGAAGGCGAACGTGAGCAGCTCGAATTGCGGGGCGGTCCGCAGATGGCCTTCCAGGATCCGCTGCGGGGCGATCTCGAAGCCCTCCTCGCCCGTTACCTACCGGACCGGCTCTGGTACCACGGAGGAGAACGCAAGGTCCGCCAGGCCCGGTTGGTCGACGTCCTTCCGTTGCGGCATGCGGTCGACGAAACGTACCTCGTCCTCACGGAAATCGAATTCCTCGACGGCGAGCCCCAGCAATATCTGATGGCCCTCGGATTCGCGTTCGGGGAAGAAGCCGTGGGAATCTGGGAGACCCGGCCGGAGTCGGTTCTCTGCCGGGTCGAAGGTGACGAAGGCGGCGGAGTCGTGCACGACGCGGCTGCCTCCCCCGGGTTCGCCACGGCTCTGGTTCAACTCACCGGCGACCGCAAGAAGCTGTCCGGTGAGGTCGGGTCGCTCCGCACCGCTACCACCCGCAGATCGACCATTACCGCTCCCGAAGGGGAAGCACGGTCCACCGATAATCGCGAGGGCCACACGTCGATCATGTTCGGCGATGAATTGGTCATCAAGCTGATGCGCCGGATCGAGGCGGGGATCAATCCCGATCTCGAGATCAGGCGTTTCCTCACCGATCGAACCAGCTTCGAGAACCTCCCGCCGGTCCTGGGGTGGCTCGAATACCGGGGCGGACGGGAAGACGGCACCACCCTGGGGATAATCCAGAGCTACGTACCCCACGAGGGCAACGCCTGGGATCGTATGGCTAACTCGCTGGGCCGTTTGTTCGAGACGGTCTCAGCCGAGGATCAGCTGCCCGTACCCGAACTACCGGCCGGCAATCTCATCGCTCTGGCCCGGCGAATACCACCTCCGGCCGTAGGCGAGTTCATCGAACAGGACATCCAGTCGGCGGAACTGCTCGGCACCCGAACGGCCGAGCTGCATCGGGCCCTGGCGTCCGACCACGATGACGTCGATTTCCGGCCCGAACCGTTCACCACCCTGTCCCTCCGATCGCTCTATCAGTCGCTCCGCACCGAGGTCCGCCAGGCGTTTGCTCAAGCGCGGACGGCCTGCGAATGGCTCCCGGAAGAAGCACGGACGGAGGTCGAGCACCTCCTCGGAAATGAAGAGGAACTGATCAACCGCCTCCGCCGGCTCGTTTCCGCCAAGATCGACGCCAAACGGATTCGCCTGCACGGCGACTACCGCCTCGACGAGATCCTGGCAACCGGAAACGACTACATCTTCTTCGATTTCGCCGGCGACACGACCCGCCCGATGAGCGAACGGCGCCTCAAGCAATCACCGCTGAAAGACGTAGCCGACCTGGTCCGCTCATTCCACTACGCCGCGCTGGCCAGCCTGCACGACCAGGTCGAGATGGGAACCATCCCGGCCGAGCGTCTCGCCGAGCTGGAGCCCTGGGCACTTGTGTGGTACCGCTGGGTGAGCGCCGCCTTTCTTCGGACCTATTTGCACGGAATGGCGGGCACGGGTCTGCTTCCTTCGGAGGACACCGCCACCATGGTGCTGCTCGAAGGCTTCATGTTCGAAAAGGCGGCGCGTGAGTTGAAATGGGAGGTGCTGAACCGGCCCTCGTGGGCACGGATCCCGGCCCGGGGCATCCTCGAAGCGCTAGGCGCCCAGCAGTCGGTTGCGCCGGTGCACGAGCAGGGTCTCGAGAACCCCGGCAACGTCTGATTGGTCTTCGACCCGGAACCTCGCCACCGTTTCGCCCGCGCCGACTTTGATTCCCACGTCGTTTGCGTCGAGGACCGCAAAGGCATGCTCGTCCGTCAGGTCGTCTCCGATGAATACGACCACCCCGGCATCCCACCGGTCCCGTAACGCCCCCAACGCATCGCCCTTGTCGACCCGCGATCCGGCAAGTTCGACCACCCGCTTGCCCGCCAACGTAGACAAGGCCGGGAAGTCCTCACCAACCTTCCAAGCCGCCGACTCGGCGGCAGGGCGGAGTTCGGCAGCAACGTTGCGGTAGTGAAACGCCACCCCGGCCGGCTTCCGCTCGAGATGCGAACCGGGGAAATCTGCCAGGAGTGCTTCAAGCCGGCCCATGGCCCGGCCCAGGTCCTGGCGGGCAGAATCATCAACCTCAGGCGTACGTCCGGCCCGCTCGGCGCCGTGGCTGCCTACCAGTTCCACTCCGGCGGGGCCGCCCGTCAGCTGCTCCAGCACCGCCGCGTCACGGCCGGACAAAATCGCGGCGTGGGTGTCGGGCAACTCGCCCAGTGCAACCAGCGCCGACAGGGCCCGGCCATCCGGGAACGCAAAATCGGGATCTGCCACGATCGGAGCCAGGGTGCCGTCGTAGTCGCTGATCACCAGAACCACCCCGCCGTCGGCCGCCACCGCCAGCGCCTCTACGAGCTTCATGCCTGGATCGCCTCGATGCAGGCTCGTGCCCACCGGAAGACGTCGTGCCGTTGCACCTGCCGCCGCATCGCCCGCATCCTGGACCGCTCTTCGGCGGGCGGCAGATGCAGGGCTCGCCAGAGGGCGTCGGCCACCCCGTCGACGTCATAGGGATTGACCAGCAAAGCCTGACGGAGCTCTTGGGCGGCACCGGCAAACTCGCTGAGGACCAATACGCCGTTGTCCCCGGGACGCGAGGCAACATACTCTTTCGCCACGAGGTTCATGCCGTCGCGCAGCGGTGTCACACAGAGGATGTCGGCCATCCGGTAGTAGGCCACCAGCTCCTCGGGTTCGAGGGTTCCGTATCGATAGTGCACCGGCACATGGTGCAGCTCGCCGTGGGCACCGTTTATTCTCCCCACCAGACCCTCGACCTCATCTCGCATAGCGGAGTAGTCGCCGACCCCTTCCCGGCTCGGGACCGCCACCTGGAGAAACAAGACATCTTCTGCTTCTTTGGCATGCCGCCGCAGCACGGTGTCGTAGGCTCGCAGCCGTACGTCGATCCCTTTGGTGTAATCGAGGCGGTCGACGCCGAGAATGACCTTTCGATCTTCGCCGAGTTCACTTCTCAGAGCCGCCACCCGGGCCCCGACTGCAGGCGACGCCGCCAGTTCGGCGTAGCGCTGGCGGTCGATCGAGATCGGAGCAGACATGAGACGCACACTTCGCTCACCGGCCCGCAGCCACCGGGTGGTGCCTTCGCCACCCAGGAACCGACGGACGGCCCGCCCGAAATTGTGACGGCCCAGCCGCGTCTGGAAGGCAACCACATCGGCGCCCATCAGGCCTTCGAGGATATCGCGGCGCCACGGCAGCCTGGCCAGGATCTCGACGGGCGGGAAAGGGATATGGAGAAAGAAGCCGATGCGAACATCGGGGCGCATTTGCCGCAGCATCGCCGGCACCAATTGCAGCTGATAATCGTGGACCCAGGCAAGATCACCCGGCCTGAGGGTCTCCGCCGCCTGTTCGGCAAAACGACGGTTCACCTCAACGTACGGATACCACCAGTGGCGGTGGAACTCCGGTGGGCGGATCGCATCGTGATAGAGAGGCCAGATGGTCGTGTTGGAGAAGCCGAGATAGAAGTCGTCGATATCGCCCTGGTTCAACCACACAGGTCTTTGTTCAATGCCATCGTGGACGAACGGCTCGGGTGCATCGTCTGCAGCTCCGGTCCAACCGACCCAGCTGCCGCCTCGTTCCTGCAAGAACGGAGCGACGGCACTGACGAGGCCCCCGGGACTGGTCTCCCAGCCGGTCTCCGTCCGACGCAGCGGCAATCGGTTGGCGACGACAACAACACGTTCAGACATCGATCAAGCCTTCCCCTGGTTTCATTCGATGTCGGGCGGACGACGCCCGGCTTTCTTCTGTGAACGACGGCGTTTTTCATCGAGGCGCCGCTCCCGGGCTGCCCGGCCGGGTTTGGTCGGGCGTCGCGCTCTGGGCCTGCGCATCGCTTCTTCCAGCAGCGTAACCAGACGCCGGCGCGCTACCTGGCGGTTCCGCCATTGCGATCGCGAGTCGGCAGCCACCACCCGTACCACCCCGCGGGGCGCCCGGCTCGCCAGTCTCGCGACCATGTGGTCTCGCAAGTCGTCCGGGAAGGCGGCCGACGTCTGCAGATCGAAGCTCAACTCCACCCGGCTGCTCGCCCGGTTGGCATGCTGCCCGCCCGGCCCGCCGGAAGGATCGAACTTCCATTCCAGCTCCCGGGCCGGGATTCGATATCCGCCCACCGCTACATCGTCCACGCTTTCAGCGTAACGGGCTTCGAACCGATGGTCAGTCGGTATGGCCGAGGCGGGCCCGGTCGATCTTGCCGAGCCCGGTTCGCGGTATCGCCGACACCAGGTGCCAGCGGGTCGGGATCTTGAAACCGGCCAGCCTGCTGCGAAGGAACCGATCGAGTTCGCGTTCGTCGACGCCCGGGGCCACTACCTGAGCCGCCACAATCTCGCCCCACTCGGGATCTTCAATTCCGAACACAGCAGCTTCGCGAACTCCGGAATGCTCCTCGAGAGCCGCTTCAACCTCAGCGGGATAGACGTTCTCTCCGCCGGTGATGATGGTGTCGTCGGCCCGGCCGAGGATCTCGAGCTGGTGGTCGCCATCCAGACGGCCGAGATCGCCGGTAGTGAACCAGGTTCCGGGAGCTCTGGGCCGATCGTGCAGATAGCCCGGCGACACTGCCGCCCCCCGGATTTGGATCCGTCCGGCCGTGCCCGTCGCCAGTGGTCGGGCACCTTCGTCCACGATCCTCACCTCCATGCCGGGAACGGGAACACCCCGCGTATGGCGGACCAGCGCTGCTTCCAACGGGACCGTCGCCACCTGGGATGCGGCTTCGGTGAGCCCGTACGTTGCAAGAACCGGAACCCGGCCGGCGGCGGCCCGGGCCAGCAGAGCTTCGGAAGCCGGACCGCCGCCCAACAAGATGGCTCGCAGATCGGGGTAGGGGCCCGGATCGACGTCGAGCAGACGGGCGAGCATGGTCGGAACCAGCGAAACGAGCGTGATGCGATCCTCGCGCAGGTGAGCGGCTACCCGTTCGGGCTCGAACCCGTCCAGTACCACGGCTCCGCCCTGACGGACGGACCTGAAGAGAATCGACATTCCACCGACGTGGTAGAGGGGCAGGACCGCCAGCCACCGGTCCCGGCGAGTGTGCCCCAGCACCTCGGCCGATGCGGCCGCGGCAGCCTCGAGATTCGCCCACGTCAGGATGACGCCTTTTGGCGCTCCCCCCGTCCCCGAGGTGTAGACGACAGAATGGGGAGCGTCGACATGCGGAGGCTCGCCCCGATGGGGACGACCCTCGGCCAGCTCGTCCAGATCCAGGGAGCGAATGCCAAGTTGCGGGTGGTTGCTCCGGCCGAGAACCACCGAGACGGCGGCGTCGACAACCTGGTGGGTGGCTTCCTGACCGGTGAGGCGGGTATTGATGGGCAGCAGCACGGCGCCTGCCCGGGGTACCGCCCACATGGCCCGGACCGTAGCGAGATCGTGAGCCCCCCAGAGAGCCACCCGCGAACCATTCTTGACCCCGGCGTGTACCAGCGCGCCGGCAGCCCGGGCAACCTGCTCGTCGAGATCGGCAAACGAGACCCGTTCGCCATCGGCGATGAGACACAAACCGGATGGATCCTGTTCCGCCCGCGCTGCCAGCCAGTCGTGCATGAGTTGCTTTCCTCCAGCGTCACTACAGTACTTGCCGGGCTAGAGAGGGGAAGGCAGCCGATGGCGACGTTCGAGGTTTCCGAGTTGTTTGATGCTGCCGCATGGAACGTTGTCGACGCATTCGACTTCCAGGACATCACCTACCACCGGGCGGTCGAGCATGGGACGGTCCGCATTGCTTTCAACCGGCCCGAGGTCCGCAACGCCTTTCGGCCCCGGACCGTCGATGAACTCTTCACGGCCCTCGACCACGCCCGCATGAGCAGCGATGTGGGCTGTGTCCTGCTCACCGGCAACGGCCCGTCACCCAAAGACGGGGGATGGGCCTTCTGTTCCGGAGGCGATCAGCGGATCCGCGGCGCCGACGGATACAAGTATGCGGGTGAGGAAGGCATCGAGCCCGGCCGCCTGGGCCGTCTCCATATCCTCGAGGTTCAGCGTCTCATCCGATTCATGCCCAAGGTCGTGATCGCGGTGGTTCCGGGTTGGGCGGTTGGCGGTGGTCACAGTCTCCACGTGGTCTGTGACCTGACCATTGCTTCTCGCGAACATGCGGTGTTCAAACAGACGGACGCCGATGTCGCCAGCTTCGACGGCGGCTACGGTTCCGCGCTGCTGGCCCGCCAGGTCGGCCAGAAGAAGGCTCGCGAGATCTTCTTTCTGGGAGCCGATTACTCGGCCGATCAGGCGGTGGCGATGGGGGCGGCCAATACTGCAGTCCCCCATGCCGATCTGGAGAAGGTCGCCCTGGAGTGGGCGGCGGAGATCAATCGCAAGAGCCCGACCGCCGTGCGGATGCTGAAGTATGCGTTCAACTTGCCCGACGATGGCCTGGTCGGACAGCAACTGTTCGCGGGCGAGGCCACCCGGCTCGCATATGGAACGACAGAAGCATCCGAGGGCCGCGACGCTTTTCTGGAGAAACGAGATCCGGATTGGTCGGACTACCCCTGGCACTTCTGAGCTCCCCGTGAGCACTGCCCGCTCCTGGTGGATCGCTGCCCGGCCCCACACCCTGTGGGCGGCCGTGGTGCCGGTTCTGGTGGGCGGTGGTCTGGCCTGGAGTGATGAGGGGCCGTGTTCACCCAATGCATGGTGCGGGTTCGATGCAGGAACCAACATCGCAGGCGCCTTCCATTGGGACGCGTTTCTGGCCGCCCTGATCGGCGCCGTAGCCATCCAGGTCGCAGCCAACTTCGTCAACGATATCTTCGATGCCGGCAAAGGGGCCGACACCGAGGACCGCATCGGACCGACCCGGGTGGTGGCATCCGGCTTGCTGCCCGAGCGAACCGTTTGGGCAGGCACATTCGTCGTGCTGACCGTGGCGCTGGCGGCCGGCGTCTACCTCATCGCCATCGCCGGCTGGGTCGTTGCGGCCATCGGCATCGCCTCCCTCGTCGCGATGCTCGGGTATGTCGGCGGGCCCAAGCCCTACGGGTACTTCGGCCTCGGTGAAGCATTCGTATTCGTCTTCTTCGGAGTGGTCGCCACCGTCGGCGCCCGGTACGTCCACGACATGACCGCACCGGTCGACGCCTGGCTGCTGGCCATTCCGGTCGGGTTTCTGGTGACGGCCATCCTGGTCGCCAACAATGTCCGGGACATCGACACCGACGGGGCCGCCGGAAAGAACACGCTGGCCGTGTACCTGGGCAGAGAACGCACGCAGGCCCTCTTTGCCGCTCTGATTTGGGGAGCCTTCACCTCGATCCTGGTGTTCGGTGTATTCCGGTGGACACCGCGCTGGACTCTGCTCGCCTTGCTCGCGGCGCCGGTGGCGCTCCCGATCGTGCGGATCATCTACCAGGAAACTCAGGGCCCGCCGCTCATCCGGGCATTGAAGGGTGTGGCGAGACTTCAACTCCTCGTCGGCGTCCTGCTGGCGGTCGGCTCGGCGCTCGGCTGAACTCCACTCCCGGCCGAACGGTTTCATTCGGCTCTGCATGCCGGATGGACGATGATGGGGTACCACTCGCACTATCGACGGGAGACACCATGGACCTCGGCGCGTTTTCTATCAGCCTGGCCGTTGCAGATCTGACCGCTTCTCGGGCGTTCTATGCGAACCTCGGGTTCGAGGTCGTGGGCGGAGACGAAACCCAGAACTGGTTGATCCTGCGCAACGGCAGCCACACGATCGGACTGTTCCACGGCATGTTCGACAAGAACATACTCACGTTCAATCCCGGTTGGGATCAGCACGCCAACCGTCTCGAGGTCTTCACCGATGTACGCGAACTCCAGGCACAGCTCAAGGCACAGGGTCTGGAACTGCTCGACGAAGCCGACGCTGCGAGCACCGGTCCTGCCAGTTTCATGGTCGTCGATCCGGACGGCAATCCCATCCTGATCGACCAGCACATCTAGCCCCGGAGGGTGCGTGATAACGCAGGCTCGAACCTCAGCCCGGTCGGCCCGGCACCTCGTCCGACGAACCCGCCCCGGTCAGGAAGGCCTCGATCAGATCTGCCACCACGCGAGGCTGCTCGCCGACCACCGCGTGCCCGGCGTCCGGGATGAGCCTCAGGCTTCCCCGTGGCACTGATCGGGCTACGGCAGCCGCAATCTCTGCATAGGTCTGATCCCTGTCGCCGGCGATTGCCAGGACCGGTACCTCCAGATCCGGCAAGCTCTCGCCGAGGTACGGTTGAGCTCCCTGCCCCATCCCGACCAGAGCGCCTGCCAGGCCTTCGGCCGTCTGCTCGAGTCGGGCGGCGCGATCGGCGGCTTGCCACCGGGCACCGCGCTCCTGCAGGCCGGCGAACATCGGCAGTGCCAGCCAGCGGTCGACGAACTCGGCAACCCCCTCCTTGCGTAACGCTGCCGCCAGAGCTACATCGGCCTGCAGCCGGGCCGCACGGTCGCCGGAATCCTCGATTCCCGGGGTAGCCGAGACCAGCACGAGATGGGACACCAGCTCGGGTCGTTCGAGCGCGGCCGCCAGGGCCACCCTGCCTCCCTGCGAATAGCCGACAAGGGGAACCGGGACCCCGGCCCGGGAGAGCACTCCGGCAACTCCACGCACCGCTGCAGCGAAGGTAGCCGGGAACCCGGCCGAGCGTCCATGGCCGGGAAGATCCGGAGCGACCACCTCCCGCCTCAGGAACGCGGCCAGTTCCGCAAACATCTCACCCGTCTGTGTGAATCCATGCAGCGCCACCAGCGGCGGCGGCCGGCCCGGCATCCGGCGGATCCACAATCCCGTGCTTTCGACCATGGGCTGTATTGTGGCCGCTCATGAAGCGAAGCAACCGCAACTACACGTTCACCGGCGCTTTCGTCGGCGCCCTGGCGAACCTCGGCCTTCGCCATGTATGCATAACCCCCGGCTCACGCAACAGCCCGCTCGCCCTGGCGTTCGCAGAACACCCGGACATCTCTGATTGGATTCATCACGACGAGCGTTCCTCAGCCTTCTTTGCGCTCGGTTTGGCCAACGCCTCCCGCCAACCCGTGGCGGTGGTCACGACCTCGGGTACCGCCGCCGCCGAATTGCACCCGGCCGCGGTGGAAGCGCACCTCGCCCGGATACCTCTGTTGCTCCTGACCGCTGATCGCCCCCCCGAGCTACGCGGCGTCGGGGCTCCCCAGGCTATCGATCAGATCAACCTGTTTGGGACGGCTGTCCGCTGGTTCCACGATGCGGCGCTGCCCGACCCGCAACAGGGTCGCTACCCGGTCACCCTGGCGGCCCGGGCCTGGGCGTCCGCCCTCGACCTTCCGGCCGGCCCGGTGCACATCAACTTCCCGTTCCGGGACCCGCTGGCCCCGGTGGTCGTGCCCGGCGATACCGGGGACGCGAACGAGGCTGTGACCCCTTCCGGCTATGTGCCCGGACGGCTCCACATCGATAGGGCAGCTCTCGCCGGGATCGCCCGGACGGTGTCGGGAAAACGGACTCTGCTCGTTGCCGGGCCGCTCGATCGACCGGACTTCCCGGCCGCCGTTGCGGCCCTCGCCGGCCGTGCCGGTTTCCCGGTCGTGGCCGATCCTCTGTCTCAGCTCCGTGCCGGTGAGCATGACCGGAGCCGGGTCATCACGACCGGAGATCCACTCGCCCGGACGGGAAGGTTCGATGCCGATCTGGCGCCAGAAGTGGTGATCCGTTTTGGGGCCATGCCAACCTCCAAAGCCGTTTCAACCTGGCTGGCCGACCACCCGCAGATCCCTCAGATCGTGGTGGACGATGCCGGGTGGAGAGATCCCGGAGCGAGCGCCACCAGCGTGGTTCGCAGCGACCCCACCCACCTCGCCGAACACCTGACCGGGATCGTTGATCCCGCCCCATCCGAATGGGCGACTACCTGGGAACGGGCCGATCGGACGGCGCGAGCGGCCCTGACGGCCTCGCTGGTCTTCCCGAGCGAACCGGCCGTCGTTGCTGCCCTGGCGAAGGTTGTTGCCGACCAAACGACTCTCTACGTCGGGTCTTCGATGCCCGTACGAGACGTCGACGCTTTCTTCCCCTCCCTCGATCGGCGGGTGCGGTTCCTGTCCAATCGTGGCGCCAACGGCATCGACGGTCTGATCTCCTCCGGTCTGGGTGCAGCCGCCGCCGGCGCGCCGGTCATCATTCTCAGCGGCGACCTGTCCCTCCTGCACGACCTCACGGCGTTGGGAACCGCAGCCCGGTTCGCCCTCCCTGTCACCGTGATCGTCGCCAACAACAACGGTGGCGGCATCTTTCACTTCCTGCCGCAGGCGGCCTTCCCGGAGCACTTCGAACGCCTGCTCGGCACCCCCCACGGGACGGATTTCCAGGCTGCAGCGGGGCTGTTCGGGATCGAGCACCATCTCGTCGAGGACGAGGCCGTCTTCCAGGCACTCGTTGCAAAAGAGTCCAACTCCCCTCGCCTCATCGAGATCCGCACCGATCGCAGCGAAAACGTGGCCGTGCACGAGCAGGCCTGGCAGGCAGTCGCCGGTTCGTAGCCGCCGCTAGGCCTCGGTCAGCAGGTTCAAGAGGGGTCGGAACTTCAGTCTCGTCTCCTCCAGTTCCCGTTCGGGACGGGAACCGGCAACGATCCCGGCTCCCGCATAGAGGTGTGCGGTGTCACCCCGGACCAGCGCACAGCGAAGCGCCACCGCGATCTGTCCGTCCCCGGACCCGTCGGTCCATCCGATGCCACCCGAATACCAGCCTCGATCAATGCTCTCGGTCTTGCTGATGAACGCCAGCGCCTCGGTCAGCGGAAGCCCGGCGACGGCCGGCGTCGGGTGGAGGTCGCCCGCAACCTCGATCACCGAACGAGGCATGCGGAGGATGCCGGCTATCTCCGAGGCGAGATGCTGAACGTTGGCCATCTTCAGCAGTGCAGGCGTCGAAGGGGCGGTCAGCCGCTCCACCATCGGATCGAGCCTGGCAACGATGTCGTCGACGACGACGGCGTGCTCCCTGCGGTCCTTTTCACTGGCCATGAGCCGCTCCCCGAGGGCCCGATCGTCCTCCTCGCCTTCGCCCCGCGGTGCAGACCCGGCCAGCGGCTGGGATCGCACGCGCTCCCCCTCTCGTTCAATCAGCAGCTCCGGGGTCGCCCCGACGAACGTCGCATCGGCTTCCTGCCAGCCAAAAGCAAAGCACCCTGGATAGGCCGACCGCAGTCTGCCCACCAGGTCGAAGGGTGCCGCGGCCACATCGGCGCGGACAATCACCGAACGGGCAAGCACCACCTTGTCCATGGTCCCGTGCTCGATCGTATCGACGGCCTCCCGCACGGATCTGACCCATTCGGGAGGTGCCGGGCGCGACTCGATCGCGTGGTCGGCGGCTTGCATCCCGGAGGGAGGCTGTTGGGCTTTGAGGTCGCCAAGGGTCGCGAGCACCTCTCCGGCCGCCCGGCCGGGCGGCAACAGGACCATCAGGCGGAGCGCACCACGCTCGGAGACGATCGACACCATGGGCACGACGGCCGATGTCGACGTGAACCCGTCCCATTCGGGCCGGTGTGGTCCGTCCGGTTCAAACGAGAACCCGACCAGCGCGCGTAACCGGGGACTGACGCCTGCCATCCATTGAAGGGAGTCGGCCAGTGCCGTGAACCGGTCGTGACCGTAGGGGGCAACCGTCCGCCAGGCAACGCCCAATCCGCCTATCTCGAGCTCACCCGGCCTTCCGAAGAACCCGGCCGTCGAAAAGAGGGCCGCACCGGCCCGCACCAGGTCGAGCGGATCTACCGCGACCGGCACGGAGGCAAACCGGTACCGGCGAACGTCACCGGTGAGCTGGTCGGCCAGTTGTTCGAGCGTGGACTTCGGCAGGAGCACGGTCGAGATTCTACGTTGGTCGGGGGCTTCAAGCGGTGGCGAACCTTCGGAACTCGTCGACGATCTGGCCGGCAATCACGTCCGGGCGTTCCATCGGGAGGAAGTGTCCTGCAGAGGAGACCACTCGATACCGGCAATCCGGGATCAAATCCGCCAGGTGGGCGACGAACGGTTCGGAGTGGGTATCAGATGATCCTCCGGCCAGAATCACGACGGGGCACGCTATCTCGGCCAGCCGGGCGTAGGCTCCGTGAGCGGTTCCGGCCCGATAGGCATCTGCCTCGACGTGCGGATCACACGCGAGCCAGAACCGACCGTCCCGTTCGATCAAGCCGCCGTCCACGTATCCCCGCAGGGCGCGCTCATCCCACGATGCAAAAGCAGATTTCGACGAGAAGTTCTCCCGGGCCTCCCGGGGCGAAGCGAACGAGGCGCGGCGGCGTATGGCTCCTGCCACGAGCGGACCGTCCTCGAGCCGCTGAAAGGGAGGCGGGAAGATGATCGGTTCGATGAGGATGAGGCCCTGCATCGTTCCCGGAGCAAGCACTTCCGCCATCACCAACGAGGCTCCTCCCATCGAGTGACCGACTCCCAGCACGGGGCCCGTCGATCGGGTTTCGCGAACCATCTCGAGGGCGACCCGGGCGGTGTCCCACCAGTCGAAGGGAACCGGTCCCGCAGCCGAACCACCGTGGCCCGGCGCGTCCCAAGCGGTCACCGACCCGTCCCATTTCGCATCCCGGAGCTCGGCGACCACCGGATCCCAGACTTCTTTGCAGAACCCGGTGGCATGGGCCAGGAAGGCGTGCCCGGGCATGGCTCCCGGCCAATCGCGGCGTGCGGTCGGAGAAGACAATCCGGCAGCTAGGTGTCGTCGATCTCGAACGTGACGTCGCTCTCCATGCTCACGACACCATCGACGCGGCGCACCATCTCCTCGAGCAAGCGTTTGTCGGTCCGGGTGGGAAGCCGGCCCGACAGCTTGACCATGCCTTCGTCGACCGTCACGTCGATGGAGTCCCCGTCCAAGAGCAGCACCCGGTCGATGATGTCCTCTCGAACCTCATCCTCGATGACATCGTCGGGACGGGTGAACACGGTCACCACGTCGCCCCGGCTGATGATCCCCTGGAGCCGGCCCTCGTCGTTCACCACCGGCAGCCGCTTCACGTGGTGGTGCGACATGACGCGGGCGGCTTCGGTGACGCTCGCTTCCGGGTAGATCACGACCGGATGGGTGCTCATGACCTGGCCGACCGTCTCAGCTTCGGAAACCGTGTCCGGCTTGTGCATGAGAGCGTCGAGCAATCTGCGATGGCTGCGATCTGCCTCTCGTTCGAGGAAGTCGGCCTCGGTGATGATCCCGACCAGTTTGCCTTCCGCGTTGACGACGGGAAGTCCGCTCACACCGCGTTCGACCATCAGGCGGGCGGCTGCCTTCAGGCTCTCTTCGGGCGACACCGTGAGAACATCGATGCTCATGATGTCGAGAACTCGCATCGCTATCCCCCTTTCACCACCAGCACATCGCAGTGGGCGAGGTGCAGAATCCGGTGGCTCGTGCTGCCCAGGAACAAGGCAGCCAATTCCCCGCGGCCTCGAGAACCGATGACGATCAGATCGGCCCCCACGGCTTCGGCGTACTCAACGAGCGCATCGGCCGGGTACCCGGTCAAGTCGACACGCTTGATCTCGATAGCCGCTCCGTCCAGAAGTGGTTCGGCGGCGGCCCATACCGAGTCCCGTTGCGCTTGCTCGAGCTTCACGATGTCGGCCGGCACCTGGTTCAGGACCGCCAACAGGGTGCCGGGAATATGGACGGCGTGGATCACATGGAGGTCGGACTTCAGGGCGGTTGCCAGTTCTAGAGCCTTTCGCAAGCCACGGGCGCTCGGTTCGGATTCATCAATACCGACAACGATGATCATGCTGGTGGCTCCCCCCACTGTTCGGGTGGATACTGCTGCTCCTTGCGCGCCGCAAGGCGGGCCGCATATGCGGCGGCTTCGGTTCGCCTCGTCATCTCGAGCTTGCTGAGGAGATTCGACACATAGTTCTTGACGGTCTTCTCCGCCAGGAACATCTCATCGGCGATCTCCCGATTGGTGAGGCCGTCGGCGATGAGATCGAGGATCTTGCGCTCCTGGGGGGACAATCGCGCCAGGAGCGGGTCGTCCGGTTCTTCGCCTCGAATCTTGCGGAATACCCGTTCGGTCATCGTGGGGTCCAGCAGCGATTCGCCCCGTCCCACGCGACGAACGCTCTCCACCAGCTCATCACCCTTGATGCGTTTGAGGACATATCCGGATGCCCCGGCCACGATGGACGCAAACAAGGCTTCCTCGTCGGCGAACGACGTCAGCATCAACACTTTGATATCGGGCCACCGCGAACGGATCTCGCGACAAGCTTCGATGCCGGTCGCATCAGGCAACCTGACGTCCATGACCACGACGTCGGGGGAATCGTATCCGACCCGCCGGACTCCCTCCTCGGCAGTGCCGGCTTCACCGACAACCTCGATGTCCTCCTGGGCGTCGAGCAGAGTCTTCAAACCCTGTCGAACAATCTCATGGTCATCCACGATCAACAACCGCAAACGCATCGCCTCCTCGTATACCTCCAGGCTACCCGTCGGAACAGAACTGCTCGGTGATGCCCGGCCGGCGGGTCGCGGGCCGATGGGCAGTCCTTCATGGATCTCGACCCCGGTTAGCCTGGCGACATGCATCAACCGATCATCCCCTCGGATCGCTTGGCGAAGCTCGTGTCCGCGGCTTCCGCAGTCACGCGCCAAACCGACCTGACGGCCGTCCTGCGAACCACCGTGGAGACCGGTCTGGACCTGACCGGCGCTGCCTACGGCGCACTCGGGGTTCTGGGAGAACACGGCACGCTGATCCAATTCGTCCACGCGGGATTGGACCAGGAAATCGTCGCAGCCATCGGCGCGCCGCCCCAGGGGCGGGGTTTGTTGGGAACGATCACGACCGTCGCCAAGACCGTGCGGACCGACCGCATCAGCGAGCATCCCGACGCGGTTGGCTTTCCGCGCCATCACCCACCGATGGAGACCTTCCTGGGCGTGCCCGTCGTGGTCGGCGGGGAAACGTTCGGCAATCTCTACCTGACGGACAAACCGGGAGGATTCACCGGCGACGATGAGGCGCTCGTAGAAGCCCTCGCCGCCATCGCCGGATCGGCCATCGCGACGTCCCGCATGCACGGGCGCCTCCGGCGCGCCGCGGTGGTCGAAGACCGTGAACGGATCGCCCGCGACCTCCACGATGCCATCATCCAGGATCTCTTCGCAGTCGGGCTTTCCCTGCAATCTCTCGGGCAGAAGGTGGAGAACCCGACCGTGAAGGTGAACCTCACCGAGTCCGTTCAGCGACTCGACGAGGCCATCTCCTCTCTCCGGAAGTTCATTTTCGACCTGCGTCCCCCGGTCTGGACGCGGCGCAGCCTCAAGAGCGAACTGGCGGACCTCGTCGGCCAGCTCGCCGAACCGTACGAGGCCTCCATCGATCTCGATGTGACCGGCGATGTCGGCGACCTTCCACCCGAGGTGGTGGGCGACGTCATCCAGGTTGTCCGGGAGGCGACCAGCAACGCACTCCGGCACTCCGGCGTCGGCAGGGTCGGCGTATCCGTACACCGGGGAGCCGACCGCATGGTCATCACCGTTGCCGATCGGGGCCGCGGGTTCGATCCCGAGACGGTCGAGCGAGGCATGGGTCTCGACAACCTGCGGGCCAGGGCACGGGATGCCAACGGCGACACGGAGATCACCAGCCGGGCGGGATTCGGCACGACCGTTCGGGTGATTCTCCCGGCCTGATCGGTGCGGTTTGGTTCGGCTAGCTGCCCGTTGCGCCGCTCTTAGCAGATCGCCGCCGCTGCTCGATCAGTCGTTCGGCTGCCGCGACGACCAGGAAACTCGCCACCGTGAAACCGGCGATCACGAGCCAATCGATTGCGTCGACGGGAACCGTGGAGAACAGTTGGTTGCCGAACGATGTGTAGACCACGACCAGCTGCAGGATCACCGGGATGAGCACCGCGATGAGCAGGGTGCGATTGCCACCAAAGCCCACCACCCGGAATCCCGGGCCTTCGGCCCGCACGTTGAACGCATGCAGCAACTGAACGGCAACCAGGGTGGTGAACATCAGCGTTCGCACGTACTCCCAGTCGGCACCCCGGACAAAGTGCCCAAACACCGCCACCCCCAGGGTGGCCACGGCGAGAATGAACCCCTGCCCCAGGATGCGCAGCAGGCGGGGCCGGGCAAGCAGTTCCCTTCCTCGATCCGGGGGCAAGGACATGATTCCCGGGATGGCCGGATCCAGACCAAGGGCAATCGCCGGCAAACCATCGGTGATCAGATTGATCCACAACAACTGGGTGGGCAGCAGCGGTTCGCCCAGCCCGGCGAACAGCAGGAAACCGAACAGCATGACGAGAACTTCGCTGGCGTTGCAGGACAGTAGGAAATACACGACCTTCTTCAGGTTGGCGAAGATGGCGCGACCCTCCCGCACCGCGCTGACGATCGTGGCGAAATTGTCATCGGTGAGCACCATCGCCGATGCTTCCCGTGTGACCGCGGTGCCGCTCCCCATCGCAACACCGATGTCGGCAGCCCGGAGGGCGGGAGCGTCGTTCACGCCGTCTCCCGTCATGGCGACGATTTCGCCGCGAGCCTGCCAGGCGCGCACGATCTTGACCTTGTCCACCGGATCGACACGGGCGTACACCTGGTTTGTTTCGACCTGAACCGCGAGTTCTTCCTCGGAGATCTCTCGCAGACGGTCACCGGGCATGACCCGCCCGGTCTCTGTGAGTATTCCGACCTCACGGCCGATCGCTTCGGCCGTCACGGGATGGTCTCCCGTCACCATGACGACCCGGATACCCGCCTCATGGGCCACGGCAACCGCCGGGCCGGCCTCCGGACGAACCGCATCGCTCATGCCAACGATCGCGACGATCACCAGATCGGTCTCGACGGCTTCGAGATCGACCGGCCGGCCGTCGAATTCCCGGTAGGCGAGGGCCAGGGTTCTCAGGCCTCGAGCAGCCATCGACGTTGCGATCGTCATCGCCGCGGCACGGCGCTCATCGTCGATCGCCTCGATGCCTCCCTCTGAGGCAACCATCGTTGAGCGCTCCACGACGACCTCCGGGGCTCCCTTGGTGGCCAGCAGGTAACCGTCTCCCCACGCATGGAACGTGCTCATGCGTTTGCGGCGGCTGTCGAAAGCGACCTCATCGAGCCGGGGATGCTCTTCCCGCAAATGCGCCGGATCGATCCCCATGTCCTCGGACAACGCCACGAGCAAGGCCGTTTCGGTGGGGTCCCCCAGCGGCCCCTCGAGCCCCAGCTCACCGTCGTTGCACAAGGCCGCAATCTGAGCGAAACGCTGGACGCGCTCATCTCCCCCATCGGTCCTGGCGGGGACCTCTTGCGTGTCGCTGAAAGCGATCTCGCTCACCCTGATCTTGTTCTGGGTCAACGTGCCGGTCTTGTCGGTGCAGATGACACTTGCCGATCCGAGCGATTCGACCGCCGGCAACCTGCGAACAATGGCGTGTTCTCTTGCCATCCGCTGCACGCCGCCCGCCAGCGTGATGGTTACCACCGCCGGGAGGCCCTCCGGAATGGCCGCAACGGCCAGGGCCACGGCGGTCAGGAACATGAGCGGGGCCTCAAATCCTTCCAGAATCCCCAACCCGAAAATCAGGGCGGCAATACCAAGGGCCAGTACTCCGATCCGCTTGCCAACCCGATCGAGCGAGACCTGCAGCGGCGTCGGGGGTTCTTCCGCGGTCAGCAGTTCTGCGATCTGACCCATCGCCGTCGCTCGTCCGGTGGCGGTGACCATCACCCGGGCCCGGCCCGCCACCAGCGCCGTTCCGGAAAAGACCATGGACGTACGGTCGGCCAATGAGGCCGATTCCGCAACGGCCGGCACACCCTTTTCGACGGGCAACGACTCGCCGGTGAGGAGCGACTCATCGACCTTGAGATGGGCCGCGGTCGCCAAGCGGCCATCGGCAGGCACGAGGTCGCCCGTTTCGAGAACGATGACATCACCCGGGACCAGCTCTGCTGCCGGAATTCGCCGCTCGGCACCACCTCGAACGGCCCGGGCATCAGGAGCGGTCATCTCTCTGAGAGCCGCCAGAGCCTCCTCGGCCCGGCTCTCCTGGGTGTACCCGATTGTGGCATTCATGATGACGATCGCCAGGATCACACCCGCATCGATCCAGTCGTCCAGAATGACACCGCTGATGAAGGCAGCGACGAGCAGCACCCAGATCAAGGCATCGGCGAACTGACCGAGGAAGAGCTTCAGACGGGAGGGGCCCGCCTTCGCTTGCAGCAGGTTCGGTCCCACGGAGGCCAGACGGCGTACCGCCTCCTCCACCGCCAGCCCCGATTCCAGGTTGGTGTCGAGATCGATCTCGGTCTGTGCGGCCGACAGGGCGTGCCAGGCTGTGACCTTGGTCGTTTGCGGGGTTGTCATAGCACAGCGACTCTAGAAGACATCCGTGCCGGCCACGCCAACCGCCGGGGATCGCCGGGGCGGTAACATACCCCATAGGGTATGCAAGGAGGTTCCCGATGCAGCTGGACGAGACCACCGTCGCCGATGTCATACCGCGCTTGCGCCGGATCGAAGGGCAGATCGCCGGGATTGCCCGCATGGTGGAAGCCGACCGCGAATGCCGGGACGTAGTTCAACAGATCGCCGCAGCTTCGAAGGCACTCGACCGGGTGGCCTACAAGATGCTGGCTGCTCACCTCAAGAGTTGCCTGCTCGACGAGGAGTCGGCGGCAGCTTCCGGATATACCCCGCAGGAACTCGAGAAACTCTTCATGACCCTGGCCTGAAAAGAGGACCACCAATGAAACGGACTCACTACGGAATGGTTGTGACCACGGACCGCTCCATGGCCGATGCCGAAGCCGCGATCCGGGAGAGCCTGGCCCACGAAGGGTTCGGGATCCTCACGGAGATCGACGTTGCCGCAACACTCAAGGAGAAACTGGGTGTGGAGCGTCCTCCGTACAAGATCCTCGGAGCCTGCAATCCGGCACTCGCCAACCGCGGTCTGGAGGCCGAATCGGACCTGGGCCTGCTCCTGCCCTGCAATGTGGTTGTGTACACCAAAGGTGACGAGACGGTCGTCGCGGCGCTCGAACCGCAGCTCATGGCGGATGTCACCGACAACCCCGAACTGCAGGACGTCGCGCAGGAGGCACGCGGCAGGCTCGAGAAGGCGCTGGCGCGGCTCCAGGCGTAGCAAGAACCGGCTCACGCCGGGCCGGACGACGGTGGCGAATCAGCTACTAGCCTCAGGGGAAAGAGGAGACGGAGTGCCGGCCAGGATCGTCGTTGTGGGTGGGGGTATCGGGGGGTTGCTGACCGCCAATCTGTTGGCGAAACGGCTCGATCGAACGCAAGCATCCATCACGCTGGTCGACGCTACCGGCATGCACGTCTTCCAGCCCGGATGGCTCTACGTCGCCCTGGACAAGGCGAACGCTCGCTGGCTTGCCCGCGATACCCGTGCGCTCATTCGCAGGGACGTACGGCTGGTCATCGATGAGGCAGAGCACATCGATGTCGACAACCGGCGCATCGACCTCACCCGGGGAGATCACCTCGACTTCGACTACCTGGTGATCGCTACCGGGGCAACGCTCGCCCGCGACGAGATTCCCGGTCTGCGCGACACGACCCACCACTTCTACTCGTCTGCGGGGGCCGAACGCCTCAGGGAAGCCCTGCGCGGCTTCCCGGGCGGCAATCTGGTGGTATCCGTGCCTCCCATGCCGTTCAAGTGCCCGCCGGCACCCGTCGAGTTCACTCTGCTCGTCGAGGAGTACCTCCGTAAGAAGGGGGTTCGGGATCGGACCACCATCACGTACGTGTCTCCGCTCGACCGGGTCTTTCCGATCGAGTCGGTGGCCGGCATGGTGGACGATCTCTTTGCCAAGGGAGGCATCAAGACCCGGTTGAACTTCGAACTGGCCAGGGTCGACGAGGGGGCCCTGATCTCGGCGACCGGCGATGAAGAGCCGTTCGACCTCGCCGTCTCCATCCCGCCCAATCGCGGAGCTGCCATTGCGGTTTCATCGGGCCTCGGCACCCGGCAGGGTTGGATCCCCGCCGATCCTCGTACCCTGGCCGTGCGCGGGGCCGAGGACGTCTACGTGGTTGGGGATGCGAGCAACCTCCCCACTTCGAAGAACGGGTCGACGGCCCATTTCGAGGCACCCCGGGTCGCCGAACAGATCGCGGCGGCCGTGGAAGGCCGTGTCCCGAATCCGGTCCGTTCCCGGTACCGGGGGCTCGTGATTTGTCCGTTCGATGTCGGCGGCGGCAAGGCGACGGTGCTCGTCTTCGACTACGACCGCCCGCCCCGACCGCTGCGGCCCAACCGGCTCTGGCACGCTGCCACATGGCTGTTCAATCGCACGTACTGGTTCACCGTCAAGAACGGCCGCCTCTAAAACCCCTTGTTGCGCTACAACCTCAAGGTCCTGCCCAATAGGGTCTTTTGGCCCCATAGTTAGCTGCAGAAGGCTATCTAATCTGCAGGACATGCACAGTCTGCACACTTTGCACGTAGGCCCCATCACATGAGCATGCTCACCACCAAAGATCTCCAGCAGCTCCTGCACGTCGACCGCTCCACCATCTACCGCATGGCCGAGTCCGGCCAACTGCCCGCCATAAAGGTCGGCCGCCAGTGGCGTTTCCCGGCCGATCGGATCAACCGCTGGCTCGAAGACCGCAACATGCGGCCCATTGCGAAGCAACCTGTACCGGATCTCGTTGCGAATGGATCCTCATTGAACGGTCTGCTCCCCACCGATTACATCACGTCGATCGGTGATCTGTTCGGTGAAATGCTCGGTGTGATGGTGGTGGTGACCGATATGGACGGTGAGCCGCTCGCCCCGCCCTCTCATCAGTGCAGTTTGTTCACGTTGATCAATGAGCAACCGGGCGCCGTCCAGCAGTGTGTAGCCGGCTGGCGGGAGCTGGCCCATGACCTCGAGATGGCCCCCCGGTTTGCCCCGAGCCATCTCGGGTTGCTGTGCGCCCGCAGCTATCTCCGGGTCGGCGCCGAACTGCGGGGCATTATCCTCGTCGGTGGCATCGCCCCGGAGAATTGGCCCCCGACGGAGGACGAGCTCGAGCGAATCGCGTCCGAGTTTGGAGTGGACGCCGACCTCGTCCGCGAACACATCAATGACGTCTTCTACCTCGACGACGACGGCCGGGAAAGGGTCCTGACCCTTCTCCCCCGTCTCGCCAGGTTCCTTTCCGAAGTAACCAATGAACGCAAACAACTCCTCAGCAAGCTCGACGCCATCGCCGCGCTTGCCGGGACTTCCTCCAGCTAATAAGGAGCTGAACACAATGAAAAAACTGCTGGTCCTGGGCGCCGGAACCGCCGGCACCATGGTGGTCAACAAACTCCGCCACCGGCTCGACGCCGACGAGTGGAAGATCACCGTCGTCGACCAGAACCCGACGCACTACTACCAGCCCGGGTTCCTCTTCATCCCCTTCGGGATGTACGGCCGTCACGACGTCGTGAAACCAAAGCGCGACTTCATTCCGCCGAGCGTCGAAATGATTCAGGCGGAGATCGAAGAGATCGAAGCGGACAACAACCGGGTGAAGATCGAGGGCGACCGCTGGCTCGACTACGACTTCCTGGTGATTGCCACGGGTACGAACATCGCCCCCGAGGAGACTCCGGGTCTCGAAGCGCTCGGCGATGAAGGTCCCGACAACGTCCACACCTTCTACACCCTCGAAGGCGCCATGAAGCTGGAGAAGAAACTCCGGACCTTCAAGGGCGGGAAATTGGTGATGCACATCACCGAGATGCCGTTCAAGTGCCCGGTCGCTCCGCTCGAGTTCATCTTCCTTGCCGACTGGTGGCTCCAGGAGCAGGGTTTGCGGGATACGACCGAGTTGACGTTCGTCACTCCGCTGCCCGGGGCGTTCACCAAACCGGTCGCTTCGAAGGCACTGGGGGGAATGCTGGAAGAGAAGAAGATCAACCTGGTTCCCGATTTCAACGTGGAACAGGTCGATCTGGAAGCAAACAAGATCGTGGCGTACTCCGAAGATGAGGTGGATTACGACCTGCTGGTCACCGTTCCCCTCAATATGGGCGCCGAAGTCATCGGCCGCTCCGGTTTGGGCGACGAGTTGCGCCATGTGCCGGTCGACAAGCACACCTTCCTGTCGAAGGACTACGACAACATCTTCGCACTCGGCGATGCGGCAGCCCTTCCGACCTCAAAGGCTGGATCCGTTGCTCACTTCGCGGTCGAATTGTGGACGGAGAACTTCCTCCGCTACATCGACGGGTTGGAGATGCTCGAGCAGTTCGACGGCCATGCCAACTGCTACATCGAATCGGGTCACGGCAAAGGCCTGCTGATCGACTTCAACTACGACACCGAGCCCCTGCCCGGCAAGTACCCGCTGCCGGGGATCGGCCCCTTCTCGCTGCTCGAGGAGACCGAGATGAACCACTGGGGCAAGCTGATGTTCCGCTGGATGTACTGGAATATCCTGCTCAAGGGCAAGGAAATGCCGGTACCGGCCCTGATGTCCATGGCCGGCAAGTGGAGCGCCGGGCGATGACTACCGACACCCTCGCTCCCGCCTCCCTCGAGGACATCAACCGGAAACTCGACGCATTGACCGCGCAGATGGAGACGCTCAGCAATGAGGCCGCCATTCAGCGCCGGCGCCGCGAAGCCTGGGTTGAACTACTGGAAGACGTGCGGCCGGTCACCAACCAGGCGTTCGAGATGGTCGTCCAGCAGTTGGACGAGGTCGAAGCGTACGTCAACCTCGACGATCTTGGCCACCTGGCCAAACGAGTGCTGCGGAACACGCGGAACCTCGAGATGATGCTCGACCAGCTGGAGAGTGTCATGGAACTCGTGCGCGACGCCACTCCGATCGGTCGCAGCGCGGTCTTCTCGCTCATGGAGAAGATGGAGGAGTTCGACCGCAAGGGTTATTTCGAGTTCGTTCAGGAAGCGTTCGGCATCTTCGACGAAATCGTGGAATCGTTCACGAAAGAGGATGTCCGGGCACTCGGCGAGAACATCGGCCTCATCCTGCAGACGGTCAAGGAGATGACCCAGCCCGAACTCATGGGGCTGGTACGCCGGACCGCGTTGACCGTCCGGGAGCAAGAAGCACCCAAGGACGTCTCCCTGTTCCAATTGGTTCGCCAGATGCGCGACCCGGCCGTCAAGCGCGGTATGGCCAAGGCCTTGATGACGCTGCGCTCACTGTCGGGCGAACAGCCGGCCGAAACAACGCAAGAGAGTTAGACAACAACGAAAGGAGAAAGCCACGATGGCTACGGAGTTGATAGGTGGAGTAGAGGTCCACGTGGACGACGAGGGGTTCATGACGGACCCGAACGAGTGGAGTGAAGAACTGGCGCCGGCCCTTGCCAAGGAGATCGGCATCGACGAGTTGACCGAAGGTCACTGGAAGGTCATCCGGTTCTTGCGCGAAGACTTCGCCAAGGAAGGACAGACGGCCACCTTGCGCCGGGTCTCGACCATGGCAGATGTCCCCACCAAGGACCTCTACCAGCTCTTCCCGAAGAAGCCCGCCAAGAAAATGTCGTACATCTCCGGGCTGCAGAAGCCCGTCGGATGCGTGTAGTCAGAGCTCCGCTCTGCCTCAAGAAAGGAGATTCATTTGCCTCCGAAGTTTGAAGACGAAGCAACCGACCGCAAGCTCTGCATCATTGTCTCCAAGGGAACCATGGAATGGGCAACCGCCGCCATGGTCCTCGGGAATGCCGCAACGAGCGAAGGAATCGAACTCCACGTGTTCTTCACGTTCTGGGGATTCGACGCCATCATCGACAAGCGGATGGACAAGCTGAAGATCTCACCGGTCGCCAACCCTTCCATGAAGGTTCCCGGCACCGAGATCGGCATGTCCAACATGTTGGCCGGACTGCCCGGAATGACGGCCTTTGCGTCCAGCATGATGAACAAAGAGATGGAGAAGCTGCAGGTGCCCCCGCACCGGGAGTTCATGCAGATGGTGCACGACTCCGGCGCCAAGTTCTGGGCTTGCCGGCTGACCTTCGACATGATGGAGAACACCATGGGTCTGACCAAGGACGATCTGTGGGACGGCGTCGAGGACATCATCAGCGCCAACGACTTCATGGAGCTCTCCGAGGGCGGCCAGATCATATTCATCTAACGGTTCTTGTGAGGCTGGTTGGGAGCAGGAGCTCTCTTGGTCGGCAGGTACCTGGTACCTCGTACTTCGTACCGCGGCCAAGATCAGGAGAGAGGTGGAGGCGAGCAGGCCTCTCCTTCCATCCGGTCTACTGAGCCAAGCGATCGGCCCGTCGGTTGCTACCGACGGGCCGATCGCCAGATACGGGACGATCGCGGTTGGGGCGGGGACTTCCTGCCCTAACCTGGTCCCGTGGGTCGCGCCATCATGGTGCCCGGCCTGACCCTTGAGGAGGCACAACCGTGGAAAACAAAGTAGCCACCATCGACGGCAACGAAGCCGCGGCCTACGTGGCACACAAAACCAACGACGTCATCGCCATCTATCCGATCACCCCGGCCTCGCCCATGGGCGAGCTGTCTGACGCCTGGTCGGCAGCCGGTCGCAAGAACCTGTGGGGAGAGGTCCCGGCCGTCATCGAGATGCAGAGCGAAGGCGGGGCGGCCGGAGCCGTCCACGGTTCCTTGCAGGCCGGGGCTCTCACCACCACCTTTACGGCCTCCCAGGGCTTGCTCCTGATGATCCCCAACATGTTCAAGATCGCCGGAGAATTGCTCCCCGCCGTCATCCACATTGCAGCTCGCACGGTTGCCACCCACGCCCTCTCCATCTTCGGCGACCACAGCGACGTGATGGCCGCCCGTTCGACCGGATTCGCCATGCTGGCCTCATCATCGGTCCAGGAAGCACACGACCTGGCGCTGATCGCCCACGCCGCCACCCTCGAATCGCGGATCCCTTTCATGCACTTCTTCGACGGGTTCCGGACTTCTCACGAAGTCAACAAGATCGAGCTTTTGTCCGATGAGACCATTCGCGCCCTCATCAACGATGAACGCGTCAGAGAGTTTCGTTCCCGCCGGCTCAGCCCCGATCGCCCGGAGATTCGCGGCACCGCTCAAAACCCCGATGTCTTCTTCCAGGCCCGGGAAGCCGCCAACAGCTACTACGACGCCGTGCCGGACATCGTTCAGGCCGCCATGGACAAATTCGCCCAGCTGACCGGACGGGCCTACCGGCCTTTCGACTACTTCGGGGCCGCCGACGCCGAACGGGTGATCGTGCTGATGGGATCCGGAGTCGGAGCCGTCGAAGAGACGGTAGAAGCACTCAACCGCCAGGGCGAGAAAGTCGGAGTCGTCAAGGTGCGACTGTACCGACCATTCTCAACCTCCGGCCTCATCGGTGCCCTTCCGGCTACCACCAAATCAATCGTGGTCCTCGACCGGACCAAGGAGCCGGGAGCGACGGGAGAACCGCTCTACCAGGATGTCGTCACGACTATCGCCGAGGAACAGGCAGCCGGGAGGACTGCCTGGGACGCTTTCCCCCGGGTCATCGGCGGACGCTATGCCCTCTCTTCCAAAGAATTCACCCCGGCTATGGTCGCCGGTGTCTTCGCCGAACTGGAGAAGCCGGAACCGAAGAACCACTTCACGATCGGCATCGTCGACGACGTGACCCATACCAGTCTGACCTACGACGAGGAATTCTCGACCGAGTCGGAAACGGGCACGAGGGCCGTGTTCTACGGCCTCGGCGCCGACGGAACGGTTGGAGCCAACAAGAACTCGGTCAAGATCATCGGCGAGAACACCCCGCTCTATGCCCAGGGTCACTTCGTCTACGACTCGAAGAAGTCCGGCGCGACAACCGTCTCACATCTCCGGTTCAGCAAAGAACCGATCCGCTCGACGTATGAGATCAAGAGTGCCAATTTCGTTGCGTGCCATCAGTTCAACTTCCTGGAGAAGATGGATGTGCTGGCGGTCGCGGAGCCCGGGGCAACGTTCCTGTTGAACAGCCACTACGGCCCTGAAGAGATCTGGGATCACCTGCCCGGCGAGATCCAACAGCAGATCATCGCCAAGAACCTCGAGTTCTACATCGTCGACGGAGGCAAGGTGGCGGGTGAGGCCGGACTGGCAGGCCGGATCAACACCGTTCTGCAGACGTGCTTCTTCGCCCTGTCCGGGATCTTGCCGCGCGACGAGGCGATCGAGGAGATCAAGAAGGCCATCGCCAAGAGCTACGGCAAATTCGGAGACTCCGTACTCCAGCGCAACTATGCCGCCGTCGATGGAGCGCTGGCGGCGCTCCACAAAGTCGCCGTGCCGGCCACGGTTACTGCGAAGACCAACGGCCACAAGCTCATTCCCAACCATGCCCCGGACTTTGTGCAGCGGGTGACCGCGTTGATGATGGAAGGCAAGGGAGATCTGCTCCCGGTCAGCGCCCTCCCCGTCGACGGAACGTTCCCGACCGGTACCACGAGGTGGGAGAAGCGCTCCATCGCCGAGGAGATCCCGATCTGGGATCCCGACATCTGCATCGACTGCGCGAAGTGCGCCATGGTGTGCCCCCACGCCGCGATCCGCATGAAGGTCTACGACCCGGAAGCGTTGGAAACCGCCCCTGCGCGGTTCCCGTCCAAGGATTGGCGCGGTCGCGATCTGCCCGGCAAGAAGATGACGATCCAGGTAGCCCCGGAAGACTGCACGGGATGCGGTGTGTGTGTCGACGTCTGCCCGGCGAAGAGCAAGGAGATCGTCCGGCACAAGTCGATCAACATGCGGCCCCAGATCGAACACGTTGCCCAGGAGACCAAGAACTTCGAGTTCTTCCTCGAGATCCCGGAGATGGATCGAACGGCGATCAACCCGAACACGGTCAAAGGTTCCCAGATGCTCGAACCACTGTTCGAGTTCTCGGGCGCATGCGCAGGATGCGGTGAAACTCCCTACATCAAGCTGATGACACAACTCTTCGGCGACCGGACGATCATTGCCAACGCAACAGGTTGCTCGTCGATCTACGGCGGCAACCTGCCGACCACGCCGTACACCACCAACTCGGACGGTCGCGGACCCGCCTGGGCCAACTCCTTATTCGAAGACAACGCAGAGTTCGGGCTCGGCATGCGCCTGGCGATCGACGCTGAGGAGTCGCAGGCACGGTCGCTCGTCGCCGGACTCGCCGCCGATATCGGCGAAGCATTGGCAGAGGAGCTGCTCACCGCCGATCAGCGCGATGAGGCCGGCATAGCGGCGCAGCGGCGCCGGGTGGCGCAGCTCAAAGCACGGTTGGAGAGCATTGATTCCGAAGATGCCCGCAACCTGCTGGTGGCGGCCGATGCCCTGGTCAAGAAGAGCGTTTGGATCGTCGGCGGGGACGGCTGGGCTTACGACATCGGGTTCGGAGGTCTCGACCATGTCATGGCCAGCGGTCGGAACGTCAACATCCTGGTCCTGGACACCGAGGTCTACTCGAACACCGGCGGCCAGGCGTCGAAGGCTACCCCCCGGGGTGCGGTTGCCAAGTTCGCCGCCGGCGGCAAGCAGACCGCCAAGAAGGATCTGGGCCAGATCGCCATGGCGTACGGCAACGTCTACGTGGCTCAGGTGGCGCTCGGAGCCAACAACGTCCAGGTCGTCAAGGCCTTCTCCGAAGCCGAATCGTTCCCGGGACCATCGCTGATCATCGCCTACAGCCAGTGCATTGCCCATGGCATCGACATGGAAAAGGGCATGTCTCACCAGAAGGAAGCGGTCGACAGCGGGTACTGGCCGCTCTACCGGTTCGATCCTCGCCTCGAGGACCATCACCCGTTCCATCTCGACAGCAAGAAGCCGTCGATTCCATTCAAGGAGTTCGCCTGGCAGGAGGCTCGATTCGCCATGCTCGCCCGATCGCAGCCGGAAGAGGCCGAAAGGCTGTTCCGGCTGGCCCAGGAGGACATCGACGAACGGTGGAGCCTCTACGAACAGCTGGCGGATATCGAACGGAATGTGCAGACCGAGTCGGAACAGGAGGAGGTGGAGGCGTGAGCGTGGATCTTCACACGACGTACATGGGTATGAAACTGGCGCATCCGGTCGTGCCTTCGGCATCCCCGCTGACCGGTGACCTGGACACGCTGCGAAGACTCGAGGAAGCCGGCGCCGCAGCCGTCGTTCTCCCCTCCCTATTCGAGGAGCAGATCGAACACGAAGAACTCGAAGTTGCGCGCCTTCTCGATTTCGGATCTGAGAGTTTCGGCGAAGCAACCTTCGGGTACTTCCCGGAGCTGAACGACTACGCGACCGGGCCGGGAACGTACCTCGACATGGTGACGCGGGCCAAGAGCTCGCTCTCGATACCGGTCATCGGCAGCATCAACGGCACGTCCAAGGGTGGTTGGATCAAGTACGGCAAGCTGATCGAGGAAGCAGGAGCCGACGCGCTCGAGTTGAACATCTACTTCATCCCCACCGACCCGAAGGCAAACACGGCCCAGGTCGAGCAGCAATACCTCGATCTGGTGATGTCGGTGAAACAGTCACTGTCCATTCCCCTGGCGGTGAAGATCGGACCGTTCTTCAGCTCTATCCCCTACATCGCAGACCGGCTCGTCGAGTCCGGGGCCGACGCCCTGGTCATCTTCAACCGGTTCTATCAGCCCGACATCGACGTCGACGGCCTCAAAGTGCGACCGGACCTGGAACTCAGCACGTCGAGCGAACTCCGCCTGCCGCTCCGATGGACGGCGATTCTGCACGGACGCATCAAAGCATCGCTGGCCGTCACCACCGGCGTCCACACTGCTGAGGACGTCATCAAGCTGCTCCTGGCGGGAGCCGACGTGACGATGATGGCCTCGGCCTTGCTGAAAAACGGACCGGACCATCTTCGGACCGTGGTCGCCGGTTTGAAAGCGTGGCTCGAAGAGAACGACTACGCCTCGATTGAGCAGCTGAAGGGAAGCCTGAGCCAGGCGTCCTCCCCGGATCCGGGCGCCTTCGAACGGGCCAACTACATGAAAACCCTGGTCACCTACGCCGGCCCGTTTGTTTAGAAAGCACTCAGTACTCAGCACTCAGTACTTGGTACTCGGTACGGCTCGTTCGCCGGTGAAGGGTGCCACGTCGTAGCGTCCGGCTGCCCGGGCGGCGGTGTGACGGAACTCCCGGAGCAACCCGCCGGCCAATCCCCGGGCCAGGGTGCCGCCGACATGAAATCGCTGTGATAGCGGCCACTTGAGCTCGTCGACTCCGCACAGGGCGGCACCGTTGGCCGTTTGAATCTGCTTGCGAATGAGGGCCAAAGCAGCGGCACGTTTCTCGTCGGGAAGGGTCGCCGTTCGATCGATTTCGGTGAGCACAGCCTCCGCGGCGGCAAGGCTGTGCGACACGGCCGCATAGGTGGCGGCATCGATGAGTTCATGCTTGTACTTCAACTCGTTGAGCTCTCCGGCTACCTGGTAGCTGGCCCGGGCGATCTCTTCTCGGCTCATCGCTTCGGTCTCAAAGGACAGCATGTCTTTCCAGGACAGCTGGGTGAGAGCCTGCCGGTGCTCCTCGAGGGTGCGGTAGCGAACCTCGTATCCGAATGATGGCTCCTCGAAGGCTCGGCTCCCCGGATCGAGGAAGGGGCTGAGGGGTGATACGTAGGCATGGACCCTTCCGCCGTCGCCAAACCGCTCCAGCAGGTGCCGGTAGTAGTCGACCGCCTCCATGGCCTGCCCGTAGGTCTGATGCGGGATCCCGACCATGAAGAAGAGGTCGAGCTTGCGGCATCCGTGCGCCAGAGCTCCTTCGATCGTCGATTCGAGCACTTCGTTGGAGAACGGAAACTTCCCGTTGACGCGCCGCAACTCCTCATCGTGGGATTCGATGGTCATTTCGAGGCTCCAGGAGCGGACGCTGTCTTCAACCATCGAGAAGAACTCGCCGTTGGCGGGAAAGAACAACTCGAGGATCAGTTCATTGGGCAGATCGAGTTTCTTGAACCTGTCGAAGATCTCACGACAGCGGCCCATGCCCCCGATGCGAGGGTCGTGCACCATGAAGATCGGGGCCCGGGAGAAACTCGTGATGGTCCTCACATCGGCTGCCAGCTTTTCCGGCGATCGGAATGCGGGCCGCGACCGGTGACCGATCCGGCGGTAGGCAGAAGCCGATCCGCCGCACACCGAGCAATCCTGCGTGCATCCGCGGCTATTGAGGATCATCGTGAGGGGGTAGCGCATCCACTCGATATAAGGAATCAAGTTCGACAGGTTCCCGTACTTGAATACCGACCGCATCGCGTAGCGGTAATCGGGCACATCGACGTAATCGAGGTCTGCGGGTATGAACGTCAGCGGATTGGCCACCGCCGAACCGTCCGCCTGTTTCCACGTCAAGTTCTCCACGGTTTCCAGGCTGGATTCCTCACGCAGTGCCTGGAGAAGCTGCCGGACCGGTTCCTCGGTCGAATCCCCCCGGATGACGAAGTCTACGAAGGGATAGTCGATCAGCTCTTCGTGGTAGTACGAAGCGGACAGGCCCCCGAACAGGACGTAGCTGTTCGGATGCAGTCGCTTGACCAGCTCGGCAATGGCCAGCGCGCCCTGCGCATGGGGCAGCCAGTGCAGGTCGATACCGAAGACCGTTGCGCTCTGGCGTGCGATGTACCGTTCGACATCGAACCTGGACCGCTGCATCATCCGGTGTGCCAGATTCACGATCTGAACGTTGTAGTGGTTCTTCTCGAGAAACGAAGCGATGCTGGTCAATCCCACCGGGTACATCTCGAACTCGCCGGTTGAGGGAACGGCGTCGGCGATCGGCCCGAGGAACACATCTTTGCCACGGAAGTCGTAGATCGACGGAGGATGCAGGAAGATCAGATCACGCTGAAATGGGTCTCTCACAGCCGAGCCCCGGGCACATGAGCTTGTTCATGGTCCACCCGTACCTCCGATGCTAGGCCCACGTTAGGTGCGCTACCGCTCCTGTCCCTAGAGGCCGGTGGCAGTTGACGTAGGGACGAAGGGCACGTCCGGTCGGCTTTCTTCCACGATCGAGGCCATCCGACGAGAGGTAGCCTGAACCTATGGTCGTGGTCTGGATGATCCTCATCGCCGTCGGCCTGGGGCTTGCCAATCTTCGCGAGCCGACGAGCCGTAGCCAATGCATCTGCGCTGGCTTTCGGGTTGCGAATCCCGCCTTTTCTGATCGGGATCACCCTGGTCGCCATCGGTACCGACCTTCCGGAGATAGCCAACTCGATCGCCGCCTCGGTCTCGGGTAATGGCGACCTCAATGTCGGGGACTCGGTGGGCTCGGCGGCCACGCAGCTGACGCTCGTCCTGGGGATTGCTCCCCTGGCGGGAGGATCCTTCATAGCCGGCCGGCCCGCAGGGTGGCCTGGGTAGGTGCCCTCACTGCGATCGCCCTCGCCATCGGCGCCGTCCTGTTCTCCGACGGCTACCTCGGCCGACGAGATGCCGCCGTGCTTTTGGCCTTTTGGCTGGCCGCCAACGTCATCGTGTGGCGCGCTCCACCCTCCCGGTTCGGATCCCGTGCTGACCGTCCCCGGCCGTAACAAGTACCGGCATCTCGCGGTCGGCCCTTGGCTATCTCGCTACTCGTCGGCGCAGGTGCAACCGCAGCGGTATTGGCGTTCGTAGAGCTTTCGGACATCCTCGGTGTTCCCCAATACCTCATTGCGTTTTTCGTCGCCTCAATCGGGACTTCGCTGCCAGAGTTGGTCGTCTCGGTGTCCGCCCTGCGACAGGGAGCGCGTGACCTTGCGGTCGGCGATCTTTTCGGAGCTTCGCTCTCTGATGCGTCGCTTTCGATCGCCGCAGGACCGTTGATCGCACCTACCGCCATAACGGGTTCGTTGGCGGTGCGCGGCTCGATGGTCGCTTTCGTGGCCGTGGCCCTGGTGACCATCCTGGTGGTGCGGACGCGGCGAGTCGATTGGAAGGTCGGGTTGACGCTGCTGATGCTCTACGGGGGCTTCTACGTGGCGCTTCTGTTGTAGCGATGTCGCGCCGATAGAACCTATCCCGCTGCCCGGCCTGGATTAAGTGCTCCTCAGACGGGCGCGCGCTGACTCACCGTCGTCCCCCGCCGGGCACAGCTGATTCGAACAGAACCGCTTTTCCGCCGACCCTTCAACCGCTGGAAGCGACCTTGGGGCTCCCGACCCGCCCGGGCACGTCGGCCAGTTCGGGTCGACCAACCTTCCGCCACGGGAGCCACCCGCATCCGGGCATCGACCGCCTTGGCGCCGTCACCCGGAGCCAGGACCATGACCGGGTTCAAGTCCATCTCGCGGATCTCGGGGATGGCATCGGCCAGAGCCGAAACCCGGAGAATGACCTCCTCAACCGCCGGAATGTCACCCGCCGGGTACGACCGGTATCCCTGCAGCAGTTTGGCCGACTTGATCTCGCGCACCATGGCGGATGCCTCGAGGTCGGTCACCGGGGTGATCCGGAACGAGACATCGCCGACGAGTTCGACGAGGACACCGCCCATCCCGAAGACAATCAGTGGGCCGAATGACGGATCTTCCGTCATCCCCACCAGGACCTCATGGCCTCCGGTCACCATCTCCTGAATCAAGACTCCGTCGGCCTCGTCGACCACGGACATCACCTTGCGGAAAGCCTTGCGAACGTCCTCTTCCCCCCGTACACCGAGGACCACGCCACCCAGATCGGACTTGTGCAGCGCCGAGGCAGAAATCACCTTGACCGCCACCGGCGTTCCAATCTCTGCGGCAACCTTCACCGCTTCGTCTTCATCATGAACCGTCTTCGATTGCGGCAGGCAGATCCCGAACGAACACAGAACGTCCTCCACCTCTTCGGGTTCCAGCCAGCCTCCCTCCGGGCCCATCCGTTCGAGTGCCTTGGCGACGATCTTGCGTCCGGCCTCGACCTCGATGTCGTCAAACGACGGCAGTTCGCCCTCAGGTGTAGTTGAGCCACTCGCCGTACCGGACCGCCCGGGCGAGCGCCACGGCGGCTGCCTCGGGGAACAGATAGGTCGGGATGCGCACATCTTCGCCACCGAGCAGATCCGTAGGATCGTCGTAGGACATGAACACGGACAGGAACGTCTTCTTGCCGTGATGGCGGACTCCGGCCTCCCGAAGGGCAGCGGCGATCTCGGGGGTTCCCAGCGGACTGGCCGGGATGTAGCTCGCGATCACTGCATCGATCTCGTCGCTCTCCAGCATGGCGTTGAGACAATGGGCGTACTGTCGGCACCGGCGGAAGCAATGAGATCTACCGGATTCCGGGTTGACGCTTCGTCGGACAGAACCTCGCCGGAGCTTGTTCTGCAGTTCTTCCGAGAACTCGGGAAGCGTGAGACCGTTCGACTCCAAGGCGTCTGCGGCCAGGATGCCCGGCCCCCCGGCGTTGGTGATCACACCGACCCGGCGACCGGCCGGAATCGGCTGGTTGGCCAACAAGACCGTGACATCGAACAGTTCCTCCAGCGTGTTGGTTCTGATCACCCCGGTTTGGTGGAAGAGGGCATCGACGGCAACATCGGCGCTCGCCAAGGCGCCCGTATGGCTGCTGGCCGCCCGGGTCCCGGCGGTGGTCCGACCGGACTTGACGGCAATGATCGGCTTCTTCCTGGCGATCCGTTTGGCAATTCGGGCAAACCGCCGCGGATTCCCGAAGGACTCCAGGTAGAGGACGATCACATCGGTAGAAGGATCTCCTTCCCAGTACAGCAGCAGATCGTTACCGCTGATATCTGCTTTGTTGCCGACCGAGACGAAGGTGGAAATACCGATGTTGTTGCGCAACGCATAGTCCAGGATGGCGATACCGAGCGCCCCGGACTGGCTGGACATGGCCACGTTGCCGCGCGGCGGAAACACCGGGGCAAAGGTCCCGTCCATGGAGACGGCCAGATCGGTATTCAAGTACACCCATACAGTTCGGCCCGACCATCCGCATCCCGGCCAACCGCACGACCTCGAGCAAGTCACGCTCCATCTGGCGACCCTCTTCGCCCAGTTCAGAAAAACCTGCTGTGATCATCACGATCCCGCGCACACCCTTTTCGCGCACACTCCTTGACCGCCTCGAGGGCAAATTGGGCCGGCACGACGATGAAGGCCAGATCAACGGGATCTACGATGTCCACGACCGACCTGTGGGTCCGAACAGAATTGACCACGTCCGCCTTCGGGTTCACCGGAAAGACCGGTCCGGAGAAGTTGCCCTTCACCAGGTTGTGGAACAGGCGTCCACCGATCGAAGCACGGTTTCGGCTTGCACCGATGACGGCGATCGAGCGCGGGTAGAAGATCGGGAGCAGCGAGGCCGCCACTGCCCGCTTCTCCCTTTCTTCGTCTGCAGCCCGGGCATCGTCCGAACAGGGCCACCGGGAAACTGACGCTGTACACACCCTCGTCGAGGGTCCGCTCCAACCGGTACCCGGAGTTCCTGAAGAGCCGCATCATCTGAACGTTCTCCGGCAGAACAAACGCCCGAAACCCGGCGATGCCAAGTTTGCGAGCATGCGTGGTCATCAATTGCAGCAGCTGGCTGCCGATGCCCCGATTCTGGTGCTGGTCTTCGACCACGAAGGCGACCTCGGCGTACTGCGGGTCGTCCTCCACCCGATCGTATCTGCCAACGGCGATGATCTGATCCTCGCTGCACGGCGACGAAAGGCCATCCGGTCTTTGTAGTCGACGTTCGTGAAGTACTCGAGTTCCTTGGGCGAGAGGTCCTTCTTGACCCGGAAGAAGCGGAAGTAGCGCGACTCCGGACCGAGACGGTGGAAGTGCTCGTAGAGCTTCTCGGCATCGTCCGGTTTGATCGGACGGAATCCGACGACACCGCCGTCCCGCAGGGCAAGATCGATCTCATATTCGGACGGGTATTTGCTCACGTTGCCCCCTCACTGGGTGAATGTCCTAATTCTGGCACGTTGCGGGCATGCGGATTCGACCCACCCGGGTTGACCGCCGTCCGAGTTCCACCGCCAAGGGGCGAGACACGTTGACGGTAGGGTGAGCAGCAGAATTGCTGCAGCGAGGTCAGTTATGAGTGTTGTAGTCTTCCCGTTCAAGGAAGAAGACCACGATGTGGTCATCAAGAATGTCACCGATGGCGGCCGGTCACCCGCGAGTCACGAACGTCGTATGCATGGGTCTCGACGAAGCATCAACCTATGACGCCATCGGCTGAGGCGATACCCGAGCAGTCGAAACCTCAACCAAGACACCCGTGTCCGCTGTTGCTCCAGGACCGCATCGGCGTTTTGCGAGCCGGCAAGGGCGACGCGATGAACACTTCTCTGCGTTTCTTCCTCGAGCAATCGTCGACGACCGACTGCATTTCTACGACGCCGACATCACCAGCTTCGACGGGGCTGGATCGAAAAGGCCGAAGGTGCCGCCGACGCCGGCCATGACGTCGTCCGGCACTACTTCCCCCGCTCGAGCACCGACGCCATGATCACCTGGATGATCACCCGCACCGGGTTCGCCATGCTCTGGCCCGATTCCGAGCTACCGCTGATCAGACAGCCACTTGGTGGGGAATTGCTCTTCACCAGGCGGGTAGTCGAATCCCTGGTGGCCGATGATCTGGTTCAGGCACAGAGCGACTGGGGCATCGACACGCTCTACACATTCGCCACCGTCCGGACCGGGTTCTCTGTGTTCGAGACCTATGTTCGCCCGGGGCAAGATTCACAAGCTCTACGGAAGCCTGACCGACATCCGGACCATGGTGATCGAGTGTTTCGCAGCGATGCAGAGCCTGCGGGGCCTCCCGGTGGGGACGGCGACCCCGCACGAGGTCGAAGACCCGGCCGAGGTTCCGGCGGCCATCAAGGCGAAGGTCGCCTACGACGTCGAAAGCACGATGCAACTGCTCGCGATCGACTGGACTTCTCGACAGGAAGAACTGCTCGTCCCTTTTCCCGACCGCGATTCGCGACGGAATGGTGGCTGCCCGCGTCTATCCCCGTTTCTCCTTCATGGATGATGGGGCCTGGTTTGCGACCTACTCGGTCCTCCTGGACCGTTTCATCGAAGGACGACCCGGATTGGGAAGCCATGCTCTTCAGACTCTGGATCGCTCGGGTGCTGCAGTACACGATCTCCGAGGCTCTCCGCGGATACGACCATGCGCTGGCCCACCTGAATCGCATGGTCGACTCGTACCGGCTCATGCAGGCGTAACGGATAATCGGACCATCCGACCCGGCGGGACGGGGAGGCGCTACTGCCGGAGCCGCCGGTCGTTCCCGTAGGGCAAGATATCGATGAGTTCTCCGGCTGCGATGCGATCCTGAATAGACCGCCAGAAGCCCGCTTCGAAGATCTCCGAATGGCGGCTCTCGAATACCTCCCGGAGTTCTCCCTTCAGTCCGAGAAAGGACCGGAACTCCTCCGGGAAGATATCGCTCTCCCTCACCGAGAACCACGGTTCGGCGGCCATCTCCTGTTCCGGGGTCGTCGGCTCCGGCATGACCCGGAACGTGCACTCCCGGAGCAAGGTCAATTCGTCGTAGTCGTAGAACACAACGCGGCCGTGGCGGGTGACTCCGAAATTCTTGAACAGCATGTCACCCGGAAAGATGTCGGCGGCAGCCAGGTCTTTGATGGTCTGTCCGTAATCCGTGACGGCAGCTCTGGCGGCGGGTTCGCTGGCCTCCTGGACGTACAGGTTGAGCGGGATGACTCGCCGTTCGAGGTACGCGTGATCGATGACAACGTGGTCGCCTTCGACGGACACGGACCTTCCGGCTTTCTCCAGAAGTTCCGTCCAAGAGGGCCGTGGTGAACCGCTTGCGCTCGAACTTGAGATGCTCGAACTCCTGTGCGTCGACCAACCGGCCTGCCCGATCGTGTCTGAATACCAGCTGGTACTTGTCCATCACGGACTGTCGGGTGGTCTGCTTGGGAGGGTCGAACGAGTCGCGGATCACCTTGAAGACGATGTCGTACCCGGGCATCGTGAAGGCAACCATGACCAGACCCCGGGTGCCGCGAGCGAACTCGAACTGCTGATCCGACAGAGCCAGATGCCGAAAGAGATCCCGGTACAGACCGGTCTTGCCGTGCTTGTTGTAACCGATGGAGATGTAGAGCTCGGCGCTGCGCTTGCGAGGGCGTCAGCGCGGCCAGGAATCGGACCAGATCGTAGGGTCGTTCGGCCTCGACGTGAAAGTATGCCCGGGTGAAGCTGAAGAGCGTGCTGACGTCGTCTTCTTCGAGCAGAACGGCATCAACCGCAATGCCTGCATCGGCATTGGCAAGGGCAAACACGAGGGGGATCACGGCCAAGCCGCTGTACACCCGTCCCACCAAATAGGCTCGCTGACCCCGGTAGAACACGCTCCGAACCATCTCGACGCGTTCGATCGAACGTAGTGCGCCGACTTCGGGGAGGTGCGAGATCAACTGCTCGGCCGCAGCCGCGGCATCACCGCTGCGATCGGCATAGGCCACGTCGAACGCGAAGTCGTCCAGGAGCTGCTCGATCAGCGCCGCAACCGTCGGATAATCCGTATAGGCGCGGTACACGGGCGCGACCGCAGCGGTCGGCGGGCTTTCGAAATCCGTGTCGACGTATTCGATGTTTGGATCGAGTCCGACCGTCGAGAAGATCCGGCGGGTAATGGAATTGAAGAAGGTCTCGGCCAGGTCCCAGTCTTCCCGGTCGGCAATGAGTTCCGAGTAGTGCGCCTTCATGATGGCCCAGATGGCCTTGTCGGCTACTTCCGATGCAAGCCCGCCATGGAGGTTTTCAACGACCTGATCGACGACGTTCTTGTAGAGATCGAGGCGTTCGGTCGCGTCGGTCTGCAATCCCGACCAGTCCCGTTTCTCAAAACGCTGTTTGGCGCGCCGGGTGATCTCCCGGAAACGAACCTGATAGGAAATGAATCCGTCCAGGATCAGCCGGGCGGAATCTGGAGCGCGGTCGGTCATAGCGATCCGTAGTTTGGCAGCACAAGCGGTCGGCTACGAGCTGAGCCGCGCCACCTCAGCAATCAGCCAAGGCAACTGAATACCGGCGACTGGAACCAGCAACTGGAAACTGGAAACCGTTATGCGGTCTCGAAGACTTCGCGCTCCTCGGCGAAGTGGCAGGCACTGTCGTGGCCCGTTCCTCGATCGATCAGCAGCGGTTCTTCCTGCGCACAGATGTCCTGAGCCTTCCAGCAGCGGGTGCGGAACCGGCATCCGGACGGCGGATCGGCCGGGCTGGGCACATCACCCTCGAGGAGGATCCGACCTTCTCCGGTGTGGCGCAGGTCGGGATCGGGAATCGGCACCGCTGAGAGCAAAGCCTGCGTGTAGGGATGGGTCGGGTGCTCGTAGATCTCGGCCTCGTCGCCGAACTCGACGATCTTCCCGAGGTACATGACCGCGACCCGATCGGAGATATGCCGTACCACCGACAGATCGTGGGCGATGAAGATGTAGGAAAGCCCGAATTCGTCCTGAATGTCCTCCAGCAGGTTCACTACCTGGGCCTGCACCGAGACATCGAGAGCCGAGACCGGCTCATCGCAGATGATGATCTCCGGGTTGAGGGCAAGGGCCCGCGCCACGCCGATGCGCTGCCGCTGTCCGCCGGAGAACTGGTGGGGAAAACGGTTGATGTGATCGGGATTGAGACCGACCAACTCGAGCAGCTCGGCCACCCGGTTGCGGCGTTGATCTTTGGGTACGACCCCGCTGTGGATTGCCCACGGTTCTCCGACGATGTCGCCGACCGTCATCCGCGGGTTCAGGGAGGCGTACGGATCCTGAAAGATGATCTGGATGTTGCGTCGCAACGCCCGCAACTCCCGGCGGGGGAGAGCGAAGATGTCCTGGCCCTTGAAGACGGCCGTGCCGCCGGTCGGTTCCTCGAGGCGCAACAGCGTCCTGGCCACGGTCGACTTCCCGCAGCCCGATTCCCCGACCAGGCCGAGCGTCTCGCCACGGCGCAGCTCGAAACTGACGCCATCGACGGCCTTGATGGTTCCTACCTGCCGTTTCAACACGATTCCCTGGGTAATCGGGAAATACTTGACCAGGTTCTCGACCTTGAGGATCACCGAGTTCTCACTTGCCACGCAGGACCTCCTCCGTGAAGTGGCAGGCACTCTTGCGCCCGGGCGCGACCTCGATGAGTGCCGGATCGTCGGTAACGCAAATCTCCCGGGCGTACGGGCAGCGGGGATGGAATGAGCATCCGGTCGGCACGTGGAGCAGATCGGGAGGTGAGCCGACGATCGCCTGCAGCTTCTCGCCGATCTTCATGTCCGGCCGGGCCAGAGAGTTCATCAGTCCGAGTGTGTACGGATGGGCAGGCTGGTGGTAGACAGGCCCGATCTCGCCCGTTTCAACGATCTTGCCTGCGTACATGACCGCAACCCGGTCGGCGACCTCCGCCACGACCGCCAGGTCGTGGGTGATCAGGATGAGACCCATACCGGTCTCCTGCTGCAGCTCGGCCAGCAGCTCCATGATCTGGGCCTGCACGGTGACGTCGAGAGCGGTCGTCGGCTCGTCGGCGATCAGCACCTCCGGATCGAGGGCCAGCGACATGGCAATCATGACCCGCTGGCGCATACCGCCCGAGAACTCGTGGGGGTAGCTGTTGACCCGCTTGCGCGCATCCGGGATCCGCACCCGCTCCATCAACTCGATGGCCTTTTCCCTGGCCTCGGCTCTCGAAGTACCCCGATGCTTGCGGAACATCTCGCCGATCTGCCAGCCGACGCTGAAGACCGGGTTCAGGGCGGTCAGAGCATCCTGGAAGATCATGGCGATCTTGTCCCCCGGACTCTCGCGGCGCTCGCCCTCGGGGAGCGAGAACAGATCGACGCCCCGGAAGCGGGCTTCGCCGTTGGTGATGAACCCGGGCGGCGTGTCGATGATGCCCATGATGGCCTGAGCGCTGACCGTCTTGCCCGAACCCGACTCACCGACGATGGCCAGCGTCTCGCCGCGTTCGAGCGTGTAGCTGACTCCGTCGACGGCCTTGACCACTCCGGCCCGGAGCCGGAACTCGACTTTGACGTCGTCGACCTCCAGGAGACGGGCAGTCGAATCGAAGCGGTCGTCGGCAACAACCTGGTTCCCATGTCGTAGCCATGATCACCGCAACTTCGGGTCGAGGGCATCCCGAAGGGCGTCGCCCATCAGGATGAAACTGAATACGGTCATGCTGAGGAAGGCGCCAGGGAACAGAAGCAGGTGAGGGTACTGGAGAATCCGGGTCTGGGAGCCGGTGATCATCAAACCCCATGAGATCGCAGGGAGCTGAAGACCTACTCCAAGGAAGGAAAGCGCCGCCTCGGCCGAGATGTAGACACCGACGGAGATCGTGGCGTAGACGATGACCGGAGCAATCGCATTGGGCAGGATGTGGCGAACGATGATCCGGAAGTCGTTGGCGCCGAGCGCTCGGGCTGCATCGACGTAATCCTGCTCCTTGGCCGAAAGGACCGCTGAGCGAAGCAGACGAAGCATGGTCGGCCAGCCAAGCACGATGAGCACCAGGCTCACCTGCCACAAACCCCGAACTCGAAGCAAGCTCAGAATCACAATGCCACCCAGAATGGTTGGAATCGCAAACCAGATATCGGTCATCCGAGCGATGATGGTGTCGAGAAGACCCCCGTAGAATCCGGCGAGCGAGCCAAGAACCACTGCTATCAGCACCGCAAAGGTTGTCACGAGGATCCCGATGGAGATCGAGACGCGGGCCCCGTACACGGTCCGGGCCACGTAGTCGCAACCCTGCAGATCGAAACCAAACCAGTGGTCGGCGCTGGGAATCTCGAGCGAATTGCGGAGGTTGCAGGCCGGCGGATCGGCCTTGGTGAAGAGGGGGAAAGGCTGCCATGACGATGAACACCACGATCAGCAGCGCCGAAATAATGAACATCGGACTTGTGCGCAACTCCTTCCAGGCGTCACTCCACAGGCTGGCTGGTTTGCCAACCGGTTCCACCTCGATCCTCGGTCAGCACCTGACCGGCCAATGCTGCCTCAGCAACCGCCTCGGCCTCTTCCGACCCGAAGTCGTTCCCGCGCGATCGTCAGTCATAGCGAATCCGGGATCGAGCACCGCATACATGACATCGACGAAGAGGTTGGACACCATATAGATCAGCACCAGGAAGGTGACGATGCCGACGACCACGGTCCCCTCCTGACGGCCCACAGCGTCAAACACCGCTCTGCCGATACCGGGCAGATTGAACACCGTCTCGGTGATGATGGCGCCGCCCATCAACGCTCCCAGATCGACGCCGAGATACGTGATGACCGGAATGAGCGAGTTGCGCAACGCATGTACACCTACCACCCTCCCCCGCCGCAAGCCCTTGGCAGTGGCCGTCCGCACATAGTCGGCACGCAGGTTCTCCACCAGGCTCGTCCGGGTCAGCGGGCGATGTAAGCCAAAGAAACCGAGCCGAGCACGATGGCAGGCAGCACGTAGCTCCAGTTCCCATCGCGAATGCCCGCGACTGGAAAGACCTTCCATTGCACGCCCAAGAGGATCTGAGCCAGGAATGCCAGCACGAAGATAGGTATCGAGATCACGGCCGTGGTGGAGACAAGGACAAGGTTGTCCATGAATCCCCCCTTCCTGATGCCGGCCAGGATCCCGGCCAGAATCCCCAGGATCAGCTCGAAGATGAAGGCGTAGATCGCCAACCGGAATGTCACCGGGATTCGCTCGGACATGATCTCGGTGACTTCACGCCCCCGGAAATCGGTGCCGAAGTCGCCCTGGACGATGTCGCTGACATACAACCCGTACTGCTTGAGGAAGGGCTCGTCTAGGTTGTAGCGATCCCGCAAGGCTTCAAGAGTCGATTGAGACATCTGCCGGTCACCCGCCAGAGCTCGGATCGGATCTCCGGGAATGAGAAATACGAGCGCGAAGATGAGGAAGGTCGCACCGATGAAGACCGGTATGAACAACAGTATTCGTCGGACAAGGTAGCGACCCATCCAGCCTCATTTCCGAGATCCGGGAGAGTCACACTAGTACGGCGAATTCGATCGTGAAGATGACAGAGGAGGGGCGGGTATGCCGCCCCTCCTCTTCACTTGCTTGGTCGTGTCTCTACGGATTGACGACGATTTCGGTGTAGTTGATGTCGCCCTGCGCATCTACGTAGAGGTTGGATACCCCGCCTGAATGGGCGAAGTGGTTCTGCCGGAAGTAGATCGGCGCCACCGGGACGTCGTTGCACAGAATGTCTTCAGCACGCTGGTAGTCCGGGATCGCCGCATCCAGTCCATCTACCGCAGCCGCGTTTCCTGCCGCCACGGCGGCATCGAACTCTGCGCTTTCGTAGATGAAGTTGTTCGACTCCAACCGGTGCTGCGTTGTACGACGCAAACAGCGGTTCGAGGAAGTTCTGGGGCGACGGATAGTCCATCCCCCAACCCAGGCGGCCGGGACCAGTCAACTGCCGGTTATCGATGAACGGCAGGTACTCAGCGAACGGAAGCTGTTCAAAGACGAACTCCTCAATACCGAGGGTCTCGCGCCACATGTTGGTGGCGGCCTCAACCCACAGATCGTGTCCCGAACCGCTGTTGAACCACACGGTCATCGGACCGGTCCAGCCACCTGCGGCGTCGAACAGTTCCTTGGCCGCTACCGGGTCGAACTCCCAGTAGTCACAGACGTACTCCCGGTAGCCGGGCAAGCTGGGCGGAATGACCGACTTGGCCGGGAAGAAGGCACCGTTCAAGACGGTCTCCATGATCAGGTCACGATCGATCGCCATAGAAAGCGCCCTACGAATGTCCGGCGTCAACTCAGGCAAATACGACGGGAAGCCCAGATACGTGAACGACGTTTGCGCCGACGTCTGGTAGGCGTCGCCGAAGTCGGCCGCAGCGTTGGGCACCTGCTCGGACGGGATGTTGTCCATCACGTCCAGGTTGCCGGCCAGAAGGTCGTTGTAGGCGGTGGCCTCGTCCGCATAGATCTGGAAGACGATTCCGGCTGCGTGCGGGAAGTCGTCGCCGGCGTAGTCGGGGTAGTACTCCGTCACGATCTCGACGTTGTGGTTCCACGTGCCGACGATCTGGAACGGACCGTTGCCAATCGGCGCTTCGTCAAAGGCTGCCACCCGTGCCTCGACATCCATGTCGCCTTCGAAGAAGGCAGCCGGAAGGGGATAATAGGCGCCGTAGCCGAGCCGGACCGGGAACTGCGGATCGGCAGTTCCCAGCTCAACCGTGAAAGTCAGATCGTCGACAACGGCCAAGCCGGAAAGGGTTTCAGCGGTCGGTTCGCCCTCGGCAGGCGCAACCTCGTCATAGCCGGCAAAGATGCTGAAGAAGCTGTTGTTCTGTTGACCGTTGGGACCGTAGGCGGTGAAGTTCCAGGCATCGACGAAGCTGCTCGCCGTCACCGGAGTCCCGTCGTGGAACGTCCAGCCGTCCTTCAGCGTGATCGTCCAGTTCAAGCCGCCGTCGTCCGAAACGATCGAATCGGCAACCTGATTGCGGGGCTCCGACGTGCGAACGTCGTAGTCGACCAGGCCCTTGAACAAGGCTCGCAGCACGGCGATACCCTCGGACTCGTTCGATGTCGAAGGCGTCAGGTGCTCGGGCTCAACGATGTACGTTGAGAACACACCCTCAGGGCCCATCATTGCTTCCGTCGTGGTTGTCGTGTCTCCGGTTCCGGAGTCGGCCGTGGTCGTGGTCTCGCCGGAGCCCGCCGTCGTCGTGGTCTCTTCGGCGCCTTCGCCGCAAGCCACGAGGATCAACGTCAACACCGCGAAGACCGCGATAAACCGCAGCCAACCCTTGCTGGTTGATGTCATGTGGATTCCTCCTCTAGAGCTCTCAATGCCGCGAACGCGGCTGGGATTCTCGACTGATGAATCGCTCCCAGTAAGAGCCCCTTCAGTGTACATCCTCAGGCGACGCATGCGAGTCTCGGGCATCAAATCCACCACTCACTGTGGCAGAGCGATCACAGATGTCCGACTAGCTGCAAGCGGCCCGGGACGGCTCCAAGAGCTGATCGGCGGCGCTTCCGGCAGCTTCGATTTGTTCCAGGCGAGCGCACAACGAGACTCGGAACTCCTCATCCGGACAGCTGAGCTCGGCCCGACGGGCGTCCAGGGCGACGGAGCCTTCCGAATACACCGCCGTTGCTGCATTGAAGGCCTCACCGCCGTCGTCTTCGAACGCCTCGACGAATTCCTCGTAGCTCCTCGCCCCCGCGGCATCATCGATGAAGGATCCCAGCTGGCTGATAGCAACGTCGGCGAGTTCTGCACATGTGGAGGCCCCGGAAGGATCTGTCGGCAACATCGATTCCTGGCTGCAGCCACCCAGCATCGCGGCCACCAGAATCACCACTGCAGCCGGTTTTCGCATGAGGCCTCCCCTCTGGGTTTGCAGCGACAGCGTACCCGCACAGGAACGGAGCCCTCGATCACTCGAGGGCTCCGTGGTGGGAGGGATAGGTTGTGACTATCAAGGTAGAGGGGCCGGATGAAGACGGCATGAAGGAACCATGAGAATTGGATGAGAAGACCAAAGAAACCACCAGGCGTCGATCAGCACCGCGACATCGAGCCGGGAGGCTCGCAACGGGGGGCGGGAGCCAGGAGGCCGGAGATCAGGCAGCAACCCTCTACTCAGTTCGTCCGTGGTGACGTAGGATCGGTATATAGAGGAGGTGTACGTGAAGCAGTACACCGAGCCATTCCACCTCGATGCTCCCCCCGAGGTGGTGTTCGCCTACCTCACCGATTTGATCGAGAGCGGGGGGCGCTGTTGTCTCCACGACGACCTGTGTCGGCCCGAAGATCACCGGCGCCGTCGTTTCCACGTTTGGGCACAAGCTGCTGGAGAGGCGCTTCGAAACAGGAGCCGGCGGATGACGGCAGCCAGGTGGCCGCAACGGTGATGCGTGGCCGGTGGTCACCACCCTCAGAACGTGGATACGGGACCGGAGTTAATCGACGGAGTTTCTCGCGCCGGGGGCCGGATTGGACCACACACGTTCCTCTCGAAACAGCGGATTGGGAGTCCACTGTTCCGGGCAGCTCACCGGTCAACCCCGCGTGAACCGCCATCCGCACCCCCCCCCACCGCACCGAACGTACCCTCCGCCAGCGCCTGCCGCCCTTCCAGGAACCGCCCGCGCTGCTTCGTCCGGGGTGGTGAACATTTCGGCGACCCTGGGCGGTGTCCATGACCGGCGGGTAGTCGTCGAATCCTCGTGGGTTGCTCCTGGCGGTGAGGCTACCCCCCCCCCTGCCGACCAGTCCAACGACCATCGGTTCCGGTGTGGCAGCGGCCGGTCCCGGTCAGCTCTGATCCGATTCGCTTTGCTCAGCTCGAGGGCAGTTAGGTCGAACGGAGGGTGCGGGGGGAGTTTCCCAGGTGTTTCTCTGGCGTTTCGTCGGGGTTTCTTCTCTCCGGTCAGTGTCAATGATCAGAGACCGGAGATTCCGGGCAGAAAGGAGCAACGCATGAAGAGGCGCATCAGGCATGTGGTGGTCATTGCGACACTTGTTGTTGGGGGGATGGTCGCCACTCAGGGGGCAGCGTTTGCAGGTCCACCTGACGGTCCGGCATTTGGACCCAACGGGGAGTTCTTGTGTCCTGCGGTCGGGAACGCCAACGCCGCAGACCACAACGGTCAAGGCTGGGGCGCACTCCCTAACGGGAACTTCACATTCCTTCCCGGCAACAACCAGGCGGGAGCCAACGCCAACTCGAAGGCGCTCAATACCCTGAATCCGCCAGACTCACCGGGACCGGGTAACGGCAATTCGGACTGGTCGCCGATCTGGCCGGGCTCGAATCCGAATCCGGGATAACGGTTGACAGCTTGACCACCTACGAACGGGGACCCCTGCTCCGGCAGGGGTCCCCTCACATTGGGTCGTTTTGCGACCTTCGCTCGGGAACGGTTGGCAGCCCTGCTGGAGGCCCCACTGGAATCAAGACGAGCAGGCGGGGGCCGGTTGGGTCATCTCCCGGCCGACCAACCCACCGACGACTCTACCGGTGTAATACCTCCCGGCCCCGGCCGGCTCTATCCACTCGCTTCCGAACACCCAGCCCAGTGAGCACAGCTGATCGAGACACCCGCGACCGTCGAGACCGCCGACCTGGCGGGGAGCTGCGGTCCACCGAGGGCTACCATCCGTCCCAACCACGGAGTCGGCACCTGAAACATTTCAGAATGGAGACCCTGGAACCCGACAATGGTCGAACAGGGCGTCGCCACCCCACCCAACGTGTCGATCATCACCGGACATCGGCAGATCGCAAGCAGGTGATCTCTCACCGACTCACCCGGCGGCAGAGGAGAAGGCATCTCCTGAAATTAGTCATGAGGGACTCGCAGCTGGGTCATCCGCCATTCCGGCCAGGTCGCCAGTCCGACGACCCGCAGCGGGTCCGGAATGATCAACGTCGCAGAGATTGTCACGGTCGTCTCGCCCGACGGCGGTCCTGTGGGCTCGGCGATAGCAACAACCGGCGGGAGGCTCGCTGGGTGGCAATGGCTGCAGCAAGTGGACCGCGCCCCCGGGTCGGTGTGCACCCAACCGGGTTAGTGGTGCTTCCCTTTCTTCTTCTTGGTGTCAGGAAGCACTGTGCTGATGGCCCAACCAGCCAAGGACACCACGATCGCCCCCCAGAAGGTTGCCCAAAAGAAACCGGTCGAAGTCAACCCCAGGTCGAAGACGTCGGGGCCGGAAATCCAGACCACCAACTGGAGCACCACAGCGTTCACCACCAGCAGAAACAGGCCGAGGGTTACCAGGATGAACGGAAGGCTGAAGAATTTGAGAACTGGTTTCGCTACCGCATTCGCGAAGCCCATGATCGCTGCAACGATCAGGAACTCCCACCATTCGCCGTCGAACTCCAATCCGTTGACCAGCCAGACGGCTACCCACAGGGAAGCTGCGGTGGTCAGAAGCCGAACAATGAAACGCATGTTGGCAACCCTACAGAAGTTGATTTCGGGCGGTGAGGGTCGTGAACCTCGTGGACCTTCACCCGGCCCCAGCTCCCACGGTTTCGGTGTTTCAGTGGTGTGATCTCTCCCGGTGTCATCAAACGTTCACGAAGTCCACGAGGTCCACCACAGGAATCGCCAGCCCGGTTCCGACGGTTGGGCGGTTGGCGGTGTGGCGACCGGGGAAACCGGGGTCACATGGACTAGGTCGACCGGTGGTGGTACGCAAGGAAGGGCCTCGGTATCGGAGGCCCTTCCTGTCGAGGAGAGAGGTTCGGCCGTTCTAGGAAACGAACCGGATCGTGACCGGGTACTGGTAGTCCTCGCCGTTTGCTGCTTTGACTGCCGCCACGATCACCAGCACGAACCAGGTGACCAGCACGACCGGGAGGGCGATCAGACCGACGAGGAGGATGATCGAGACCGCTGCCGCCACCCCGTACAACAGGAACGAGATGTTGAAGTTCAGCGCTTCTTTGGCCTGCTGCTCGACGTACGGGTCGTCCCGGTTCAGGAGCCACAACACCAGCGGTCCAACCAGCGACGGGATACCGAAGAAGGTGATGAAGGCTGAGAGGTGGCTCAGCGTGGCGAGGTTGCGGGATTGGGATGAGACCTCGTAGGTGGTGGGATGGGTCTCGGTGGTTTGGGTGGTCATCGACGGTCTCCTTGTGGGCTGCCTCTTGTGTATCTCCACGATGCATCAACCTGACTGACGGGTCCATTAGGGATTCCCCGCAAGGAACCCTGATATCAAAGGCGTTTCTCGGGGTTCGGATTGGGGTCTTCGGGCTGCCACGCCGCAGAAATCGCCGCCCGGTTTCGAGGGTCGGGCGGCCGGCCGGTGTGGCGACGGCGGCATCCGGTGAGGGTCGCCGGGTGGCGGTAGGAGTTGCTGGTTTAGAGTCGCAGAGGGCCTACCTCATCGAACTCGACGAAATCGTCGTCGATATAGCAGTACCACCACGCCTCGCCCGGTTCGAAACTCCTGATCACGGGGTGGCCGGTTCCATGGAAGTGTTTGGTGGCGTGCGTGTTAGGCGATTCATCACAACACCCAACATGACCGCACTCCATGCAAACCCGCAGATGAACCCAGCTTCCCCCGATCTGAAGGCATTCGACGCAGCCAACGCCCGATAGGCGGACCGTTGGCCGATCGCTGATGTGGGTACAGGGCTGGTCCACGATGCAGTCTCGCTTGTTGGGAACCCGATGACACTATCGCAGTTGCCGACCACACCGCTTCCCTGACACGTCCCATGTTGGTGAAGCTTGTCGCCAACGGTAAAGCTGGAAGAAACACTCGACTCGAACAGAAACCCCCGCACAAGCAGGGGTTTCTCGTGCCCGGGGTGGGATTTGAACCCACACGTTCCTCTCGGAACAGCGGATTTTAAGTCCGCCACGGCTGCCAAATTACGTCACCCGGGCCTCGAGGCCGCACCTTAGATGAACAAGCAGCCGGTCGTGAGCCGTCGAGTTCAAGCAGCCCCAACCAACAACAGGATCGCGGTGGTGACCCCGGCCACAATCAAGATGGCCACCAGGAGACAGATCGTCCATTCGTACCGATACCGGGCACGAGCCCTCGAGTCATCCCGCACTACTGGCTCGTCAAGAAGTGTCATGAGACACCCTCCTCAGCCGCCGCCGGGTCGCGCCGGTGCGCTTCCGATACCGCCACCATCATCGCCCCTACTCGGGTCAGGCGATAGAGGCTTCCTGCCCGGTTCGGGTGGACGGTAACCTCAGCCCTATGGATCAACTCTGGGCAGGATGGCGCAGCACCTACATCGCCGGTGCCGCCAACCCCGACCCCGCCGGGTGCCTCTTCTGCCGGCTGCCCGATCAACCGGATCGAGAGTCACTCATCGTCGCTCGGGCCGAAGTGACGTTCACCGTCCTCAATCGCTTTCCCTACACGACCGGACACGTGATGATCGCTCCGTTCCGCCACGTGGCCGACCCCGGCGATCTCGCAACCGCCGAACGGGACGAGCTCTGGAACGCTCTGGCCACCGTCCAGATCGCCCTGGAAGAAGCAATGTCCCCGACCGGGTTCAACCTGGGTGCGAACCTCGGGCGGGTCGCAGGAGCCGGAGTGCCCGGGCACTTCCACCTGCACCTCGTGCCGCGCTGGGAAGGCGACGCAAACTTCATGACCACAATCGGCTCAACCCGGGTCATCCCCGAGGACCTCCTGGACACCTGGGAGAAGATTCGAGCCGGCATGAGTACCTAGTACCTAGTACCTGAATACTGAGCTACTCCTCCACTATCTCGGTTCTCGCCACGCCGGGTTCCTGCCGGCAGCTCCCGACTCATCCTCCGCGACGCACGGCACCGTGCAGTTCCATGGTTCAACCCAGGGAGCTACCACGGCACCGACCGGATTGTCGTTGCCGGCGGCATGATCGGCGTACTGGGCATGGAGACACTTGACGCCGCGACGGCTACCTGCCACGCCGCCCGACGGCCGGTGGAGCGCCTCGTCGGGAACCAGGAGATCTCGTTCGGCGGCATAGCGGACTCCGGCTGCCAAGAACCGGGCCTCGATCTCCGGATCCGATGAAACCCAGCGTTCCATGGCTTTGACTCCTCCGGCCGCCTCGAGTCTTCCAACCCTCGTGGTGGCAAGCGGACAGGTCAGCCAGTAGCGGGTCGGGAAAGGCGTCCCGTCGTCGAGCAACGGGGGAACGGAAACAACGACCGGGAGCCCGAGCGGGCACCGCGTGACAACTTCGATCGGGGCCCGCAGTGATCGCTCGAGCTGAGCAGCCACCGCTTCCTGATCGTTCACTACCCAAAAAGGTCGCGACCGGTCAGGAAATCCCAGATCCCCTGCCACCAGCCACGATCGAGTTCCTCGACCGGCTCGGGAGGCGCCGGCACGAATCCCGTCTGATCCGGAGGAGATACGACAACGTAGGCAACCTCGCCGGGCCGGACGTAGCCGAAGTCTTGCCGGGCGATCTTCTCAACGCCCTGATCGGTCTGCAGATAGTCGGCCGTCGTGCTCAGGCGCTCATTCTCGTCCTTGCAGAACGGCAAGCGCTCTGTTCTTTCTGGGCGACCAGCTCCTGCTGGGCCAGAATCTGCCGGAAGGGAAAGACATTGGAGAACACCAGCGCAACCGCCACCACCAGGAGCAGGGTGACCACCCAAACGAACCTGGTCTTGCCGGTTGCGCTGATCACGATCGATGTCCGATCGGATCCCACCCTGCGTACCGGGCTTGATCTCCCAGATACTCTTCTATCCGCAGCAGCTGGTTGTACTTGGCGGTCCGCTCGGCCCGGGCCGGGGCCCCCGTCTTGATCTGGCCGGCGTTGGTGGCCACGGCCAGATGAGCGATGAATGCATCCTCCGTTTCGCCGGAGCGATGGCTGACCATCCGCCCGTACCCGGCACGTTCGGCCGTTTCCATCGTATGCAGCGTCTCCGACAGCGAGCCGATCTGGTTGACCTTGATGAGAATGGCGTTGCCCACCGACTCGGTGATCCCCTTGCGGAGGATCGCCTCGTTCGTGACGAAGACGTCGTCGCCGACCAGCTGGGTGCGATCCCCCATGCGCCGGGTGTGCTCTTTCCAGCCGTCCCAGTCGTCTTCCGCCAGCCCATCTTCGATCGAAACCAGCGGGAAATCATCGAGGAGACCTTCGAGGAAGCCGGTCATCTCATCCGAAGTGAGCTCGCGGCCCTCACCGGAGAGAACATACTTGCCGCCCTTGTACAGCTCTGAGGCAGCCACGTCCATGGCCAGGGCAATGTCATCCCCCAGCTTGTAGCCGGCGTTGCCGATGGCCTCCGAGAGAATCTCGAGAGCCTCGCGGTTGCTCGACAGGTTGGGAGCAAACCCACCCTCGTCCCCCACATTGGTCGACATCCCCCGGCCGGCCAGAACCGCCTTGAGCGTGTGGTAGACCTCGACCCCGGCTCGGAGAGCCTCGCGGAAACTCGGGGCTCCGGCGGGTACGAGCATGAACTCCTGAATGTCGACCGAATTCGCGGCATGCGCGCCACCGTTGAGCACATTGAGGAAAGGCACCGGCAAAACCCGGGCGGACGGCCCACCGAGATACTTGAACAGGGGGATGTTCAGGGCGGCAGAAGAAGCGCGGGCGGCGGCGAGCGAAACGGCCAGGATCGCGTTGGCACCCAGTCTGCCCTTGTTGGGCGTCCCGTCGAGATCCAGCATGATTTGATCGAGTGCTTCTTGCCGGGTGGCATCTCTGCCGATCAGCGCCGGGGCAATCTCATCACGAATATTGGCTATTGCCCGCGTAACGCCCTTGCCGCCGTAGCGGTCTCCGCCATCTCGAAGCTCGACGGCTTCGAGCGCCCCCGTCGATGCTCCCGACGGAACCGCGGCTCGACCGAAGGCGCCGCCAGCGAGGAGCACCTCGGCCTCGACGGTCGGGTTCCCCCGGGAATCGAGGACTTCACGGGCCCTGATCACATCGATCGTGGTCATGGACCCTCCTTGGGTAGTCACGTTAGCCATGATTCCTCCTGTTCTCCGGGAAATCTGTCTCGACAACCTTTGCGGCTTCCCACAACTCATCCAACTCGGAGAGACTCAGACCGGTCAAGTCCCTCGATGTTTCCATACGGCGGAACCGCTCGCCGAACCGGTCCGACGGCCCGGCGCAGGGCCACTTCCGGGTCGATATGAAGATGACGAGCCAGATTCACGGCTGAGAAGAGCAGGTCCCCGAGCTCAAGTTCGGCCAGGACCCGGTCGTCGAGCACGGCATCGAGTTCCGCGACCTCTTCGCGCACCTTGTCCATGACGGCGGCTGCACCGGTCCAATCGAATCCGACCGTGGCCGCCCGCCGTTGCAGCTTGGCGGCCCGCTCCATTCCGGGGAGCCCGGCAGGGACATCATCCATCATCGACGACCGCTGTTTCTCGTCCTGCTTGATCTGTTCCCAATTCTTCAGGACTTCCTGGGCCGTGGTGGCCTCGACCTCACCGAACACATGCGGATGGCGGCGCACCAGTTTCGCCCGCAGCCGTTCGGCCACATCCTCGACATCGAAGGCTCCGGCTTCGCTCGCCATGGTGCTGTGGAAGCAGCACCTGCAGGAGCACGTCACCCAGCTCATCTTCAACCTCTTCATAGGCGACGAAATCCGTCTCCCCCGCCGGGGCCTCAACGGGAAGACGCGCCAGGGCTTCCACCAGTTCGTAGGTTTCCTCGACCAGGTTCCGAACCAGGCTCTGGTGGGTCTGTTCCCGGTCCCAGGGGCATTCCGCCCGAAGCCGCTTCATCGTGGTGATCAACCCCGGTAAGCCCGACATGAGTGCGCGTCGAGGTAGAGGGACGTTCGCAAGCTTGCCAGTTCCCCGTCGAGCTCCTCGAGAGCGACCGTCTCCACCCGCGCCTGTTCGGTTCCGAGGTCGATGAGGACGGTCACGGGCGTGCCGGGCGGAAGCAACCGGGCCAGGGTGTCGCGTACGTCGATGAGCACCATCGGGACGTCGACCTGGGTGATCACCGTCGGCAGGTGCAGCAGCAGTGGTTCCGGGAGGCGGTGGCCGTTCCAGACGACCAAACCATCGGCGATCGGATCGACCCCAACTGCCGACAGCACCAGATCGAGAAACGACTCGCCGCCGATCACCTCGACGGCCACACCCGATTCCGCTGCGTGCTCACGGATCAGTCCGGGAGTGAGCTCACCGACATGGGGACTCCCCGGCACGGCGAACACGACGTGCGCCTCCGCCGCGGCCGCGACTACCCGCTGAGCCAACCGCCCGTAGACGACCTCGAACGTCTCGGCAGACTCGTAGAGGTCGTCGCCGCTCTGGACAACCCGCAGTTGACTGAGCCGTCGGGCGGCCGGGTGCTGCAGGGTGCGGACGATCACCGTTGCGTCGGGGTCGAGCAACACGCGGCTGATCTCGGAAGGGATCCGCTCGAAGTCGCCCGGGCCGAGGCCGACGATGGTGATGCGTCCAGCCATCAGGCCGGAGAAATGACTCCGAAGGAAGGCTCGGTCTGCCAGGTCCCGTACCTCTCGGTCACCACGATGTCGGCCGCCCCTAGTTTCTCGAACGCCCATGCGTCGAAGAGGTCGGCGCCAAGTGATGTTTCCAGGTTGGTGCGGACCGCCTCGAAAGACGGGGTTTCGCGAGAGTCCACGACGAGGACGTGGTATCCGAAGTCGGTGAGGATCGGTCCGGTCACGGCACCGATCTCGGCCTCCAAAGATGCGGTGGCGTACGGACCGACCAGATTGCTGGAAGGATCTGAAATGCAGCCGATGTCGCCCCCCTCGGCGCCGGAGCCGGTGTCGATGGAGAGCTCGGCGGCGAGATCCGCGAACTCCTCGCCCGCATCGAGACGCTCGAGAACGGCAAGACTCTCGTCTTCCGTAGCAACGAGGATGTGCCGGGTGCAAACTGTTGTCAGCTGGGGAACCAGCTCGTCGTAAGCAGCCTGGAGGTCTTCTTCTGTTGTTCCTTCGGCGAGCCGCGCCTGAATCTCGGGGAGTATCGCCCGCTGGAACGCAAGATGGCGGAGGTATTCCTCGGTGATTCCGTTGGTCTCGAGGTATTCGTCGTAGGGGCCACTGGCTTCGATCTCGGCTACGAACTGGTCGTACTGCGCGTCGATGGAAGCCTGGTCCTTGACGATGGCATACTCATCGGCGGCGGCCTGGCGAACCGTCTCCTCGACGATCAACTGAAACACATCCTGATTGAACTGATCGCGATTCTCGACGCTGCTGTCGATTCTGAGGGCCTCAACCTCGTCGATCGTTATAGCCGTCCCGTTGACGGTGGCGACGACGGAACTGCCGCCGGAACAAGCTGTTGCGGAGAGTGCCAGGACGACGATGAGGAAGACGAGTTTTCGCACGAGATTCACCTTTGGTTACGAAGTACTAGGAAGCGTCCACCATGGTAGGCAGGTAGTCGGGGGAAGTGGGAAGCCTAAAGACGGAAGGCCCAAAGCGCATCCGGTTTTGGCTGGTGAGATCGAACCGCTCCGCCAGGACGCTGCGGGTCCGGCCACGTCCCCCGATCACGCCATGCCGCCGGAAACAACCTCCGGTCGTCGGCCCTAGCCGGTCGGAGGCCACATCTCGACGAGGAACGCCAGCAATTGCGCAACGACTCGATCGTCGGGAGGGGCGGGGAGGAAGATGACGCCTTCGCCCGCTCGCAAGACTGCCCGCGGCGCGATACGCGACAACCGGACTTCCTGGGAGGCGGAGAGGTCGACCGTCGCCAGACGAACCTCGCTCCTTGAGCTTCACGATCTCCTCGACCCCGACGCGCAGTGCCTCGACCCGCAGCCTCGCCACGTCCAGAAGCGCACGGGCGGCCGCGGGCACCGGCCCGTACCGATCCAGCCATTCGCGACCGACATCCTCAACCTGATCGTGGGTCTCGGCAAGTGCCAGCCGGCGGTAGGCCTCGAGACGAGCTCCCTGATCCTCGACGTAGTCGTCGGGCAGATGAGCATCAACCGGCAGATCGATGCGAACCTCTTTCCGGTCGGCGCTCTCCACCGGCTTGCCTTCGAGTTCGCGCACAGCTTCGGCCACCAGTTCGGTGTAGAGGTCGAAACCAACGGCAGCAACATGACCCGACTGAATCTCGCCCAGGACACTCCCCGCTCCCCGGATCTCCAGATCACGCAGCGCCAGCGAGAACCCCGATCCGAGGTCGGTCGCCTCACCAATCGCTTCCAACCGTCGGTAGGCGTCCTCGCTCAGCGACAGCCCGGTCGGATGGAAGAGGTACGCGTAGGCACGCTGGTGTGATCTCCCTACGCGGCCCCGCAACTGGTACAGCTGCGCGAGGCCGAGCAGATCGGCCCGCTCAACGATCAAGGTATTGACCTGCGGCAGGTCGAGCCCCGACTCGATGATGGTCGTGGCCACGAGCACGTCGTATTCGCGGTTCCAGAAGTCAATCATCACCTGTTCGAGCTGACCCTCGCTCATCTGCCCGTGAGCTACGGCATAGCGGGCATCGGGTACGAGTTCCCGAAGCTGGGCCACCGCCCGGTCGATCGACTGCACCCGGTTATGCACATAGAAGACCTGACCCTCCCGCAACATCTCGCGCCGGATGGCAGCCGAGACGGCTTGCTCGTCGAGGGGACCGACGTAGGTGAGGATGGGGTGGCGATCCTCTGGAGCCGTGCGGATGTGGGAGACATCCCGGATGCCGGTCAACGCCATTTCGAGGGTGCGCGGGATGGGGGTTGCCGTCAGCGTCAGCACATCGACGCCGATCCGGAACCGTTTGATCTTGTCTTTGGCGTTGACTCCGAAGCGCTGCTCCTCATCGATCACGAGGAGTCCGAGGTCCTTGAATCGGATATCGTCGCTGATCAGCCGGTGCGTGCCGATCACCACATCGACCTCACCGGTTGCGACCGCCATCGACAACGGTTCGCTGTTGTTTGGCGGTCAGGAAACGGCTGAGCATTTCGACCCGAACGGGATAGGGCGCATACCGCTCAGAGAACGTTTGGAAGTGCTGTTGGGCCAGCAGCGTCGTTGGACAGAGAATTGCCGCTTGCTTGCCTTCCATGACCGTCTTGAAAGCGGCCCGGATGGCGACCTCCGTTTTGCCGAATCCGACGTCACCGAACACGAGACGGTCCATCGGCCCGGCGTGCTCCATGTCCACCTTGACATCCCGGATGGCGGCGAGCTGATCGGGGGTCTCCTCGTACGGGAATGCGGCCTCGAGTTCGTTCTGCCAGGGGGCGTCGGGCGCATACGCATGCCCGTGCGCAGCGGCCCTCGCCTTGTGGAGCGACACCACTTGCTCGGCGACCGCGGCTACCGCCTTGCGAACCTTGGACCGGGTGGCCGACCAGTCGGAACCTCCCATTCTCGACACGCGCGGCGTTTCACCCCCTGTGTACCTGCGGACCGCTGCAAGCTGGTCGGTGGGGACGTACAGCTTGTCGCCCGCCGCGAAGCCGATGACCAGATAGTCGCGCTCGACCCCGGCAATGGTGCGCGCCGCAAGACCCTCGAACTTCCCGATCCCATGGCGATAGTGGACAACGTAGTCGCCTTCGTTCAAATCCCGATAGCCGGACGTATCCTGTGACAGGCGGCGCGGTCCGGTTCGCCGGTGAGCCCGTCTGCGCCCTGCCACCTCTCGTTCTCCCAGTACCGCAACGGCGAGCTCCGGGAGCACGAACCCTCGATGGATCCCGATGGGAAGCACCGCCGAACCGGAACGATCAAGCCGGTCGGTCCTGGTCAGCGACAACCCCGCCTCGAGGAGCACCCGGGCCACCCGGTCGGCCGCCCCGGCTCCGTCCATTGCCACAACCACATCCATCTTCCGCTCGAGGAGACGCCGCAGACCCCCCGCCACCGACTCGGAGTCTCCCGCGACGGCGTCGAAGCCGACGACATCGAGTGAGTGGTCTTCCGGTCCGGCCGCTACTGCCGGGGCGTCGAGCGGGTCATGTCCCTCCAGCGCCTGGTCCAGATCGAGGTACAGAGCAGGATGATCTCCTGCTTCCGGAGCCCCGTGGCCCCAGGTCGGCGCCAGCGCGGCGGCGAGCTCCCCCTCTTCCTTGAGGAGGTCGTGACTGCGGTCGGCAGCCCGGATCCGATCGAAGACCACGACCGTGCCATTCGCGGCCAGTTCCGCCAGCGCGGTAACGGGCGGGGCGAGCCACGGTAGCCACGACTCCATACCGGAAAACAGGATGCCTTCGGAAAGGCGATCCCAGGTTGCAGCAGCCCAGGCCTCATGCTCCAAGAGCTTTCGAGCCTCGCCGGCGACGTGCGGGTCGGGGCGGAATTCACGGGCCGGGTACGCGGCGAACTGCTCGACCTTCTCGACCGATCGCTGGTTCGAGATACTGAACACACGGGCGTCCTCGAGGCTGTCTCCCCAGAAATCGAGCCGGACCGGTTCGTCCGCCTGGGCAGGGAAGAGATCGATGATGCCTCCGCGCACGGAGAACTCACCCCGGGCTTCGACGCGATCGGTGCGGTGATACCCGGCGTTCGTCAGCCATTCGATCAAGCGGTCGAACCCTATGTCGTCGCCGACCCGGCCGATCACCGGGTTCGGATCGGAAGGGCTGATGCGTTGCGAGGCCGAGCGGGCCGATGCCACCACAACCATTCCCGGCGTGCCGGCCGCGAGCATGTGTCGTGCCTCGGCTCGCCTGGCCATGGTTCCGGCGTTGGGCGACACATGCTCAAAAGGGAGGGTCTCCCAGGCGGGCATGAGAACTACGGCGCTGTGAAAGAGGCCGAGATCCTCTGCCAGTTCCTCCGCATCTCGCTCCCCCGGCACAATCGCCAGGAGGGGACCTTTCGCCTGCGCGGCCATTCCGGCCAGGAAGAAGGCGCGAGCGGGCGGCGGCACGACCAGGCGCCCCGGCAGCTTCGGGAGTTGGTGCGGCCGCCACCGATCGACGAGAGGAGCAAGTGGAGCGGGCATTCGGCAGCAGGGTAGCCGTGCTCCACACCTCCCCCGGGGCGCCGAAAAGCCTCCCTGGGTCGCCCGACCTACCGATTTCCGCGAAAATCAAGCTTAGGTGCGGTAATTTCGTTGACGACAGCGACCACCTTAGGCCCCAAACTGAACCGGCTATCTCATCGCAATGCCCCCCAGCGACGGTTCAGCCTCCCAGCCGGGTGGTCGTTGTCATGGGGATGAGCCACTCCGCGGCTCGTACTTCGTATCTCGTACTTCGTATTTCGTACCGGGCGAGTACTCAAAGCCCGGGAATCGCCCTGGTGATCAACCCTTCACCCGCAAACCATGCGATGGTCCTCCGAAGGGTGACCGCGGCCGGGGTGTATTCGAGCCCGAGCTCCCGCGTGGCACGTGATCCGTCGTAGGCATGACCGAACGACATCACGCGAATCACCTCTCTGCAGAAACGCGGCTGCCGGCGTACCAAGCGGGAGCCGAGTTCGACCATCGAGGCCGCTCCCCGGACGAACGTTCGGGGCAGCACGGGCAGGCGGAGATCCAGTCCGGTAATCGATTCGAGGAGCTGAACCGCCTCCGCCGTCGAGAGGGTGGATCCGCTCAGAACATACCGCTCACCCGGGACGCCGTTGGTTTCCGCGAGGACATGTCCACGGGCGCAGTCCTCGATGTCGATGATGCTGAATCGGGACTCGATCACCGCAGGGATTTTGCCGTTGAGGATGTCGAGAAACAGCTTGCCGGTCCCCGAGGCGCGACCCGGGACCTTGTACGGAGGACGGGTTGACCACAACCAGCTCAACGTCGGTGCGATCGGACAACAGGGCCTGCTCTGCTTCATACTTCGACCGTTCGTAGTTGGAGAGAAACCAGCCGCGATGGGGCGACCATTCGTCGCCAACGGAACCGCGCTCCTCCCCCAGCGTGGTGGCAGAGGACGTATACACCATCCTTCTCACTCCCGCCGCGGCGGCGGCCCGCAACGTGTTCCGGGATCCGTCGACGTTGACCCGGAAGAGGACCGACGGGTCGGCGAGACACATCTCGTTGGACCCCGCAACGTGGTAGACGACGTCACATCCGTCCACGGCCGCGGCGAGTGAGCGCTTGTCGAGAACATCTCCCCGCACCGGAGTCGCACCAAGCACTTCGACGGTTGACGCCGCCTGGTCTGAACGGACCAACGCCCGCACGTTCCGGTTTTGGGATGCGAGTTCTGCCAGGAGAGCCCGACCGACGACTCCGGAGCCGCCGGTCACGAGCGCGGTCATGATCGATCGGCCGCTCGAACCACCGACCAGAAACTCGCAACGTACTGCCAGCCTGACGCAATCGTGATTGCGGCTGCCAGCCACATGGCCCACTCGTCGAGGTAGAGCGGCCCCCACGGTTGAGCCAACCTGATCATGGCCAGCCCGATGGCGACGAACTGGACGTTGGCCTTGAGTTTTCCCCACAGCGAAGGCTTGACGACCTGCCCTTCGAGGGCGGCCATGCCCCGCAACGCCACCACGGTGAACTCCCGGATGATGATGATCAGCGCAACCCAGACAGAGGCCCGATCCACCGCGATCAGGGCCAGCAGCGAACCGGTGACCAGCAACTTGTCGGCCGTCGAGTCCAGGAACGCCCCGAGAACCGTGCCGATGTTCCAGCGCCGGGCGAAGAACCCATCCAGGAAGTCGGTGACGGCGGCAACCACGAACAGCACCACCGCATAGGTGTAGTTGTGCTCGACGGTCCCTTCCGCCAGGACCAGCGCCATGATCGCCGGAGTCATCACGATTCTGGATATCGCCAGCAGGTTGGGCAGCGAGGTCAACGGTCTCCCCGGGATAGACGCCCGGCGATCATACCGGCGGGCAGGCAGCGACGGAGCGCTCACGAGCCGACCGGACCGGTTTTGAGCCAACCTCCGGCCCGTGGTTCAGCGCCGGGTGGTGGTAAACGAAGCAGATGTGCTCCGGCTGACCCACCAGGTGCCGCTCTTGGAGTGATAGTTCGCAATGTCATCGAAACCGTCCCCATCGATGTCACCGACCAACTGCGAACCCCAACCCGACGCCGTCGAAAAATCAGCCCACAACCTCGTCACAAAACCCGACCCCGTCGACTCCGACACCCACCACCGACCACTCTTGGAGTGATAGTTCGCAATGTCATCCAAACCATCCCCATCAAAATCACCGACCAACTGCGAACCCCAACCCGACGCCGTCGAAAAATCAGCCCACAACCTCGTCACAAAACCCGACCCCGTCGACTCCGACACCCACCACCGACCACTCTTGGAGTGATAGTTCGCAATGTCATCCAAACCATCCCCATCAAAATCACCGACCAACTGCGAACCCCAACCCGACGCCGTCGAAAAATCAGCCCACAACCTCGTCACAAAACCCGACCCCGTCGACTCCGACACCCACCACCGACCACTCTTGGAGTGATAGTTCGCAATGTCATCCAAACCATCCCCATCAAAATCACCGACCAACTGCGAACCCCAACCCGACGCCGTCGAAAAATCAGCCCACAACCTCGTCACAAAACCCGACCCCGTCGACTCCGACACCCACCACCGACCACTCTTGGAGTGATAGTTCGCAATGTCATCCAAACCATCCCCATCAAAATCACCGACCAACTGCGAACCCCAACCCGACGCCGTCGAAAAATCAGCCCACAACCTCGTCACAAAACCCGACCCCGTCGACTCCGACACCCACCACCGACCACTCTTGGAGTGATAGTTCGCAATGTCATCCAAACCATCCCCATCAAAATCACCGACCAACTGCGAACCCCAACCCGACGCCGTCGAAAAATCAGCCATGAGGTACGAAGCACCGGGATCACGACGCCACCACGTGCCGTTGGCCGGATAAAAGACAATCGGCTCGACGCCTTCTCCTTCCACCACATTGGCGAGATGGTGCACCTCCGCCGCCGACTCGCTCCGGGCCAGCCGGTAGACGACGCCGCCGATGGTGAGCATGTACAACTCGCCGTGTCCGTCGAGCCCAAACGCAGTCGGACGGCTCACCGTGCCGACACTCGAGGTCCAGTCGCGGGCATCGACGACCTTGCCCGTGTAGCTGAAACTCCGGAGCCAACCACCGCAGAAATCGCTGTAGAAGTACATTCCCCACAGATTCGGCAACCGGTCCCCCCGATACACATGACCGCCGGTGATCGAGCAACCATCCGGATGGGCTACTTCGATCGCCGGCAGGACCGTTCCCGCGGCTGAGCAACCAGAGGAGGGTTCGTAACAATGAGAACCCTCGAGGACATCCCATCCGTAATTGATCCCCGGAGCCGAGGCGGATACAACGTTGATCTCCTCGTACCGATCCTGGCCGACGTCACTGAGGTAGAGCCGGCCTCCGTCGAACGAGAACCTCCACGGATTGCGTACTCCGTATGCCCATACCTCGGAACCAAATGGATTGTCGAGCGGTACTGCGTATCGTCCGGGCGATGAGACGTCGATACGGAGGATGGAGCCCAAGAGGGTGGACGGGTTCTGGGCGTTCTCCCAGGGATCGCCAGCGCCTCCTCCATCACCCAGCCCCAGATAGAGCATGCCGTCCGGGCCGAATGCCAGGTATCCGCCGTTGTGGTTGCTGCGCGGCTGATCCACGGTGAGGATTACGGTTCCGACCGGGTCGGCGACGTCGGGATCCGCCGAAACAGTGAACTCAGCCACCCGGCTGTCGCCGGCCGTGTCGATGTACGAAACGAAGAAACGGCCGTTTGATGCGTAGCCCGGGTGAAACGCCATCGACAGCAATCCTTGTTCGGAGCCCGAGCCGACTCCGGGAACCGTGAGGAAAGGTTTGGCGAGGACGGTCCCCTTCTTGATGAGCCGGACCGTGCCCGTTTTCTCAACAACGAACAAACGGTCGTCGCCGGTTGGAGCAGTGAGATCGAGCGGCTGGTCCAGGCCGGTGGCTACTGTTTCCAGCTCGAACTCGTCGGCGAGAGCGACGCCCGGCAGAGCCAGGAATCCAAGTACCAACCCGAGAATCAGGGCTGTCCGCATGCAGATCCACGGTAACCAAGGCCCGGCATTCAGCAACCGATACGACTGATGGCTGTTCGCCGGCGACCGCTCACGCGAGCAAAGCGGGCTATCCGCCCTTTTCCTGGCGGGTGAGGGCGTGCTCGCGGCTGGGAGGCCGCAAGCTGGCCTCCGTCCGGTTGAGGATCTCATCGATCTCATCGGGCTGGATCACAAAGGGGAGCCGGAACCTGATCGAGCTCGGCCCGCACGGCAAGGCGATCAGTTCGTTGTCGAACATGTCGCCCAGGATCTGTCCGCGACGTTCCGGCGTTTCCACAGTGAAGGCCACCAGCGATCCGCGCCCCCTGATGTTGGAGATCACACCGGTACGGTGAGCGATCTGACGCAGTCCGGCGATGAGTTGATCCCCCGCTCCCGCCACCTGTGCGCACAATTGCTCCTTTTCGCAGATCTCGATGAACCGCCGGCACCGCACCATATCGACGAGGTTTCCGCCCCAGGTGGAATTGATCCGGCTCGAAAGGCTGAACACGTTGTCCACGACCTCGTCGACCCGCTCCGAAGCGTAGATACCGCACACCTGGGTCTTCTTCCCGAAGGCGACGATGTCGGGCTTCACGTCGAAGTGCTGCCACATCCACGGCTTCCCGGAACCGAAGAAGCCCGTTTGCACTTCATCGAAAATGAGCATCGAGTCGCGCTCGTCGGCAATGCGCCGCAACGAGGCCAGGAATTCGCCACGGAAGTGGTTGTCGCCACCCTCACCTTGCATGGGTTCGATGAGGATCGCCGCGACCCGGTTCCCGTGGCGGGAGTAGACCTCTTCGATCTCGTCGTAGACGCGTTGTTCCTCCGCCTCGATGTCGTTGGCGATCCCGCCCTGCAGGTCGTACTCGATCGCCGGGTTGTGGACCCTGGGCCAATCGAACTTCGGGAACAGTCCGATCTTGTCGGGCCGGGTGTTGGTCAGGCTGAGCGTGTATCCCGTCCGGCCGTGGAAAGCGTGCCGGAAGTGGAGGATGACCAGGTCGTTTACGTTGCTCTCGAAGCTGGTTCGCCCGAGCTTGCGCGCCTTCCAGTCGAAGGCCGTCTTGAGCGCGTTCTCGACCCCGAGCGCCCCGCCCGAGACCCAGAAGTGGTGGGGAAATCCCTCCGGCGTGACCTTGGTTGCGAACGCCTCGACAAACCTGGCCATCTCGACCGTGTAGATGTCCGAGTTCGACGTCTTGGTCGTGGCGGCGCGCATGAGCTCTTCCTGAAACTCGGGGTCGAGCAGCATGGGGTGGCGATAGCCCATCGGCCATGAGGCAAAGAACGAAAACGCGTCCAGGTAGCGCTTGCCGGTCCGGGCATCGTGCATCCAGACGCCTTCGGACTGTCTCCAGGTCCAGCACGACGGGGTATCCGTCGGCCAGCTGGTGCTTCCGCAAGTTCTCGTGCACAGCATCCGGACCGATCATCCACAGCTCCTCTCGCCGGGTCCCGGGAAGAACCCGTACCCGGAACCCTACAGGGCGCGGCGAGGAGTGAAATCTAGAGTGCAGAGTCCCCGGTAACCGGGGAGCAGGGCGTCGCTCTCTCCGGACCGGGACCTGGTAGACTACTCCTCAGATCGGCTCGAAGCGAGCGGTGAAGTGGCGCAGCCAGGGTGCCTGCTCAACGATGCGATAGCCACGCAGCGTCTCGGCCCGTTCGGCCACAGCAATCACGACCTCGCCGACGTAGTCGATGTGCGACTGGGTGTAGGTGCGACGGGGAACGGCGAGACGAACCAGTTCCATGGCGGCCGGGACTTCGGTGCCGTCGGCTTGCGGTTTGCCGAACATGACCGAGCCGATCTCCACGCCTCGCACGCCGCCTTCGCGGTAGAGCTCGACGGCCAGGGACTGGGCCGGGTACTCGTTCGCCGGGATGTGCGCGAGGAAGCTCTTGGCGTCGAGGTAGACGGCGTGTCCGCCGGGGGGCCGCACGATCGGAACCCCGGCACTGCTCACCTTCTCCGCCAGGTAGGCCGTCGATCGGATCCGGTATTGGAGATATTCCTCCTGAAGCACCTCGACCAGTCCTTGCGCGATGGCTTCGAGGTCGTACCCCGCCAGGCCGCCGTAGGTGGGAAAACCCTTCGGTCGAGAATCAGCAGGTTCCGGCACAGCTGAGCAGTCTCCGGGTTGTTCATGCGCCAGGAACCCGCCGATGTTGGACAGACCGTCCTTCTTGGCGGACATAGTGCACCCGTCGACCAGCGAGAACATCTCCTGAGCAATCGCTTTTGGCGACGACGCCTGCGTATCCATCCTCACGCTGTTTGATGAACCAGGCGTTCTCGGCGAACCGGCACGCATCGAGGAAGAACGGGATGCTCGTAGCGATCACAAACCTCACGAACGGCACGCAGGTTGGCCATCGAAACGGGCTGACCGCCGCCGGAGTTGTTGGTCACGGTGACCATGACCAGCGGCACCCGTTCACGCCCGACCTCCTCGATGGTCCGAACGAGAGCGTCGACATCCATGTTGCCTTTGAACGGATACTCCGATGCCGGATCCCGGCCCTCGGCGATCACCAGGTCACGGGCCTCAGCTCCTTGATACTCGACGTTGGCCCGCGTCGTATCGAAGTGCGTGTTGTTCGGAACCACGTCACCTGCGCTGACCACGGTGGTGAAGAGGATCTTCTCCGCGGCCCGGCCTTGATGCGTGGGGATGATCTCCTTGAAGTCGTGAGGTCTGCGATGACGTCCCGGAACCGGTAGAACGAACGGCTCCCTGCGTACGATTCGTCTCCGACCATCATCCCCGCCCACTGTTGAGCCGACATCGCACCGGTGCCGGAGTCGGTCAGCAGATCGATGATCACCTCATCGCCGTGCAGCCCGAAGAGGTTGTAGCCCGCCCGTTGCAGAGCTTCTTCACGTTCCTCGGCGGTCGGGAAATCGATGGCCTGCACACTGTGGATACGGAAGGGCTCGATGATCGTTCTGTACGGCATGGCTCACTCTCGACTAGATCGAAACAGTCTGACACGACCGACGGGTCGTTGCGGACCGTCCCGGCCGGGTGGCGAGCGATCGGGCTTCCGGGCGAATCCCCGGCGTGCGGAACCTCGCTGCTGCTCGTTCCTCAACCGGTCACGGTTTAGAGGTCACGCCACCGATTGGCGAGCTGGTCGGCATACTCGTTCCACTTGAATCCGGCATGGGCTTTGATCCAACGCAGATCGAGTTCCGGACGCCGGCGAAACCCCTGGTAGACCGTCTGGACCAGATCGAGGTTCTCGACCTGCCCGGTCTTGCGTTTCCAGCCTCGCTTCTCCCACCCTGCGGCCCATTCGTTGATCGTCCGCACCGCCAGATTGCTGTCGCTGTACACGATGGTCGGAACGCCGGACGGGACCAGACGAAGCGCGGCAATCAACGCCGTCAGCTCCATCCGGTTGTTCGTGGTCGAGGGTTCGTGATCCGTGTTCCTCCGCGATGAGCACGTCGTCGATCACGTAGACGGCTCCCCATCCGCCCGGGGCCGGGATTCGGAGACGCTCCTCCGTCGGTGAACACTCCGGAAAGGGGATCCTCCAGATCCGGCCGTTCCGGGCCGGACCCGCCCCGGACTGCTTTGGACCGCCCTTTCGGCAGGCAAGACATCGGGAAGGTTGCCAGCCGGGATACCGGTCGAGGACGGACGCAGGGCAGAGAAAAGGCCGCGCCACAATCTGAGCAGGTGAAATCGGGCATGAACGCGTCGGTCAGTAGCTCGCTTTTACCGCCAGCACCGGACATTCGGCATCGAGCAGAATCTCCTGCGCGTTGCTTCCCAGCAACAGCTTTCCGACCGGCGAACGCCGTCGCAAGCCGATAACGATCAAGTCGGCGCTTTCGTCTCGGGCGCATTGGATGAGATCCTCGCTGGGTGATTGACCGCGCACGAACTCGTGGATCTCGTGGGAGACCTCGAGGTCGATGAGGCGCTGCTCAACTGCTTCCAGTTCTGTCCGGTACGTGAGAACCTCTTCTGGCGCCTTCCTTGTCGCCACCTTCCATCGAATGCACCACGATGAGACGCGCCTCTCGCAACTTGGCTTCTTCAATGGCCCGATCGAGCGCCGCTTTGCCCGCTGCGCTCCTGACGAATCCAACGACGATCTTCATCCGCTCCTCGCTCTGCTTGGCCACGGAGAGGCTACCAGTCGCCTCGGTCCGATCATCTAGACCCAGTCGAGGGTTCGGCTCACGGCCTTCTTCCACTGCGCAAAGAGTTCGTCACGTTGGGAACCGGACGCAGTCGGATCCCACTGCTGGTCCAAACCCCAATTGGCCCGCAAGTCGTCGACATCCTCCCAGAAACCAACTGCCAGACCCGCTGCATACGCAGCTCCCAGTGCGGTGGTCTCCGCCACCACGGGACGCATCACCGGCACCCCCAGCTGATCGGCCTGGAATTGCATCAACAGTTCGTTGAACACCATGCCACCGTCCACTTTGAGTGACGTGAGGTCGACGCCCGAGTCGAGGTTCATGGCGTCGAGCACCTCCCGGGTTTGGAAGGCCGTGGCTTCCAATGCCGCCCGGGCTAGTGGCCTTTGTTCGCGAACCGGGTCAGTCCCGGCAATTACGCCGCGTGCATCGCTCCTCCAATGGGGAGCAAAGAGACCCGAGAAGGCCGGGACGAAATAGACGCCACCGTTGTCGTCGACCGATCGGGCCAGAGCTTCCACCTCCGGGGCCGACTCAATGATCCCGAGATTGTCTCGCAACCACTGGACCAACGCCCCGGCTATCGCGATCGAGCCCTCGAGGGCATAGGCCGCCGGATGACCACCGATCTGGTAGGCAACCGTCGTCAACAGACCGTTGCGGGAGTGTGACCGGATCCGCCCGGTATTCAGAAGCATGAAACAACCGGTGCCGTACGTGTTCTTGGCGTCGCCGACATCGAAGCAAGCCTGGCCAAACAGGGCGGCTTGCTGGTCTCCCAGGATTCCGGAAATGGGTATTCCGTCGAGCGGATCGACTGCCCGGCCGTACACCTCCGACGACGGACGGATCTCGGGAAGCATCGGCCGAGGCACTCCCATCGCAGCCAGGAGTTCATCATCCCAATCCAGCGTGGCCAGATTCATCAACAGCGTTCGCGAGGCATTGGTCACATCGGTGACATGCCGCCCACCGGACGGTCCCGCCGGTCAAGTTCCACACGAGCCAGCTGTCGATCGTGCCAAACAACAACTCGCCTGCCTGCGGCACGAGCCCGGGCCCCGGCAACGTTGTCGAGCAGCCAGGCCGCCTTGGGCCCGGCGAAGTAGGTCGCCAGCGGCAAACCGGTTTGTTTGCGGAACCTATCGGGCCCGCCCTCGGCCGCCAGTTCGTTGCAGAGGTCCGCGGTCCGGGTGTCCTGCCACACGATGGCGTTGTGGATCGGCTTGCCCGTGGCCCGTTCCCACACCACCGCCGTCTCCCGCTGATTGGTGATCCCCACGGCGGCCAGATCGACCGGGCGGAGACCTCCGCGCTGGAGGCCCTTGGAGATGACCTGCCGGGATCTCGATCCCATATCTCAAGTGCATCATGCTCGACCCATCCAGGTTTCGGAAAGATCTGGCGATGCTCTTCCTGATGGGTAGAGACCACCCGTCCTCCGCGATCGAAGACCATGAAGCGAGTGCTGGTCGTACCCTGATCCAGCGCTCCGACGTATTCCGCCATTTCGAATCCTCCAGGCCGGCTCGCAACTCAACGCTACAACCCGGCGCAGTCCTTCGGGCTCAGTCCGCAGGTGACCGCCGGCGCGCCGCCAGTTGGACGGCTCCCTCGCGATCGGCGATCCAGTGCTCGACGACGTCTGCTGCATCCCGAACGAGGAAATCCACTTCCTCACGTTCGGACTTCGCAAAGGGACGGAGCACATAAGCAGCCGGATCCATCCGGCCGGGCGGACGTCCAACTCCAATCTTCAACCGGTGAAAGTCGTTATTGCCGAGGGATTGAACGATGGACTTCACGCCGTTGTGACCGCCGGATCCGCGGGCGATACTGAAGACGCAATCGGGCAAACGGCAGATCGATGTCGTCGTGGATGACCAGCAGATCCTCAGGTCCGGCCTTGTAGTAGCGAAGGATGGAAACCACGGCCGGGCCGCACGTATTCATGAAGGTCCGCGGTACGGCGAGGATCACCGATCGATCTCCGATGACATGCCTGGCCAGGTCCGCTCGCACCCGCAGCGGTCCGCGCTTGAGCCGCACGTCCCAGCGAGAGGCAAGCGCTTCGGCGACCTCGGCACCAGCGTTGTGCCGGGTGCCGGCGTATTCCGAGCCCGGATTGCGGAGACCGACGATGACCTGCACAGGGCTCTCCGACCGAACGACTACTCGTCGCTGCTCTCGCCTTCTTCGCCCTCTTCGCCTTCCTCGCCCTCTTCGCCTTCCTCGCCCTCTTCGCCTTCCTCGAGTTCCTCTTCCTCGGCGACTTCCGCCGCGGGCAACACGATGGTGACGAGCGGGTCTTCCGGATCGTCGATGTATTCGACGCCTTCGATCACGGGAAGGTCGGAGATACGCACCGTATCGCCGACATCCAAATCGGTGACATCGATGACGATGCTGGTCGGGATGTCGGTCGGCAAGGCTTCGACGAGCACCATATTGTTGATGGTCTCGATGATGCCGCCCTCGCGGACACCGATCGGATCGCCCTGAAGATCGAGGGCAACCTCAGCCCGGGTCTTCTCGGTGAGCGAAATGGTCACAAAATCGACGTGGATGATCTCGCCCCGTACCGGGTGTCGATCGACCACCTTCGCCATGGTCAGCTGCTTCTTGCCCCCGTCGATCTCCAGATTGATCAGGGCGTTGAGGCCGGCTTCGGTATGCAGTACCCCGTGGAGCTCCCGGGCGTCGACCGCAATCGGCTGGGCTTCGATGTCCTTGCCGTAAACGACGGCCGGCACCTGACCGGTCAGTCGAAGACGCCGCGTTGGGCGACTTCCCTGAGTTCGCCCTGTCTCAGCGCGCAGCGTGACTTCCATTGATGTACTCCTCGGAAAAAAGTGAACGTGTGGAGCAGCAATTATGCCTCCTGGGGACCGGGAAGCAAAGCCCTGCCGGGCCCGGGGCCATCGACGCCGGCGGTACAATGGTCAAAACTCGGCCATTCTTCCTAGAGGTGACCATGACCAAAGCCACGCTCGACCCGTTTCAGGCGCGAAGTTCGATTTCGACACCGCTCGGGGACCGGGTCATCTTTCGCCTCGACGCCCTCCGCGATATTGGGGACATCGACACCATCCCCTACTCGATCAAGGTGCTCACCGAAGCTGTGTTGCGCAACTACGACGGCCATGTGGTCACCGCCGATGACGTCAACGCTCTCGCCTCGTACGACGCTCGCAAGGTCGGCGAAGTGGAGATCCCCTTCTCCCCCGGCCGGGTCGTGCTCCAGGATTTCACCGGAGTGCCCGCCGTCGTCGACCTCGCCGCCATGCGGGCCGCCGTGGTCCGGATGACCGGTGATGACGAGGCGGCTCAAAAGGTCAACCCGCTCGTGCCCTGCGATCTCGTCATCGATCATTCGGTGCAGGTGGACGCCTTCAACAGCGGAATGGCGCTGCAGATCAACTCCCAGCACGAGTTCGAGCGCAATCGGGAACGCTACGAGTTCCTGAAGTGGGGACAGTCGGCCTTTTCCAACTTCCGGGTTGTTCCTCCCGCCACCGGCATCGTCCACCAGGTCAACCTCGAGTACCTGGCCAAAGTGGTGTGGGACAACGGGCAGGAGCTCTACCCGGACAGTCTGGTCGGAACCGACTCCCACACAACCATGATCAACGGCATCGGTGTGGTCGGTTGGGGCGTCGGTGGGATCGAAGCCGAAGCCGTGATGGTCGGCCAACCCATCTACATGCTCATTCCCGAAGTGGTCGGCTTCCGGCTCACGGGACGCCTGGCCGAAGGAGCCACGGCCACCGACCTGGTTCTGAAAGTCACCCAGATGCTGCGCGAACACGGGGTGGTCGGCAAATTCGTCGAGTTCCACGGACCCGGCCTGTCCGACATGCCGCTCGCCAACCGCGCCACCATCGCCAACATGGCCCCCGAATACGGTGCCACCATGGGGTTCTTCCCCGTCGACGACCAGACCCTCAAGTACATGCGCTTGACGGGCCGAGATGAGGCCCTCATCGAAACCGTCGAGCAGTACTACCGCGCTCAGGGTTTGTGGCGTGATGAATCGCACAAGATTGTCTACAGCTCCACCCTCGAACTCGACATGTCCACCGTCGAGCCCGCTCTTGCGGGCCCGAAGCGCCCGCAAGATCGTGTTGACCTCTCGGGCATGAAGTCGCAGTGGCGCCAGGACCTTGCGAACACCTTCGGCAAGGCCAGCCCCGCCGCCAAGGGAACCGTCTCCGAGTGGGAGGACGAGGGGGGTCCGGTTCAGGACGAGGCACCGGAAGATACACCGGTTCTGGTCGACTACGACGGGCGAAGATTCTCGCTCACCGACGGCGATGTGGTCATTGCCGCCATCACGTCGTGCACGAACACGTCCAACCCGAGTGTGATGGTCGGGGCCGGCCTCGTTGCCAGGAAGGCCCGGGAACGCGGCCTGACCCGCAAACCATGGGTCAAGACGTCACTGGCCCCCGGCTCGAAAGTCGTCACGGACTACCTCGATCGGGCAGGGTTGACGGAAGATCTCGAGGCGGCGGGCTTCTACCTCGTCGGATACGGCTGCACCACCTGCATCGGGAACTCGGGGCCCATTCCCGACCCGATCAGCCGGGCCATTCACGAGCACGATCTCGTGGCCACCTCGGTCCTGTCGGGCAACCGGAACTTCGAGGGGCGCATCTCTCCCGACGTCAAGGCCAACTACCTGGCCTCTCCGCCGCTTGTAGTGGCCTATGCCCTCGCCGGCACGGTCGACATCGACCTGACGACCGAGCCGATCGGCCAGGACCCGGCTGGAACAGACGTGTACCTCAAGGACATATGGCCGTCACAGTCAGAGATCGACGATATCGTCGCAACGGCCGTCACCCGCGAGCAATTCACGACGCAATACGCCGACGTCTTTGAGGGCTCGGCCGAGTGGCAGGCCATCGAGACGACCGGTGATGCCCTCTATGCCTGGGATGCGGCCAGCACCTACGTGCAGGAACCGCCCTTTTTCCAGGGGCTGACGCCCGACGCGGCTCCCATCGCTGCCATCAGCGGCGCCCGGGTGCTGGTCAAGGTCGGCGATTCTGTGACCACGGACCACATCAGCCCGGCCGGTTCGATCGCCGAGGCTTCTCCGGCCGGCCGGTACCTCATCGAGCACGGAGTCGAGAAGCGGCTCTTCAACAGCTACGGATCACGGCGGGGCAACGACCGGGTGATGACGAGAGGCACCTTCGCCAACATCCGCGTGCGCAACGAGCTCGCCCCGGGAACCGAAGGCGGATACACCACCGACTTCACCGACGACACGGTCAAGACGATCTACGACGCGAGCCTCTCCTACAAGTCGGCCGGAATCCCGCTGGTCGTGCTGGCCGGCAAGGACTACGGGATGGGCTCATCGCGCGACTGGGCGGCCAAAGGCACGTACGAGCTCGGCGTACGGGTCGTCATCGCCACGAGCTTCGAACGAATCCACCGCAGCAACCTCATCGGTATGGGCGTGCTCCCCCTCACGTTCCTGCCGGGTCAGGATGCGGCCGGCCTCGGCCTGGACGGCAGCGAGACATTCTCGATCGATATCGATGACGAACTCCGGCCCCGGCAGGAAGTCGTCGTGAAGGCGCAACGTCGCGATGGCTCGGTGGTGGAATTCACGACCATCTGCCGGGCAGATACCCCGGTGGAGGTCGAGTACTACCGCAACGGCGGCATCCTCCACACCGTGCTCCGCAAGATGGCGAAGAGCTGATGGCCGGCTTCCTTCTCTGGCTGATCTTGCTGGTCATTGCCTGGCCGCTGGCCCTGCTGGCACTCCTGCTCTACCCGATCGTGTGGCTGATTGCCCTCCCGTTCCGGCTGATCGGAGTGTCGGTCAAGGGTGTGCTCGAGCTGGTCGGTGCCGTGATCGGGCTCCCGGCCCGGGTGCTGCGGGGACCCCGGGGGTTTCGGAAGTAGGTTCCGGCAAGCGGTGGCGATCGGAGCGGAATCGGACCTCCGAAGCCGGCGGCCCATCGAACCGACCAGACCGGGCTGCGACTCGACGCTCCGCTCCAACCTCGTATGAAGTGTTCCCGGGGAGCGTCCTTGTGACCTTATGCCCTAGCTACGAACCCAGTTGGTTCGTAGGGTGCGGATGTACTCGCGATTGCGAATGATGACCATCCAGAACGGTTTGCCTCCCGCCGGGGATCCTCCGCCGGTCCGTCGTGTCACTCTGATCATTGGAACCCTGACGATCCTGGCGATAGGCGCATTGAGCCTGCTTCCTATCGTGACCCGGCAACCGCCCGCCGAGACAACTCCCGGCGAGTTCTCCGCCGAACGAGCCCTGGAACACATTGCGATCATCGCTGAGGAGCCTCACCCGATGGGAAGCGCCGCCAACGCTCGCGTTCGGAGCTACCTGGAGAGCGAGTTGACGGCTCTCGGTTTGGAGCCCCAACTTCAAGCTCTGACCGTTCCGGACTACTACGCCGCACCGGGCGAGATGGTGGAGGCGGTCAACGTCATGGCCCGCCTCGAGGGCCTGGACTCGACCGGAGCAATCGCACTGGTCGCCCACTACGACTCGACGCCGTGGACGTTCGGAGCGAACGACAACGCCGCCGCGGTGGCGGCCATCCTGGACACTGCCCGGGCCTTGCTGGCCGGCCCGCCCGTTCGCAACGACGTGATCGTGCTGCTCACCGATGGGGAGGAACCCGCCCCCCGTTACGGCTCAACGGCCTTCGTAGCGCAGCATCCTTGGGCAGACGATGTTGGATTCGTCGTGAATTTCGAGGCCGCGGGTGGATCAGGACAGTCCATGGTGGTGGAACTGAACGGACCGCACGAGTGGCTCGTGGAAGGGTTGGCCGAAGCGGCGGCCCACCCCGTAGCTTTCTCGTTCCTCACCGACACGGTGAAGCTGTTTGGCGGAATCGGAACCGATTTCGATCCGTTCGCCGAAGCGAACGTACCGGGATTCCATCTCGCTTATCTTCGCGGAACTCCGATCTACCACACCTTCGCCGACTCCACCGACAACGTCGGTCTTGGCAGCCTCCAACAGCACGGCTCCTACGCGGTATCGCTGACCCGTCAGTTTGGTGACCTGGATCTCTCCGAACCACCCCCGTCCGGGGAACTCGTCTTCTTCACCGTGCTGCGGTCATGGATCGTGCGCTATCCGGTTGGTTGGGCCCTCCCCTTGGCGAGTATGGCCGTCGTCCTCTGCGCAGTGGCCCTGGCACGCCGGATCGGCCGGAGAGGACTGCACTTCTGGCTGCTCCTCCTCGGTTCCGGAGTTGTGCTGGTCGGCGTGGTCGTAGCGATGCTGGCATCCACCGTGGTGTGGAGTCTCTTCAGCAAGGCCCGCCAAATGCCTGCGGTTGGAGAGAGCTACGCCTACCTATTCGCACTGCTGGCGCTCAGCGCCGGACTTGGGGCACTGATGTGGCGGGGAGCGAAGCGGCGATGGGTCAATCTCGACGCTTCCGCAAGTGTGGTTCTCGTCTGGGTTGCCCTCGCAATCGTCACGAGCGTGTTGCTGCCGGGAGCGAGCTACCTCTTCGTCTGGCCCGCTCTGGGTGGCTCGATCGCCTTGATCTGGCAGGCCGGGGCACGCCCCGGGCGCGCATCCCGGTTCGTCTCGCTGATCCTGGTTGCTGCGCCCTCGCTCATCCTGATGGTGCCGACCGTCGACACGTTCTTCCTGATGGCACTGCCGCGACCGGGCAATCCGGATTCGGAATTGGTTGAGACCGTCGCCGTTGTGATCTTGCTGGCCGTGCTCGTACTGGCCCTCATCGCCTCCGTAGCCGGCCAACCGGGTACGCGAACCCGGCCGCGCGATGCCGGGACCGAGGCGCAACCTACGCCCAGCCTGCTGGACCGACACCAACCGACCCCCAGGGCGACCAACTAGTTTCACGGGGTGATCAAGAGACGCCTCCGCAAGCTGGCCGATCCCCGCCGAACCACCGTCTTCATAGCCCTCTCTCTGGTGGTTGGATTCCTGGCTGGCCTGGCTGGCGCCGGGTTGATAGCCGCTATCGACCTGGTCAACCGGGGTACCTTCGAACTCGAAGCCCTCTCCGGTTTCGGCCGGTACCTGGTCTTGCTCACCGTGCCGGTCGGCCTCTATCTCGCCTGGCTGCTCGCGCAGCGCTACCCGGAGGTCCGGGGTTCGGGAGTTCCCGAAACCACCGCTGCTCTGGCCGTACGGGCCGGGTACATCCCGACCCGCTCGATTGGCCTCAAGATCCTGGCCACCGCATTGACTCTGGGTGGGGGCGGCTCGGCCGGACGGGAGGGTCCGACCGTGATGGTCGGAGCCGGGATCGGCTCATCGATCGGACGCCACAGCGGGTTGGGCGAGGACCAGGTCCGCAGCCTGGTTGCCGCCGGAGCGGGAGCCGGAATTGGAGCCACCTTCAACGCGCCGATCGCCGGGATGCTCTTCGCCATGGAGGTAATCCTGGGCAACTTCGCCATCCGCCACCTCAACGCAGTGGTCATTGCCTCGGTCACCGCTGCCGTGACCACCCGCACGCTGGTCGGTGAAGGACGCATCCTGTCGGCCGTTCCCCACGAAGTCGGCGACCCCCGCGAGTTGCTGCTCTACGCCCTCCTCGGCGTGCTGGCCGCCGGTTTCGGCTTCCTGTTCCTCAAAGCCTTCGACCGGGTCCACGGCCCGATCCCCCTCTTCCAAAAGCGGCCCTGGCTCCGACCGCTGGCGCTCGGGTTTCCCGTGGCCGGCATCATCGCTTTCGAACCACGGGTCTTCGGCACCGGTCAACAATTCATCCAGAGCCTGGTCGGAGGCGAAACCCTGGCAGTCGCCTGGTGGGTTCTCTTCGGCCTGGCGGGATTGAAGATCCTGGCCACCGCCGGAACGCTCGGCTCCCATGGGTCGGGCGGACACTTCATGCCCGCCCTCTTCATCGGGTCGACGGTGGGTGCCGGAATGGCCGAGCTGATCGCCCCGATCTGGTCGGTTTCGGAACTCGACGCAGGCGCATTCGCCGTCGTGGGAATGGCAGCGGCCTTCGCCGCGGTAGCCCGCGCTCCGCTCACGTCGATTCTCATCGTCTTCGAGTTGACCGGCGACTATGAATTGGTTCTGCCCCTCATGCTGGCCACCTCGCTTGCCACCCTGATCGCCGATCGCATCCACAAAGAGAGCGTCTACACGATCCCGTTGGTGCGGCGGGGCATCCGTCTCCTGAAGACCAGTGACGTGGACCTGCTGGACACGGTGACGGTCGGCGAGGTGATGACCCCGCGCGGTTCGGTGATTCGGCCCGACATGACCACCGGCGAGGTGCAAGGGCTCCTCGACCGCAACCGCCACCACGGGTTGCCGGTGGTCGACCACGAGGATGCGCTGGTCGGCATCATCACCATCACCGACGTTGTGCGTTCGGGCGGTCCTTCCGATCAGGTGAAAGCCGTCGAAGCGATGACCCCGCGCCCGGTAACGGTGAACGCCGACACGCCGGTGTCGCTGGCGCTCGAACGCATGGCATCGCTGGGCGTAGGACGCTTGCCGGTTGTCGCCGAAGACGACCCGAGCCGCTTGATCGGCATGTTCCGCCGGGAGACCGCCGTCAAGGCCTACCACTTCGCGCTCAACGAGGTCACCGAAACTGAGCTCCGGCGCAAACGGGAGAGGTTGTGGGCTCGACCCGAGGCCGAGTTCTTCGAGTTTCACATTCCGGCCGGATCGGTCGCAGACGGACGACCGGTCAAGGAAGTGCACTGGCCGGCCGGAATAACGCTGGTAGCGATCCGCCGGGGCCGGGCCGTGCTGGTGCCCGAGGGGAACACGGTGCTCGCTCCGGCAGACGTGGTCACCGGCTTCGGTATGCCGGGGGCCCGCACTCAGGTGATGGAGCGGCTGATGGCGACATCGACCGACGAAGCGGGCGATCCACCAGCATCCGCCGAACCCGACCGGCCCGCGTAGCAGCAGCGAGTCGCCGCGCCCGGCTACCGTCTGATCCATGGACCTGCCCCTGGTATGGATCGATCTCGAGATGACGGGACTCGATCCCGACGTCGATGTGATTCTCGAGATCGCCGTCGTCGTTACCGACGGTTCCCTCAAAAAGCATCATCGAGGGGCCGGAACTCGTCATCCACGCCGACGACCCGGCGTTGGACACCATGGCCCCGGTGGTGCAGGAAATGCACGCTCTGTCCGGGCTGACCGATGCCGTCCGGAAGTCCACCGCCACGGTTGCGGAGGCAGAACGGCTGGCCCTCGAGTTCGTGAAGAGCCACATCCCCGAGCCCGGCCAAGCACCCCTGGCCGGCAACAGTGTCCATGCTGATCGAGCGTTCTTGCGCAAGCACATGCCCGACCTGGAAGCCTGGTGCCACTACCGCAACGTCGATGTTTCTACGATCAAGGAACTGGCGCGCAGGTGGAACCCGAACGTGTTGGAAAAGGCACCGGGGAAAGGCGGTGGCCATCGGGCCCTCGCCGACATCCGGGAATCGATCAACGAATTGGAGTACTACCGGGAGACGGTGTTCAAGAAACTCGGCGAGTGACTGCCGATGTTTGGCATGTCCGCTCGACCGTGTGCCGGTGGTGATCCACCTGCCTCAATCGCCCCAGAACCGTTGTTCCTTCCACGGGTCGCCGTACATGTGATACCCGTTTCGTTCCCAGAATCCCGGCTGGTCCTGGGCGAGAAACCGCAGACGTCGCACCCATTTGACGGACTTCCAGAAGTAGAGATGAGGAACGACCAGGCGCAGCGGCCACCCGTGCTCGGGTTCGAGGGGTTGGCCATCGAAGCGGTAGGCGAAGAGATTGTCCTCGGCCAGAAAATCGGCCAGGGGGAGATTGGCCGTGAACCCGTGCTCGGCCAGCACCAGCACGTGAGTGGCCGACGGGAACACCTCGACGGCCCTCATCAACTCGCCGACCGGGATCCCTTCCCAGTCGGTGTCGAGCTTCGACCATTTCGTAACGCAGTGGATGTCGAAGGTCCGGCGAACCGCCGGCATGGCCAGACATCTCCTCGTACCCCCACGCTTCGGTGAGGCCACCAACCCGTCCACCGTGAAGTCCCATTCGGCGAGATTGGTCCGGGGCACCGTCCCGGCGTGCAGCACCGGGAACCGCTCGGTGTAGTACTGGCCCGGGGGAATCCGGCCCGGGTCGATGCCCTTGGCCGCCAGTTCATCGCGCTTGCGGGTGAAGAAGCTCATGGTTGGCCTGTTTCCAATAGCCGGTAGTCAGTGCAGACATACCATTCTACGAATTCCGGCCGACGAGCTCCGGACCCACAGCCTACGAACCGCCAACTCCCGGCCGCCGACTCCCAACTGCACAACCCTTCTATCCTGGTGAGCCATGACCGACCGACAGCCGTCTCCGGGGCCGCTGAGCTCAAGACCGGGCTTGCTCACCTTTGCGGTGCTCGCGGTCGTGACCGTCGGATTGGTGCTCGCCGCTCAATTGAACGATGGGCCCACGGGAGCCGAACGGGAAACGGTTCCCGACTTCAGATTCGAGGTCTTCGACGGAACGACATTTTCGCTGGCAGACCACTTCGCCGAAGATGGTCGGCCGGTAGTTCTCAACTTCTGGGCATCCTGGTGTCCGCCCTGCCGGGCCGAGATGCCCGACTTCGACCGGGTCGCCCAGGCTCACCAGGAAGTCAAGTTCATCGGCGTCGCCGTGGACGATGTCGAAACGAATGCCCGCGCCTTTGCCGCCGAGATCGGTGTTTCCTACCTGTTGGGATTCGATCCGACCGGGCAGGCCCATCTCACGCTTCCGTTTGTTGCACTGCCGACCACCTGGATCATCGACGGTGACGGGGTCATCGTGCACAAGGTGCAGGGGATCATGACGGCGGATGTGCTCGAGCAAGCCCTCGACGACAAGCTCTAATCCGAACGGGAACTCCGTCGGGGTTCCGAGCGTTGAACAGGCACGAGAGGTCGAGGGGTACGTGCTGTTTCACACAGCACACGATCTCCCGGTTTCACCCCGGAATCGTCCGCCTTCACACAGCCCCTCGGCCTCTCACCAGGCACGAGCTTCACTGTCCGGGCCCGACCACTCCTCCGGAATCGAGCAAATCGCCCGCCCATTCGAACAAGAAGAACAGGGCAACCAGAATCACCGCCACCAACACAAGACGATGGCCACCCGTACCGGGAGCGGACCTGGCAGCAACCCGAAGAGTCTGCGCATCAGGACGCGTCCGCCGGCACGAAATCCTTGTCGGCCAGCGCATAGGCGAGATTCGGCCCATCGACCAGCTCCGCCGAGATGATCAGACGTTCCCGCGCCGAGAACTTCGGGTTGCAGGTCGTGAGAGTCAGCCAGGCTCCGCGTTTGGGATCGGTCACCTCGACAGCTGTCGGCAAGACGACGAACGAAGCGCGGACCACATAGGTGTGTGTACCGAGCGCAGTCTCGATGAGGATCTGGTCTCCCGGGGCCAGCTGATCGAGGTCGAAGAACGGTGCACCGTAGGTGGTGCGGTGGCCGCTGATGACGGCATTGCCCGGCTGCCCCGGGAGCGGCGTCCACGGCATGTGACCGGGGCCTTTCTTCAACGTCGCCCGATCGACGCCTTCGAACAGGACATGCTCCGCCTTCGATCTTGGGAATCGTCAAAACGCCGAATCCCTCCCCCTGCTCCGGGGTCGGCTCGCCGTAGTGGACAACCGGAACCTCATCTTCCGGCGGGATCGTGCCCGTACCCGGATCGACCGGCGGAGGCGGAAGCGTGTCGACCACCTCGATGTCTTCCTGGGCGGCGACGAAATGCTCCTCGATCGTCTGCTGGGCCTGGTCCTGGGAACGAGCGGTCAGGAAGTTCGTGCCAACGAGTTGATAGCCGAGAAAGAGCAGGATCAGGATTCCGAGTCCGATCATGGTCCAGCCGGAAGCTTTGAGCGTACGGTTCATTGTTCCTGTTTCTTGCAGCAGGTCACGTTCTATTATCGGCGCTCTCCAGCGCAATACTTATGGAGATTCCCGGGGTGGGCCCGTTCGCATCGAAATCGTGCCGGCGACCACGAGCCGGTCAATGAAGTCCGTCGGCTGCAGATTCCGCTAGGTCCCCGTCCAGTTCGGGTCTCGCTTCTCCAGGAAGGCGGCAACCCCTTCGGCGGCATCATTGGTCATAGCAACGGCGGTCAATCCGGATTGCAGAAGATCGAGTGCAGCGTCAAAGGACAGGTCCTCAACGGCGTAGAAAGCATCCCTGCCCATCCGCAGCACGATCGGGCTCTTGGCCGCCAGAGCCGCCACCGTCTCGTCGACGATCGCATCCAGATCATCCGCCGTCACGACGCGGGAAACAACACCCAGGCTTCTGGCCTCTGCGGTATCGATCAGCCTGCCGGTCATCATCAACTCGAGCAGCACCTTGTGGGGCACGCACCGCTGCAGGACGGCCGTGATCATCATCGGCCACAACCCCACGTTGATCTCGGGCAACCCGAACCGGGCTTGTTCTACTGCGATTACGAGGTCGCAGGCAGCGGCCAGGCCGAAGCCTCCGGCCAGAGCATGACCGTTGACGCGCGCAACAATCGGCTTGCCGGCGGCCCGCATCGCACGAAACAAGGAGGCCAGGGCCGATCGTGCCGAGTGCAGCGCAATCGGTGTCTCGATGAAGTCACCGGCCAGGTCTCCGCCGGCGGAGAAGACGCGGTTGCCGGCACCGGTGATGACGATCACCCGTACGCTCGAATTCGGAGGCGGCCCTGCTCGACCGCATCCCGCAACTCGCCCATCGTCGTCGTCGACAGCGGGTTGCGACGCTCGGGATCATCGATCGTCAGGGTCGCCCGGGGGGACATCGACCTCGTAACGCAGCATCCTCAACCTTTCCGGGCCCAAACCTACTCGGACATTCAGCCCTGCTGGTACCGTTCGCCTGTGCTCTGGCTCGCCCTCGTCATCTTCGTTGCAACGACCATCGCCCTGCTTGCGAGGTGGTCGCCTGGTGAATCTCGCCGACATCAGGCTGCGGCTGTGGTGGCTCTTGCCGCTTGGTTTTGGACTCCAGGTCTCGCCAGCTACTGCTACCCGACGATGCCGCCTGGACGACCGGCGTCGGTGTGGCACTGGTGCTCATCTCCTACCTCCCGCTTCTCCTCCTGGTGATCCTCAACAGGGAACGGAAAGGCGATGTGGCTGGCCGGGCTCGGAATCCTGATGAACTTCTCGGTGATTGCGGCCAACGGCGGCATGCCGGTCCTGGCCGAAGCCGCCCTCGCTGCGGCCCAGTACGAGGAAGGCATCCGGGTGGTGTACGGCTTCAAGCACGTCGCGCTCGACGGCGACGACGCTTCTCAGCTTCCTCGCCGACGTGATCCCGGTCCGATTGTTCGGGCAGGGTCAAGTGATCTCGCTGGGCGACGTCTTGCTGGCCGTCGGGCTCGGGGCGTTTCTCGAAGATGAGTTGCGGCAACCGGTGCGCTGGTTCAAACACGGGCAACGGACGGAAGGCGGCTCGGCGAGCGGTCGCTGAGGTGCCACCCTACGCAGGGACGATCTGCCGTCTTTCCAGGACCCGGCGGACTGCCTGCACCACGTCAGGATCGAAGTCATAGGCCGCGCCCCGGTGCAACACTTCCAGAGCTTCGAGTGGTGAGAACCCCAACTCCATCGTGGCATGGTCGTAGGCGCTGGTTGCCTTGATGATCTTCGAGGCCATCGGCAGTTCGAGGTCGCGCTCCTCCCCCGGACGCCGGTACGGCTGATGCTGCTGACGGACGAGCGTGGCGACGTGGGACAGGTACGGGGCTTCCGCCACGATCTCCGCCCCCCATCGGGCGATATCTTCGTCGGTGAACCCCATCTTGAGAATGCTCGGCTCGTTCAGCGTGATCCGGCCGATGTCGTGCATCAATGCCGAATACTGCAAGTCGGTCACCTCGTCCGGCGTCATGCCCGAGATCCTGTCCGACCTCGATTGCCATGCCGGAGGTCCGATCGCTGTGCCCCTTGGGGGACAACCCGGCTACCTCGGGGATCCGGGAGAGTGCACGAATCGTCTGGCCGTAGGTGCGCCGTGACTCCTGGGAGCGGTAGAACGCCAGATGAGCGAAGCCGTAAGGGATTCCGGCAATGATGATCGCCCAGAGACCAAGAGCTCCCCACGCAAACCCGAACAGTGCCCCGGTGGTGAGCAAGCTCAGTACCACCGCCCAGTCCTTGACCGCCAGCAACCAGAGGTAGCGTCGCGACAGTCGATTCCGACCAAACACCATGAAGGCCCACAGCGAAGTCTCGATGAGGAACCACAGCGAGGCCGCAACGGCAAAAGCAATCAGATGCACCCAGTCGCTATCGCCGGCGGGCACGCCGAGGGCGTCTGCCATGGCAACGATTCCCGCAAAGACGACCAGATACGAAGCGACCCCGAACCCGTGGCGGAGAACGGCCGCCATGACCTCTTCGGAAGGATCGCTACGCAGCGTGCGAAACATCCAGGTGCCGAGCAAACCCATGGACGCCGCCGCCCCGGCCGCCGCGAGATCGACGGCGTCCCCGGCGATGAGCACAAAGGGAAGGGCCGCAGAAACGGCAAAGGCAAGCGACAGCCGATTGCCACTACTGGCCGGCAGCGAAACCAGCGACGCCTCGGCCAGCAGGATCGCCCAGATACCCACCTGGAGCACCGACATCTCGGTTTCCCCCATGAGGAGGTAGGCAAGGGCGGCCGAGCCGAGGGCCCACACGACAGGAAACAGCGGGGATTTGAGGGTAACGCGGGGATCACCCATGGCTGGTCACCTGGGTGCCTTCTGCCAACCGGCGGGCCTCTTCCTCGCTGGCCAGGTGCGGTGATCCGTACCTTTCCGAGGAGCGGGAAAGGGCTCTAGCCAGAGCTTCAACGACGTCCGGATCGAATTGGGTGCCTGCGTTGCGCCGCAACTCGGAGAAGGCGTAGTCCTGGCTGAGGGCCATGCGATACGAGCGGGTACTCGTCATCGCATCAAAGGCGTCCGCCACCGCCAGGATGCACGCCTCGGGTGAGGGCCGTTCGCCGTGCGTATGGCCGACCCCGCCGTATCCGCCACCGTCGAAGTGGGAGTGGTGGCTGGAGGCGATCTCGACCATCGGGCGCAGAAACTCAACCTCCGCCAGGATCTCCTCAACCACGTGGGCGTGGACCTGCAGCTCCTCATATTCGTCCTGGGTCAGCTTGCCCTTCTTGCGGATCAAGTCCCGCGGAACGGCCAGCTTTCCCACGTCGTGGATCAGCGCCGCCCAACGCAAGCGTTCCAGCCGGGTCCCGTTGAAGCCCATCTCCTCACCAACCAGTTGCGCGAAGTACGCCACTCGTTCCGTGTGGCCGCGGGTGTAGAGGTCTTTCGCCTCGAGAGCCTTGATGAACCCGCGCAATGTGGCCTCGTGTGCCTCCCGGAGCTGTCCGTAAGAAGCGAAGGAGAGGTAGCCGACCATGAACATGACGAACACCAGGGGCAGCACCACGGGCAGAATCGTGTACGTGGCACCGAGCAAGCCGCCCACGAACCCCATGAGCAGATACGACGGCAACAATTGGCCCAGGTTGGACCACGGCCGCAGGTCGCGCTTCTCGAACACCGCTCGCACCGCCACCGTCACGAAGGTGTAGTTGATCAGGCCGTAGATCGTGGCTGCAACCGCGCTGCCGCCTGCAATCCACAACCAGAATGTATCTCCCGTCGAAGCCAGGGCTCGCACCAAGAACCACTCGAGCACGAATACCGAAACGCCTGCGGTGACCACCATCTGTCCGAAGTTGGCGATCGGTTGAAACCAACGCCGCTGCCGGACATCGTCGGAGCTGAAGGCGCCGAGTGCCGCCATTGCCGCAACACCCAAGGCAGCCTTCCCCGGTCCAAAAGCCACTGCAGCAGTCAGAGCCACCATCACGGTCGGGCTCATGAGCATTCGGTCGTTGACCTCGACGGATCGCCAATCGAAGAAAGCGAAGGCAGCTGCGAATGCCACCCACAGCGTCACCGGGGGGAACGTCTGCCGCCAGATCAGCAGGGCCAAAACGGACAAGCCCAGCGCCGCGTAGAGCGTCGCAATCTGGATCTTGCGTTTTCTGGCCCCGTGCAACTGGACTCGCCTCCCGAAAAGTTTCGGCGCTCCGGGCTTGTCGCTACCCAATCTTGATAGTTGCGCTTCCGGCGACGATCAACGCCGCCAGACTGCTTGCAATAGCGATCAGTTTCGTGATCTTGCTCTTCAAAGAGAGTTCCTCCAGGGTTTTGAGTTCTCGACGGGACGCTATGTCCAGTTGACGATCCGCTTCGCTGGGTAAACACTCAGGGATGACGAGCAAGCCCGGTGCGCCTCCCCGATCGGAATGATCGGGGAAACCTTCAGTTGTCAGTTATACGGAGGCAGCCTCAATGCCCTACCTCTCACTGCGGGCCAACCGGCAGCGCGCCGGCCTCTTCCCGGCCCGGTCGCCACATTGAGTGACGGCTGTGGACAAGTTAGCAGCCACGTGGGTACTGCTCAAGGGTTCAAACGAGAACGCGCAGCAGTCGCCGACGCTACGCTGGTGCGGTGAAACAACGAGAACTCGAGGAAACGCTTTGCCGGCTCCCGACGGTGGACGCTGTCCGCGTCGTCGGCGACAACGGCACAATCAGTGAAGTCCACGTCCTCGCCTCGCCCGGCAAGTCCGCCAAACAGGTTGTTCGGGACGTGCAGTCCCTGGCCATGGCATCCTTTGGCCTCACGATCGACCGCCGGGTCATTTCCGTCGTCCAGATCGAGAACGAAGACATCGGCCATCGCGAACGAGCCGCCATCATCGAGATCAAAGAGATCCCGGAAGGCACCAAGCTGCACGTCTCGGTGACCCTCGGCTGGCAGAACGAGATGTTCGTTGGAGAAGTCCACCGGACCGAGCGCGTCGGCCACCCGACTCCGCCTGGTCGGTGAAGCCACCCTCCACGCCCTCGAGCAGGCCATCGGCGACGACATTGCCCTGGCCCTGGTCGCCGTCGAAACGCCCATGGTCGGCAATCGACCGGTGGCCGTGGCACAAATCGTGATGGTGAGCGGCGGCGAGGAACGCTTCATGGTCGGGTCGGCCATCGTCGGCCAGGACCCGGCCCAGTCGGCCGTCCGGGCGGTGCTCGACGCGCTCAACCGTCAGGTCCCTCAGTTGCGCCGGTGACGCCGCCAGAGTCTGCCCGTTCTGCATCTGGATACGGCGATATTGCCGTGGCACCTCACCATCGTCTGCCGGCGCTGCGCTCGAGATCATGGCACTCGGTGGCAACGCGGTCGACGGAGCCGTGGCCGCCAATGCCGTCCAGGGAGTCGTTGCACCCGAAACCTGCGGAATCGGTGGCGATCTCTTCGCCCTCGTGCTCGCACCCGGTGACGACACTCCGGCCGTTCTCAATGCATCCGGGCGGGCCGGTCGCGGAGCAGACGCGCAGGGGTTGCGGGCGGCCGGGCATTCGGAAGTTCCCCTCACCCATCCGGAGGCAGTGACCGTACCGGGCTGTGTTGAGGGATGGTCGGAATTGCACAGACGTTTCGGCCGGCTACCGCTCAGCCACGATCCTGGAGCCGGCCATTCGCCACGCCGCCGAGGGTTTCACCGTCTCTGCCGAACTGGCCGGTGGGATGGAGCGATTGCGTGAAGACCGGGCCACGGGGTCGCCCGGTGCGGCACACGAGCTCGGAGGCACGGCCCTCCGGCCCGGCGATCATGTGGTTCGATCTGAGCTGGCTGCAACGCTCGAGATCATCTCGTCCGGGGGACGCGATGCGTTCTACTGAGGGAGAAGCCGGACGCTCCATCGTGAAAGCCACCGGCGGGCGGATCACCATGGAAGACCTGGCAGGAATGCGGAGTGACTGGGTCCAGCCGCTTGGACTCGACGTGTTCGGCCTGACCGGTTGGACCGTGCCGCCGAATTCACGAGGTTATGTGACGCTGGCCACGGTCTGGCTGTTTGAACAGCTCGAGCCGCCTCTCGACCCCGAAAACCCGGATTTCTTCCACTTGTTGATAGAGGCGTACCGATCTGTGGCCTGGGAACTGGGGGACCTCGTGACCGATCCGGACTTCGCGCCGCTTCCACCCGAAGAGCTGCTGAACCCCGACAGGCTCTCCCGCCGGCTGGACAGGATCGACCGGACATCGGTCGCGAGCTGGCCACCGGCCGCGGCGCCACCCGGCGGAACCGCCTACCTGTGTGTCCTCGACCGCGCGGGGATGGGCGTCTCGCTGATCCAGTCCAACTACACCGGTTTTGGTGGAGGCATCAGCGCCGAGGGAACCGGCTTCTTCCTGCACAATCGGGGCGCCGGATTCAATCTCCGTCCGGGTCACCCGAACGAGCTCGCCCCCGGCAAGCGGCCGCTCCACACCCTGTCCCCGACGCTGTGGACGAAAGACGGCCGGCTGGAGCTCCTGCTGGGCACCCGGGGCGGGTCGTACCAACCGCAGATCCTGGTCCAGATCGCGGCCAACCTCCTCTACGCCGGCCTTGCTCCTCGCGAGACGCAAGCCCGTCCCCGCTGGGTGATCGACCCCGATCCGGAGCGTGTCCGTCTGGAAGCAACCGCAGGTGAAGCGATCCGGCAAGGCCCTCGAGAGCAGGGGACACGAGGTCGACCTCGCCGACGGACGTGAACCTGGGTGGGGTCCCGTCTCGCTGATCCGGTCGACGCAGTCCGGACTCAGAACCGGGGCCGCTGATCCCCGGGTCGCAACGACCGCAGCGGCCGTCCACTCATACGAGAACCCGGGGTACCATCACCGGCCATGAGCCGACCGACCATCCTGCTTCTCCGTCATGCCGAAGCCGAAGGAAACGCCGAGCATCGGTTCATCGGCCAGCAAGATGTCGCCGTTGTCGGTGCTCGGGCGACAGCAGGTCGAGGTGCTCACCCGTCGCCTGCAACTCCTGCCGATCACGCAGGATCATCTCGAGCGACCTGCAGCGTTGCGTCGATACCGTCCGGGGCCTCGCCGACGTATCGGGTCTCGAGATAGAGACCGACCGGCGCTGGCGCGAGATCGCCAACGGAGCAATGGGGTGGGCTGGTCGGCGAAGAAATCGCGCAACGATGGCCCGACGCGTGGCAACGCTATCGCGGCGGCGAGGACGTTGCCCGTCCCGGCGGGGAACGATGGGCGGATGTACGCAAACGTGTCGTTGCAGCCTTTGAGGACCTCGCCGGCGGCCTCGCAGCGGAAGAAGTCGTGGTCGTCTCAACCCACGGAGGTCCCGGTGCCCTGCTGGCAATGTGGGCCACCGGGTTGTCCGGTACTGCGTTCGGGGGACCGCTCGGCCCGCTCGCCAATGCTTCGATCACGACCCTGAGCTTGCCCGGCCCTCGACTGCTCGGGATCAACGACGTTGGCCACCTGCCGGCGGACTTGCTTCGCGAGTGAGCAAGCCGGCCTCTCACCTCTCCAGGGTCATGCGCGGATAGCCTCAACGATGGTCGCCCCAGTCGTCATCATCGAGTCCCGGTGTTGCCCCCGGTCCCGCGCCGTAGAAAGCCACCCGCTGCAGACGGTCCCCGTATCTTTCCCGGATCAAGCGGCCGACGTTTCGGGTGATCCGGTGACGACGATCTCGTCGACCATGCGGTCATCGACGAGGCTCGCCATTGCAGCCCACGCTCGACGGCGAGACAGAGCGCTCAGTTCCGGTCCGATCTCCCATCCGTGCAGGTCGAGGACGGGACGGTAAGCCCGGCGTTGAGGCATAGAAAGCGATCTGCCTGCGAGCGGACTCCCTGGCCGACGTCGATCTGCTCATCGGTCCGACCCGTCGCGACGAAGACCGTCGCGGCCACGGTCTGGCCGGCCGGATCGCCGCCCGCTTCCGAAGCCCCCGCTCGAACCGAAGGTATCAGCACCTCATCGAGGTAGCGGACCGTGTGAAAGGGGTGCACGTGTACTCCGTTGCAGACCTCACCGGCCAATCGGGCCATGTGCGGACCGACGGCGGCCACGAGAATCGGGATCTGCGGATGATCGATCGGACCGGGATCGAAGAAGGGCGTCATGAGGGAGAACCGGTAGTGATCACCCTCGAAACGAAGCGGGGTTTCCTCCTGCCAGGCGGACCAGATCGCCCGGAGAGCCAGGATGTACTCGCGCAACCGGGGGCGAGGCGCCACCCAGGAGGTCGAGAACCGGCGGGTCATGTGAGCCCGAACCTGGGTTCCCAGTCCGAGCATGAATCTCCCGCCGGTGGCCCCCGCCAGATCCCAGGCAGTGTGAGCAACCACCATGGGAGAACGAGCGAAAGCTATCGCAACTCCGGTCCCCAACTCGAGAGAAGGCGCAACCGTTGCCGCCATCGCCAGCGGCAGGAACGGGTCGTGGCTCGTCTCGCCCGTGAAGAAGCCGTCGAACCCCAGACCCGAGGCTCGCCTGGCCAGATCCGCCACGGCCTGCAGGCCGATCGGAGGCATGGAGTAATCAACGCGCACAGCTCCTGATCGTAACGACCGGCCGCAGACCGGTGCGAACGGTTTGCAATAGATTTGCGAGCCCGCTCTAGGGTTCTCTCTCGTTCCGTATCAGATCCGCGCTGGATCTGCTCGGGAGAATTCAGAAGGCGGAGAACATCATGCGTTTCGCTCGCTTAGCGGCGTTCGCGCTTTGGCTGACCATCGCGCTGCTGGCGGTTGCCGGGTTTGCGGCCTTTTCGCCGACCACCGCACCGACCACGACCACATCTTCGACAATCGCGCAGTCACCTGCGGCAGGTTCCGACTGGGGATCGGCCTCCGGCCGTGTCGTCGCGCTCGCCTTCACCAGCGGATTGCGGTCGGCGCCCGGCCTCTCCGACCTGTCGGCTGAAGATGCGCTCATTTCGGATCTGCTCGGCAACCCGACCCGAGGTGACACCACCGGCCGCAGGCCCCGGAACCTAGAACTCGTCGTGCAATCTGCGCCCCCGGCCGTTCCTGCAACCCCGACGACGACGGTGGCTCCGCAGCCTCCGACGACAACGACGACTACCCCGACCGTCGTCGAGCCCCCTCCGACCACAACTACCACCCAGCCGTCGGGCGGCAGGCTGACCGAGGCAGAGGCTCTCGGGATCATCAGCCTCTTCTTCGCAGCCGAGGACGTCGACCTGGCGATGCAAGTTTCGTACTGCGAGTCGCGGTGGGACCCCGGCGCGACCAACCCGTCATCGGGAGCAGCCGGGTTGTTCCAGCACATCCCGCGGTTCTGGGCGGAGCGATCCACAGCGGCAGGATGGGCCGGGGCCAACATCTACGACGCTCACGCCAACGTGGCGGTTTCTGCCTGGCTGGTCTACCAGGGTGGCGGTTGGTCTCACTGGGCGGCATCGCAAGCCTGCTGGGGTTAGAGGCTCTTCGGCCCGAGCCGGCGAGAAGCAAGGTAGCCCGCCGGTCCGGTTGGTATGATCGAGTCCATGAAGAAGGTGTTTCGATTCATCGGGGTGCTCGCCGGCCTCGGCACGGTCATCTGGGTGATGCGGGACCGCTTCATCTCCCTTGCCCTCCCCCGCGAGCCGGAGCCGCCCGCCTTTCGGGTAGCTCCCCATTCATCACCGGTTGAGGGACCGGCGCCCCGGAAGGATGATCTGACGATCATCAAGGGCATCGGGCCGGTCTATGCGGCCCGGCTGGTGAACGCAGGAGTCACAAGCCTGGCCGAACTCGGCAAAGCAAACGCCGAAGCGGTAGCTGCCTCGATCGACGTGCCTGAAGGCCGCGTCGGTGATTGGATCAAAGAAGCTGCTTTTCTGAACAGCTTCCAGGGGGACTAGCCGCCAATCACAGCGCCGGCGGCCGCGGCCATCACGTCGAGATCCTTGCCTTTGTGTCCGGAACCGTCGAGGCTTTGGCCCGAGATCCCACAAAGGAGAAGACGGATTGGCCCCGCGCTACCTCCTCGATACTTGCGTTCTGATTGCAGATCCTCACGCCATCTTCCGATTCGATGAGCACGCCGTGGTGCTCCCCCTGGTGGTGGTCGAAGAACTCGACCGCCAGAAGACACGTTCGGACGAGGTCGGAGCCAACGCTCGGTCGGCTCTGCGTCTTCTCGATGGCCTGGGTGCGTCGGCGCCTGGTGGACTCCGCGAAGCGGTCGCATTGCCGAACGGTGGCAACCTGCGGATCGAATCGAACGGCACGCATTCACCTCGACTGCCTTCGGTCTTCGATCCCTCGACAACCGACCACCGGATCCTGGCAACATGCCTGAACATGAGCGATGGTGGTCACCGGCCCGTCCTGGTAACGAAGGACACGGCGCTGCGCATCAAGGGTGCCCAACTCGGTGTCGAGGTACAGGACTACCGTGCCGATACGGTTCCCGTCGACGAGCTCTACACGGGTGCGCTCGAAGATCGACGTCGATTCCAACGTGGTCGATCGGTTGTTCTCCGAGAACAAGGTGTCGTTGCCGGGGGTCGATGCCCTCATCAATCAGTTCGTCGTCCTGCGCAGCGGACCGTCGCAGTCGGCACTGGGTCACGTCGTGGAAACGGAGCCGGAGACCGTGATCGCCCGGGTCTCCGGCAGTCCCCGTGCGTTCGGGATAGAACCGAAGAACCTCCGCCAGGTACTCGCCCTCGACCTGCTCCTCAACCCCGAGATTCCCGCGGTATCGCTCATGGGTATGGCAGGCACCGGCAAGACCTTCCTGGCCCTGGCTGCGGCCCTCGAGCAGGTGCTGGAACTGGGCCGCTACCGGCGCGTCTCGGTGTACCGGCCGCTCATCGCCGTCGGCCGCCAGGAGGTTGGCTACCTTCCCGGCGACTTGTCCGACAAGCTGGCGCCGTGGATGGCGGCAGTCAACGACAACCTGTACGCGCTCTTCGCCGACGGCGGCCCCGAGGCCGCCCGGGATGCCATTGCCGAACTATCAGAGAGAAACGTGCTCGAGATGGCGGCCGTGACGTATTTGCGGGGGCGGTCCATCACCGGAGAGTTTGTGATCATCGACGAAGCCCAGAACCTGGAACTGCCGACCTTGAAAGTGATCCTGACTCGCATGAGCAAAGACGCCAAGGTGGTCTTCTGCGGCGATCTCTCCCAGGTCGACAACCCGTATATCTCCCCGTTCGGCGGCGTTGCCGCCCTGATCGAAAAATTCAAGGGCTCCCCGCTCTTCGGGCACGTGACCCTCGAAAAGTCGGTCCGTAGTCCCCTCTCGGAGATGGCCGCAACCGTTCTCTAGGACGAACCGGCGGTTCCTCGGGGCAGGCAGGGTTCGAGACGGCTCGGTTCGAGGCTCCGAGGTCAGACGCGGAGCTTGGACATGTAGTACGCCTCTTCGATTCGCCAGCGACCCAGCAGCGCATAGAGCGAGAACGAGAACAGCAGCGTGATCATCACCGGAGGAACACCCGCCGCATCCGCCGGCGATTGACCCGGTATCAGCTGCTCCACGAACGCCACCCAACCGCTCGGCCCCGCCGGCGCAATCCATTGGTACAGCACGAACCCGATGATCAGGGATGGCAACGCCCAGACGTTGAAGCCCCGGTAGGCGCCCCGGATGTCGTAGAGACTGTCCGACAAGTAGCTCCTGCGTCGCACGAAGAAGAAGTCCGCCAGGAAGACCCCCAGCACTGGAATCACAATCGAAAACAACAAGCCGATGAGTTCGACCCAAAACGTTGTGTCCACGATCACCGAGAGCACCGCGGATACCGCCAGGAGAACGAACCCGCCTGCCCAGATGGGGGCCCTCGAAACGAGTGTCTGAATCGAGGCTGAGGCGCTGTAGAGAAAAGCGAAGGGCTGGTCCGCTTCCGCACCAAAGAGCCAGAACACTGCGAGCACCGCGCCGAGGACACCTGCCGAGGAGCCGAAGAACTCGGCAACGATGCCGACCGGCGTCGGTTCCATGAGGGTGTTCGTCGATGCAGCAAGCCCGCCCAACAGGACGGCAATGAGCGCCGGAACCCCGTAGCCGGCACCGACACTGGACGCGGCCGTGCCTTGATCGGGGGCAAACCTGGCTGTTTCGGCAACCAGCGGGAAGAACACCACCGCCCCGCCAACAACGAGATCGACACCAAGCCAGAAGTGAGCGCCCGGCGCCTGATCCAGCATGGCCACGAGATCCAGTTCGGTGACGGTTCGCCACACCAGGATGAGCATCACTCCGAGCCCAACCCAGAAGGCGAACCACTTCACCCAGCTCCGGACCACGAGTTGCGGACCGAGAAACAAGAAGAACGCCGCCAGCACCGCCACGATCACAACGCCCCAGGACCGGGCGATGGCCGGTCCGTTGAAGGCTTCGGAGGCAGCCGAGAGAGAACGGCCGGCGAGATCGAGTTCGAGAGCCGACCACGAAACGAGAAAGGCAACTACGACCGGCACGAACAGCCATGAGCCCACGATCCCGAGGGCGGGCCGCACCATGATCAAGGTCCTGTCGCTCACGAGTGCCGACGCATAGGCAACAGCGGAGAGAAGACCTACTCCGAGGAGAACACCGATTGGAACCACGAGCAGAAGCTGGCTTGCGGAGAATCCGAGGCCGCCTGCTTCCGTGCCGGACATGAGCCGGATCCCGACCAGCAGCAAGGGGATGCCGACCGCGAACGAAACCCACAGACCGGTCAACTCGGCCGTGTCGAGCGGCTCGCGCTGCGGGGGTGCCCGGAAGGACGGAACCCGCACCGACGGCAATCTGATCCTGGCCATAGAACAGGGAGTCTAGGGGTTGGCCCGTATGGATTCTGCTGCAACGTACCATGGGAACGTGCTGTACCTCACCGAACCGGAACAACTGGAGACCCTCCTGCCGGGCGAGCCCCCCTTTCGCGCTCAGCAGCTCCGCGAGTGGTTGTACGAGCACCCCGTCCCTTCGACGGAAGGGATGACCAACCTTCCGGCGGATCTCCGCGACAGGCTGAAGGACAAGCTGTGGCCCTTCGAGCTTGAGATTGAGCAATCGGCGGACGCCGGAACGACCCGCAAGTGGTTGTTCCGGGCACCCGATGGAGCAGCGATCGAGGCGGTCCTGATGGGATACCCTCGCCGCACGACCCTGTGTATCTCCAGCCAGGTTGGATGCGCGCTGGCCTGCACGTTCTGCGCTACCGGCCAATTCGGGTTCGAGCGGCACCTGGAAGCCGGCGAGATCGTTGCTCAGGTTGCCTTCGCCCAGGCTTTCCTCGCCGGCGGCGGCATGGCGGATTCCCCCCTTCGTGTCACGAACGTCGTGTTCATGGGAATGGGAGAACCACTCGCCAACTACCGGCGGGTCCGTGAATCGATCAGGAGGATGATCGAGCACATGGGTATCTCCGCCAGAGCGATCACCGTGTCAACGGTCGGTGTCGTCCCCGGAATGCGGCGGCTGGCGGCCGAGCCCTGGCCGGTCAACCTGGCGGTGAGCCTCCACGCGGCCGACGATGACCTACGCACAACACTCGTCCCGCTCAACAAGCGGTATCCGCTCCAGGAAGTAGAGGCCGCCGCCGCCGAGTTCTTCGCAGCCAAGCACCGCCGGGTGTCCATCGAGTGGACCATGATCGACGGTGTCAACGACTCGGACGACCAGGCGGACAAGCTGGCTGCCATCGCCCGCCGGCTGCGGGCTCACGTCAACCTCATTGCGCTCAACCCGACCCCACGCACCGCGGACCACCCTTCCACCCAGCAACGAATCGAACGGTTCCTGGGGGTGCTGGCGCAACGGGGAATCAACGCGACCCTGCGCGACACGCGCGGCGCTGATATCGACGCAGCCTGTGGACAACTTCGCGCGAGATCCATCGATCCGTAGCGCTTCCCTCCCCCGGTCGACGGAACCTCGGAGCTCAACCTGTGTCCAAACGGGACCGGACGAAAGGGGGAGCAGATGCTGGGCTGGAGCCATTCGAAACCAAATGAGCGCCCGGGCGCGGCGGCTGCAGCCGGGGAAGACGCCTGTCGGCGGCCAGTCGGCAGTATCCGGCCTCATGCAGCGAGTTTTGGTCGCCCTCGGGCCATCGCACCGGTTGAGGAATCGCAGTCGGGACTCTGAGATCGATATACGCTTCTCTCAAGAGCATCAGGGAATCAACCGAAAACCTCGATGAAGGGTTGAATTCCAGAAGGTCTCGGAGGAGCGTCCGTCATGAAGAAACACATCCGCTTGTTCGTTGCAGGAACGACGGCGCTCCTTATGATTGCTGCGGCTTCGAGTTCGTACGTCGTCAAGCCGGGCGACACGCTTTCTGAGATTGCCCGCGAGTTCGACACGAGCGTCGCCGCAATTGCCGACGCGAACGGAATCACGAACCCGGATCGGATCCGGGTGGGCCAGGAACTGGTCATCCCCGGTTCGAGCGCCTACATCGTGCAACCGGGCGACACGCTCGAGAAGATCGCTCGAAAAACGGGAACGACGGTGGCCGTGCTGGCCGAGGCCAACGGGATCACCAACCCGAACCTGTTGTATATCGGCACCCAACTGCAGCTCTCGGTCCCGGAGCACACCTTCACCGCAGAGACAGGTTCCGCAACGACCTACACGGTGCAATCCGGGGACACCCTGGGCGGCATCGCAGCCCGCTTCAAGACGACGGTGTCCAGCCTCGTTGAGCTCAACCGCATCGCCAACCCAAATCTGATCCGCGTCGGGATGACGCTGGCGGTGGATGGTGGCGGTTGGCTCTGTCCGGTCCCCGGTGGAACGTTCTTCAATGACTGGGGCTTCCCTCGCTCAGGAGGCAGGTTCCACGAAGGCAACGACATATTCGCCCCTCGCGGCACGCCCATCGTGGCTCCGGTTACCGGAACGCTCTACCAGATCGTTGGAAACATCGGCGGGTACCAGTTCAACCTCGAAGGCGACGATGGCAACCTCTATATCGGCTCACACATGGACCGGTTCGCCAAGGACGGCTACGTCCAGGCCGGAGACATCATCGGGTATGTGGGCGACAGCGGCAACGCCAAGGGCTCCCGCCCCCATCTGCACTTCGAAATCGTGGCCGACGGGGAAAGCACCGTGAACCCCTACCCGACCCTTTCCGAGGCCTGCGGTTAGCCGCCGTACCGTGCGGTGCGGACGGCGACGCTCCGCGGGGCTAGGTGTCCAGCACCAGCTCACGCAGGTGGGCGAGACCAACGGGACCGGTCCCGAGCACCCGGGCGTGAAACGTTTTGAGATCAAATGCTGCTCCCTGCCGTGCCTGCAGCTCTGCCCGCAGGTCGAGCATGACCCGTTCACCGATCTTGTAGGAGATTGCCTGGCCCGGCCAGCCGAGGTAGCGGGTGACTTCGGACACCGCGTAGTCGCGATACAGGAAGGCAAGGTCGGTGAGCATCTCGACCGCGGACGCGAAGGTCCAAGCTTCTCCGGGATGGAACGGTGCATCATCGGGGATCCGGTAGCCGAGATGGAGGCCAAGATCGATCACGACCCGGCAGGCCCGCAGCATCTGCGCCGACATCATTCCCAGCACGTATTCGGGCTTGTCCAAATAGCCCAGCTCGTTCATCAGCAGCTCGGTGTAGAGCGCCCATCCCTCTCCGTACCCCGGATGCCAGACGACCAGCCGATGCAGACGACTCAACTGGTCGGCGAGCGACAGCTGGACCCCGCACTGCAGGTGATGGCCCGGAAAGCCTTCGTGGTAGGCGGTGCTCACTTCATCCCACAACGGAACGGTCTGCTGGTTTCCGAGTGAGTACCACACCGTCCCCGGCCGGGTGTAGTCCTCGGACGGCTGGACGTAGTAGGCGCCTAGCGAACCTCCAGGGGGAGCGATCTTCACCGATATCTGTTTGATGGGTTCGGGAACGTCAAAGTGCACCCCATCCAACTCCGCCAGGGCGAGGTGTTGCCGTTCGGTCATGAGCTGGATGAAGTGGTCCGGATCTGTGGCCGAACGAGCCGGATCCGTCTTCAGGAGGTTCACGACCCCGGCAAGCGGCACCTCCGGGTCGATCTGTGCGGCCACAGCAACCATCCCTTTATGGAGCGACATCACCTCGTTCCAACCCCAGCGGTAGGTCTCCTCCGGATCAATGTCCATGCCGAGATGCCGGCGGGTGTGGCGCAGGTACCGGTCGCGGCCGACCCCGTCCTCGACGGGAGCGGTCGGGAGGTAGTCGTTCTCCAGGTATTCCGCGAAGCTCCCGAAAGCATCCCGGGCCAAGCGGGAAGCCGACTCGAGACGGGAACCGAGGAGCGGCTCCGCAAGGCTCGACTCCTGGAACCGGGCCAGCGTCGCAGCGAAGAACCCGGCATCGGCGGCGTTGAGGCGGGAGTCCGCAATGGCGGCGACGACCTGTCGACGCGACGCTCGCAACGATCTCCGGGCTCCCTCCTCGAGCGATCGGCGGTAGCCTCCCAGCGCTTCGGCGATGGTCTCCATCCGGATGGCAACGTTCCGCCAACCATCTGCCGTCGTCGTGTCCATGTGGTCGAAGACCTCCCGGACAGACTGCAGCGGCGATGCAACCGTATTCAGGTCGCAGAAGGTATCTCCAGAGGAGATCTTGCCGAGCTCGTCGTTCGATGAACTCCACAGCGACCCGCTGCGCCAATCTCTCCCACTGGTTCGGCGCCACCGGAAGATCGAGGAACTTCTGTCGGTATCGGAGGAGTTCGCTCTGGCGGTGTTCGACGCCGTCCGGGCTGAGATCGTCCCACAAGTGATCGAACCCATCGACACCGATAAGGGTCGCCTCGAGGGGCGAAAGCTCGACGAGGGCTCCGACGAGTTCGTCACTGAGATCAAAGACCTCCCCCTTCATGGCGACTCCAATCCGCCCGAACCATTGTGCCGGGCCAGGCCACCCAGCCATCGGCCGCTTGGCTTGACGGTGCGCTGCTGACTTGCCCTATCCACGCCGATCAATCCAAACGTCGGTCCATAGCCGAAAGCCCATTCGAAGTTGTCGAGCGCCGACCAGTACGTGTAGCCGAACACGTCAATGCCGTCGGCAAGCGCTCGCCGAACCCCCTGCAGCGCTCTCCGGACGTACTCGATGCGCCGGCCGTCGTCGCTCGTGGCCACACCGTTCTCGGTGATCAGGATCGGGATGTGTCCGGTCTCCTGAGCCGCCCGGCGCACCGTTGCTTCGAGAGCCTCCGGCCAGAACTCATAACCCATGAGGGTCGTTTCGACGCCTTCCTCAGGACCCAGCTGGCCGGCCGGACCGACCCGGGTGCGGGTGTAGGCCTGCACGCCGATGAAGTCATCATCGCGCGCGGCTTCCAGGAAAACGTCCTCATAGGGGCCGCGCAGCGCCGCCGTCGGACCTTCACCACCGTCCAGGGCCACCCACTGGCTCATGTTCAGGGTCATGCCGGCCTTCGCTCCTGAGGCGCGCACCACGTCAACCGCCCGGTGATGGGCCTCGATGTACGTTTCGTTGGCCGCCGCCCGCCGCGCGAAGTCCTGCTCTCCGGGCGGGAAGAGACCGACCAGATACCCAATGGTGGCCGCAACATTGGGCTCATTGATCGTGCAGACCAGGCTCAACCGGTCACCGAAAGCCGACATCACTCGTTCTACATAGCGCCCGAAGATCTGGGCGGTTTGCGGGTTCGCCCAGCCACCCTGCGCCGCAACCCACCGGGGTGATGTGAAATGGTGGAGCGTCACGACCGGTTCGACCTCGAACTCCCGGCAGGCATCGACCATGCGTGCGTAGTGGTCGAGGGCCGCCGCGGAGAACTCGCCGTCTTCCGGTTCGATCCGGCTCCACTCCATCGAGAAGCGGTACATGTTGAAGCCCAGTTCGGCGAGGAGCCGGATGTCGTCGCGGTACCGGTGGTAGTGGTCGCAGGCGTCGCCACTCGGTTCAACGCAGGGCGAAGCAGGGTCGTGCTCCCATGCCCACCAGTCGTTGTTCCAGTTGCCACCCTCGACCTGATGCGCAGCGGTCGCTGCGCCCCACAAGAACCCATCGGGAAAAGCAGGCGGTTCCATCGGGTCGACACTAGTGCCGGTTCACCCGGCATCCGGCTGAATGAAGATGCCAGACTGTCGAGGTGAAGGACTTCGAAGCTTCAACCTACGGCGACCGTATCGCCTCCCACTATGGCGCGTTCTACGGCGACTCTGGGACCGGGTCCGCCATTTTCCACCCTCGTCGACCTGGCATCCGTTGGGGCCGTCCTTGAACTGGGCATCGGCACCGGCAGGCTTGCGCTGCCCCTCATTGAACTCGGATTGGAAGTCCACGGCATTGACGCCTCCGCGGCCATGATCAACGAAATGCAGAGCAAACCGGGCGGCTCCTCCATACCGGTAACGGTCGGTAGCTTCGCCGAGTTCGACCTTGGCAAGAGGTTCTCGCTCGTGTTTGTTGCGTTCAATACCTTTTTGGTCTCCGCAGTCAGGAAGAACAGGTCTCGTGTTTCGCTGCCGTGGCGAGGCACCTCGTGCCGGGTGGGGCCTTCGTGATTGAGGCATTCGTACCGGACCTTTCACGATTCGACCGGAACCAGCGAGTCGGCGTTTCAGAGATCACCAGCGATCAGGTCATCATCGACGTTTCCCGCCACGATCGAGCTGCTCAGCAAGTCGCCAGCCAGCACGTGGCGATGTCTGCCGAAGGAGTTGCGCTGTTCCCGGTTCTGGTCAGGTATTCGTATCCGCCGGAACTGGACCTCATGGCTCGTCTAGCCGGCCTCAGGCTCGACGTTCGATGGGCTGATTGGGACCGTTCACTGTTTGGGGCCGAGAGCCGCAACCACGTGTCCGTGTACAGACCGACCGGCTAGCCGTCGCCTCGGCCAAGGGCGCTCCACGCCGGGTTAGGCTTCGATCGATAACCCCTTTGGAGGCCCCAATGGCGGAAGGTAAGAAGTTCAGCGAAGCGCTCGACTACCACTCCAGGGGGCGCCCCGGGAAAGTCGAAGTCCGCTCGACCAAACCAACTGCGACCCAGCACGACCTCAGCCTCGCCTACACACCCGGCGTTGCAGAGCCGTGTCTGGAAATCGAGGCCAACCCGGACCTGGCATTCAAGTACACCAACCGCGGGAATCTGGTCGCCGTCGTCAGCAACGGGACGGCCGTCCTCGGCCTCGGTGACATCGGTCCGCTGGCCGGCAAACCAGTTATGGAGGGAAAAGGCGTTCTCTTCAAGCGCTTCGCAGACATCGACGTATTCGACATCGAAATCGACGCGGACGGTCCGGCCGACGTCATCCGCTTCTGCGAGATGCTGGAGCCCACCGTCGGTGGCATCAACCTCGAAGACATCAAAGCGCCGGAATGCTTCGAAATTGAAGAAACCCTGAAGGAACGGCTGAGCATCCCGGTCTTCCACGACGATCAGCACGGCACGGCGATCATCGCCGGTGCGGGCTTTTTGAACGCTCTGGAGATCACCGGACGCGACATTGCCGACGCAAAGGTCGTGTTCAACGGGGCCGGCGCGGCCGGCATCGCCTGCGCCAAGTTCTTCCAGGCGCTCGGCGTACAGCAGCAGAACATGACCCTCTGCGATTCCAACGGCGTGATTTACGAGGGCCGCACGAAGGGTATGAACCCCTACAAGGCTGCCTTTGCACGAGCAACAGAGGCGCGCACGCTGGCCGATGCCATGGTCGATGCCGATGCCTTCGTCGGCGTCTCGATCGCCGGGGCGGTGACCCCGGAGATGGTGAAGTCGATGGCGGATCAGCCAATCATCTTTGCCCTGGCGAATCCCAACCCGGAGATCACCTACGACGACGCCCGGGCCGCACGGCCCGATGCCATCGTCGCAACGGGACGGAGCGATTATCCGAATCAGGTCAACAACGTCCTGGGGTTCCCGTTCATCTTTCGGGGTGCTCTCGACGTCCGGGCGGCGAGTATCAGCGAGGGGATGAAGGTCGCCGCGGCGCACGCACTCGCCGAGTTGACCAAAGAGCCCGTATCCGATGTGGTGCTCGATGCATACCAGTTGGAGCACCTGGCGTATGGACCCGACTACATCATTCCGAAACCGTTTGACCCGCGAGTCCTCTGGTACGTGGCTCCTACCGTGGCAATGGCCGCCACCCGGGAGGGAATCGCCGCCCGTCCGCTGGTCGACGAGGACTCGTACCGGGAAGAACTGAAGGCCAGGTTCCAGGCTTCCTACGGCCTGATGCATACGGTCACGGTCAAAGCGCGTCAGCTTCCACGGCGGGTGGTTTACCCGAACGCGGCGGACGACCGGATCATCCGTGCGGCCCGCAGGGTGGCCGACGAGAAGATCGCTACGCCCATCCTCCTCGCACCCGTCGCCGAAATCGAACGTCTCGCAGGCGAGATGGAGGTCCCGCTGAACGGTATTGAGATGATCGACATTCACGAGCAGGGGACCAACCAGCAGCGATACGCGGAAGCCCTGTTCCGACTCCGGCAACGCAAGGGATTGACGCTCAACGACGCAAAGCGAGCCGTCCTCAACCCGGACATGTATGCCGTGTTGATGGTGAAGGAGGGCGACGCCGAGGCCGTCATGGGCGGGTTGACCACCTACTACGCGGATACGATCAGGCCGGCGCTGCAGGTCTTGCCGCTCGAGCGCGGCCGCACGATCGTCAGCGCGGTCTACATCATGATCGTGCGCGGACGACCCTATTTCTTCGCCGATTGTGCCGTCAACATCAGTCCCACCGCCGAGCAACTGGCGGAGATTGCCCTGTCGACCGCTGCAACGGCGTTGCGCAAGTTCGATGTGCGGCCGCGGGTGGCAATGATCAGCTACAGCAACTTCGGAAGCGCCGCCGGCGAGGAACCGGATCGGATCCGAGAGGCAGTCCGCATCTGCCGCCAGAAGGCTCCGGAGTTGCCGCTCGACGGAGAGATGCACGCCGACACAGCTGTGATCGGCGATCTCCTCCAGAAGCGCCACCCCTTCAACGTCCTGGGCCGTGATGCCAATATCCTGGTGTTTCCCAACCTCGCCGCGTCGAATGCTGCCTACAAGCTGTTGCACACGCTCGGCGGCGCCGAGGTTATCGGACCGATCCTGACCGGATTCTCCAAGTCGGTACATGTACTGCAACGGGATGCCACCGTCGGGGACATCGTGAACCTCACCGCCATTGCCGTGCTTGATGCCCAGCGCAAGGGAGGAGTCTCACCTGCTGCCCAGCTCACCGGAGAGGCACAGAACCATCGACTTCTCCTGCTCGGCCCACCTGGGGGAGGGAAAGGCACGCAGGCGACCCGGCTGGCCGTGGAACTGCATATCCCCCATATCGCAACCGGTGACCTGCTCCGGAGGGCAGTGGCCGACGACACCGTGCTGGGAAGGAAAGCCAAGCGGTTCATGGATGCCGGAGAACTCGTTCCCGACGACCTCGTCATCAAGATGCTGGCCGAACGGCTCGACGAAGCGGACGCCAAGCGGGGATTCATCCTGGACGGGTTCCCACGCAACCTGGCGCAAGCTGAGGCGCTCGATCAGGTGCTCGGGTACGGGGGCCTCGAAGTCGTTGCGTTCCTCGACGTGCCCCCGGACGAGATCGTCACCCGGGTTGCGGGTCGACGGTCGTGCACGAACGGTCACATATTCAATGTCGTCACCAAGCCACCCGAAGAACCCGGAATCTGTGACAAATGTGGTGAGCCGCTCGTGCAACGACCGGACGACTCAGAAGAGGTAGTGCGGACGAGATTGAAGGTCTACGAAGAACAGACGGCTCCCCTCGTCGATTACTACGAGAAACGCGGGCTGGTCAGGATCGTCAACGGGATGGGAAAAGCCGACGAGGTGTTCCCGCGGCTGACGGCCGTGCTCGAACGACCCTGATCGCGCAGCGTCGGAGGCGCTACACGCCTGCGATGGAGTCACCGATCAGAAGGTCGACAACGGCCTGCAAAGCCTCTTGCTCGTCGGCGCCGCTCTCCAGCGCCTGCCGGTAGGCCTCGAGCTGCCGGTCGGCGCTCGTCCCCCGAGCCACGATTTCGCGAGCATGCTCGACTTCGGCAACGCAACCGAGTTCGTCTGCGTCCTTGGCGACCAGTTCGATGAGTTCCTCGATCAAGTCCGGGTAGGGAACCAGTTCCCCGATCCCGAAATCCATCAACGACCCCCCGACCCCGTAGCGCTGGGCCCGCCAGACGTTCTCCTCGACAAGCATGTCGGCATAGGTCCTCCACCGTTGATTGAGCCGCCGGCGCCGGTACAGCATGTGGAGCAAGGACAGGTAGAGGGCGGCCACCGTGATGCCGTCGTCGATCCTCGTGCAGACATCCGGGATTCGCATCTCGAGCGTGGGATACCGTTCGCTCGGTCGCACATCCCACCAGAGCTTGGTCGCATCCTCGATCAACCCTGCTTCGACCAGGACGTCAACGTGGCGCCGGTACTCGCTCCAGCTCGAGAAGACCTCGGGCAGGCCGGTCCGGGGCAGTGCCTTGAAAACACTCATCCGGTAGCTCTTGAGGCCGGTGTCCCGTCCATGCCAGAAGGGGGACGACGCGGAGAGGGCAAGGAGATGGGGCACGAAGTACGACACTTGATTCATCAAGTCGATCCGCAAATCGTTGTCGCCGATACCGACATGCACGTGCATGCCACAGATGACCAGGCGCCGGACGACGGCCTGCAGATCCTCCGCCAGTACGTGGTACCGCTCGTTGTCGGTCGTCAGCTGATCACCCCATTCCGCGAAAGGATGTGTCGAGGCAGCGATCATGGCGTAGTCGTGTACCCCGGCCACGTCGGCTACCGCCCTGCGCAATCGAGCCAGATCGGCGCGCGCTTCCTGGATCGAGGAACAGATGCGGGTGCCCACCTCGATCTGGGACCGCAAGAACTCATGAGCAACCTGGCCCTCGAGCCTGGACACCGCGTCCTGCATCACCGATTCTGGGGGGTCCTGCACGAGGTTCCGGGTCTCCCGATCTACCAGGAGGTACTCCTCCTCGATCCCGATCGTGAACTCAGGTTTGGGGATGGCCAAACTACGCCTCCTCGCCGCTGCGCCAACAAGATAGCGAGCATGCACCGCTGAGGTCGGCTCGCCGGCCAGATCGACTCAGTCGTCCCGGGCGGGTTTCGCTCGCCTTCGTCCATGGGGCGCCCGGGTCCGCTGCCGTCTCTCACCCAGTCCACAACGCGGCGGCCGGTGCCCAGAGTCGCTCGCCTTTACTGCCGTGGTCGTGCTTCGACGCGCGCTCCGCACTCTTGCGCCGACGCGTTTGACGACGGGACCCGCGATCTCGACCACCTTCTTCTCGACCCTGGTGAGCACGATTTCGGATTCCTCGACAATGGCCCGAACCTGCGGCACCTGTTGCAGCCATCCCATGGTTCGCAACGAGAAGTAGATGACCCCGCCCGATGCTCCCACAATGCCCCCGGCGGCCAGCAACATGACGAGCCCGGGCAGCTGAATGGCGTAGAACTCCCGGCCAAAGGGGATCACGATGATGAGCAGCAGCGTGAAGACCATGCCGCCGATCAAGACCCGGCGCATGGGGGTCAGCGGCCGGCTCACGATGAGCAGGGCAAAGAAGCCCATGCCGGACAGAACGAGGGTCGCGACGGTTCGCGCCTCGATCAATGGCTCACCCTCGGCGAGGGCCAGGCTGTAGGCGGCGAAGGTCGCAAAGGCAGCCAGGGTCCCCGTTGGAACGGCAAACCTCATAACCCGAAAGAGGAAGCCGCGTTGGGCCCGCCGGGTGGTCGGTTCGAGGGCCAGGAAAAAGGCCGGTATGCCGATGGTGATGGAACCAACCAAAGTCAGGTGTCGCGGAAGGAAAGGAAACGCCTGGCCGGCCAGGGCGACGGCGATCACCAGCAACATCGCATACACCGTCTTGGTCACGAACAGGTTGGCGACTCGCTCGATATTGGCGATCACCCGGCGCCCCTCTCCGACGACGGCAGGGAGATGATCGAAATTGCCGTCGACGAGGACAACCTCTGCCACTGCCCGTGAGGCAGAACTCCCGGAACCCATGGCGATGCCGATATCGGCGTCCTTGAGCGCCAGCACATCGTTGACACCGTCGCCCGTCATGGCAACCGTATGGCCGCGAGCCTGCAGGGCAGTGATCATTCGCCGCTTCTGGTGAGGTGTGACCCGGCCGAACACGACCCCATGCTCTACCGCCGCTGCAAAGCCAGGATCGTTCTCGGACAGCTCCCGCGCATCGACCACGCGATCTGCGTTCCTGATGCCCACCCGCCTTGCGATTGCTGCGACCGTCTGCGGATGGTCCCCGGAGATGACCTTGGTGTGCACTCCCTGGCGCTCGAAGAATTCCAGGGTCTTGGTGGCGTCATCTCGTATCCGGTCGCCAAAGAGGACAAGTCCCATCGGCCTGCAACCCTTCCGGAAGCAGGTCGGACCGCAGGGGTTCGCTCGTGTGGCCGACCACCAGGACCCGGTATCCGTCGGTCGGACAGAGCATCGGCGCGATCGATGATCCGCGGCTCACGAGGGAACACCACCTCGGGGGCGCCGAGCACCCAGGTTCCCTGGTCGCCGAAATAGGTACCGCTCCACTTCCGTTCCGAGGAGAACGGCATCTGGGCACGCGCCCGCCATCCGACCGGATGCGCAAACGCGGAGGCAATCGCCCGTACGGTCCCGTTCGGAGTCGGGTCGGTTGCGGCCAGGGCTCCCAGCGCAGGAACGAGATCCTGGGTCTTCGTCAGGTACTGCACCTCATGGACCGTCAACCGACCTTCGGTCAGTGTCCCGGTCTTGTCGAAACAGATCACATCAACCCGGGCCAGCCCCTCAACGGCGGGGAGCTCCTGAATGAGCACGTTCTGCTTGCCCAGCCTGATGACACCGACCGCAAACGCCATCGATGTGAGCAACACGAGACCCTGCGGCACCATGCCGACCGTGCCGGCGACCGCGCTCCGGATCGCTTCCTTCAGCGCCTCGTGCACCTGGAGCTGGCTCCAGACCAGCAGGATCACGGTAGGGACCAGCAGCCAGCCGACCAGACCGAGAATCCAATCCACGCCCGCCCGCAGCTCCGACGGACGAGGGTGAACTTGCGGGCTTCTTCCGCCAGGCGAACCGCGTACGCCTCCCTGCCGACTTTGGTGGCGCGATAGCGGCCGCTTCCGGCCGCCACGAAGCTGCCGGACAGAACTCCGTCTCCGGGACTCTTGGCCATGGGGTCCGATTCTCCCGTGAGCAGCGACTCGTCGATTTCCAGGCCAATGCCCGCGAGCACGACACCATCAACCACGATCTGATCGCCGGGCTGCAGATCGAGCACATCGTCGAGGACCACCCGGTTGACCGCCAGATCACCCACGGATCCCTGCCCGGACGACTCTGGCGCGAGGAGCACTCAACAAGGCCAGACGATCAAGTGCCCGCTTTGCTCTCAACTCCTGCACGATGCCGATCGATGCATTGGCCACCAGTACGAAACCCGAAGAGGGCGTCCTGGATCGGTGCGACAAAGAGGACGACGACGAGCAGAAACCCGAGCAGCATGTTGAAACGAGTGAAGACATTGGCACGAACGATCTCGCCGACCGTCCGGCTCGTGCCGCTGGGGATGTCGTTGATCTCGCCGCGGCTGATCCGCTGCTGCACTTCGATTGGACTCAGGCCATCGAGACCCGGGGTCCTGGTGTCGGTTGTTCCGGTCATGGAGTCCTCATGGCCGCGCCGTCATGGACAGATAGTACGAGGAACGCGCCACCCGGGACAGGCACGACCAGGTTCGAGCGGGACACGCCGCATCAAGTCAGCAGCATCCGGAGGGCCGCCGCGACCGCGGCAACGATGAGAACCCAGCGAATCCAGCCGGCGCCCTTCCGAATGGCCAGGTTGGACGCAATCCAGGCGCCGGTCATGTTGCCGGTTCCGAGGACGAGCCCGACACCCAGATCAACCTGGTCGGCAGACGCAAAGAGTACGAGAACCAGAGGCGTGTACAGAAGGATGAGCGTCACCTTGGCGGCGTTCCCTTTGACCAGCCCGAAACCGCCTCCCAGCACCAGCCCGGCCAGCATCAGGAAGCCGACCCCGGCCTGCACGAAGCCGCCGTAGAAGCCGACACCGAGGAACGTCAGCCAGCGCACCGGCCCGTTCAGCCGGGCTTCGTGGCCGCCGAGCCATCGCGAGGGCCTGACCAGCACCGATGCGGCGACCAGAACCACCACGAACGCGAACACGCGCTGCATCGTCGCCGCCGAGATGGTGGTAGCGACGTACGCCCCGCCGACGGCTCCAAGCACGACCGGAGGAACGAGCGGCCAGACCTGGGGCCAGGGAATTGCCTTGCCCCGCTGAAACCCGGCAACGCCCACCAGATTCTGCATGAGGATGGCGATCCGGTTGGTGCCGTTAGCAACGCTCGCCCCCACGACCTCCACCAGAATCGGGAGCGTCACGACTGATCCGCCTCCGGCCACAGTGTTGACGAAACCGGCGGCCGTCCCCCCGACTAAGAGCAGCAGCACGGTTCCCAGCGTCATGGCGTTCGATGCTAGGGCGCCCGGTCGGGCGTCTGACGGCGACGCGGCCACCCCCGAGCGGAGGACTCAGCCACGTGGCGTATCGCACGCGAAATCGTCGATGCCACGTGGATTGGATCGGACGCATTTCTGCCGATTAAGGAGAGAACGCATACGAACAAAGGGTGATCGATGGCACGGGGAATCGCCCCATCCCGTCACGCTTCCCGCCGTCGTCGGGCGATGGCTTCAAGAAACGCGACGGTCTGGATCCTGACCGGGATCGTCGCACTGGCGGCCGCCGTGCTGACCTATGCGGCTCGCGGCCTGCCCGTCATCTACCCGAACCTGCAGCTTCGCTGGTTCCACATCGCCGTCGCGTTCTTCTTCTCGGAGCTCACCGTCGTACACCTTCGGTTCCGCAGGGATGCCCATTCGTTTTCGATGAGTGAGATCCCTCTGGTGATTGGCTTCTTCCTGGTTGGACCCGTCGAACTCATCATCGGCCAGCTGGTGGCCAATGCCCTCGTATTGGGCGTCAGCCGTCGTCAGCCTTTGATCAAGTTTGCGTTCAACCTTGCCCAGTTCGCCCTCCAGACCGCTCTCGCCGTGGCCGCCTTCCGGGCCATCGTTGCCGTGGCCGATCCGCTCGGTCCGGCCGGCTGGGTTGGGGCACTCGCCGCCACGATCACCGCCCTCACGATCGCCGACATTCTCATCAACATGGCGATCAGGATGACCGGCGGCAGCCTGAACAACCGCGACATCCTCGAGGTCTTTGGTCTGAGCGCTGTGGCCGCCACCCTCAACACAATTCTGGCGATCATCGCCGTCACGCTGCTCATCCGGGCGCCATCTGCGGCGATCGTGGCATTCGTCCCACCGATCGTGATGTTCATGGGGTACCGCTCGTACGTGACCCAGCGGCACGAGCGGGCTCGACTCAAGGCCCTCTACGACGCAAGCCGCTCTCTCCACCAATCGCCTCAGATTGAATCGGCGTTGGTCTCGGCCGCCCGCCACGCTTGCGACATGTTCGAGGCCGAATTCGCAGAGATACTCGTCTTCCCGAACGGCCCCTCCGGCAGTTCATTCCGCACCGCAGTTGGACCGGGCGACCGTCTCGAAGTCATGGTCCCCCTCGACCTCTCCACAGAACACCCGATCTGGAAAGAGGTGGTCCCAACGAGAAACGGAGTTCTCCTTGCCGACGGGGCGAACCTCACCCGCGAGCACGGCCCGACCATCACCGACTACATCGCCGCCCCGCTGACGGGCAAGGAGGACATCCTCGGCGTGTTCGTCGTTGCCAACAAGCTCGGGAATGTCAGCGCTTTGACGGAAGAGGATTTGGCCATCCTGATGACCCTGGCCGGGCAGGTCAGCGTCTCGCTGCAGAATGGTCGTCTGGCAGATTCATTGGAGGCGCTCACGGAACTCAAGGAAGAGCTTCGCTACCAGGCCCTCCACGATTCACTCACGCTGCTGGCCAACCGCACGCTCTTCCGCGAAAAGGTCGAGCAGGCGCTCCAGAAATGCCAGGACCGGCTCCGGTTTGTTGCCGTGCTCTTCCTCGATCTCGACGATTTCAAGGTGGTGAACGACAGCCTGGGCCACGCAGCGGGAGATCAAATGCTCATCGCCGTCGCCGGGCGTTTGCAGGGAGCTTGCCGGCCGGGCGATACCGTCGCCCGATTGGGTGGGGACGAATTTGCAGTACTGGTCGAAGACATCACCGACACTTCGGAAGCTCTGGCGGTTGCCGATCGCATCACCGACAAACTCAACAACGTTTTCTCGGTGGACAACAAGAAGGTCGGCACGCGGGCCAGCATCGGTATCGCGTTCGCCGACCAGGGCGAGGACCCGGACCAGCTCCTCCGCAACGCCGATGCTGCGATGTATGCAGCCAAGCGCAACGGCAAGGGCAGCTGGCAGGTGTTTGAGCCCTCGATGCACATCGAGGTCCGCAAACGACTGGAGCTGCGTCATGACCTCAAGGAGGCCATCGCCCAGGAGGAGCTGACCCTCAGCTATCAGCCGATTGTCGACATGCAGACGGGCCGGATCGTGGCCGTTGAGTCTCTGGTCCGCTGGAACCACCCTGAGCGCGGCGATATCCCTCCCTCCCAGTTCATACCGTTTGCAGAAGAAACCGGTCTCATCGGACCCATCGGCCGGTGGGTATTGCGGGAGGCCTGCCACCAGGCCACGAAGGTGGGAACACATCAAATCTGGCACCGGGTCGACGGTCCGGGTTGCAGTGAACCTCTCACCGGCGCAGTTGACCGACGATGGGCTCGTTGATGAAGTCCGGCGAACATTGCTCGACGAAAGCCTGGCGGCCGACCGGCTCATTCTCGAGATCACCGAGACCGTCATGATGCAAACGTCAATCCGGAAGCTGAAGGAGCTGAAGGAACTTGGCGTGCTCCTTGCCATCGACGACTTCGGGACGGGCTACTCGTCGCTCAGCTACCTCGACCGCCTGCCGGTCGACATCGTCAAGGTCGACAAGTCTTTCACCGCACGACTCGGGTTCGCTCACGAGGTACCACAGCTCGTCAAGACGGTCGTGCAGCTCGGCGATGCCCTGGGACTCGAAACCATCGTTGAGGGCATCGAGTCGATCGAGCAGTTCGATCAGATCAAGGAACTCGGCTGTCCGCACGGTCAGGGTTTCCTGTTCGCTGAACCCTTGAGTGCGCGGGCCATCAGTGCCCTCCTGAAGGTCGAGAGTGGCGGCGGCATCGTGTTTCCTGCGTTTGACCGGCTTCCACCGCCCGGCCATCTCCGCATCGTCTGACCTCTATCCTCGCTCCGAGCATTCGGTATCGCAGTGGACACAACCGGTCGCGGCATCTAGCGTCGGTTGAGCGCTCGAGAGGCCGCAGATGGCAAACGAACTCCACGTGATCTTCGGAACCGGTCCGGTTGGGCTGGCCACGATGGAGGAACTGGTCGGCCCCGATCGCGACGTACGCATGGTGAACCGCTCCGGGCATGCGGACCTCCCGGCAGGCGTCGAATTGGTCAGCGGCGATGCTGCCGATCCGGACTTCGCGACGGGTGCCGCCCGCGGAGCCGCAGTTGTCTATCAAGCGCTCAATCCTCCTTACCACCAGTGGCCGGAGCTTTTCCCTGCATTGCAGGGATCGGTGCTCACTGCGGCCAAGGACACCGGAGCGGTTCTCGTCTCTATGGAGAACCTGTACATGTTCGGCGCAACCAACGGCCGCGCCATGACCGAGGACAGCCCCATCGCTCCCAACAGCAGGAAGGGCGAAGTTCGAGCACACATGACCCGCGAGCTGGCCGCGGCCCATGAACGCGGAGACGTCCGGACCGTACGGGTCCGGGCCTCAGACTTCTTCGGTCCTCGAGTGCTGCAATCGGCGCTGGGAGACCGGGTATTCGCTCGCATCCTCGACGGCAAGCAGGCACAAGTCCTCGGCAACCCCGATCTGCCGCACAGCTATACCTACGTGCGGGACATCGCTCGAGCCCTGGTTCTGGCAGGCCGCGAGTCCTCCGCCTGGGGACGAGCGTGGCACGTGCCCAGCGAGAAGACGACCACGACTGCCGAGATCATCGCGCTGATTGGGGAGGTTGCGCGGGTCCCGGCGCAAGCCAGACCGACGCCCAGACTGATGCTGCGAATCCTCGGCCGCTTCGACCGGGATGTTCGAGAGCTGCTGGAGATGCTCTATGAGTTCGAAGAACCCTTCATCTCCGACGGCCGTGCACTGACGGCGACCTTCGGCTTTCAAGCCACGCCGCTCCGGGCTGCCCTCGAAGCTACGGTCGACTGGTACCGGAGCCGCTTCGGCACCTGAGCCGGCTGCGGAGGCGTCAGTCCCAGCGGCTGGTGGCGAACGCCGAACCGGTTGAAACAGCCACCCACCAGGCTCCTGTCCTGGCGTGATAGTTGACGATGTCGTGGCGACCGTCTCCGTCGACATCGCCGACCAGCTGATGAGACCAACCGGCCGGGTCCGAGAACGTTGCCCAGGCGGTGGTGGTGAACCTGCTCCCGGACGAACGGCTCACCATCCAGGCTCCGTGCGAGGGATGGAAATTCGCAATATCGTCACGCCCATCCCCATCAAAATCACCAACCACCTGCGAAGACCAACCCGACGACGTAGCAAAATCGGCCCACAACGACGTCACAAACCCACTCCCCGACGAACGGCTCACCCACCACGTCCCATTCGAAGGATGGAAATTCGCAATATCGTCACGCCCATCCCCATCAAAATCACCAACCACCTGCGAAGACCAACCCGACGACGTAGCAAAATCGGCCCACAACGACGTCACAAACCCACTCCCCGACGAACGGCTCACCCACCACGTCCCATTCGAAGGATGGAAATTCGCAATATCGTCACGCCCATCCCCATCAAAATCACCAACCACCTGCGAAGACCAACCCGACGACGTAGCAAAATCGGCCCACAACGACGTCACAAACCCACTCCCCGACGAACGGCTCACCCACCACGTCCCATTCGAAGGATGGAAATTCGCAATATCGTCACGCCCATCCCCATCAAAATCACCAACCACCTGCGAAGACCAACCCGACGACGTAGCAAATCCGGCCCACGGCGCTGCGGAAAAGCTGATCCCGGTCGATCGGCGTACCCACCACGTGCCACCGGCGAACGCTGCAATGTCTTCGAGTACGTCACCATCGAAGTCCCCGACCCGTAGGACCGTGACGCCGGACTGCATGCCACTCGACCAGGGCGTCACGAAGAATCTGGATCCATTGGACACGCCAACCCACCAGCCATCAGCCTGCCGCTTCCACACGGCAAGATCATCCCGGTCATCGCTCGAAAAGAGACCTACCAGCGCCGCCGCCGGGTCCTCGCTGGGCGGCACCGGAACCACGGACACCAACCTCGACACAGGTTTGGCCGAGTTTCCAGAGGCATCTGCGGCGTTGTAGATCACCTGGTACGTGCCGGGAACACGAGTGTTCACACCGGTCGCATTGATCACGGGGGCAATCGGAGCAGTCTGATTGTCGGCGACAACAGCGCCCGGCTCGACGTAGGTGCTTCCAACGACGACGGTGAGAGGATTCGCACCGACCAGCGCTATCACCGGCGGAGTCGTATCAACCACCTTCACCGTGCGCACCTTCTCCACCCCAGCGTTACCCGCCGCATCCACAACGTTATAGGTCACCTGGTAGGTACCGACCGTGCCCACCTTCACCGCCGAAGCGTCGACAACCACCTCATCCGACAGATCGCCATCCACATTGTCGAAGGCAGTTGCTCCCCGCTCCACATACACACCACCCAACTCCACCGTCTGCGGATTGGGTCCCACCAACGTGATCACCGGCGGAGTCGTATCAACCACCTTCACCGTGCGCACCTTCTCCACCGCAGCGTTACCCGCCGCATCCACAACGTTATAGGTCACCTGGTAGGTACCGACCGTGCCCACCTTCACCGCCGAAGCGTCGACAACCACCTCATCCGACAGATCGCCATCCACATTGTCGAAGGCAGTTGCTCCCCGCTCCACATACACACCACCCAACTCCACCGTCTGCGGATTGGGTCCCACCAACGTGATCACCGGCCGGGTCGTGTCACCGCCGAGCAACAAACCCAGAGCGGCATCCCATGCCGTTGCCATTTTTGCGTACCCGCTGTCATCGGGGTGTATGCCATCGTCGAGGTCCGTTGCCGGGTTGAGTGGAGAGTTCATGTCGACGAGGGCGACTCGATCCCCGCCGGCGCTCCGGGATCCGACGAGGGTCGCGATCCGGCCGTTCAGGTCGTTCGTCCTCTGTGTGAGGACGGCGTTACCGTCGCCCCTTGGCACGATTTGGGCCACAATCACCCACGTCGTGTCGTCGTTGGCGCTGATCGTGTCAAGAATCTGACCGATCTCGGCTGCCGTCGAAGCGGCGCTTTGACCCTGCGTGATGTCGTTCGTACCGATGTGCAGAAGAACCACGTCGGCGGGGTGAGCAGTGAGCCACCCTGCGACCCCATCCCGAATCTGGTCCGCCCGCATGCCCGGGTGGCCCTCATGGTCTTTGTCGAAATTGCTCGGAATACCCGTCGACCGGCTCCCAACGAAGTCAAGGCTGTGTCCTGCAGCTACCTGGGAGAGCCATAGGTCTCTGCGATACCCCGTATCGTTGCTACTGCCCAGCACCCCCTCGGTGATGGAGTCTCCGAGCGGCATGACCTCGACGGTTCCCGCCAGGCTCGCGCCGGCCGCAACCCCACCCAATGGGACGAGCGCGGCCACGACGAACGCAGCCACAAGAACAATCCTGACGCTGCGGCCCGGCCTGTGTTCACCATCCGGCCGAACGACTCCCCCATGTGACCCATCCCTCATCATCTTGAGGCTACCCAATCAATACCACGAAGGGTGGCCTGATCGACCCGGCAATCAGCCGTATGCGATCTGATGTCGAGAGACAGGTGGTTGGCGCCAACGGGCGCCGGCCACTCAGGGACGGCAGCCGGCCTGGTAGTTCTGGGTGGACCTGGGCAGGGGTGAGCGCCGTGTCGGATCGACGTTGTGGTGACCGTTGGTGAATACTCTCCGTATATTGGGCTCGAGGGCCGCCGCAATTGGGTTGGTGGCGATCCCTTCCCCGGTAACGATCGACCCTCGAGACCTTGCCGTTCAGATTGGCGAGATCCTGCGTGCGCGACCACCGAAGGAGCTACCGGTCCGGTCCGCTCCGAACCGAACCGGACAGCCAGCCGATCGTGAAGATCAGGACGATCAGTCCCAGCAGGATCACAAACGTGACCAAGTTCAGGGAGTAGAAAAGGGAGACAACTCCCACCGCCACAATCCCGACGAAGGCTGCTCCGAACAGCCGATCTCGTCTTTGGTGCGGGCGGGCCGGGGTCGGCCCGAAAGAAGGCGTGTTCGACATCGTGAGGTCAGCGTACATCACCGAATCGGAGCTGCGCGGAGAAAGGCCGGCGCCGCAGAATCACCGATCCAGCACGTGTCGGAGGGCCGGGCCCAGTTCCGGATGGGAGAACTCGAATCCGTCCGACATGAGCCGTTCGGAGCTCACCCGCTCATTGGCCAGGGCAAAACCGTCGGCCATCTCCCGGCCGAACCGGACCACGAGCGCCAAACGCGGAATCACCAACACCGCGGGACGATTCAAGGTCTTTGCCAGGGTGGTCGTGAACTCGGCGTTTTGGACGGGGCGAGGCGCAACGAGATTCACCGGACCGGCCAGCGACGAATCCATGAGATAAATGAGCGCGTCCACCTCATCGTCGATCGAGATCCAGCTCATCCATTGTGTGCCCGAGGCGATCTTCCCGCCCAGTCCCATCTTGAAGAGCGGCACCAGCGGGCCGAGCAGACCACCTCCGCCGCCGGGAAGCAGCCCACGCCATCCGACCGGTTTGCTCAGGACGAGACCGCTACGAAAGTGGACCACCCGAACCCCCGCCGCCACTGCCGGATCCGTCGCTTGCTCCCATTGCACTGCAACTCGAGCGCCGAAGTCGGTGCCGGTGGATGCCTGCTCGTCGAGCAGTTCATCGCCGCGGTCCTGCCCGTAGATACCGATGGCCGAGCCAGAGAGAAAGGTGGCCGGTGGGTTCGGAGAGGCGGCGATGGCCCTTGCCAGTAATCCCGTGCTGTCCAGCCGCGATTCGAGGATCACCTTCTTGCGCTCGGCCGTCCATCGTTTGTCGCCGATTCCGGCGCCGCTGAGGTTGACGACGACGTCGACACCGTCAACGGCCTCCTGGGGAAGCTCCCCGGTGGCCGGATCCCACCGGATCTCGTCATCCGATCGAACCGGCCTGCGAACGAGGGCTATGACCCGATCACCCCGTTCGCGAATGCGATGGCTGAGTGCGGCGCCGATGAGACCGGAAGCGCCGGATATGAGAACGGTTCGTGGCATGGCAACCCCTAGTACGGACCTGCGTACTCTATTAGATGTGCGCGACCCGATGGATGCCACCAGCTCGGCCCGGCGGGGCGCGCCGGACATCAGATCAAGACAGGAGGCTCCGCCGTGGCTGAAGGTTTCTTTGCCGAGATAGCATCGCCCATTCCCTTTGGTGGCGCGGAATCCACCGATCCGCTGGCGTTCAAGGTCTACGACCCGGATCGTCTCGTGCTCGGCAAGCGTATGGAGGATCACCTCCGCCTGGCGGTCTGCTACTGGCACTCTTTCAGCTGGCCGGGCAACGACGTCTTCGGTTCCGGCACCTTCGACCGGCCATGGCTGACCGATCCGAACGACATGGACGCAGCCAAACAGAAGATGGACGCCGCTTTCGAGTTCTTCACCAAGCTGGGAACACCCTTCTTCTGCTTCCACGACGTCGACATCGCCCCGGCCGGTGCCACGTTCGCCGAAACCAAACGCAATCTCGAGGAGATGGTGTCCTACGCCGGAGATCACATGGCTCGCACCGGGGTCAAACTCCTGTGGGGCACCAGCAACGCTTTCAGCCATCCCCGGTTCGCCGCGGGCGCCGCCACGAATCCGAATCCAGAAGTGTTCGCCTACGCTGCCGCCCAGGTGAAGCATGCCATCGACGCCACCCACCGTCTCGGTGGCGAGAACTACGTGCTCTGGGGTGGCCGGGAGGGCTACGAAACACTTCTTAACACCCGCATGCGCCGGGAAGCCGACCAGTTTGCTCGATTCCTGACGATGGTGGTGGAGTACAAACACTCGATCGGATTTGAGGGGACCTTGCTGATCGAGCCCAAACCGCAGGAACCGACCAAACACCAGTACGACTACGACTGCGCCACCGTGCACGGTTTCCTGGAGAGGTACGACCTGGTGGGCGAGTTGTTCGTCAACATCGAAGTGAACCACGCCACCCTGGCCGGCCACAGCTTTCACCACGAGGTTGCCTACGCCGTCGACAACGGGATATTCGGCAGCATCGACGCCAACCGGGGCGACCCGCAAAACGGCTGGGACACGGACCAGTTCCCCAACTCGGTCGAAGAGATGACCCTGGCGATGTACGAGATCCTGCGCGGTGGCGGGTTCACCACCGGAGGCTTCAATTTTGACACCAAGCTCCGGCGTCAGAGTATCGACCGGACCGATCTCTTCCACGGCCATATCGGTGGCATCGACACCCTGGCCCGATCTTTGCTGGCTGCCGCCCGGCTGCTCGCGGACGGTGCACTCGAGGCGGCTCGAGACGACCGGTACGCAGGCTGGTCCCAGTCGCTCGGCAAAGAGATCCTCGGAGGGGCCTCGTCACTGACAGACCTCGAGCGAATGGTCGTCAACGGCGAGATCGACCCCACTCCCATCTCCGGCCGACAGGAAGAGCTCGAGAATCTGATCAACCGGATCCTGTGGAGTACAACCTGAATCGGGAATACGGCGGCAACAGAGCGATGTTGATCAAGCGGCCCCACCGATCACGGAGCCTCCTTGACCACTACCCCAAGCCTGGATCGCATGCCGGTCATCTTCCTCAGCCACGGAGCACCACCGCTGGCCGACGACGGGGTCTGGACCCGAGAGCTCGCCGACTGGTCGGCATCGGTACCCAGACCACAATCGATTCTCATGGTTTCGGCGCACTGGGAAGCAGCCCCGCTCACCCTCGGAGCCACGACCACCGTCCCGCTCACGTACGACTTCTACGGATTCGAGCAGCGGTACTACCAGGTCGAGTATCCCGCTCCCGGAGCACCGGAGCTCGCAGCAGCCGTGCGGAAGCTGCTCCACTCACCAGACCATCCGATCAACCAGGAACCGGCTGCGCGGACTCGACCATGGGGCGTACGTGCCCCTGGTGGAGATGTACCCGGAGGCCGACATTCCGGTTCTGCAGATATCGATGCCAACCCTCGACCCCGGCGAATTGCTGAACATCGGAAGCCGCCTCGCTCCGCTGCGGGATCAAGGCGTCTTGATCATCGGGAGCGGGTTCAGCACCCACAACCTCCGCGAGATCGACCCGTCGGCCGGATTCCATGCACCTCCGCCCGCCTGGTCGGCCGAATTCGACGGCTGGCTCAACGAGACACTGACCGCCGGTGACGTCGATGGCCTGGTCGACTTCAAGAACAAGGCACCCGCCGCCGCCCTGGCCCATCCCCGCACCGAACACTTCGCTCCCCTCTTTGTGTCGCTGGGGGCCAGTGTCGAGTCCGGCGAGACCGGCACCACGATGATCGATGGGTTCTTCATGGGGCTCTCCAAACGATCTGTCCAATTCGGCTGAACGGCCGCTGTTCGTCGGGCGCGACTCGTCGATGCGCGTCCGGCACCGGCACCCTGGAGGCGCTCTTCCTGGTTCGTGTCTCGGTGACGGGTTGGCTACCATTTGTGTTGCCCTGTCCGCCGCGAGATGCTGCATTCCCGCAGCGTGAACGGCCGACGAGCCGGAATCGTGACCGGAGCCACATCGTGCAACTCGAGCGAGCGATCGATCGCTGTGCGCGACGGTTCACATCACGAAACAACCAAACCTCTACGAGGAGTAGGAATGACCAAGAGAATCGTGGCACTGCTGGCAGTCCTGATGCTGGTGGGCGCCGCTTGCACAAGCGAAGACGCGAACGACGACCACCGAAGGTCCCGACGACGTCGATCACGGACACAGTTGAAGTGTTCTCGTGGTGGACGGGTGGCGGCGAAGCTGCCGGCCTGGACGCCATGATCGTTGTCTTCGGCAACCAGTACCCGAACATCACCTTCGAGAACTCCGCAGTCGCCGGTGGTGCCGGCACCAACGCCCGGGCCGTGCTGGCTACCCGCCTGCAGGCCAATGAGCCGCCGGACAGCTGGCAGGGACACGCCGGTCAGGAGCTGATCGGGACCTATGTGGCCGCAGATCAGATCGAGCCGCTCAACTTCCTGTACGACGAAGAGGGCTGGCTGGACGTCATGCCGGAAACGCTGATCCCGTTGATCTCCGATGGACGACAACATCTACTCCGTGCCGGTGAACATCCACCGGGCCAACGTCTTGTGGACGAACCCGACGGTCCTCTCCGACAACAACATCGAAGTACCGACCAGCATGGACGAATGGTTCACGGCCCTGGACGCACTGCAGGCGGCGGGCATGGACGCGCCGCTGGCCATGGGTGAGCAGTGGACGGCCATGCACCTGTTGGAAACGGTGATGCTCGGAACGATGGGCTACGAGGACTACAACGCCTTGTGGGACGGCAACGGCGACTGGAACAGTGCCGCCGTCACGGAAGCGCTCAACAACTACGACAAGCTCCTGACCTACACCAACACCGACTCCTCTGCCCTCTCATGGCAGGACGCAGCTCAGCTGGTCATCGATGGATCGGCCGCCTTCAACGTGATGGGCGACTGGGCTGAAGGTTTCTTCCGTGAGATCGGCAGCGAGCCGAATGTCGGCTACGGCTGGGCTCCGACCCCGGGCACCGACTGGCATCTTCCAGTTCCTTTCCGACAGCTTCGTGCTGGCCAAGAACGCACCGCACCGTGATGCGGCCATCGCCTGGTTGAAAGTAGCCGGTTCCCTGGCGGGACAGGATGCCTTCAACCCGGTCAAGGGCTCGATTCCGGCCCGCAGTGACGGCGACCGTAGCCCTGTACGGCGTCTACCTGCAGTCGGCCATGGACGACTGGGCCTCCGACGATGTCGCCGGCAGCCTCACCCACGGTGTGGTCGCCAACGACTCGTGGAAGTCGGAGATCGACTCCGCGCTCGGGTGCCTTCCTCGCCAACCGGGACGTGGCCGGCTTCCAGGCTTCGCTGGTAACCGCTCGAAGCCGCCAACGCCTAGAGACGGCGACCGGCTCAAGCAGTTGGTCGACCTGCCATACTTCCGTCCCCCGGAGCAATCCGGGGGACGGAACTCTTTTGGGGCGAGGAGGAGTGGTGAGCCTGACAGAAACGGGCAACAGGGTGGAAACCCGGCCCCCGCGCAAGCGGTTCCGGATTCGCAAAGACAAGGTCGCTCGGTCGTAGCGCTGATCTCGCCATCGATCCTCGCCCTGCTCATATTCGTCTACGGTTTCATTGCGTGGTCCGGTCGAGTTTCCGTCAGTGCCTGGAAAGGCCTCCTCCCTGACTACACCTGGGTAGGCCTCGACAACTACAAGAACCTCTTCGCCGACCCCCGGTTCCACATCGACATTCGCAACACCGTGATGTTCACCGTCGTCTTCGTGCTCGGCTGCCTGATCATCGGGCTCGGACTGGCCATCCTGCTCGACCAGGGATTGAAGGGCGAAGGCTTTCTTCCGCAGCCTATTTCTCTTCCCCATGGCGATCTCCTTCATCGTCACCGGCGTCGTCTGGCGCTGGTTGATGAACCCGGCCGCCGGTGACAGGATCAGCGGTCTCAACCTCATCTTCCAAAGCCTCGGGACTCGATTTCCTGATCAGCTCGTGGCACGCCACTCCCTACTGGGGCATGGCCTTCATTGCGATCCCGGCGATCTGGCAAATGTCCGGCTACACGATGGCCCTGTACCTGGCCGGGCTCCGATCGATCCCGGAAGAACTCAAGGAGGCCGCCCGCGTTGACGGCGCCAGTGAGACTCAGATCTACCGACGAGTCATGCTCCCTCAGCTCCGCCCGGTCACGCTGACCGCTTTGATCATCCTCGGTCACATCTCCCTGAAAGTCTTCGACCTCATCATTGCCGTAGCCGGCAAGCAATACGCACTCGACGTTCCTGCGATCTACATGTGGCAAACGACGTTCGACGGTTTCTTCTTCGGGCGCGGGGCCGCCATCGGCATCTTGCTGCTGCTGAGCGTCGGCGTGCTGGTCGTTCCGTATCTGTGGTACACCCAGCGGCAGGAGCGGGCCACATGACCGCTTCGGCAACCACCATCGAAACCAAGGTCAATCGTCCGTCCGAAGAAGAAGACCAAACTGTGGTTGTACGTCCCGCTGGTCATGGCATCGATCTTCTACCTGATCCCGATGTACATCATGCTGGCGACCGGATTCAAGAGTTTCGACGAGGTGAGCCTCCGCACCATGTGGGATCTCCCGTCCGGTCTTTCACTCGACAACTTCAAAGCCGCCTGGGATGCCCTCTCCCCGAATGTCTTCAACTCCTTCAAGTTCGTCGTGCCCGCCTCCATCATCTCGGCAATGCTCGGTTCGCTCAACGGATTCGTCCTGGCCAAATGGAAGTTCAAAGGCGCCAACGTGATCTTCCCCTTGATCCTGTTCGGGATGTTCATTCCCGTATCAAGCCGTCCTGATCCCCCTGGTCGAGTTCATCCGTGCCATCAACCTCTTCGGTGGGGTCTGGGGACTGATGCTGACCCACATTGTGTACGGGTTGCCGATCACGACCCTCACGTTCCGCAACTTCTATGCCGCCTTGCCCGACGACCTCGTCGAGGCATCGAAGATCGACGGAGCCGGTCTCCTTCGGCACGTACCGCTACATCCTCCTCCCCCTGTCGATCCCCGCCTTCGTTGTGGTGCTCATCTGGCAGTTCACGGCGGCGTGGAATGACTTCCTCTTCGCCGTGGTCCTGACCTCGAACGAAGGCTGGCCGGTCACCGTGGCACTCAACAACCTGGCCGGCAGCCAGATCATCGAGTGGAACGTCCAGATGGCCGCCTCGTTCCTGGCGGCGGTACCGACCCTGATCATCTACATCTTCCTGGGCCGCTACTTCCTGCGCGGCATGCTGGCGGGAGCCCTGAAGGGATAGATCTCATCGAGCCGGCACCCGGAGGGTCTATCGACCTCACCGCAAGGGTCCTGGTGCCCTGGTTTCTCCGGCCGCCGGGCGAGATACTTCGGTTATGAGTTCAACGATATTTGAATCAATGACCCTTGAAGAGCGAGCGGCGGTGTTCTCCGCGCTCAGCGATCCGATCAGGTTGCAGATCGTCGACGAGCTTCTCGAGGGCGTGCGGTGCGTGTGCGAGCTGCAGGAGACCATTGGTGTTGCCCCCAACCTGCTGTCCTACCACTTGCGAGTGTTGCGCGAGGCTCGAATGATCGAGGCGTCGAAGCGAGGACGATGGGTCGACTACCAGCTCGCTCCGACAGCTGCGGAACTGGTGCAAGGCTCTCTCCCCGCCCACCTGTCCAGGGGTTGATCGTGACCGTCGGCCAGCATCCGGTTCAACTCCAGCGGTCACCCTGGCGCCTGTGGGGAGGTCTCGGCCTTGCCGTGGCCGCATGGGTGGCTGCCTACCGGATCAACGGGCCTCTATGGCGTTGGGTGGTCGAGGACCTCCTCGGCATCGACCCGAACAGCCGCTGGGGAGGCGCGTTCGAGTTCTTCACCTACGACAGCGTCAAGATCCTGCTCCTGCTTGGCGGCATCATCTTTGCGGTCACGGTCCTGCGCTCCTTCATGAGCGTTGAACGCACCCGGGCACTCCTGGGCGGCCGCCGGGAAGGTGTCGGGAACGTGGCGGCAGCCGGGTTGGGCGTCATCACACCGTTCTGTTCCTGCAGTGCGGTTCCGGCCTTCATCGGATTCGTTGCAGCCGGAGTGCCGCTGGGGATCACGATGAGCTTCCTCATTGCCAGCCCGATGGTCAACGAGGTCGCAATCGTGCTGCTCTACGGCCTGTTCGGCTGGAAGATCGCCGCCCTCTACGTGAGCGCCGGGCTGGCGATCGCCATGCTGGCCGGTTGGGTGATCGGCCGGCTTCACCTGGAACGATTCGTCGAATCGTTCGTCTTCGAAACCACATTGCAGGGCGGGCAGGCCGGCTCCCCGCGATCGTTGACCTGGGCCGATCGTTTTGCCATCGCCCGGGCAGAAGTGAAGACGATCATTCAGAAGATCTGGCCGTACCTGGTGGTCGGGATCGGCATTGGAGCGGCCATCCACGGCTGGGTTCCGGAGGGCTTCTTTGTTCGATACGCCGGACCGGACAACCCGCTTGCCGTTCCCGTCGCAGTGGGTCTCGGCGTTCCTCTCTATTCGAACGCGGCGGGGATCTTGCCCCTCGTCGAGGCGCTGCATGCCAAGGGCCTGGCCGTCGGCACCGTGCTTGCATTCATGATGTCGGTAGTCGCCCTATCCGTACCAGAACTGGTCTTGTTGCGGCGGGTGCTCAAACCCAGCTTGCTCGCAGTGTTCGTAGGAGTGGTTGCGGTCGGGATTGTTTTGGTCGGTGTCTTGTTCAACCTCGTGCTGTAATGGAGATTCAGATGAACGTCAAAGTGCTCGGTTCGGGATGTACCAACTGCAAGACCCTCGAGAAGCGAACGGCCGAAGCGATGCAGCTTCTCGGCCTCAACGCTTCTATCGAGAAGATCACCGATTTCGCCGCGATCGCTGCCTACGGGGTCATGACAACGCCGGCGCTCGTGATCGATGAGCGGGTTGTGCTGGCGGGACGTGTCCCCAAGGTCTCCGAACTGGAAGCGCTGCTCACCGAGACCGGGTCGTGAACACCGGCGAACCCGCTGCCGCCGAACCGGCCCTCGCCCGCCTCTCCGTCGTCGATCGATTCCTTCCGGTCTGGATTCTCGGCGCCATGGCACTCGGGTTGGGTCTCGGTCGACTGATCCCCGACCTCAACGACTGGCTCGACACCGTCAAGATCGGCAGCGTATCGCTTCCCATAGCCGTCGGATTGCTGGCCATGATGTACCCGGTCCTCGCCAAGGTGCGGTACTCGCAGATCGGAGAGATCGCCACCGACCGCAAGCTGATGGTCACCTCGCTGGTCCTCAACTGGGCAGTCGGCCCGGCGCTCATGTTCACGCTGGCCTGGCTGTTGTTGCCGGATCTCCCCGAATACCGCACCGGCTTGATCATCATCGGGCTGGCCCGCTGTATCGCCATGGTGTTGATCTGGAACGATCTGGCCTGCGGCGACCGCGAAGCCGCCGCAGTCCTCGTGGCCCTGAACTCGGTCTTTCAAATCGTCGCCTACTCGATCCTCGGCTACTTCTACCTCGAGCTCCTCCCGACCTGGCTCGGTCTCGACACCGCCACCCTGGATGTCTCGATGTGGGACATCGCCAAGATCGTGCTGGTCTTCCTCGGTGTCCCGCTGGCAGGCGGTTACCTCACCCGCCGGTGGGGCGAACGAACCGACGCGGAGTCGAGTGGTACGAATCCAAGTTCCTTCCCAAGCTGGCTCCCTGGGCGCTGTACGGGTTGCTGTTCACGGTGGTGATCCTCTTCGCCCTGCAGGGCGAGACGATCACCGCACAACCTCTCGACGTCATCCGGATTGCTCTACCGCTGCTTGCCTACTTCGGGATCATGTGGGTGGTGTCGTTCGCTCTCGGCCTCAGGCTGAAACTGTCCTATGAGAAGAACACCAGCGTTGCGTTCACCGCCGCCAGCAACAACTTCGAACTGGCCATTGCGGTCGCTATCGGGGTGTTCGGGGTCACCTCGGGCGAAGCGCTGGCGGGCGTGGTCGGACCGTTGATCGAAGTGCCCGTCCTGGTTGGGCTGGTCTACGTAGCTCTCTGGGCGAGAAGGCGCTTCTACCCGGCGTCAGTGAGGAGTCAGGACGCGTAGGCCGGAGCCTTCCCGGGCTTCCACTTGATCGAACACCCCATCGACGGATACTGATCTCCTGGAACCGGTTCACCCGCCAGCACCGCTTCGATCGCGGCCCGCAGATCGGCGCCGGTGACCTTGCCGGGCATGTTGGGCCGGGTTTCGTCGAACCTCCCCCGGTACACGAGCGACCGGTCGGCGTCGAACAGGAAGAAATCGGGGGTGCAGATCGCCCCGTAGGCCTTGGCGACTTCCTGACTTTCGTCGTACAGGTACGGGAATCGATAGTCGAGCTCCTCGGCGTCGACGGCGATCTGCTCGGGCCCGTCGGTCGGGTACGAGGCGACGTCGTTGGCCGAGATCGCGACGATCCCCAGGCGGCTGTTCTCGTAGTCACGGCCAAGCTCGGCCAACCCGTGCTGAAGATGCTGGACGTACGGACAGTGGTTGCAGATGAACATCACCAAGAGGGCGTCACGGTCCGCAAAATCGGCCAGGGTGACGGTCTTGCCCGTCAACGGTTCCGGTAGTGCGAACTGCGACGCCTCGGTTCCCAGGGGTGTCATGGTCGATGAAGTTGCCATTCGTTGTCTCCTCCGCAGTAGAGGCCAGAGTGTAAAGCGGTCAACGAGAAAGGGTTCCTGCGCCTCCCCGGCGCACACAACCAACGAATCGCGTCAAACCCGCCTTCTCCGCATGTCAGCGATCGAGCAACGCGCGGAGATCCGGCGATGTGCCCCCCAGAACTTCGGTCATCACTTCCCGTGTGTGCTCCCCCAGACCGGGGGCCGGACGGAGAGGTCGTCCGGTGCGCAACGGACCCTGCACGATGCGGTAGACGCCTTCCGGCGAGTCAACCTCTGCCACCATCCCGGTATCCGCCACGTAGGGAGTAGCAACAGCCTCCAGGATGGTGTTGAGGACAGCGTGGGGAACTCCGGCCGCGCCCAATCGCCGAACCGCCTCTCCGGTGGTCAGACGGCCAAGAGCGCCGGCTATCGCTCCATCGATTTCGCAACGGGCGGCCGTGCGCTGCGGGTTGGTTTGTAGATCGGCCCTCCCGGCGAGGTCGCCGAGTCCCAATGCCTCACACAGCAACGGCCAGAACTTGTCTCCGATCACCGCCACGACCACCCAGCCATCGGCGGTGGCAAATGCCCGGTAGGGGACGATGTTGTGGTGTCCTGAACCAACCGGCCCCGGATCGGTGTCCGTCCCCATCGCGGCGGTGGCCATGTAGGTAAGGAGCGACATGGCCGCGTCGAGCAGCGGCACCTCGACGTGGCGGCCCCGACCCTCGCGCACGGCCGCGGCGTAGGCCGCCACGCCACCAAGTGCTCCCCACAAACCGGCCGTGAGGTCGCTGATCGCCACCCCGGCCCGGACGGGTTCCCCACCCTCTTCACCGGTCAAGGACATGATGCCGCTCTCCGCCTGGGCGGTCAGGTCGTACGATCCGTCGGCCTCCCGGTCCGATCCCCGGGCGTAGGAGGAGATCGTCACGACGACCAGACGGGGGTGCCGTTCGATCAGCGCTTCAGGGGCCAACCCGAGCTTCTCAACGGCGGCAGGCCGGTAATTCTCAACCACGATGTCGGCCGTGTCGAGCAGCGCCTCGAGACCCCTCCTGCCCGGGCCGGTCGTCAGGTCCAGCACGACTCCCCTCTTGTTGGTGTTGAGCGAGGAGAAGTAGAGCGAACGGCCATCGATATGCGGTCCGATGCCGCGGGCCATATCCCCTTCAGGCGGTTCCACCTTGATAACGTCTGCGCCCATCTCGGCCAGCACCTGGCCGGCGAAGGGGCCGGCGAGGACCCGCGAAAGATCAACGACCCGCACCCCATCCAGAAGTCCGCTCACTTCCCCTCCAGGAGAGCAAACACCGCAGTAGCGGGTAGCGCCGGGGCTGGCGCCCGGGTGGCTTCGTCGAGAGAGGTAAGCCGGGCGGGGACCAATCGACTCATGAACCGACGCTAGCCGACGTCGGACCGGCCATCCGCAAATACGACAATGGAATGGTTGACCTTGCTTTAGATTGGGGCTGTCGGCCAAAGGAGATTTCGTCGTGATCATTGTCAACACCGAGACCGTTCCCGGGAAGGAGACGACCGCCTTCCACGGTCTGGTACAGGGAAACACCATCCGGGCCAAGCACGTCGGGCGCGATATCGGTGCGGCACTCAAGAATCTCGTGGGCGGTGAGCTGAAGGCATATACCGAACTCCTCACCGAGGCCCGCCGTGATGCCGTCGATCGCATGATCGCCCAGGCCGAGGCGCTCGGAGCCAACGCCGTCGTCAACGTTCGGTTCACCACATCGTCGGTGGCAGGCGGCGCGGCCGAGCTCTACGCCTACGGCACTGCCGTGACGGTGGCTTGAGGTGGACGCGCTCATCGGGCTGGCCATCACGCTCGGCTTGATCGTGCTGGGTTTCTTCGTCGGCCGGGTCCTCGAGGGCCGTCACCTGGCCGAATTGGATCAACGCGAAGCCGCGGCAGCCTCGATCGTGGTGATCGACGTCAAGACCCTGCCCCCGGGCATGGAAGCCGCCGGCGGCACGCTGGTCATGGGCGAGGTCGTCATCGCTTCCGATTACTTCAAGACATTCGCTGCCTCGCTGCGCAACATCGTTGGGGGCGAAGTTAAGTCGTATCAGACGATGTTGAGCCGGGCCAGGCGCGAAGCGCGATTGCGCATGGTGGAACAGGCCCGGGAACTGGGCTCGAATCTGGTCGTCAACGTCCGGTTCGAGTGGTCGGCGGTCGGGCCGCAACTGCCGAGTGCCGAGATCTTCTGTTACGGAACAGCGATCATTCCCGCCCGGGTCTGATGGCTCGCAAACCCGACGAGTACCTGGAGCTCCCGGCCCACGCGATGGGCGACGAGCCGGCGCTGGCGCATCTCCATGACGCGACCTTGCCGACCTACGAGTCCATCTACCGGTCGCGGCGAGCCGCGACATCCCGGTCGACGATGCTCCTCGCTCTGGTGCTGGCGGCCGTGTTGTCCGGACCCTTCGCGATCCTGGGGGCGCTGATCGGGCCAGGTGGTGCCTTGTCCGTCGTCATCCTGGTGGTGGTGTTCGCTCCGCTGGTTGAGGAGATGCTGAAGGTAGCGGGGATCCTCTACCTGGCAGAAGTACGCCCCTGGCTGGTGCCCTCAGCCACCGCCCTGGTCGTGGTTGCGCTCTGCTCGGGCCTGGTCTTCGCCGCCATCGAGAACTCGCTGTACCTGGCCGTCATCATCGAAGATCCAACTGCCGAGATCATCCGCTGGCGCTGGACCTTCGGACCGCTCGTGCACGGCACCGGTTCGCTGCTCGCCGGGATCGGCGTCGCCCGCATGTGGCGCATGCTTCCTACCCAGGGCCGCCGCCCGGACTTCAAGGTGGCCGCCGGGTGGATCATCGCCGCCACGATCGTCCACGGTGGATACAACCTTTTCGCCACCTGGCTGGAACTGTTCGGTGGGGGCGTGTGAACCGGTGTGCACAAGCGCTGAGATCATGATCGACTCGGCAACCACGACTCCGGCACTCCCGGCGATTCCGCCAGCGCATCAACCCCCTGAGCTGCCGGTTGAGGAAGCGACTGAAGAGTTGCGCAGCGTCCAGGCAAACCATTCGCCCATGAGTACGACGGGCAACGGCCCCTCAACGCGAGTCGTCCGCATGGTCGATCCGGGCCAGGCCCAGTAATGCGATGAGGTCGGCGTGGCGGACTCGCGTCCCCTTGCCGGTCGGCATGCCGGTCCCGTCGGCGACCCGGTTCATCATCTGGAAGTTGCCGATCACTGCAGCGGCATTGACCAGTCCACGCGGCCCGAGTTCGGCAACGGCCGCCTCTGCAGTCGCATCGATGTTCTCAGAGCGGGTCAGAACCGCGTCGGTGAAGCGGAGCAGGGCGACTCCTCCGGGGATGAGGGGATCAATCGTCGTGTCGGTGACAGCCCGAACATCGACGGGACTCTGGTTGATCTCGGCGCTCCAACTGAGCATCCGCGAGTGGGACAGCACTCAGTAGAAACACTCGTTGAAGGCCGAGGTGCGGGCGGCCACGAGTTCCATCTGTGGCCGGGTCAGTTCCCGGACGATGGTCGGCTGGGACATCTCTTCGAACGTGAGGTACATCGGACCATGGAAACGTTCGAGTTCGGCGTTCTCGGCCGGGACCAGCGACAGCGCCTGCGTGATACTCGTTCCGCCCACCATCGGCACCCATCCCTTGCCCGGACGAGCCTCCTCGGCGATCTCACCACTGGGTTCCCCGGCGACCGCCTCGGGGAGCAGCTCTACCGCTTGCCCCAGAGCCTCACGGAAGCTGTCCGCCGCCACCACCCGCGAGACGATTCCGACAATTTCGACATACCGCGAATAGCCGAGACCGGCCACCAGGTCTTCGACCCATCGGCGGCGGGCTTTGGCCGGACGATCTGCCAGGAGACGGGCAGCCTCCGTCGCCTCTGCAGGAAGCGTGCCTGAGGGCGGATCTCCCGAGCGGCCCCGCCGCGCCTCGGCGGCAATGGCGAGGCGTTCCCGACCCGTCCACGTCGCACCCGGCGCAGCTATGTTGGCGAAGGTTCGGACGAGGTTGTCGGTCACTTCCGGCTTGATCGTCCACCGCCCAGCTGCTTGACCACTCGACACCGGGACACCTCTCGCTGCGACACCAAAGATAAGGTACCCGGTTGCGTCGGAAAGGGCCCACCCGAGGGAGCACCGCATTCCAACCGTCACCGATTCGGCAGACCTGACAGAATGTTCGGTCTGGCGGCAGGGTGCCGCTCTCCTGGGAGGAGGACTCGACATGAACGCAATGGACACTGCCTTGCTCATCTTGCGTCTGTGGCTGGCGGTGGTGATGCTCGCCCACGGGATCAACCACGGGCGCGACCTCGCAGGGACGGCTTCGTGGTTTGAGTCCAAGGGATTTCGACAGGCGAGTCTCAACGCGAGGATGTCGGCGGCCGGGGAACTGGCGATCGGACTCGGATTGGCCACCGGGCTTCTGACGTCGTTCGCCGCGGCCGGGTTGATCGCCACCATGACGGTCGCCTTCGGGTCGATCCATCGTTTCGCCGGGTTCTTCGTCTTCAAGCGGCCGGATGAGGGATACGAGTACGTCGCCACGCTGGCAGTCGCCGCGCTGGCCCTGGCGGTGATCGGTCCCGGGTCTGCTTCGCTGGATTCGGCCTTCGGCATCGACATGTTCGACGGCTGGACAGGTCTGATTATCGGTCTGGCCGGATTCGCGGCCGGTGCCGCCCAGCTTGCCGTCTTCTGGCGACGCCCCACCACCCCGGCCGCCTGACCGGGCCGGGAAGGAGAAGAACGTGACGACACCGGAAATCCGCAACGCTCGGAGCGAAGCCACTGCCCTCCTGCCGGACGGCTACGAAGCCCGGATCCTCGAGCCTTCCCCGCCGGCCGACACGGACCCCGACTGGTTCGCCGACGACCCGACCGACCCGGCCGGTGCCTCAGGGACGGTGGTTACCCCGATCCCCGGGGAGGGCATCACCTGGACCGAGTTCGCCGTCGGGAATCCGGCGCTCGCCGAATATGCCGGAGACCATTGGCTGGGCGCCTACCACCGGCTCGAGGCCGTACCCGGTGGGTTCGCAACCGGGCGGGATGCTCTCCATCAGCTGGCATTCTTCGCACTGGCTCCGACACGGTTCGCCGCTACGGCCAAGCTCGCCCTCCGCTACACCCTCGGCGGCTTCGGCACACCGTTCTTCGGGGCAGACGAGCAGGTCAGGGTCGAAGGCAACCTTCTCGTCCACCAGCATCGCGAGGGGATTGGTTCCATCCCGATCACGACCCTCGAGGCCGCTTGCGCGTTCCTCAACATTCCCTATCAGGATGTCTGGTTTGAGGGCTTCCGCGACCCCCTCGTTCCGGCCGGTCCTCAGTCCGGGCTCGCCGTCGATCCGGCGGTCACCAGCGCGGTGGCCGACTGGTTCGGGTTTGGGGCCTCCGTGCTTGAAGAGGCCCGCCGCACCCCGGGAGCCGCAGACGTCAGCCGGGTGCAGCTCTGGCCCGAGCATTTCGACCTTGCGGTCGAAATGGGCGCCTTGGATGCCGGGCAGCGAGCCAGTTACGGCGCTTCGCCCGGCGACGCCGCCCACCCGGAACCGTATCTCTACGTCGCCGCTTGGGGTGAGATCGACCGGTCCGATACGTTCTGGAATGATGAAAGCTTCAACGGTGCCAGCCTCTCCTACGCGGAGCTTCTCGACGCCGAAGACCAGCGGAAAGTGGGGCTGGCTTTCTTGCGTGAAGGGCTCACCCGACTGACCGGGTAGCGCAGATCCTGGTCAATTGGGCTTGCGCCTGCGCCTCCCCAGCACGAAGTACAGCAGCGGCCCGATCGGAATCACCCAGGCGCTATCTGCCTTGACGTTGACGATGCTTGCCGGGATGACGCCCTTCCACATCTGTTTCGGGCCCCGCAGGCTTGCCTCGCTCTGTTTCGACAGACTCCAAAAGGCCGCGAATACCAGCAGCGCATAGACGATGGATTCGGCTACGGCTCTTGACCTCACGTCTTTGGGAAGCCCTTGCCAGGAAAACCTCGTCACCTTGTGTTCTTTGCTATCCATAGGTCCAGTTCTATCACGAATACCCCGGCCACGAGTCAGTCCCTGGACTCGAGGTCGACGACACAGTGTGTCGCCGGGGCATACTTATCGAGATCGGCAACCCGGGGGCGTGTAGCGTGTCGCCAATGCTCATGCCGCGCAAGATGGTCAATCGGGTGGCGCGCCGTTGACGACCGGGGCGAACGTGGTCAAACAAAAGCTGCCGCGCCCGGTATGGCTCACCGCCGGAGCCGTGGTCGTCCTCTTGCTATCGATGGCCGGAAGGTATGGATTCCACCGCGATGAGCTGTACTTCGTCGTGGCGGGCAGGCGGCTCGATTGGGGTTTCGTGGACCAGCCGCCCTTGACTCCGCTCATCGCCAGGATCTCCGAAGCCATCGGCGGAACCTCCCCGGTTTCGTTGCGTATCCTCCCTGCCCTGGCCATCGGCGGAGTCGTGATCCTGACTGCACTGATGGCCCGGCGATTCGGAGGCGGCCCTCGCGCTCAGATCTATGCCGCCATCGCGGCAGGCGGATCGGGTATTGCTTTGGCCGTCGGCCACCTGCTGAGCACTGCCGCCTTCGACTACCTGCTGTGGACGCTGGCCATCTGGATTCTGGTGCAGTTGCTGGACGGGGCCGACCCCCGCTGGTGGCTCGGCCTCGGCCTCACCGTCGGGGTAGGGCTGCAGAACAAGCACCTCATCGGCCTCTTCGCTGCTGCCGTACTGATAGCTCTGCTGGCAACCCCCCTGCGCAAGCTGCTGGTCGGACCCTGGCCGTGGATCGGAGCCGGACTTGCCGCCGTCCTGGCGCTCCCCAATGTCGTGTGGCAGGTGGCCAACGACCTGCCGCAACTCGAGATGGCCCGGGCGCTGGCCGGTCGCAGCGACGGTCCGGTTGCTTTCGTGCTCGAACAAATCGGCTTGCTCTCGATCGTCCTGGCGGTCCCGGCCGGAGCCGGGTTGCGGCTTCTTCTCCGGGTTCCTGCCTTCAAACTCTGGCGGCCGATCGGGATTTCTTTCCTGCTCCTGTTCGGGTTCTTCCTGGTGGCAGGTGGCAAGTCGTACTACCTGGCACCCATGTATCCGGTATTGCTTGCAGCCGGGGCGATCTGGTTCGAAGGCCTCCAGGGCCTGAGCCGCAGAATGATGATCGGGGCCAGCGCCGTGGGGATCTTCATCGGGCTGTTCATCTCCCTCCCGCTCCTCCCCCCAAGCTCGATGTCGGCTCTCGACGCAACCGGCGAGCTCGGCGAGACGGTGGGTTGGCCCGAACTGATCGACCAGGTGGTCGCCGTATACGAGACCATCCCGGCCGAGCAGCGCGAAGAAACGGCAATCTTCACCGGTTCGTACGGTGAAGCCGGCGCCGTCGACGTGCTGGGCCCCGCCGCGGGGTTGCCGGCCGCGAGCAGCGGACACAACAACTACTGGTTGTGGGGACCTCCCGACGGCCACGGCCCGGTCATCGGAGTCGGCCAGATCGGCGACGTCCTCGAACGCATCTGTCCCGACACGGTCGAGGTCGCCACGATCACTAACCCGTACGGCGTAGAGAACGAGGAAGCGGGCTTGCCGATCTATCTGTGCCTGGAGCCGGAAGGCCAACTGGCCGACATCTGGCCTGACGTCCGCCACTACAACTGACCGGATTGGCTCCGCTCGGTCGACCGCATAGATGGTTGTTCAAGTTCCAAGGCGGCTCGGACCGGTGAGCGCGATATCGCTCAGGCCGGCGATTGTTCTGGGTGTCTGCTGACGCCTTCGTCGTGCCATTGCCGAGATCAGATCTTATGGACCTTCCACACCAGTTCGCTAGGCCACCGCTGCGCCCACTCGGCGCCGACGAAGTCGACTACGCCGGTGGCGTCGGCGGGGGCCCGAGGTTCGAGCAAGTCATCGACGGCAAAGCCGATTTCATGGAACAGAGCCACCCAACCTGAAACGGGGAGGCAGAAGTTGACCCCACCGGGGTTGATCTGGGCCAGGCGCCAGTCGAGAGTGTGCATGCCGAAGTAGGGGCGGACCAGCTCGCTGCCGATGTTGGCCCCGTTCTCGGGGGCGCAGGCGAGGAGCATCGGGTGGTTGCCCAGGAACACGAGCTCTCCCCCGGGGCGCAGCAACCGGTAGGCCTCCCGCAACCAGGCCTCCGGTTCGCACCAGATAGCGGCCCCGTACTCGCTGATGGCGAAGTCGAAGGACTCGTCGGGGGCGGACACCCTTTCGGCGTTGCCGTGCCAAAGGGTGAGCTCGACCCCGTGCTCGCCGGCGAGGCGGCGAGCGGTGGCCAGCTGGTTCTCCGAGTTGTCGATTGCGCTGACCTTTGCCCCGCGTCGGGCCATCCACGCCGAAACGTACGCAGTGCCACAGCCGAGTTCGATGGCATCGAGGCCCGTCATATCCACCGGCAGTAGTCCCAACTCGGCCTCCGAGACACCCCAGATACCCCATGTCGGCTCGCTCCGCGCCCAAGCTCGTTCCCCCATCGCCACCCACTCGCGGGCAATCTCATCCCAGTGACGTCTGTTCTCCGCCACGTGGTCCGGCAGCGTCTCAGCGGTGTGGGCGGGCTCGGCGGAGGTCATGGCGCCTCAGACTAGTGACGGCGGGGCTTCAGCGGTTTGGCTTCTCCCGTCCGCCGGCAATGCCTGTGACCACGATCCGCACGTAGGCGCCCTAACCAGCGCGATGATGCGATCGGGTACGCGAACGCACATTCGCCGGGTATCCGGGAACTGCACTTCGTGCCCGGTGTGGTGATGATGTCGGCGCCGCGCAATATGGCGGAAAGAGCTTCCCGGGATCGTCGCATAGTTCTTGGATGGTCTGGAGCACGGAAGGCAAGCAGGTGCTTATCACTGGGGGGAACTCGGGAATCGGCAAGCGACAGCTGGGAGCTGGCGAGGCGTGGGGCACGCGCGATGATCACCACAAGGGACGGTTCCAAGGGCAGGGGTCGACGAGATCCAAGCTGCGACCGGATCATCACCGTGAGCTCCGAGAATTACCGCAGAGTCAGGGAAGGTCTGGACTTCGACGTCGTCCAGATGAGGAACGGCTACTCGCCGTCGAAGGCATGCGCCGGCGGCAGAATCGGCACTGCCGGCCGGCAAGCAGCAGGTCTCCAGCGCAGATCGCGGTGCAGGGAGAGCCGTCGGAGCGCATACTCCGGTGGTGCTGGTCGGTGCGCCGCACGGCGTCGGGTACGCTCGGGTGCGATGGCGCCTGTTCCCCCTTCCTCATCAGCCCACCCGGCGACCTGGAAGTTCGACTATCCCATCTACCACGCCGAGACCCGAGCGCAGTGGCGCTCCTGGCTCTTGCACAACCACAACTCCGCGCCGGGCGTCTGGTTGTGCTCGTGGCGCTCGGCTACCGGAAGACCGACCTGCCCGTACCCCGAGGTGGTCGAGGAGGCAATCTGCTTCGGTTGGATCGACTCAACCGTGAACCGCCTCGATGACGACCGGAACTTGCAGATGCTCACGCCGCGCAAGCCGAAGAGCACTTGGACTCGGCTGAACAGACAGCGCGTGGCAGACATGGAGGCCGCCGGGCTCATGACCGACGGCGGGCGGAAAGCGGTCGAGGTCGCCAAGGGAAACGGGTGGTGGACGATCTACGACCCGGTGGAAGACCTCATCGAGCCCGACCACCTCGCCAAGGCGCTTGACGCGAACCCTGCCGCCCGTCACGCCTGGGACGGGTTCCCTCCGAGCGCACGGAAGATGATGTTGTGGTGGGTCATCAGCGCAGCACGAGACGATACCCGGGCGAAGCGGATCGCGACCATCGTCGCCAAGGCTGCGATCGGCGAGCGCGCCCACGGGTGAGGAACGGGTAAAGGTTCACCGCACCGCACCGCGCCCGGAGCAGCTGGCATCGGTGGCTCCGTGGTCGTTGATCTGGACAGACATCAGGCGGACTGCACGGGTAATTCGGGGGAGGTTTCCCCCGGCTGCGGATGTGACGTCGACTAGCCCGCCTCGCTGATCTCGAAGAGGTGACCGTCGGGGTCGCGGAAGAAGCACCGAACTTCAGGGCCCCGGTCGTAGGGCGGAGTCAAGAAGACCGCCCCACGCTCGACCAGCGTCGCATAGGCAGCACGGCAGTCCGGAACCCGGATCGTGAATGAATGATGCACCGTCGACGGATCGTCGGGAGCTTCCATCGAAACATCCGGCTTGTCGGCAGTTGGGCCGCCCGGCGTGACCAGCAGCAACCACGCTCCCTGGAAGCTCAACACCACCGACGTGCCACCGTACTCGCGGTAGATATCGGCACCAAGCACATCCCGGTACCAATCCCGCGAGCGCTGGATATCACTTACAACCAGGAGGTGGGTGAGTGCCATATCGTCGGTCGGGAATTCCGCTTTCATGGTGGGAGAGTCCAGGCGCTCAGCCGCCGTAGGTGCGCGGCTGGGCGAACCGAACCGTGAGATCCCGCCCGGCGAGGTCGGAGCCGTGCAACGCCGCGATAGCGCTCTCGGCTGCCGTCCTGGGCATGTCGACGAACCCGAAGCCTTTGGAGCGTCCGGTCCGCCGATCGGTGATGACCGTGGCCTGGTGCACTTCGCCGTAGCGTCCGAACAACGTCTGGACATCGTCGGCGGTGGCGTCCCAGGGGAGATTCGAAACATAGACACTGTCTTCGTTCTTGGTAGCGGGCCTGCTCTGCCGCTCGGGACGGTCGACCGGCCGGGTCGACGGCTTGTCCCGTCGGGACCGTTGGGGAACGGCATCGCCGATCCTGTGACCTCCGTTGTGGAGCGAGTCGAGACGGGGCGCCTCGATCGGGGCGCGCAGGTCGAGGTCCTTCTGCATGCGGCGGACGTCCCGCTGTTGAGCGCCGGTCACGAGGCTGACCACCGTGCCGGTGGCGCCGGCCCGGGCCGTGCGACCCGACCGATGCAGGTAGTCCTTGGAGTCGGCGGGTGGATCGAAGTGAATCACCGAGGCGACCGCGTCGATGTGGATGCCCCGGGCGGCGACGTCGGTGGCGACCAGCGCCTGGGCGCGACCGGACGAAAACTCCTGCAGTGCCCGGTTGCGTTGACTCTGGGAACGGCCGCCGTGCATGGCAACGGCCCCGACGTCGAGCAGGGCGAGTTGCTTGGCGAGACGGTCTGCCCCGTGACGGGTGCGGGTGAATACGATGGATTTCCCTGACGCCTCGATGAGGTCGGCGGTGTGCTGCACCCGGTCGTGATGCTGGACCAGCCAGAAGAGGTGCCGGGCGTCGATCGTCTCCGGTTCAACGGTCCCGGCTTCATGCCGGACGGGATCGTGCTGGTAATCCCGGCTCAACACGGCGATATCACCGTCGAGGGTTGCCGAGAAAAGCATGGTCTGGCGACGCTTCGCAGTGCCGTCGAGGATCCTTCTTACGGCCGGGAGGAAACCCATGTCGGCCATCCGGTCGGCTTCGTCGACCACGACGATGTTGACCTGGCTCAAATCGACGGACCTTTGCTGAATGAGGTCTTCGAGTCTGCCGGGAGTGGCCACCAGAACATCGACGCCCCTACGCAGCGCGTTCTTCTGGGGGCCGTAGCCCACGCCGCCGTACACGGCGAGGACATAGCGGCCGGTGGCCTGAGCGAGCGGGGTCAGCTCGCGCTTGATCTGCTCGGCGAGTTCGCGGGTTGGCGCCAGGATGAGGGCCTTGGGCCGGTTGCGGTTTGCTTTCTCGACCCGGGCCAGGAGCGGAAGACCAAAAGCGAGAGTCTTACCGGACCCGGTCGGGGCCTTGCCGGAAACGTCCCGGCCGGCCAGGGCATCCGGGATGGTTGCTGCTTGGACGGGAAAGGGCTCGACGATGCCGCTCTTGGCGAGCGTCCGGACGAGCGGATCGGGTATGCCCAAAAGGGCGAACGTGGTTGTCATGTTGACTCCTGGCCCCGTGTGGGACCGATAGTTGGATATGCCGATATCTCGCTCGACCGTGCGGTATCCAGTGCGCTGGGATCGAGATTCGGCCGAAGAGGCGGTCCAACCGGGTGAGTAACTGAGCCTTGAATCACCGGAGAAGCGAATGTTCGCTGGCCTCCAACCGGTGCGGCCACGGAACGTTAGCACGGATCCGGCCCTTTGCGAGGTGGTTGTCGATGAGATGGTGCCGACTGCCTCGCACGGCGGGAAGAAAGTCTCTATCGCCACGGCGGGTCGTTGCGCGAGGCTGAGCATATGAAATCACCGGTGGTAAAACGAGTAGCCAACGGCGCCATCGGCGCCATCCTGGGGTTCGCGGTCGGCGCCATCATCGCCGTGAACGTGGTGATCACGGCAGGCGTCGACCAGGGGTACGAGGCGAGCCTGCCCGAGATCTTTGAAGCGAGCATCTTCCTCGGCATCGTGACCGTGGCGATCCTGGCAGCCGGACCCGTCCTCGGGGTGATCATCGCCTACCGCCTCCAGCGTCGGTCGGCTCGATAGGGTCGGACCGCAGCGCAACCTTCGAGCAGCTTCCAATCGTCGTCCTGTTCGAGAATCTCCAGGGCTCTGCCCATAGCCTCAGCCGCCCCGGCGAAGTCACCGACGAGTTGGGCACCGAAGCCGACGCAGACATGAGCGGCGGCAAGCGTCGCGCCGCGCCGCAAGCGCGCTCCGTCGAGCAGGCGTTTGCCATACCGGTAGGCATGCAGCGGATCCCCACGCCAGAACCAGTACCCCGCCAAGCCTGGTGCCGCCATGAGGGTGATGCGGCGAGGATCGTGATCGAGCGACCAATCCAGCGCCGCGAGAAGGTCGTCGTTGGCTGCGTCGATCTCCACCATCGCGGCGGGATGATCGGGCGTGAAACGGAGGTCGGCCGACCGCTCAACGAGACCAAGGAAGTGCCGGCTATGGAGCCGGGCAATAACGTCGGTTTCGCCGTGTTCGAGCAGCTTCGCTCGACCGTGCTCGCGCAGCGTGTCGAGCAATCGATATCGGACGGTTCCGTCGCCGGGACGTTCACACGTAAGCATGGAGGCGTCAACGAGCGCCGCGATATCGTCGACCACACCTGCGGTGTCGTTGGCTCCAACCGACGCAATAGCTTCGGCCGCTGAAAGGTCAAACGATCCGGCGAATATCGAGAGCCGGTTGAACAGCGCTCGCTGCCCGGGTGTCAGCAAGTCGTAGCTCCAGTCGATCGCGGCCGCCAGGCTGCGGTGGCGTGGATCCGCCTGCCCTCCGCCGACGAGAAACCGCAGACGGTCGGTCAAGCGGACGGCGATCTGGGCGGGGCTCATCGCCGTAACCCGGCCGGCGGCCATCTCAATCGCCAGCGGTAATCCCTCGAGAGTTCGACAGATTTCAGCAATATCGGCAGCCACCTCATCGGTCGCCGAGAAGCCCTCGTCGATGTGGCTGGAACGCTCTGTGAAGAGCCGCTCGGCATCTGAAAAACCGTACAGGTCTCGACCCAAGGGAATACTCATCGGCGGAACCCGATATCGAACCTCCCCCGGTGCGTGGAGGGGACCGCTCACCCCAAACCTCATCCACCAGTCGGTCAACGCTGAGCGGGTCGGGAGCCGCGGCGAGGAACAAAGCCAGCACCCGTTGTTGACGGGGTCCGCCAACGTCGAGCGCGGTGTCGCCGTCGAAGACCCTGAGCGGGCCAAGGATTTCGAACCGCATAGACGATCGCCTCAACGCCGACTCTATCGCGTCCGGGTCTGGCTTATTCCTGGATCCATCCTGGATCGAAATGTCTGAAGATCAGGAGTGAAGAAAGGAGGCCACCGTGCTGAAACGATCGTCGATCGGCATGCTCGTCGTAGCGCTCATCGTCCTGATGGTGATACCGGCCGTGTCCGCCAAGCCGGGCGGGATCGAACGGCCATTCAAAGCCACCCTGACCGGGGAGGCCAGTTGGGAGTTCCCCGGGAGGTGTGGGAACGTAACGACAGTCACCGACGCAACCGGCAAGGCCACCCACATGGGCAGCGTCAAGGCCGACTGGACCCACTGTCCCGATAACGACACCGTCAACGACGGTGAGATGACCCTCATCGCGGCCAACGGGGATGAGCTCCACGGCTACTACGACTACCCGGGCATCGATGCAGGCAGCCCGATCACCTTCGACGGCGGAACCGGTAGGTTCGCCAACGCAGTAGGGGAAGTGCTCGTCCACTACGACGTGATACCGGTCTTCTGGTGCGAACCTGCAGACTGGAACGATGAAGATGCCGTGTTTGCGTGCATGGACTTCACCGTTCCCTGGCAATGGACGGCAACCCTGACCGGAACGATCAACTACTGAGGGTCCCGAAGCGTCGGGCGACCCGGGGCGACCCCTGACCCGGGACTCTGACGATCGCCTGGGGACAGTTGGGCCGCTCCCCCTATCAGATGGGAGCGGCCCTCGCCCGTGACCCAGAACGTAAGGCTTGCCCTCGCCGGAAACGCCGAGAAAGGGCGGAGAGTCCCCCGGGGAAGGTCCATTCGGCCCCTACCTTCGGACCCCTCTGCGCGACAGTCTTGAGTCCACAAGATGATCGAACTGCGGATACACGGCCGTGGAGGACAAGGCGCAGTAGTCGCCTCGAAGACCCTCGCCCATGCCGCGTTTCTGACCGGCCGGTACGTCCAGAGTTATCCCGACTACGGGGTCGAGCGCCGGGGTGCCCCGGTGGTTGCCTTTGCCAGGATTGCCGAACCGGGCGACGAGTTCTTCGTCCGCCAGGACATCCGTGAGCCCCACCACATCCTCGTGCTCGATGCCACCCTGCTCGACTCCGCCAACCCGCTGGCCGGTCTCCGGCCCGGCGGATGGGTTGTGGTCAACACCCCGGATACCCCGGAGCAGTTGAGCATTGACGCTGCCGTTCGGGTCGCCACCGTCGATGCCTCCGCCATCGCCCTGCAGCACGGACTCGGCTCCGCCGCCCAGCCGGTGGTCAACACGTCGATCCTCGGAGCCTTCGTCCGAGCCACCGGGATCGTGACGCTCGACGACCTTCTCGCCGCGATCGAGCTCGAGGTGCCGGTCAAAGCAGCCGAGAACCAGGCGGCCGCCCGGGAAGCTCACGATCAAGTCGTGCTGGGGGTGGTTGTGTGACCAGGCTGAACCACGTCGACGACTACCCCGAGATCCCCGTCTCGCTGGCTTCGACCCGCACGATGCTGAAGACCGGAGCCTGGCGGAGCGTCCGGCCGATCCTCGCCGAGCGTTCCGCCCCGTGCAGCGCAGCCTGCCCGGCCGGAATCGGCATCCCGGCCTATCTGACCGAGATCAAAGAGGGCCGGCTCGAAGAGGCGTTTGCAGCGATCACCGCTCGTAATCCGTTCCCGAGAATCACGGGCCGGGTCTGTCCGCACTTCTGCGAGCACGGGTGCAATCTCGAGGAGAAGACCGGTCAGGATCCGGTTTCCATTCGCTCGATCGAGCGCTGGTTGGGCGACGAAACGGCACACCTTCCCCATCCCGTCCCGTTCACGGAGACCGGCAAGCGCATGGCCGTGGTCGGGGGTGGACCGGCCGGCCTGTCGGCGGCGTTCTACCTGCGCCGGTCCGGCCATCAGGTCACGGTGTTCGACCGTCGGGAGCTCGCCGGCGGGATTCTCCGCTACGGGATCCCCGACTACCGGCTCCCCACACCGATCGTGGATGCCGAGCTCCACCGCCTCGAAGCAATGGGTATCGAGTTTCGCACCGCAGTTGCGCTGGGAACCGACCTGACGCTCGAAGATCTCGAGGACTCCTTTTCCGCCGTCTTCGTCGCTACCGGGGCGGGCCGGGAGCGAGCCGTGGGTATCGAGGGTGAATCGTTGCTGGAACCCGGGCTGGCCTTCCTCGGCGAGGTCAACCGCGGCGAGGCAACGCTCCCCGGAAAACGTTGCGCGGTGATCGGCGGCGGCAACACGGCCATGGACGTCGCCCGGGTGCTGGGAAAGTTGGGCGCCCGAGGTCACCGTCCTCTACCGGCGAACGGCTGCAGAAATGCCTGCGATCCGCGAAGAGTACGAACATGCCGTCGCCGACGGCGTGGACTTCCGGTGGCTCACCCAGCCGCGGTCGGTCGTCAAAGAACAAGGCGAACTGGCCGTGACGGTCGAGACCATGCAGCTCGGCGATCCGGACGAGTCGGGGCGGCGCCGTCCCGAACCAACCGGGGTGACGGAAACGCTCCGCTTCGACGGGGTCTTTTCCGCCACCGGCGAAACCGCCGACACGAAACCCTTCCCGGACCGGCTCAAGGATCCCGACGGCTGGTTGACGCTGGCCCGGGATGGCGCGACGAAGGATCCACTCGTCTATGCGGGCGGTGACCTGGCCACGGGTCCCGCCACGGTGATCGAGGCGATCGTGGCCGGCCGTCGAGCCGCCCGCGCGATCGACCATCAGCTCGGCTTTGATGATCGCTGGCCCGAGGACGACCCGGCTGAGGTCGTCGGCTCGGCGGAGGTGAACCCGACCTACCTCCCCCATCATCAACGGGCCGCCGACCATCCAGCCCCGGCGGCCGCACCGTTCGCTGAGGAATCCGTAACCGTGACCGAGGCCGAGGTTCTGCGCGAGATCGAGCGCTGTATGTCGTGCGGGTATTGCAACGCCTGCGGCACGTGCTTCGTCTTCTGCCCGGACGGGGCCATCACCTGGGACGACGGCCCGGTGATCGACTACGAGTTCTGCAAGGGGTGCGGCATCTGCGTAGCCGAATGTCCCGGCCACGCCATGATCCTGGTCAACGAGCGCGAGGTGAGCCATGTCTGAGCGGCTCCTTCTCACCGGCAACCATGCCGCCGCCTACGGAGCGATGCTCTCCCGGGCCGAGGTGATCTCCGCCTATCCCATCACCCCGCAGACGATGATCGTCGAGTTGCTGTCCGAGCTGACCGCGTCGGGACGGCTGGCCGCCAAGTTCATCACCGTCGAGTCCGAGCACTCCGCCATGGCGGCCTGTGTGGGAGCTTCCGCAGCCGGGGCGCGGGCGTACACGGCCACCAGCGGCCAGGGCCTTGCGCTCATGCACGAAATGCTGCACTGGGCGGTCGGCGCTCGCCTGCCGATCGTGCTCACCAATGTCAGCCGGGCCATGGCACCCGGCTGGTCGATCTGGAGCGACCAGACCGACATCATGTCGCAGCGGGATGTCGGATGGATGATCCTGTTTGCCGAGAACGTCCAGGAAGCCCAGGATTTCGTCATCTGGATGTACCGGGTGGCCGAGCAGGTCTACCTGCCCGGAATGGTGTCCATGGATGCCTTCATCCTCTCCCACACCGCCGAGCCGCTCATCGTCCACGATCAAGACGCGGTGGACGCCTACCTGCCGCGGTTTGAACCGATCTACGACCTCGATCCTGCCGAACCTCGCGCCTACGGCGGTTTGGTGAACCGCGATCACTACTTCGAGCTGCGCTACAAGATCTTCGAGAGCATGGAGCGGGCGGGGCGGCTGCTCGTCGAGGCAGGCGAGGAGTTCGAGGCTGCACTGGGACGCAAGTACGCACCCGTGGAGACCTACCTGCTCGACGACGCCGACCTCGTCATCGTGTCGGCCGGAGCGATGACGTCCAATGTGCGCCAGGCCGTCAAACAGCTCAGGGAGCAGGGCATCAAGGCGGGACTGCTGCGCATGGTCGCCTTCCGGCCTTTCCCGGTTGCGGAGGTGCGGCGCCTCCTGGCCGGCCGCCGCAAGGTGGCGGTCCTCGACCGGAACATGAGCCCCGGCCATTCCGGGGTGTTCGCGGAAGAGATCCGTTCCGCTCTCGCCGGTCAGGCCGACGCCCCGCCGGTGTACGGCTACGTGGTCGGCCTCGGCGGACGAGACGTTCGCGTGGAGACGGTGACCGAAGTCGTCGACGACCTGATTGCCCGGGACGTCCCCGAACTGGCCCTCTTCGTGGGGGTGAAAGGGCTGCCGATCGGGCCGGTTCGGTCCGACTCCAGGATCAACCGGTTGGAGCCCCTGGAGGTGGCCGGATGAGGTGGGTGGTGCCCGAGGCAGAATTCATGGATCCCGGGACGCTCGGCTGTCAGGGGTGCGGCGGAGCCCTGTCGATGCGGATGGTGCTCAAAGAGGTCGGGAACGATGCAATCGCGGTGCTCCCGGCTTGCTGCTGGTCGATCATCGACGGTCCCTGGCCGGTACATTCGCTCAACATTCCGGTGTTCCACACGGCCTTTGAGACCGCCGCGGTCGTCGCGGCCGGGATCAAAGCCGCCAAGCAGACGCTCGGCAAGGACACGACCGTGATCGCCTGGGCCGGCGACGGCGGCACCTTCGATATCGGTCTGCAGGCTCTGTCGGGAGCGGCGGAACGCAATGAGGACATCATCTTCATCTGTTACGACAACGAGGCCTACATGAACACCGGGATCCAGCGCTCCTCGGCGACCCCGGCCGGGACCTGGACGACCACGACCCCCAACGAGCGGCCCGAGCCGCGCCCGAAGAAGGACATCATGGGGATCATGGCCGCCCACCGCATCCCCTACGCGGCGACCGCCACCGTCGCCTATCCCGACGACCTCGCCCGGAAGGTCCGGGCGGCCCTGGCGGCCCGGGGCGGCATGCGATTCCTTCATCTGTTGTCGGCGTGTCCGCCCGGCTGGAAGCTGGAGGCCGACGAGGCAATCGAAGCCATGCGCAGGGCCGTCTCGACCCACGTATTCCCCCTGTACGAGGTGCGCAACGGCCGCGAGTACCGGATCACGCACTGGCCGGAACCCGAGGTCCCGCTCGAGGACTATCTCTCACTCCAGGGTCGCTTCTCCCCGCTCCTTGCAGATCCAGAGATGCTCGACGGGGTCAAGCGGAGCGTCAAAGAACAGTGGTGGTTCCTGGTTGAGCGTCACCAGCAGTCCATGCGGAAGGACCACTCGCCCGGCGGGGTCTTGTTGCACTAGATCCGGTTGTTTGCACGGCGCCCGGGCGGTCGATCTAAGCGGACGACAAGGCCAAACGGGTGGCGAGAACGGCGTGTCGGACGATGGCCGCAGCGGCACCGGGGTTTCGCCGCGGGAACCCGCGAGCCGCCTCGACAGCCTCCGCCGACGGTTGCACGACGATTGTCTCGATCCCGGCTTCACGTAAGGCAGCTACCTCTGCGACCAGTCGCTGCCGGGCGTTGGTTGCGAACAAGCGTCGGGATGGCTTGCTCATCGGTGCTGAAATGAACACCCGGTCAACCCCCGCGTCGACGAGTAGATCCGCGTGCGTGGACGAAGTGACACCTCCGTCAACATACGTCACCCCGTCGATGACGCGCGGTCGGAACATGCCTGGAACCGCAGAGGATGCTTCAACGGCGGCGTGAACCGCAACGTCGGTCCGATCCTTGCCGAACACGACCACTTCGCCGTCCGCAGCCCTGGTCGCCGGTACCCACAGGCCGTCCGGCCACTGATCAAAGCGATCCATGCCCGGGAACGAAGCCAGAAACGACGTAGGGAACAACCCGGGCGGGAGGAGGCCGGCCACCGCCAATGTCGCCCCGCGCCCACCCGGAAGAGCATCCCGGGTGAGGCCCACAGACAGAGGAATCAAGGTCTTGCGAGCCTTGCGCAACTCGGACAACATCTCTCGTTGCTCGTGCCTCTCCGGTGGCCTGGTAGCCGCCCGGAAGACCTCATCCACACCTAACCCCGAACGTAACGTCGCCGCCACGGCCGCGCCTGCCGACGTTCCGACAATGATGTCAACCGCCGTTGGATCCAAACCGGTTTCGGTCTGGAGCGTCTCCAGAACTCCGGTGTGAAACACCCAGGCGGTAGCGCCGCCGGCGCCAAGGACGAGACCAGTCGTCATCGCGCAGAAGCTCCCATGGCACAGGACGACAGGATGATGCATTCGCCGGGTGAGGTTGTCGCAGTTCGTTTCATGAATCGGTTCTTCGTAAAAGCCCACTTCGGGGCCGAGTTCGAGCGTTGGAGAATAACTTGATTCATAACGTCTCCGAGCCACCCGGCATTCCAGCCTTGTCGACCCCGGGCGCCGAACCTCGCCAACAATGGATCGCGGTAGAGTCCGGCCGCGATCATGGAAAACGTCCACCAAGCATTCACGGCCGCATTGCGCAAGGTTCCGGCAATCGTCGTGGGCGTCCTCAAGGACGGCGAGGCTGAGGTCGTGGCGCTCGGCACCGTCGCCGACGAGCCCAATCCTGCGACCTTGTGCTGGGAGATCGGGTCGATCACCAAGGTCTTCACCTCGATCCTATTGGCCGACATGTCGATTCGAGGCGAAGTGAAACTGGAGGATCCGATCGGCGTTCACCTCCCCGACCAGGTGGCCGGGCAACTCCCAGCCTCAGGCCTGCAGCCGACCCTGACCGATCTCGCCACCCACACCGCTGGTCTCCCCCGGCTGCCGGCGAGCATCTACCGGATCGCCAGACGCAGCGACGACCCTTACTCCCTGCTGACCGAAAATGACGTGTTTGCGGCCCTCGGTCCAAAGACCAGACGCCCGCGCCGAACGCGCCCCCGCTACTCCAACTACGGGATGGGTCTGCTCGGGCATCTCCTCGCCCGGGCCGCCGGCCGGCCGTACGCAGAACTCATCGAGGAGCGCATCCTGGGACCACTGAACATGACCGCCACCCGGATCGGAAGCTGCGGCGAAGGCAACGACACCGTGCCGGGCTTCCGCAAGGGGCGGCCCACTCCACCGTGGACCTTCGGCGCTCTCGAGGCAGCCGGGGGACTGCGATCCACGATCAACGATCTCCTGGTTTTTGCCGGAGCCTGCCTCGATCCGCCCGAGGGCTCCGTCGGCGATGCCCTCAGATTGACCCGCGAGCCGTTTCATCGCAGCCGGTTGCCATCCGGGAGCAGGAGCCTCGGCTGGATGCTCCGCTCCCATCCCAAACGGAACGGTTCCGCGTTATGGCACAACGGTGGAACCTACGGGGCGTCGAGTTTCCTGGCAGTCGATCCCGGCCTAAAGCACGCAATCGTCGCGTGTGGCAACTCGGGCCCCGGACTCTTCCCACCGCTCGACGGCCCGGCGTGGGCCGTTTTCGACAGCCTTGCGACATAGGGGCCGGTCGGGTCGGCCCATCCGCAGAGACCCTTCGAGCCGTAGACAAGAGCCAATCGACAAGGAAACCCTATGACAACCAGATTTCCGCTCCTCGTCGGCGGTATCGCCGCCGCCGTCATGATCATCGCCATCGCCTACGGAATGGTTTCCGGCGGGTTCGTCGAAGGATTGAGAACCGTGGCCGGCGACCCGTGGGGACGGGTGACCCTGGCCGATCTTGCCTCAGGGTTGCTCGTTGCCGGCGCCTGGATCGGTTGGCGGGAAGCCTCCTTCGCCCGGGCCGCTCCATGGTGGATCGCACTTGTCCTGACCGGAAATCTGGCCCTGGGCGTCTACCTCGTTGTGGCCGCCCGCTCCTCCGACAGCATGCACGAGTTGTTCCTCGGAAGCCGCGCTTGATCGGTTTTCGACGAAGCTTCGACGGTGTTCTCCTCAGGCGGTGGTCGCCACGATCACCTTCGGACTAGCTCCTGAGCAGGGCACCGGCTGCCGGGTTGAGCAGAATCCCAACCTGTCGCTGTCCGGGACCGACGATCGTCGAGCTTCGACCACCCGGTCACACCTGCTCCCCCAGGGGGAAGCCGCAAGCGTCGCAGAACCGCGCCGTTCGAGAGTGCACCGCAGAGCCACAGCCCTTGCAGGAGATCTCGACCTGCCGCCTGCCGGCTACCTCGGCCGAGACGATGCCGGTCGGCACGGCGATGATGCTGTATCCGGTCAGCATGAGCATCGCCGCCAGGACCTGGCCGGCCGGAGTCGACGGAGCGATGTCCCCGAATCCCACGGTGCTCATGGTCACGATCGACCAGTAGAGACCCCGGAACATGTTGTCGAATCCTCGCTCCGGACCTTCGATGAGGTACATCGTCGAGCCCACGATCACGTTGATGAGGACCACCACGACGAGGAAGACGGCAATCTTGCGGGTACTCGACCGGATGGCCCGCACGAGGAAGCTTGCCTCGCTGAGCCATTGGGCCATCTTGAATACCCGGAAGACCCGCAACAGCCGGAGGGAGCGAATCACCAGCAGGGACTGCGCCCCGGGAATGAGCAGGCTCAGATAGACCGGGAGAACGGAGAGGAGGTCGATGATCCCGAAGAAGCTGCGGGCATAGCGCACGGGTCGCCGGGCGGTGAGCAGACGAGCGACATACTCGACGGTGAAGAGCAGCGTTACGACCCACTCGAGAGCCAGAAGCCCCGCTTCGTACCTTTGGCTCAACTCCTCAACGCTCTCGAGAAATACCAGCAGCACGCTGAAGAGAATCACCGCAAGGAGCGCAATATCGAACGCTTTCCCGGCCGGCGTGTCGTGTTCGAAGATGATCCGCCGCAGGTGTTCCCGGCGCGACGGACGCTGCTGATCCATGGGCAAAAAGGGTAGGGCAAGACTCTTGTGGGACCGCGGATTGTGCGGCCGGGTCGGCGTCTTCAGGATTGGTCGGCAGGGCGCCGGAATGAACCTGTGCCACCGAGATGTTCCGCGGCGCCTTCCGGGGATTTGGACCGATGGTGCACCTGCCGGAATCGAGGAAGACGGCTGGATCACCGACTCATCCGGCACCCTGATCGCCGTGTCACGACAGATCGCAGTGCTGCCCGGCTGACGATCAGCCCTGGGAATGCCCTCAGGAGGGGTCGGGCAGTGGTTCCAGGATCACCACGGCGGTCTCTTCGGGCCGCCGCGCCGCGAAGGCGTCCAGGTTCGTGTCCAGTTCTCGCCACCGGTCCCACAGCCGCGCACGTTCGTCTCCCTCGGCTGCCCTCCCTCGGACCTTGTGGGAACCGCCGGTGAGGGCCACGACGGCTTCGGGGCGTGCTTGCAGGTTGAGCCACCAGGCCGGCTCGGCCTCAGCCCATCCGTTCATGGCCATGGTGACCAGATTCGGGCCATCGTCGAAGTAGCCGAGGATCACGCTACGTTTCTGACCGGTGCGCCGTCCGGTAGTCGTCAGGCGCATCATTCCCCACCGATTGGCTGTGGCCCGCCGCAATCCGACCCGGCCACCGGTGACGCGATACAAGCCTCGGTGCAGAGACCAGAAGAGGCGAATGAACCATCGCGGCGGAAGTCCGGCTCGTTCCTTGCCTTGATCTGCCATAGGTCCTCCCGGATGAATCCGTTCTCTCCAGACTAGGTGAGCGTGGAAACCGCCACCTCCGTGATCGTCGCTGCGGACACCCGTTGAGAAGTGCCGCCAAGCTAGGGCGCGGTGACAACCTCGATTTCGAGCCAACCGTACGCCGGGGTGCTCTCGAGTGTCTCCACCCGGAGGTAGCGGATCGTCCAGTTTCCTTCGATTGAGAGCACCTGGCCCCACGTTGTCTCATCTTCCAAAGTGCCCAACACATCGGTAGGAGCCGGTTCGTCTCCTCCCAGAATCCGGTGGCGGCTCAAAGCGGCGGGATCCTGGTCCACCCAGAGGTTGACCTGGGTAACCGCAGTCTCCGCACCCAGGTCGATTTCGATCCAGCCCGGCGGTGGTGCAGCCGCCACCCATCCGCCGAGATCCGTGACACCGTCTACCGCACGACCCGGCGGAAAGTCCGGTTCAAACGACGATGCCGTCACGGGTCCCTCCGAAATGACCGTCGCAGGCGGACCTTCGCCCACCAGATCGCCCTCCTGCAGAGGAGCGAGGGTCGACTGGTCCAGCAGTCGCTCGGGAATCGCCTGGCCGAACCCCGAGCACCACTGGTCGAGTCCAAAACCGCACCACAACAACTCCCCGTCGACGAAAGTGGCGGCAACGCTAACGTCCCGAAGCGTCTCCGGGTCATCTCGGGCGGCGCGCAGGTCCCCCGACAGAACAACAAGATCCGCCAGTTTCCCTGCCTTGAGGCTGCCGCGGAAGCCTTCCTCGAAGGTCGACCAGGCCGCCTGAACCGTGATCGACTGAAGGGCTTCGTCGACCGTCATGAGCTGCTCTTTCCGATCCGGCCACGGTTCGTTACCAACCTCGCTGACCCCGGTGACGGCCCCGTGGACCATCTGCATGACCGAGATGGTGAACGGCGACCTCACCCCTTCCAAGGGAGCGACCGCCATGCTCCCCACAACCGGCAACCCGGCGGCGAGCATGTCACGAAACGGCCAGGCCGCACCGCGGCCGTCGTCCGCCACCATTGCCTCGAACCCTTCCTCCAGCTGAAGGTCCGATTCGATGCCGCCCAATTGGACGATGGGAACCAGTTCCGCCGCCGCCACTCGTGGAATCTGATCGGTCCGCAGTTCGAGAGCGTGTTCCAAACGGTGGCGCCGGTCGGCACCTGCTTCGGCAACCGCTTCGAACGCGGCCAATGCCATGTCGAGGCTGTCGTCGCTTATCTGTTTGGCGGCGACCTGCCATCCCTCATCGTGGAGCCGTCCGACCAGATCGACGAGTTCATCCCCAGACCACTTGACGACGCGGTCCCAGTCGGAAGCGATGAAGATCTTCACGCCCGGGATCGTGAGCCGATCGCCGATCGTCGATCCGGGTTCTAGATCGTAGGCACGAAACCAATCCCCGTAGCGATCTTGATCGGTTCCGGGCGTATTGATGCTGAGGTAGCCGTTCATCCGCAAGTCGATTCGGCCCGCTTGGTGCCAGGCGAAGAACTGGTCTGCGAAAAATGGTTCAATGTTGAGTTCATTGGTGCCGGTCCAGCCCCGGCTCAACAAAACCTGATTGACCTGCTCAGGCCCATAGTTGCCAATGCGACCGGGCTGATACCAGTGGGAGTGGGCGTCAATGAAGCCGGGGAACACCACCCGACCTTCCAGGTTGACCACGGTCGTGTCGGGACCGGCCAAGGTCAGGACCTCGGCCTCGTCTCCAACGGCCAAGATCCTGTTGCCGTCGAGGGCGAGAGCTTCAGCTTCAGCCGGTCGATCCATGGTGACGATGAGCCCACCGGTGAGGATCTGATCGGCTATGCCATCGGGCTCATCGACCCGGTAGGTTTCGGTTCCGGCGGGTATTGATCGGGTTGTGTCCGCTGTGGTGGTCGAGGGCTCGGGTACGGTTTCGGCGGCCGGCGCGCACGCAACGAGCGTAAGTCCGAAAACCATGAACCATGCTGCCCGCCTCTTCACGGTGCAGGAGACTACTCACCGCCGACTCCGGGCGCCCGGCGGCGCGCAGCCCGATCAGCCCAGCATCTCCTTGGCCATGAGCAGGTCGTGCTCGTCAAAGCCTTCCGTGAATGTCGCTAATAGCGACGCCAGCTCATCGCTTCCGTCGGGGGCCGCCCCCATCTCCCGACGGAGGCCGACGAGCCTGGTCAAAGCCTGCAGTTCGATCAAGTGGAGGCCTTCAGCCCGCGACCCCAGCACCCCGGCCTGATACGCCGCGGCGGCGCCGGCGCGATCAGGTTCGGGAAGCATTCTGAGGAAGTCGCCTTTGAAGATGAAGCCTTGAGCCACCCCGGGTCCCGGGATGTTCATGGCCTCATCGATAAGTGCAAGAGCCTGTTCGGGCCGGCCGGCCATGGCATGAACCTGGCCCCGCATGCTGAGGATCAGTGGCCAGAAGACCGGAGGGGTCGTCAAACCCCGGTACAGGTCGATGGCCGCCTCGGTCATGGTGAGGCCCTCCTCGGCCCGGCCGAGCGCCGTCGTTGTGACCCCCTGCAACACGGTGGCGAGCGTCTTCCACACCAGGTAGTCGTTCTGGCCGGCCACCAGGGCGAGTTCATCGGCGTACTCCTCGCACTCTTCGATCCGGCCCCGGCCCAGCGCCAGGAAACCGTTGTGATAGAGGGCGTACGCAGTGCTGTAGGGATGGTCGAGTTGCCGGGCAAGGTCGAGAGCCTCTTTGAGGTGTGCAATGCCCCGCTCCAGTCCGCCGCTCTGCCAGAGGAGCAACCCCAGAGCGACTCGGGCGACAACTCCGGTATTCGGTCCGAGCCGGAAACGGCTGGACCGATGGATCTGAGGATCGTACAGCTCGATGGCCCGCTCGAGATGGGGGATACCGGTGCCGAGGTCGCCTGAGAAGGACACGGCTCCACCGAACACGTAGTGGCCTTCGATCAGTATCGACTCGTCTCCCTCGAGTTCGCCCAACTCGAGAAGTTGCCTTCCTACTTCAACGGCCCGGCCCATATCGGCTGTCGCTATGTAGTAGCTGGCAAGGGCCCTCAGTACCGGAAAGCGTTGCGCAGTAGTTCCGGCAACCTCCGAAAGCGCGAGCACCTGCTTGAAGGCTTCCTCCACTTCGACGCCGTAGCCTCGGACCGCCATCAGCGCCCGGGCCAGACTGGTGCGAAGGGCTAGTTCCTCCGCCGCCCACTCCGGTGTTCGCTCGACGGTCGCCAACACCTGCAGCGCATCGGAGGCGAGCTCAATGGCGGCGTGGTACCAGCCGTTCGCCTCGTGCAGTGCCCACAATCCATCGATGAGGTGGAAGAGCTGCTCCAGATCTCCCTGCTCCACCCAGTATCGCCAGGCCGTTCTCAGGTTGCCGATCTCCCCGGCCAGATCCTCCAGCGCCGATTGACGATCCTCGCCGCGCAGCCGGTCCTCGAGGCGGCGGGTGAAGTCCGAGAAGTAGACGGCATGGGCGCGACGGACCGCCTGTTCCTGCTCCGGCGAACCGGCGAGGCGCTCCGCGGCGTACTCCTTGATCATCAACAACATGGCGAAGCGTTGCGAAGGGCCACCGTCGTCGCTTCGCACCAGGCTCTTGTCCACCAGCGAGGCCAGGGTGTCGATATCCAAGCCGGAACCGAGCGCCGATGCCGTCACAGCCTCGAGGGCCGGGAGCCGCGCCGTTGAGAAGACCGCCATGATCGTCGAAGAGGTCTCGTTCTCGCTCGTCGAGCAGTTCGTAGCTCCATCCGATCGCTCCCCACAACGTGCGTTGCCGGTCCGGGAGGTCACGGCCGCCTGCGCCGAGGACGTCGAGCCTCTGGCGGAGACGATCGAGCAGATCGGTCGGCGTGAACACGTTGAGGCGCGCCGCCGCCAGCTCTATTGCCAGGGGCAGACCGTCGAGCCGAAGGCAGATCTCAGCGATGACCGGGGCATTGTCCCCGGTGATCGCTGAATCCGGACCGTACCGCCTGGGCCCGTTCCGACGAACAGCTGGACTGCCTCGGCCTCCGCAATCGCCTCCGCAGGGTCGTTCGGATCGGGAAGAGAAAGCGGAGGTACCGGAAACACGTGCTCGGCCCGGATCCGGAGGGTCTCCCGGCTGGTCACGATGATCTGCAACCGTGGTGCGTTCTGGAGGAGTTCGCCGAGACCGGGCGCAGCCACCGTCACTTGCTCGAAGTTGTCCAGCACGAGCAACATCTGAAGGTCTCGAAGGCGCGTCTTGAGTATCTGGAGCGGGTCGCCGCCTCCCGCAACGGGCAGATTGAGCGTGCGCACGATCGTTTCGAAGGCAGCACCGGCATCGCGTTCCGCGGCGAGGTCGACGAAGAAGACACCATTCCGGAAACGGTCGAATTGCTCGGCGGCCACCTGCAGACCGAGACGGGTCTTCCCGGCACCGCCGGGACCGGTGATGGTCAACAGCCTCACATTGGGGGAATCCAGCATGACCTGGATCGCCGCGAGCTCGCCGGTCCGTCCCAAGAACTCCGTGGCCTGGAGCGGCAGATTGTGCGGTCGGGAGTCCAGGGTCCTGGGTGGCGGGAACTCGGTCGCCACCTCCTGGTGAACCAATTGATAGAGATGTTCGGGCAGGGTCAGGTCCTTGAGCCGGTGGGTCCCCAGGTCTCGCAGCACCGCTCCCGGAGGAAGGGCGCCGGCCGCGCCGGCGGCGGCCGTCCCGGAGAGCAGCACCTGACCTCCATGACCGGCCGCCATGATGCGAGCGGTTCGGTTCATCGCCGGTCCGAAGTAGTCACCATCACGGCTTTCCGTTTGGCCGACGTGAATCCCCATACGTACCCGCAACGGCCCCGTAGAACCCCAGGGTTCAGCACCCAGGGATTTCTGCGCCTCGAGCGAGCCGACCACTGCGTCAGCGACCGAGTCGAAGACGGCGATCAATCCGTCGCCGGTCGTCTTCAACACCCTTCCCCGCGTCCCGTTGATGGTCTCGGTCAGGATCGCATCGTGGCGAGCCAGAGCGTCGGCCATCTCAACCGGATGGTCCTCCCAAAGCCGCGTGCTCGATTCGATATCGGTGAAGAGAAACGTCTGCATCGTTTTGGAATAGTAGAAGCGCTTCAGAATCGAGGCGTTGGCAACGCCCTCGTCCTTGCGTCACGGCTACGGCACCCGGTGCTCCATTGCCGGACCGTGAGAGACAGCCTCCACGGATCCCTCACCGGGCGAGGTCCACCTCAACTTGCGTTGGTGCGACTGAGGATGAAGCGGGCGTAGTATCTCGCCCACGACACATCACGTTCCTCGGCTCGGTACTCGATATCGGCTGCGGTCAGCCATCCGGCTATCTCCTCAACCGACAAGTTCGCCCCGAGCAGGGGGCCGATCGCGTCGTGCAGATGCTCCGCATACCACTCCGCCCAGGCGGCGTTGGTCCCCCCGGTCGCTTCGTGGTGGGCGCGTGCTATGGTTTTCAGAAGCTCCTTGAGTTCTTCAGCGGTGGTATCCGACATCTCGGCGGAGCCTACAGGCTCCCGGTAGGGCTGTGCCGGATCCTGTCAGGGTATGCGATTGATCGTGAACCAAGATCCCCGCAGACATCCCGGGCGTTTGGCTAGGTTGAGTCCTTCGTCGTGATCGTCATCTCGGGGGATGGATCCCCCGGGGACCAGAAGCGTTTCAGCGACATGGATACAGGAGAGGTTTTGAGCAAACCGGCGATTCTCAGCGTCGACGACGATCCACAGGTGCTCGCCGCGGTTTCTCGCGATTTGCGGCAGCACTACGGGGAGAACTACCGAATCGTGCGAGCCTCGTCGGGCGGGGAGGCATTGGAGACCCTGCGCGAACTCCAGAGCCGCGGCGACGCGGTTGCAGCGTTCGTCGTGGATCAGCGGATGCCGGAGATGAGCGGCACCGAGTTCCTCATGAAGGCCGTGGAGCTGTTTCCGGATGCCAAGAAGGTGTTACTCACTGCCTACGCAGACACGGATGCCGCCATCGCCGCAATCAACGATGTCGGACTGGATCACTACCTGATGAAGCCCTGGGACCCGCCGGAGGAGCACCTTTACCCGGTGCTGGACGACTTGTTGGAAGACTGGCAAGCCGACGTGCCGGTCCCCTACGACGGCATCCGTGTGATTGGTGCCCGCTGGTCACCCGACAGCTACGAGGTCAAGGACTTCCTCTCTCGCAACCAGGTCCCCTACCGGTTCTTCGACGTCGAGACCGACCCCGATGCCAAGACGATCGCTGCAGCGGGTGACCAACCCGCCGGCTTGCCGCTGGTCATGTTTCCCGACGGGACGAGACTCGAGCGGCCCGACAATCGGATGCTGGCCGACCATGCCGGACTTCAGACTGCGCCAACCACCACCCACTACGACCTGGTCGTGGTGGGTGCCGGGCCGGCGGGTCTCGGGGCCGGTGTGTACGGTGCCTCGGAGGGGCTGCGAACGGCGCTCATCGAGCGGCAAGCAACCGGCGGTCAGGCGGGCACCTCATCACGGATCGAGAACTATCTCGGATTCCCCAAGGGCATCAGTGGCGGGGATCTGGCCCGTCGGGCCACCGTCCAGGCAAAACGCCTTGGAGCGGAAATCCTCACCGCGGTCGAGGCCACCGGAGTTCGGCTCGAAGAACCGACCAAGATCGTGACCCTCAACGACGGGATCGAGTTGAGCTGTCGGGCACTCCTGATCGCGACGGGGATGACGATCCGCACTCTCGATGTACCCGGCGCCGCGCCGCTCATTGGAGCCGGTATCTGGTACGGAGCGGCTGTATCGGAAGCTGTGACCTATCGCGGTGAGGATGTCTTCGTCGTCGGCGGTGCCAATTCGGCCGGGCAGGCGGCCATGATGCTGTCGAAGTTCGCCGGAAATGTGGTCGTCCTGGTTCGGGGTGACTCTCTCGAAGCCGGTATGTCGCAGTATCTGATCGATCAGATTGCCGCTACTCCGAACATCAGCGTGCGGTTGAACACACAGATAGCGCGAGTCGCCGGAGAAGCACACCTCGAGGAAATCACGCTGCTCACCGACGGCATCGAAGAAACTCAGGATGCCGCCGGCCTCTTCATCTTCATCGGTGCCCGGCCTCACTCAGATTTCGTCGAAGGCATCGTTGCAAGAGACAAGCGGGGATTTCATTCTCACCGGAACGGACTTGTTGGTCGACGGTGCCCGGCCCTCTTCATGGCCGCTCGAACGGGACCCGTATCTTCTGGAGACGAGCGTGCCGGGGATCTTCGCCGCCGGCGACGTGCGAGCCAATGTGATCCGCAGGGTCGCATCGGCGGTTGGGCAAGGCGCCGTGGCTGTCAGTTTCATCCACAAGTACCTCGAAACGGCGTGAACACCGTCCAACGGCTCCGAACCGTCCCTCTTTTTGCGGAGTTACCCGGCGAAGACCTCGAGCGGCTCTCGGTTGGCATAGAGGAGGTCCACCTTCCCGCCGGGGCCTTGTTGTTCTCTGAGGGCGATCGCGGCGATCGTGCCTTCGTCGTGCTCGAGGGCCAGATCGAGATCGTGAAAGCGACCGTTGGTGGCGAAGTACTGCTGGCTGTTCAATCCGAGGGAGTCGTCGGCGAGATGGCACTACTCGAAGACGCCCCGCGGAACGCATCGGTCCGGGCAAGGTCCGATACCACCCTGCTGGCGATTCCCAAAGCTCGTCTCGACGACCTGCTCGATTCGAGCCCTTCCGCTTCCCGGGCCTTTTTCGAGGTCATGCTCGGTCGGTGGCGTAACACGCAAGCCAGTCTGCAGCAGTCAGAACGGATGGCGCAACTGGGCACCCTCACCGCCGGCCTTGCCCACGAACTGAACAACCCGGCGGCGGCCGTCAACCGGAGCGCCGGACAACTTCACGCCGCGATCGAGCGCTACGGCAACGCCCGTGCCACGGCGGCGCTCGAACTCGGTGAGGCCTCGTCGTTCCTCGAGAACCTGCTCGAGGAGACACGCCTGCGAAGGTATCGGGAACACTCCGCTCTCGGCAATCGAACGCGCCGATCTCGAGGACGACGTCGAGGTCTGGCTGGCCGACCACGACGTTCATCGAAGCTGGGAACTGGCCCCCGGGTCTGGTGGACGCCGGGATCACGGTGGACCGGCTCTCCGACCTCGTCGACCACGTGGAGAGTTCCCAATTGGAGCGTGTCATCGGCCTCATTGACGCCGCCCAAGAACAACTCGCCCTCGTCTATCAAATCGAAGAGGGAACCCGCCGAATGTCGGCGATCGTCAAGGCTCTGAAATCGTACGCCGTACCTCGATCAGGCTCCCGTGCAGAACGTCGACGTCATCGCGGGCCTCGACGACACACTGATGCTGCTCGAACACAAGACCAAAAACATGGAGGTGCGCCGGGAGTACACAGAGCGATCTGCCGCGCATCGAGGCGCTCGGCGGCGAACTCAATCAGGTCTGGACCAACCTGATCGACAACGCCATCTATGCCGTGGCCGAACAGACGCAACGGGCGGTTGATCGTGCGGGCGAAACCCACCGAATCAGGGTGTGGTGGTCGAGGTCGAGGACAACGGTCCCGGCATCCCCGCAGAGATCCAGTCCCGGATCTTCGATTCGCTTCTTCACCACCAAGCCTCCCGGATCGGGCACGGGCCTGGGGCTGGATATCAGCCGCAACATCGTCATCCATCACCACGGCGGGAACCTCACCGTCGATTCCCGGCCGGGTCGGACGGTATTTCGCGTCGAGCTACCCCTCCGTCTGCCGGGGCGGCCGTCCGAACCGGACGACGAATCGGTGTCGTAAAAATCCGGCCCTAGGCCACGCCCACGTAGTCGGCGAGGTGCGGGCCGGTGAGGGTCGAGCGAGCAGCGACCAGGTCCGCCGGTGTGCCCTCGAACACGATCCGGCCGCCGTCGTGGCCGGCGCCGGGGCCGAGATCGATGATCCAGTCGGCGTGCGCCATCACCGCCTGGTGATGCGAGATGACGATGACCGACTTGCCCGAATCCACGAGCCGGTCGAGCAGACCAAGCAGGTGATCGACGTCGGCGAGATGGAGCCCGGTGGTCGGCTCGTCGAGGACGTAGACCCCTCCCTTCTCGTTCATGCGGGTGGCCAGCTTGAGCCGCTGCCGCTCGCCACCGGACAACGTGGGGAGCGGCTGACCGAGACTCAGGTAGCCGAGACCCACGTCGGCCAGCCGGTCGAGGATGGCGTGGGCCGCAGGCGTGCGCGCCTCACCGAGGCCGAAGAACTCCTCCCCCTCGGTGACCGACATGGCCAGCACCTCGCTGATGTCCCGCCCCGCGGTTGGTATTCCAGCACCGATGCCTCGAACCGCTTCCCCTCACATTCCTCACACGTGGTGGTGGCGGTGTCCATGAAACCGAGCTCTGTGAAGATGACGCCGGCACCGTTGCAGATGGGGCAGGCGCCTTCGGAATTGGGGCTGAAGAGCGCCGGCTTCACCCCGTTGGCTTTGGCAAAAGCTTTGCGAATCGGGTCGAGCAATCCGGTGTAGGTCGCCGGGTTGCTCCGTCGTGACCCGTGGATCCGCATCCTGGTCGATCGACACGACCTCGGTGCCCGCCACCTGTTGAGGCATCGAACCGTGGATCAGCGAACTCTTGCCCGAGCCCGCCACGCCGGTGACCGCGCGAGAGCACCCCGAGGGGGATGTCGACGTCGACATCTTGCAAGTTGTTGGTCGTTGCGCCGCGAATCTCCAGCTTGCCGTCGGGTGTCCGCACCTTCTCCTTGAGGACGGCCCGGTCGTCAAGATGGTGTCCGGTGACGGTATCGCCGGCCCGGAGCCCTTCGACGGTTCCCTCGAAGCAGATGGTGCCGCCTGCAGGACCGGCGCCCGGGCCGAGGTCTACAACATGATCGGCGATGGCGATCGTCTCAGGCTTGTGCTCGACGACGAGCACCGTGTTGCCCTTGTCCCGTAGCTGGAGCAGCAGCTCGTTCATCCGCTGGATGTCGTGGGGATGCAGGCCGATGGTGGGCTCGTCGAAGATGTACGTCACGTCGGTGAGCGAGGAACCGAGGTGGCGAATCATCTTGGTGCGCTGCGACTCCCCGCCCGACAGCGTCCCCGACGGCCGGTCGAGCGACAGGTAGCCGAGCCCGATCTCCACGAACGCGTCGAGGGTCTGCTCGCAGCGCGCCGAGCAGCGGCGCGACCGACGGCTCGTTGAGGCTGCCAACCCACCCGGCCAGGTCGCTGATCTGCAGCGCGGACACATCGGCGATGTTCATCCCGTCGATCCTCGAAGACCGGGCCGCCTCGCTGAGCCGGGTACCGCCGCAGTCGGGACACGCAGTGAAGGTCGCCGCCCGGTCTACGAACGCCCGGATGTGCGGCTGCAGCGAGTCGCGGTCCTTCGAGAAGAACGACTTCTGGACCTTGGGGACCAGGCCCTCGTACGTCAGGTTTATGGTGTTGACCTTCACCTTCGTCGGCTCGCGGTACAGGAAGTCGTGCAGCTCCTTCTTGGTGTAGTCGCGGATCGGCTTGTCCGGGTCCAGGAAGCCCGATTCGGCAAAACCCTGCACCATCCAGCCACCCGGCTTGTAGCCGGGGACGGTGATTGCGCCTTCGGACAGCGACTTGCCCTCGTCGTAGAGCTGGGACAAATCGATGTCGGTCACGCTGCCCATGCCCTCGCAGCGCGGACACATGCCGCCGGTCACCGTGAAGCTCTTCCTCACGGTTTTGCGATCACCACGCTCAACGGTGATCGCCCCGGCTGCGCGGACGGAGGGGACGTTGAACGCGAACGCCTGGGGCGATCCGATGTGCGGCTGCCCGAGCCGGCTGAAGAGGATACGCAGCATCGCGTTGGCGTCGGTGGCGGTGCCGACCGTCGAGCGAACGTTGGCGCCCATCCGCTCCTGATCGACGATGATCGCCGTCGTCAGCCCCCTCCAGCACGTCCACCTCCGGTCGCGCCATCGTCGCCATGAACCCCTGCACGAAGGTGCTATACGTGTCATTGATCAACCGCTGCGACTCCGCCGCGATCGTGTCGAAGACGAGAGAGCTCTTGCCCGATCCTGAGACCCCGGTGAACACTGTCAAGCGTCGCTTGGGGAGCTCGACGCTGACGTCTTTGAGGTTATTGGCGCGTGCACCGGTACGCGAATGAGATCGTGACTGTCGGCGACATGCATCCGGTAGACGCTACAACAGAGAGTCTTCGGACGTGGTTCTCCAGAGGTGTCCGGATACTCGAGATCGGAACGAGGAGGCTGATCCCTCTCCACCCGGCGTAGGGTTGGTCGACATGATCCGGACCGCCGACCTCGATGATCCTGCTTCGCCCAACGGTAAAGACGTGCTGACGCCAGCCA
>CAVPPF010000001.1:0-117988 GCA_963707435.1 uncultured Actinomycetota bacterium | reverse complement strand
CTTATGGGCGGCTTGCGTCATCCCTTCTTCGCTAGCTTGCGCTGATGCGATCTGACAGTGTTGGGTTGACCCGACCTGGCTGGTGGTTTGTTGCCGCCGGGGTTCTCGTGATCGTCCGAGCAGCGATGGCGTTGGCCGATCCCGTCTACTGGGAACCGGTGTCGTCTCTCGACTTTTCGGCGGTGATCCTGACCACCGTCGGCTGGGTGGCTGCGGGCTGGGCAGTGATGCTCCTATCTCGAAGGCCGGAGTTGGGGAGAGCCTCTCTCGTTCTAGCGATTGCAGGAATGGGATTGGCGGTAGAAGGAGTCGGGAACCTCCTGGAAGACCTCTTTGGCCTCACCTGGGGCGGCGACCTCTATTCATGGGGAGGGATCATCGGTGCGGTCGCCCTGATTGTGGGAAGTGTTCTCGCTCTGACAGTGGGCCATCGGTTGAGATGGTCGGCGCTGTTCCTCCTTGTGTTCATCGCCGGCGGCATCTTCCCCGACGATGGAGGTCTGTTCGTTGGCGGTCTCAGCCTTGTCGGGTTGGGCTACTGGCTGATCTCACAGCAGCGAAACGAACCAGTCGAAAGCCGCACATGACGGCACTTCGTGCGCTACGAGACAGCGGTTGTGACTGTTGCTCCAGCGTCCTCGCTTGCGGCGAGTGTGCACCAGGGCCGTCCCACTGAAACTGGACGATCTGAGCTCGAAACCATCGCCTGGGTCACAGCGACACTTCGGCGTGGCAGGTGATCGCTACGCCACCACCACGGTCTTGACGTTCATGAACTCTTTGATTCCGAGGTCGGCCAGTTCCCTGCCGTAGCCGGACTGTTTGATCCCACCGAACGGCAGGCGAGGATCGGAAGCGACCAGTGTGTTGACGGCCACGTTCCCCGCTTCAATCCGCCCGGCAACAGCCTCGGCGCGGTCGAGATCTCTCGAGAAGACGGCGGCGCCCAAACCGAAGTCGCTGTCGTTGGCGACCGCGATCGCTTCTGCTTCTCCGCCGACGAGGGTGACGGCAGCAACCGGGCCGAACATCTCTTCGTGGTAGGCGGGCATGCCTTTGGTGACCCCGCTCAGCACGGTGGCCGGATAGTACGCGCCGGGCCCCGGAGGGATCTCACCGCCCAGCTCTCGCTTTGCTCCGGCGGCGACGCTGCCCAGGACCTGTTGGTGGAGCTCGTCGCGCAGATCCACACGCGCCTGAGGTCCAATATCCGTTTCCGGATCGAGCGGGTCACCCAACTTCTTGGAGGCCATCCCCGCAATGAGCTTCTCCGTGAACTCTGCACCGACGCTCTCATGAACAATGAACCGCTTCGCAGCGATGCAGCTCTGGCCGCCATTGAGGAGGCGGCTAGTAGCGCACGTGGTGGCAGCCAGATCGAGGTCGGCATCCTCGAGCACGAGATAGGGGTCACTGCCGCCCAATTCCAGAACGGTCTTCTTGAGGTACCGGCCGGCCGCGGCCGCGACCGCCGCCCCCGCCGGACCCGATCCGGTCACCGTCGCAGCCCGGACGAGCGGATGGGCCACCACCGGCTCAACCCGGGAGGAGGGAATCAGCAGCGTCCGGAACAGACCTTCCGGAAGCCCGGCCGTCAACAAGATGTCCTCGATGGCGAGGGCACAACCGGAGACATTCGATGAGTGCTTGAGCAATCCGGCATTTCCCGCCATGAGGGCCGGGGAAGCAAACCGGAACACCTGCCACAGCGGAAAGTTCCACGGCATGACGGCTAGAACCACTCCGAGCGGTTGATAGGTGACATAGCTCTTGGCCGCTTCGGTTTCGATGATGACGTCGCTCAGATAGTGCTCGGCATGATCGGCGTAGTGCTTGCACACCCAGGCGCACTTCCGCGCCTCAGCCGTGCCCTGGGCAACCGGTTTGCCCATCTCGCGGGCCATCAGGACCGCCAGGTCATCTGCCCGGCTCTCCAGGAGTCCGCCCGCCCGTTGCAGCACCGCTGCCCGGGTTCCGAAATCGAGTTCGCGCCAGGAACGCGAGGCAGCGTCGGCGATCTCAACGAAGCGATCTACTTCCTCGGGTTGATGCTCCCGGTACTCGGCAACCAGTTCCCCCGTCGCGGGGTTGATCGACTGCAGCAACTCTGGCCTCCAGCTCTGAGATGTTCCGTGGGCCTGTCCGAACTCCAGGCTATCCGCCACGGTCGACCGGCGTTCGCCGTCACGAAATCGAGGTTCCGAGCGGACACGACTAATCGAACATATGTTCGATTAGTATGCGATACATGGCTGCTGCCGGGGCCACCATTTTGCACGCCGACCTCGACGCCTTCTATGCGTCCGTGGAACAGCTGCTCGATCCGACCCTGCGGGGAAAACCAATCGCAGTAGGGGGTGGGGTAGTCCTGGCCGCCTCCTACGAAGCCAAGAAGTACGGAGTGCGCGGCGGCATGGGAGGACGCCGGGCGCGGGAACTCTGCCCCGATCTCCTGTTCGTCGGCGGGCATTTTGCCGAGTATCAACGCCTTGGCGACCAGTGCATCGACATCATGCGGGATTTCACTCCCCTGGTGGAGAGGATCTCCATCGATGAGGCCTTTCTCGACGTCGCCGGCTCGGTCCACCTCTTCGGGTCACCAACCACGATGGCCGTGGAGATCCGGCGCAGAACGCGCGAGGAAGCCGGACTGCCCGTATCCGTCGGCGTCGCCCGCACGAAGCATCTCGCCAAGATCGCCTCCCAGGTCGCCAAACCCGACGGGTTCATCGTGGTGGAACCGGACCACGAGCTCGATTTCCTCCACCCGCTGCCGGTGGAACTCATGTGGGGGGTAGGTCCGGTCACGCAAGCCCGTCTGGCCGAGCGGGGCATCACGACCATCGGGGAGCTGGCCGCCACGCCGGGCCGGTCGCTCGAGCACCTGCTGGGGCGGGCCGTGGGCACCAAGCTCGGCTCCCTGGCCTGGAATCACGATCCCCGTGATATCGAGACAAGCCACCGGGCCGGCTCGGTCGGTGCCCAGTCGGCGCTGGGACGCCGGGACATCTCTCCCGAGCTCATCCGGACGACGCTGCGCCACCTCGCCGACCGCGTCGCTACCCGCCTCCGCGCCAAGGAGAGGGCCGGAAAGACGGTGACGGTCAGAGTCCGGTTCGCCGAAATGCAATCCGTCACCAGGTCGGTCACCCTCCCGGCGGCAATCTCGGCGACCCCGATTCTCGCCGAAGTGGCGTACTCGCTGGTTGCCACCGCCCTCCAGGATCACCCGGGCGAGAAGGCGATCACGCTGCTGGCCATCTCGGTTTCGCACCTGGTGTACGAAGCCGCACTCCAGCTCGAGCTCCCCATCGACATCGGTGAGGAGAAACAGCGCCCCGGTACCTCCGCCGGAGCCGCCCGATGGGCTCTCGACCGGTCGGTGGACGGGGTCCGGGATCGCTTCGGGCGGAAGTCGGTTGGCTATGCCTCGGTCGCCTTGTCCGGGACGGGAGCGGTACCGGACGAGTTTCGAGAACTGGCGGAAAAGGACGGGTGAGACTGCTCAGATGTCGCCGCTGAGCTGGGCATAGGCCCGTTCGACAACGAAACGGCTTACCGCGGCGGGGAAGGTGAGGCCCGCAACGCTGACGTCTCTCGCCGGTACACCTGCCTCGTACCCTGCCCGGGCCAGATCGATCGTGGCTGCAATGTCATGGCGCTGGCGCTCGACGAAGCCTCGGTCAACCGGGTCGCCGTGGCCGGGAACCACCGGACCGGTCGCCCATTCCAGCACGCTGTCCAGCGTTCCGGGCCAGTCCAGGGGAAACGAATCGTCAAAGGCCGGTGGGGCTGCTTCTTCGATGAGGTCACCGGCGAACAGAACATTCCCGGCGCTAATCGTGATGTCGCTGTCCGTATGCCCGCGGCCGTGATACCTGAGGTCGACCGCGCAGCCTATGTCGAGCGAAATCTCGTCCGAAAATGTGTGCTCGGGAGGAACGATCTCGACCTCGCGGACCACCTCGTGGTACTCGGCCGGGAGTTGGGCCAGGACGCGTTGGCGCGCTTGCTCCCCGTGCTCGATGAGGTGCAGCCGGGTGTTGGCATGGCCCCACAACTCCGCCGTGCGAAACATCGCATTGCCCCAGCAATGATCCCAGTGGTAGTGAGTGTTGACGACCCAGCGGACGGGCAGGGCGGTCAAGGCCGACAGGTCCTCGATCAGCTCCCGGGCCTGGTCGTGGGTGGCGCGTGAATCGACAACCAGCACCCCGTCGTCGCCGACGATGGCACCGATGGAGAGCGCCAGCGACTCGTATCGACGCACGAAGACCCCGTCCCCGAGTTCAGTCCAGGTGTTCATGCACTACTTCTAGCGCGTCATCGCCTCGAGGGCATCCAATACCCGCTTGGCTTCATCCCACGAGAGCCGCCGCCCATCATCCTGCAGCAGAAACTCCTTCAGCTCTTCGAGCAACACCACCGGAAGCCCATCGACCTCGTTGCCGGTGAGGTCGGCGCCGACAACAACCAGCACGGGTTGCACTGCGACGCCGAGGTGTGTTTCGAGGGTGCGCGCCCTGCGCATCGCCTGGTCGATCAGCCGGGTGTTGCGCCTCCCGTAGGTGAAAAGGCCGCGGCTATTCGCCACGACCGTCGCGGCATCGACGCTCACCTCGATGGTGAAGACCCCGCGCGGTCCCGTCGCCACATGGTCAACGCTTTCATCGCCAAGGTTGAGGTCGCGAAAAACATGCCAGCCTCGGGGAAGATCGTGCAAGGCCCTGGACACGTGCGAGTCGCCTCGATACTCCTTGAGCCTGGCCCGGAGGTCGGCGCCCGTCTCCCGACCGGAGAGGACCCTCCCAATGGCCGATAGGGCACCTTTAAGCGAGGGCTTCCCTGGTGTACCGCGTAGGGCTGGCATTGCCCCATGGATCGGCATCCGTGCCGGTGGCTTTAGCCGGCGACGGGTTGCTCGGCCGACAGCGCCTCACGCCCCTGCAATCCAGCCGCAGCTCCTGCAACCAGGACCAGCATCACGCCCAGCCAGGTCACCGGATCACCGCTCTCGCCGAGGAACAGCGCGGCCCAGACAACGGCCGAGGCAGGCTCCATGTAGCTGAGCACCGCAACCGTGGCGACGGGAAGCGCCGCCACGCTCCGCCAGTACACATACCCTGCCAGCCCGGTGAGCAGGACACCGAGAATCAACAATTGCCACCATGATGCCAGGGCCGCCGGAAAGGCACTCACGGCCCACGGAATCATGAGCAGAGCCGCCACGGCCGTCTCCAGGGTGGCCAGCCGGAGCGGCCCGATCTGCTGGGCAATCGGTTTTCCGGCCAGAACGAGACCGGCGAAACTGGCAGCAGCCAGCAAGCCGGAGATCACCCCCTCAGTGGTGGCGCCTTCTCCCGGCCTGGCCACGAGGACGACTCCTGCGAGCGCGATGGCCAGCGCAACAGCGGAACGCCGCTGGAAGGGTTCCCCCAGAACCATCGGCGCCAGGGTCGCCATAGCCACCGGAGCCAGGTACACCAGAACGAGGGCGATAGCCACCGTGGTCGTAGTGAGCGACCAGAAGAACGCCACCCAGTGAAAGGCGAGCAGCGCGCCGAGTCCGGTCACTCGCAGCCACTGTGACGGACCCAATCGGGGGACGCCGCGGCTCAGCAGAACCACCAGGAGCGGCAGGGCGCCGAGGAGGAGGCGCATCGCCACCAATTGCTGGGTCGAAAGCTCGACCGAACGGACGATCAAGGGGATCGTCCCCCAGGCCGCGGTCAGGACGACCAGCGAGACCATGGCACTCGAGCGGGATGGCATGGCGGAGAGGATATCGGGCGCGAACGATCCCTGAGCAGCGGGACCCGGGGATCGTCGGCGGAGGGAATCGAGTGCTACCGGGAGATGTACTAACACAGCGAGAAGTTCCCGGCCAAAATGGCGCTCAAGAAACCCCGTGTAAAACCCGATACTCGAAGTACAAGTTCTCGCCCGGTCTCATGCACGCCGAGGCAATACGGAGTTCCCCCTTCCTCCGACTCTTCCCGAGAGGACCGGACGAGAACGAGAGACCCCCTCATCGGCGGAGGGGGTCTCGACTTTTCCTCAGGGTCTATGCGCCCAGTTCGCACCAATAGCGACCAACCTCCGGGCCCCAAACGGGGACTACCCGGCGGCGTGGGTCTCAACGAACGTGGCCAGCAGGTCGGTCAGGTCGGGTTTGGTCACCTCTTCGAGATCGTAGAAGACGCGCGTGTTCGGCTTCTTGATGTCGATGATCCTGTTGAGATCAATGGGGGTGGCGATGACGACGGCATCACAATCGGTTGCGTTGATGGTCGCCTCGAGGTCGCGCAGCTGCACTTCGCCGTATCCCATGGCCGGCAGAATCGTTCCGATGTTGGGGTAGATCTCGAAGGTCTCGCGCAACCGCCCGACCAGGAAGGGCCGTGGATCGACCAATTCGGCAGCTTGATTTCGCTGAGCAGCCACCACCCCGGCCCCAATCTTCATCTCCCCATGGGTCAGGGTCGGACCGTCCTCGATGACGAGGACACGCTTGCCTCGCACTATCTCGGGGTTCTCGATCCGCACGGTTGAGGCGGCCTCGACCATCACAGCATCCGGGTTGAGGGCCATGACATTCGCCCGAACAGTTGCGACCCCTTCCGGATCTGCGCTGTCCACTTTGTTGATGACGACAACATCGGCCATCCGCACGTTGACCTCGCCGGGGTAATACCGGAGCTCATGTCCGGGTCGATGAGGGTCCGCCACGGTGATCAGCAGGTCGGGCTTGAAGAAAGAGAAGTCGTTGTTGCCACCGTCCCAGATGATCACATCGCACCCGGCCGGATCGTTCTCAGCGGCCCGCAGGATGGCCTCGTAGTCAACTCCTGCATAGATCACATTGCCGCGCACGATGTGCGGTTCGTACTCCTCCATCTCTTCGATCGTGCAGTCGTGCTTCTCGAGGTCTGACAGTTCGGCGAACCGCTGCACTTTCTGCGCGATGAGGTTCCCGTAGGGCATCGGGTGACGAACGGCCACCACCTTGAGCCCGTGAGCCATGAGGATCTCGATCACGCGGCGGGATGTCTGGCTCTTTCCTGAGCCGGTCCGCACGGCGCACACGGACACAACCGGCTTGGTGCTGGGGAGCTGGGTGTCACCCGGTCCCAGCATCGTGAAGGAGGCTCCGGCTGCTTCGACGATCGATCCCACGCTCATCACGTGCTGGTAGGACACGTCGCTGTAGGAGAACACGCACTCGTGAACTTCGAGCTCCTCGATCAGGCGCGGCAGGTCTTCCTGGGCATGAATGGGGATGCCGTCGGGGTAGCGGGGCCCGGCGAGTTCCGGCGGGTAACGGCGGCCTTCGATATCGGGGATCTGGGTGGCGGTAAAGGCAACAACGTTGGAGGATTCGTCACTTCGGTAGCGGGTGTTGAAGTTGTGAAAGTCCCGACCTGCCGCTCCGATGATGATCACGTTGCGCTGTTCCACTCGCTGCTCCTATCGATTGTCGTCGATCGCCACGCATCCCGTGGCGTATCCAAGCCTTGCATATTTCCCGGCCGGGTGCGGCGCCCGCCGGGCGCGGTAGGTTTGAGGGAGCCGACCGGGCGGAGGGCAGCATGGGTCACTACCGGATCCTCTCGATTGATGGTGGCGGAGTCCGGGGCTTGCTCGTTGCCGTCCTTCTCCAGCAACTCGACGCGCGGGTCCCGGGATGGCGCAACAACATCGACCTCATCGCCGGCACCTCCACCGGTGGAATCATCGCCCTGGGACTGGCCGGCGGGCTCGAACCGGACCGGCTACGCGACCTCTACGTGGACCAGACTCCCTTGATCTTCCATGACACGCTCTGGGACGACGTCCGCGACCTGGGCCGGGTGATCGGCGCCGAGTACGGCATCGAGAATCTGCGCCATGCTCTCGACGAGGTATTCGAGGACGGATTGCTGGAGAACCTGGACCGAAGGGTCCTGATCCCGGCCTTCGACCTGGACAACAATGATCCCGATCCGATGCTTCGATCGTGGAAGCCGAAGCTGTTCCATAACTTTCCAGGACCGGACTGTGACGGTCACCGCCGGGTGGCGGACGTGGCCCTGTACACGAGCGCAGCACCAACGTTCTTCCCGTCGGTCGACGGATACGTCGACGGAGGGGTTGCCATCATCAACCCGAGCATGGCCGCCCTCGCCCAGACCCAGGATGCCCGGTGCGAGATCGAGAACCGGCCGGATATCAGCGAGGTGACGCTGCTATCCATCGGTACCGGAAAGGTCCTGTCGCATATTGAAGGGGATCGGCACAACTGGGGCTATCTCCAATGGGTTCGCCCCCTGATCCGGCTGATGAGCGATGCCGTCTCCGGAATCCCCCACTATCAGACCGGCCAACTCCTCGGCGCCAGGTACCGGCGGCTGGACTACACGTTCGCTCCCGACGCGGGAGTTGCGCTGGACGAGTGGCAGGCCAACGATCGGCTGATCCGGATCGGTGAGGTAGAGATGGGACCGGCGCTGGACGAAACCGCCGCCTGGCTGACCAGACACTGGTTTTGAAGCACGGCCGTCGGCTAGCCTCACCCGACGCAAGAGGGGTCAATGTGCGAGCTGCGGACGTGTATGAGCTACGCAGGGAGGCCGCCCCGCGCCGTGGTCGATGGTGGCAACGGGTCCTGCAATTGGTTTCGCTGGTGGTCGATCTCGGCCCGGTCCCGGGTGGGGGCGGACGAACGGTCATCATCGAGCGAGCAACCGGCACGGCCGTCGGCGAGGTAGACCAACGATTTGGTGACGACTTCTCCGATGTCCGGCTCGAAGAAGACCTGATCACGCTCCCGGCAGAGGCGTTTCGGGACACATGGCTGTCGGCGGCCGATTCATGATCGACCGCCCGGCGCTTGCCCGCATCGCTCGCTTGCTGCTCCTGGCGACGTTGATCATCGTCATCGACCTGCGGTTCGAAGGATTTGATGTCATCAATGACGTTGTTGGCGCGATGCTCGTGATCATCGGAATCGTCCGGCTCCCCGCGGCGATCCCACCGCCCATTCGATTCCGCAACGCACTCCTTGCCCTGGCGGCGGTTGCCCTCGCGGCCGCCATCGCGGAGCAATTTGATACCGGGGGCGTCGTGGCGGCAGTTCTGGGATGGTCGAACGTCGTAGGTGCCTGGCTCACGGCCCGCCTGTTCGCGGAAGTCTTTGCAGCCGAAGACGACGATATCTTCACTGCACAGTGGTCGGCATCCGAGCGGTTGCTGCTCTGGCTGGGCATTGCGCCGATCATCGGGCTATCAATCCTCGGGTGGTTTTTCGGGCCGGCCGAAGGGGACCTCGGCGTGTTCGCCATCATGACCATCCTGGTGGCCGCGCTCCCGCTCCTCCACCTGCTGGTTTCGCTCTACCGCACCAGCCTTCTCACGCCGGTGAGCGACCAGCAATGAGCCCGGGCCCGGCCTGCCCGCGGATGCCCTCACTTCCCGGGCGTACTGCCAGATTCTGATCCCATGACCCGCAGCACAAAGCCGATGGCCGCCACCAGGATCACCAGGCCGATCACCCATCTGAGGATGGCCAGTACCTGTCCCAGTACCACCAGCGCGACAACGACTCCTACGATCCACAAGATTTTCGACTGCACGGTCATACCAGGGAACCTAGCGAACCAGGTCCGCATATCCGTGGCGTTGAACCATCTCCGGGCCGGACCGCCTCAATCGGAGTCGATGGAGGGCGGTCGTGCCTACACCGAGACGTCGCGGCCCAGATCGGCGAACAGCGTGAACTCGGGAAGGAAGGTCATGTCGACGCGCCCGGTCGAACCGGCCCGGTGCTTGGCAATAATGACCTCGGCAAGACCCTTCGTGTCCTGAGCTTCCGGGTGGTAGTACTCGTGGCGGTAGATGAACATCACGACATCGGAATCCTGCTCGATGGCGCCACTCTCACGAAGGTCGCCCAACCGGGGACGTTTGTCCTCGCGAGCTTCCAAACCACGGTTCAACTGCGAAACCGCGACGATCGGTATGTCCAGTTCCCGGGCGAGGTTCTTGAGGGACCGGCTGATCTCGGCAATCTCCTGCTGCCGGTTCTCACGGTTCGACCCGGACATCAACTGGAGATAGTCGATGATCACCAGGTCGAGGCCGTGCTGTCGCTTGAGCCGCCGGCACTTGGCACGGATGTCGGTCACGGTCAGCTGCCCGGAGTCGTCGATGAAGATCGGCGCCTTGTACATTCGCGACGCAGCGTGCACCACCTTCTGCCATAGCTGCGGGCCGAGCTGGCCCGTGCGGAGCTTCATCGAATCGACCCTGCCCACCGAGCACAACAGCCGTTGCACGATCTCCTCGCGACTCATTTCCAGGCTGAACATGGCCACCGTGCCTCCGTCCATCGCCACATTGGTGGCGATATTCGAAGCGAGAGCAGACTTCCCCATCGACGGCCTGGCCGCGACGATGACCAGGTTGGCTGCCTGCAATCCGGCCAGTTTGCGGTCCAGATCTCGAAACCCGGTCGCCAGACCGGTCAACTCCGACCCGCGAGCTTCCATCTCTTCGATCACTTCGAGCGTGCCGTGCAAGAGCGGAGACATCGCAATGAGGCCTTCGCCGATTCTCCGTTCACCCACGCCGAACACGGCCTGCTCGGCCCGGTCGAGGACGGCGGAGATGTCCAGGTCGGTCATCACAGCCAGATCGCCGATCGTGCCACCCGCCCCGATCAGACGACGGCGCAAACCATGTTCTTCAACGATCTCGGCGTAGTACTCGATGTTGGAGGCGGTCGGCACCCCCTCCATCAAGTCGGTGAGATACCCGGCTCCCCCGATTCGATCGAGCTCGCCTCTGCGATGGAGCGCATCGGAGACGGTCAGCGGATCGATCGGTTGGTTGGCGTTGTACAACTGAACGATCGCATCGAAGATGCCCTGGTGAGCCGGAACGTAGAAGTCTTCGGGTTCCAGCTTGTCCATCACCAAGTTGGCGGCGTCAGCCGACAGCATGATGGCGCCCAGCACCGATTCCTCTGCGTCGATGTTGTGAGGAGGAACGCGACCCCGACCGGATGCGCTCCTCGCAGGAGCCGAGATCCGGTCGAGATCTGTCATGGTTTCCTCACGCAGGAATCACATCGAGGGTCAAAGCAAACTGGACATCCGGGTGCAGCTTGACCATGACCTCGTGCAAACCGATGCTCTTGATCGGTGCGGTCATCTGGATCGTGGATCGGTCGAGTTGGACGCCGGTGAACTTGAGGACGCCGTCGATCACGTCTGTGGTCGTCACCGAACCGAACAGCTTGCCTTCATCGCCCGCCTGCGCTGCGAGAACCACCCGGGTTCCCACCAGGCTCTTGGCGGTTGCCTCAGCTTCTTCGAAGACCTTCCGCTGTGCTTCTTCATGCGCCACTCTGATGCCCTCGGCGTCCCGGAGGGCCCCCGCGGTGGCTCGCATGGCAAGTCGCTTCGGGAGCAGGTAGTTGCGGCCGTAGCCATCAGCGACGTCGACGACCTCGCCCTTGCCGCCCAACCCTTTCACATCATCGATGAGTATGAGTTTCATCCCTTACCTACATATGGGAGAAGGGCCATCTCGCGAGCGTTCCGGATGGCGATCGCCACCTGACGCTGATGTTGGGTGCAATTGCCGGTCACACGGCGCGCCCGGATCTTGGCCCTGTCGGACATGTACTTGCGGAGGACCGCCAAGTCTTTGTAGTCGATGTGGTCGACCTTCTCCCGACAGAAGTAACAGACCTTCTTCTTGAATTTCTTGGCGTTCTTCGGGTTCTCCCGCCGACGCCGGGGTGCTTTTCCAGCCATGGTGTGTCTTCCTCCTGCTTAAAAAGGTGCTTCGTCGGGCCCGTAGTCTTCGCGAGCAACCGGTGCGGCCGGCACACTCTGCTTGCCGCCACCCCAGTCGTCGCCGCCCGAACGGGCCGTCTTGGTGATCGAAGCAGTCGCCCAGCGCAGCGAGGGGCCGATTTCGTCGATACGGATCTCAACGACCGATCTTTTGTCGCCCTCCTGGGTTTCCCATTGCCGCTGCTCCAAGCTGCCGGTGATGATCACCCGGGCACCTTTGGTGAGCGACTCGGCCGCGTTCTCGGCGGCCTCCCGCCACAGGGTGCCGCCAAAGAAGCTGGTTTCTTCTTGCCACTCTCCGCCCTGATCGCGCCACCTCCGGTTCACGGCCACGCGAATCTTGGCGAGCGCAACTCCCGACGGGGTGAAACGAAGTTCGGGATCCTCGACGAGATTGCCGATCACGGTCACACTGTTTATCGCCATGCTTCTCTCTCCTTACCAGGCAGCCTTACCCCGAACTGTGCCACGGGGGTATGACATATCTGCCGATCGGTCATGATTTGTCGAGGTGGAAGATCTTGTGACGGATCACCAGATCGGCCAGCGAGAGCACCCGGTCCAGGTCGTCGACCACGTCCGGCTCGGCTGCGAACTTGAGTACCGAGTAGTAGCCCTCATGCAGGTGTTTGATCTCATAGGCAAAGCGGCGTTTGCCCCAGAGGTCGGTTTCTTGAACGTTGGAACCACGGCTCCGGAGGAACTCCTCCGTCTCCTTCACCAGCGTTCGGTAGTCGTCATCAGCCAATTCAGGCCGATGGATGGTCATCAGCTCGTAGTTGCGCAAGGCAACCTCCTCCTGTGGACAACCGCTTGATGCGGAAGGCCCCGCCGTCTGACGGAGCAGGTTCGGGTACGCATTGGGTACCCGGGGAAGCAGTGGCAGTGTAACCAACGCGAAGGGCCTAGCGGAAGCCCGTTGGCAAGGGAGATTTCGCGGAAGCCGGAATACCATCCTCGCGAGAGCCGATAGCCGAGTAGCCGGCAACCGGCAACCGGCCGGCGTACCTAGCCGGCCTGGATCAACGCCACAAACGGATCCCGGCCCACATCGAGCCGGGCATCCGGAGCGAGATCGTCGAACGCTCCCGCCGGCACTTCGATTGCCCATTGCCAGGGTTGTTCGACGCCGTAACTCGGGCACGGATCGGATCTGCACGGCTCCATCGTCACGATGCCGAGCAAGGAGCCATCGGTCGCAAAGAAGGCGACATCGAGGGCGATCAGGGTGTCCTTCATCCAGAACCCGCTCCCGGAAGGCTCCGGCATCACGAACACCATGCCGTCGAGATCGCCCAGATCGGTGACACCCATGAGACCCCGGCTTCGCAGTTCTCCGGTATCGGCCAGGGCGACCAGCATCGGTTCGCCGTCCAGGACGATCTCGACGGTCTCGAAGCCTGGCAGACCCTCGACGACGGGCTGCGTGGTCGTGCTGGAACCGGGAGGAGCCGTTGTCGACGCGACCGGCAGAACTGCAGTCGTCGACGACGACACCGTCGTTTCGGTACAGGCAGCCGCTACCAGGACAAGGGCCAGGACAAATCGTCGCGTGGCTCCTCCTTGAATAGTGCCGCAGCTGCCTCTTCCGTCATGTGGTAGGTCTCGTCATCAGCGGGAAAGGCCCCGGCCTGCACATCCTGCACGTACGCCTGAAGCGCCGCCACCGCCTCGTCGAAGAGATGTGCGTATTTGCGAACGAATTTCGGCACCCGGTCGTTGTGCATTCCGAGAACATCGTGGAAGACCAGGACCTGGCCGTCCGTGTGCTCACCGGCGCCGATCCCGATGGTCGGAACCGATACCTCTTTGGTGATGAGTTGGGCCAGCACGTCGGGTATACCCTCGAGTACCAGGGCAAACACGCCCGCCTGGTCCAGTTCGTGGGCATCCTCGAGCAGCTCCCTGGCCGTCTCTGCCGCCTTTCCCTGGACCCGGTACCCGCCCATCGCATGGACGGATTGAGGAGTGAGGCCCAGGTGGCCCATCACGGGGATCTCTGCGGACAGGATGGCCTCAATCACCGGGATGCGCTTGCGGCCTCCCTCGAGTTTCACGGCCTCGGCCCCACCCTCGCGAACGAGGCGGCCGGCGTTTCGCACGGCATCATCGACGGAGACGTGATAGCTCATCCAGGGCATGTCGCCGACGATGAGCGCGCTCGGCTCCGTGCGGGCGACGGCGGCGGTGTGGTGAATCATCACGTCGATATCGACGGCGAGGGTGTCGTCATGTCCGAGCACCACATTGGCCACCGAGTCGCCAACCAGGATCATGTCGACCCCGGCTGCATCGACAATCCGCGCCGTCGGTGCGTCATAGGCGGTCACCATGGTGAGCTTGGGACCACCTTTGCGCGCCCGAACATCCGGGACGTTGATCTTGCCGGCCATATCGATTCCTCTCTCCCCACCGCAGCGGGTTGGGGGACTTCACGAAATCACAGATCTTCGGGCTCCCCATCCGGGCCTTGACTGCCACACCGGGTCAATCATGCTCGAGGAGCAGCCTCCAGCCTACCGGACGGCACCGCAAACGCCTCCGGCGTGACCCAACCACACTCGTTGGGCGGTACGCTTGCACCTATGGGCGATCCACATGCCTTCCTCGCCGATCTGATTTCCGCAACGGAGATCCCCCATGAGGGAACCCTCAGCAAAGTGGTGTTCAAGAACGACCGGCTCCGCGTGGTCGTGTTCGCTTTCGACCGGGATCAGGAACTCACCGAACACACGGCCGCGCTCCCGGCCGTCGTCCAGGTCCTGTCGGGTCACCTTCGCCTGACCATGGGCGAGGAAACGGTCGAGGTGAGACCCGGTGACTGGGCCTACATGGAGGCGAAACTCCCTCATTCGGTTGTCGCCATCGAACCGAGTGTGATGCTGCTGACCATGCTGAAGGCTCCGGTGGCGGCGCCCTTCCCCGCCGGACCCGAAGGAAGCGATCCGGAGTAGAGCACCTGCCGCTCCGCCTCGTCGCTACCGCCCTGGCCCCGCCGGCAGAGAGAGCTCGAACTCAGTGCGGGAAGCCGTCCGCCGGTAGATGAGGGTGCCGTCCATCATCTCGGCGAGTTTGCGGGCGACCGACAGACCCAGTCCAACCGAGCCCGGCATTCCCGGCGCATCATGTGCCCGGCGAAACGGCTCGAAGATCGCCTCCTCGTCCGCCACCGGGACGCCGGCGCCGTTGTCGGCAACGACAACCTGGCTCCACACCCCGTTGCAGGCCAGCTCAATCGACACGTGGTCGCCTCCATACCGGAAGGCGTTGGCAACCAGGTTCCGCAGAATCTGACGAACGCGTTGGGGATCGGCCACGGCCACACCTGCTTCTCCGACCACCGAAATCGAGCTTGTGGTTGAAGTCCGCAGATGATTGGTCTCGGCCAGGACGCCCTCCACGGACCGTTGCAGATCCACATCCTGGGAGACCACCGAAACCTTTCCGATGTCGGCCCGGGCTGCCACCAGCAAATCCTCCACAATCGCCGCGACCTCATGGGCCTGGTCGGCGATCATGTTGATGAACTCGGCTATCTCGTCCTGCTTGAACATCTGGTAGCTCGACCGCAGTTCTTCGGACAAACCAACCACTGCCGTGAGCGGCGTGCGCAGCTCGTGAGCGATAGTCGCCACGAACTGGTCCTTGGAGCGGACCTGTGCGGCCAGTTCCTCCTCGGCCGCCACACGATCGGACACGTCGGTCGCTACGCCGATGACCCGCTCGAGGTTGCCGTCACCGTTGAACCGGGCGCGGTACTGGACCTGGAAGAACAGGTCGGCGACCTGGACCACTTCGGAAAAGGACTCCCCTTGCAGGGATCGCCGTACCCCGGCCAGCACTGCGGGCGCCTCTGCATACATCGCAAGCGCCGATTGGCCGACAGCCTCGCCGGGTGACAAACCCAGATTCGCCAGCGCTGCTCCCTCGGACAGCGTGAAGATGCCATCTTTGTCGTACTCGAAGAGAATCAGCGGCGCGCCGGTCACCGTCAGTTCGAGCTGGGTCTCGCTGGCCAGCAACCGGGCATCGAGTCGCTGGGCCGACTGGAGAGCGTCGGAGGTTACGATCAGGATGGCGATCATCCCCGGCAGAAAAGCGAGCATCCCGATACCTCTGATGACCCAAAGCTCACCGTCCGACCATGATGCAGCATCGACGAGCAGGAGGCTGGCGAGGAGCCAGGCGGTTGGATAGAAGGTGAACCGGATCGCCGATCGGACGTCCAGCAGGGCGAACGCACTCACGACGATGTACGAAAACGGAATGAACAGGACCTCGCCGGGCAGCCGTCCAAGCACCGTGGCGGCGCCAATTGCCGTCGCATCGACCAGCAGGGGAACCCAGGTGGACGGGAACCAGACACCGGCATACCTCATCCACGCATCGATCGCCGCCATCGCGGCGACTGCCGTCACGAAGAAGCTGCCGGACCATTCCCACACCAAACCGAACACAACACTGAAGACGGCCATCGCCACTGCCACCGCCAGCCTGGTCAGGTGATAGCGCCGCACCAGCCGCGTCTGCAATCGCTTCGCGTCGGGGTCGTCGCCGCGCGGGCGAACCCGGGAGGGAGCTCCCAATCGGCCGCGCTCCTCTGTCGCTGCGTCTCTGAACATCTCCCACGAGTATCGGCACCGGAAGGGCCTGTCTTGATCTCCCAGAAACTCGCTCCCAACGGGCCCCGGGACAGCTTCAAACCTCGTACGCTTTCACCGTGGCTCGCCGAGACGTCTCCATGCCCTCGCCGATGGTTGCCGATTTCCTGAAGGAGGGCCGGAACCTGCAGGTCGCCACCCTCGGTCGAGATGGTTTCCCGCACCTCACCACCCTCTGGTATGTCATGGTTGAGGACCGCATCACATTTCGCTCCTTCTCGATGTCGCAGCGGATCGTCAACCTCCACCGGGACCCGCGCCTCACCGTGCTCGTCGAAGAGGGCCGCTCGTACGACACCCTGCGCGGCGTGATGGTGAAGGGCCGAGCCAAGTTGATCGAAGACCGAGCGACCGTCCTCGAGATCTACGGACGGATAGCGGTCAAATACGAAGCCGGCGGCGCGGTGGGGGCCGTCGACTCCGGCGCGCTCGAGGCCCTGTTCGGCAAGTACGCCGGTAGGAACACGGTCGTAGTGGTCGAGCCCGAGCAGCTGATCTCCTGGGATCACCGACGACTCGGAGGAGCGTATTGATACCTGAGTCTGCGTTGATCGTCCCGGTTCCAGAAGCCGAACCGCTGGTGCGGGATCTTCGGAAACGCTTCGACCCGGCTGCCCCGGCCGGCATGCCCGCCCACATCACCGTGATCTATCCGTTTGTCGACCCGAACTTCCTCACCAAATCCATTTCCGAGGAACTGGAAGCAATCTGTGCCGGGGTACCCGTTTTCCGGTTTGCGCTCGCCGCTATAGCTCAATTCCCCGGAGTGGTGTACCTGGTTCCCGAGCCGGCCGAGCCTTTCTCCCGTTTGACCACCGCCATAGCCACCCGGTGGCCCGAAGCACCGCCATATGGCGGCATCTACGACGACGTGATCCCCCACTTGACCGTGGCACATACGTCCAACGCGGATTCCATCGAGGAGATCCGCACGAAGATCGAACCAAACCTTCCCGCGAGATGCAGCGCCGGCGAAGTCCTGTTGCTGACAAGCCGCGATGGCCGGTGGTCGGCAAGGGACCGTTTTGAGTTTGGGCGTAGTACGGCCTGAGGGTTCCATGAGTGACCAAAGGTCAAGCCTCACCGGAAAAATGCCGATAGACCGAGCTATGGACCATCTGCCGTCTGATCCGTACAACCTGCCCGTCGATTCTTTCGACACTCCCTCGACTTCGGGACTGATCCAAGCCACCTACGACCCGCAGCCGGTGACCGCCGGGAGGCGAGGCCCGTGGATTCTGGTAGCGAGTGCGTTGGCCGTGCTGGCCATCGTTGGGGGAGGAGGATTCCTGGCCCTTCAGGCCTTCACCGCCGTCAGTCAAGCGCCCGCAGCTTCCATGCCACCCGACACCGACCTGTACTTCTCCGTGGACCTCCTGCAGCTCACCGGGGAGGACACCACCGGTGCGTTGGTCGACACCGTCCGGGGCGTGCTCAATCGGCTCGGCGAAGAAACGAGTGACCCCGCAGACCTCATCGCCGACCTCGACCTCCAATTGCAGGCTTCTGCCGGTTTCGATTTCAGCAACGACATCCGCCCCTGGATCGGCCGAACCATCGGGGTAGGCGTGCTCTCCGGCGGGTGGAATCCAAACGACTCCACATCGACGCCGGAAATCCTGGTGGCCGTCGAGGTGCGGAACGACGGAGAAGCCCGTGACTTCCTCGAGACCTTCCGCGCATCGGTCGCCCGGGAGGGAGTGAACCTCACGACCAGTTCGTACGGCGGGGTCGACCTGCTTGCCTGGACCGACGCCGGTACCGGGGCAGCGATCGGTGTCTCCGACGGGATGCTGCTGGCCGGGACCACCCGGGCCGTTCAACGCGGCATCGATGCTCAGAATGGGGCTTCGCTGGCCGATGACCCGTCGTTCGTCGAGGCAACCGGGTCCCTCCCGGAGTCGCGTCTCTTCACCGGTTGGGTGGACGGCGATTTCTATCAGGACGTCTACGAGGACCTCCTGGCCGGGGACTTCGCCTCCGCCTCCCCCGACCTCGAGCTGACCCGGGATTTGTTGGACGGATGGGCAGGAGCCTCCATGGCCGTCACGGTCACAGAAGCCGGAATTGCGTTCGATGCCGTCGTGCTCTTCGACGATGGCAACATCCCGGCCTGGTACAACCGTGAGCTCCTCGGTACCGGAGCGGCGCCTGCCCTGCTGCCGGCGGATACCCTCGCCTTTGTCGAGTACGGAAGCCCGGCCGGCATCTGGTCTTCCGTGACCGGCTCGTTCCTCGGCATCCAGCCGGACTATGAAGAACAACTCGATGACTTCGCTCGAGAACTCGGATTCCACCCCATCGACGACTTCGTCGCCTATCTGGACGGGGCACTCGGGATAGCCCTGCTCCGATCCGGCGACGGCATGCTGGCCGCCGAAACCGGCTATCCGATCGGCCTGGTCGGGTTCGTGGATACGTCATCGCCCGAACCACTGCGTGCTTCCATCTCGACCCTGAACGACCTCCTGGTTGCAGAGGGAACCCCCATGAGGGCAACCACCGTTGCCGGAAACCAGTTCTACGTCTTCGAGGACGGGGACGAAGAGGTGGTTGCTTTTGGGGTAACAGACCAGCGATTCGTGATCGGGACCGCCACCAGTGACCTGGCGAGGATTGGTGCTGGAGGCCAGAACCTGACTGCCAACCCGGCCTACACCGCCGCGGCCGATGCCCTCCCCGGCGACGACTACGTCGTGTCCTTCTTCGCTGACGTGGCGGGACTGATCGACGTGTTTGGTGCGGAAGGCGACGTCCGGGTGGCTCTCGAGCCGTTCACCGCGATCATCGCCGGAACCAGCATGGACGGTTCGAGCTATCGCGGCTCGCTTGTCGTGCTGATCGACTACGACGACTAGCCGCAGGGCTCCCGGCCCTCTGCATGGCAGAAGGTGCCGGTCGACACCACAGCGCCTATTCGCAGGGGATCTCGGCTCGCGGCCAACGCTCGACCCGATCGTCGTCGAAGACGAGGTAGAGATAGTCGTCGAAATCGGACTGGGCGACCCACACCTCGCGGATGTTGTGGCGGTATCCGCTGGCGACCGCATCGACCGGCAGTTCGGCCTGGTCCAAGAACGTCAGGGGCGCGCCACTTTGAGACTCGAGTGGGCCCAGCGCGCCGGTGGGGTCGTTGGCATAGGTGCGTCCAACGTACTCAATGAACACAACATCCTCGGTCCCGCACCGGGCGAAGCCGTCGTACTCGACGATGATGCCCGAAGAGGCGATATTGCCGCTCGGATCCGTCCAGGGACCGTGGGAGTTGGCGCAGGCGCTCAGCGCCGCCGCCGCCAGGAACGCAACCGCAACCCGTCTCAAAACCATGCGTCCGTTGGAATCAACGCCGAAACGATGACGAGCGCGGCGAGGACGCCGACCGCCGCACCTCGGTAGCCCCTCGATCCCCCCGACCTGATGGCACGGCCAACCAGGGCATGGCCTACGCCCAGGGCTCCGAGCATGCCGATCGGATGGATCCATGCCAGGAACACGTTCAGGTCCCAACCACCCACGGCGAACCACACCAGCAAACCAATGAGAACCTGCACATCGAGCATGACCAGCGCGAACGTGAACGGCCTGGCGGTGCTCTTGTCGAGTGGGGCGGCGTCGGACGAACGGGTGAACCCGTAGACAACCGCAACGACGAGGCCCACCAGAACGAGCCAGCGCCAGATGGAATGGATGGTGACGAGTGTGTCGGCCATGGAGATCTACCTTTCGAGTGTCCGGGCGGATTGTCGAGGGTGTCGCCCACCAGGTCAAAAGCGAGTGGACGTAACCCCCGCCCGTGGGCAAGATACCTATTCCAATGTCGAGACCCCCGGATCAACCACCGCCCGGGTCCCCGAAAGGTTGAACAGCTTTGAGCGAGATACGCGTCGCCATCGTAGGCGTTGGCAATTGCGCCAACTCGCTGGTGCAAGGTGTCGACTACTACCGCGCAGCAGGATCCGGCGACTCGATTCCCGGACTCATGAACGTCCAAATGGGTGACTACCACGTCGGCGATCTGCGGTTTGTCGCGGCTTTCGACGTTGACTCGGCCAAAGTCGGATTGGATATCGCCAAAGCCATGTGGGCCGGCCCCAACAACACCGTACGCTTCGCCGACGTTGGCGATCTCGGCACCGAGGTGTTGCGAGGTCCGACCCTCGATGGGCTGGGCACGCACTACCGGACCTCGGTGGAGGAATCACCGGCAGAGCCGGTCGACGTGGTAGCGGCCCTCCAGGAGGCCCGGGTCGATGTTCTCCTCAACTACCTGCCGGTCGGGTCCGAAGCCGCCACACGGTTCTACGCCGAAGCGGCCCTGGAGGCGGGCGTCGGCTTCGTCAACTGCATACCAGTTTTCATTGCCTCTGATCCATCGTGGGCGGCAAGATTCCGGGCCGCCGGAGTTCCCCTGATTGGCGATGACATAAAGTCCCAGGTGGGGGCGACGATCGTCCACCGGGCCCTGGTCCGTTTGTTCGAGGAACGTGGCGTCGACCTGGAACGCACGATGCAGCTCAACGTGGGCGGCAACATGGACTTCAAGAACATGCTGGAGCCCGAACGACTCGACTCGAAGAAGATCTCGAAGACGCAGTCGGTGACCTCACAACTCCCCTATGACCTGGGGAACGGCAACGTCCATATCGGACCATCCGATTTTGTTTCCTGGTTGTCCGACCGCAAGTGGGCCTACATCCGCCTTGAAGGAAGATCCTTCGGAGATCTGCCTCTCAATATCGAATTGAAGCTCGAGGTCTGGGACTCACCCAACTCCGCAGGAGTCGTGATCGACGCTATCCGGACGGTGCAGATCGCCAGAGATCGAGGCATGGGTGGGCCGCTTCCCGGGCCCTCAGCATATTTCATGAAGAGCCCTCCGGTGCAGTATCTCGACGAAGAATCGCGAGGCTTCGTGGTCGACTTCGTCAACGCCGGCGACTCAGAAGAGGCCAGGATCGTCGAGTATCTGCAGGAGTAGAGGTACGAGGCGCAGCACGCGACGCAACCGGCACCGACCGGTCGTCTTCGACGGAACGCTCATCCCACCAGGAGCCTGGTCAGCCAGTACCCGGCTGCGCCCAGGACGATGGTCCCCACCAGCGACCTTCGAAATGCTGCGGCGCCGATGACCCCTCCGGCGGCTCCCCCCAGCGCGGGCGTGGCTGCCGGCGTGCCCTCCGGGGCGATGAGCCCGCCGGCAGCCAGAGCGATGAACAGCGCCAGCGGGAAGACCTCGAGAAACCGGCCGACCATCCCCTCGGGAACCGGGCGGCGGCGGGCAAGGAAGATGACCCTGCTCCCGAAGGTGATCACCGCTACCAGCAGAATCAGGGTCAGGTTGCTAATCACGAACGGCCGTCCCAACGAGGGCGGCGGCGGTAGCCGCTCCGGTGATACGCCAGGCTTCGGGGAGCACGAGCGTCGCCAGCACAGCAAACGTGGCTGCCAGACCCACCACGATCCAGTCCCGCCGGGTCCGGATCAGGGGAGCCGCCAGGCCCAGGAACAGCAACGCAAAGAGCACGTCGATGCCGAGAGCGGCCGGGTCGACGGCTTGTCCGACGAAGGCACCGAGTGCGGTTCCTGCCACCCAGGCCGAGTAGAGCATCACATCCGCGGCGGCCTTGTAGGAAGCCAGATCACCGACCCCGGCTTGTGACGCCCGGAGGGTGAGCCCGAACGTCTCATCCGTCAGCACCCAGGCGAGACTCACCCTCGTCCGCAGCGAGCGGCCCTTGATGAGGTCCGCCAGCTTTGCCGACATCGGCAGATGCCGCAGAGCAAGTCCGGTCGTGGCGACCAAAACCGGGCCGGGACCCGATGCCAGCAACCCCACGAGCGCGAATTGGGCCGCACCCGACACGATCACGACGGAAGACGTGACGGCCAGCCACGGGGGCAAGCCGGCTTGAACCGCCAGGACGCCAAAGGCTATCCCGAACACCCCGACCGCCAGGAACACCGGGAACCCGTCGCGCATACCTCGCCGAAAAGAGGGACCATCGACCACGTCGCGATGGTAGGAGGTTGCACACCGGATTCCCCCGGTACGAACCACCTAGGCACGAACCACCTTTCGGCGTACCTTGAAGACTGGGGTCATGCGCCCCATCGCTCACCACCGGCGGGGCGCCATTCCGACTCCCGAAGGAGGTGAAACACATGCGGTTTGAAGAGACTCGCACCATGCCCGTGGAACTCAAGAAGGGCTGGGACTACGTCAACGACTTCCGGCGCTGGCCGGATTACTACGCGGGCTTTGATCACATCGTGGACCCGGACAACGGCGCCTGGGACAACGTGGGCGACACCGTCGCGTTCGCCTACCGGCTCCTCGGACGGATCATCGAAGGTGTTGCCGTGCTCGAGGAGCGCGACGAGGGCGTGATGGTGAAGCTGGTCGCCAAGGTCCCACCGCTCCCCGATGTCACTCAGGAATGGCACTACACGGAACTCGCCGATCACTTCATCCTTCGCGTCGTTCTCGAAACCGAGGGGGCCACCAGCTTCATGGGACGCCTGATCGACGGCACCCTGCTCCCAAGAGCTCTCGAGAAGGACCTGAAGCGGACCCTGGACAACCTCGAGGCAATCTTCGAGATGGGAATCCCCGACTGAACCGTACGAGGGGGCCCTTGATCGGGCCCCCTCGTGCGTGGCCCTCCCGACCAGCCTCCCTCAAACAGACGGGGCGGGACCACCACTTCAACCAAGGACAGAACCAGACAGCGGCCGGCGCCGATCGTCGGGGCCGTACCGGGTTGGTCCTCAGCCACCGTCGCACGTTGGAACGGGAGGATCGCCCAGGTCGAGCCACTCGACCGGGAAGTCGGCCAAACGGAGCCTCACCACCGCCGGATCGTCTCGCACCGACTCGAGGGAAGCGACGGGAACCCCGGCCTGAACGGCCTCGATCAGCACCCCCGGCTCTCGCAGGGCAACCGCTTCCTGCTCCATGACGGCGAACGCATCCAGCGGTATCTGGCCACCGGTCACCGGCGTGGTGCTGTTCTCCATCGCTTCCCGGAGTTGCCGGGCTCGCTCGACACCGTCCAGGTACGCGAACCGGCTGGCGGTATCGACCGGCCAGTCTTCGAGCCCCGGAAAGCAGAGGTAGTCGGTCCGCCACGCCGAAATCAGCACCGCACTGTGCCCGGCGGCCAATTGCTCGGCGTCCGCGAGGCCCAGGGGATCGGCGAACAGGAGCCCGGCCGTCACCGTCCCGTCCGGGTGGGTCGCGGTGAGCAAGCTAATCGCCCGCTCGTCGAGTAACGGGATCCGCCGCACCACCTCGTCCCGATATTTCTGCTCTTCGGCCTGCCGCTCAGCCTCCGATTGCGGAGTGGGGATCGTGGTAGCCGGCTCCCCTTCCTGCCCGATTTCATCGCACAGCTCCCAGAACCGCTGTGTGTCATCGACAGCGGTGAAAACGCAGCTCTCGCGTCCCGGGTTCCAGTCGAGGTACACCAGACCCTCGACACATCGGTCCGGGGTCTGGGTGGCACACCACGTTTCGAGATCCATCAGCGGTGGGGATGTCGATGGGTCCGGGAGGCCGGCCGTAGTGGCCGTACCGGAGCCGTCGGCCGCACAGGCCGCCAGGACAATCGTGAGGGCGAGCATGAGTTTCTTCATGGAGATGAGACGCTGGGACCGACCGCCGGGTTCCGGGTTTCTGAAAGAGCACCAGCGTCCAAGATCTGGACTTCTCTTGAGCTTGCGATCATGGAGCCAACGGCAGGCGAAAGGCCACACGGCCGCCGGGACCGGCTTCGATGGCGATCGACCCGCCGTGTGCTTCCACGAGACCCTTGGCTATTGCCATCCCCAGTCCTGCTCCACCGTGGGTCCGGGTACGGGCCGCGTCACCCTTGGCGAAACTCTCAAACACGTCCACGCCGTCGGGAAAGCCGGGGCCCTCGTCGACGATGCGCACGGTCGCCTCATAGGGGCCATTGCCTACTTCCACCTGCACGCGCGACGAGGCAGGCGCATAGCGAATGGCATTGTCGAGGAGGTTTCGGATCACCCTGCCCAACTCACGCTCGCCGGCCAGCACCGTGATGTGATGGTCGGCGTTGATGTCGATATCAACTCCCCGGCGGCGGGCCACCGGGGTCATCGCCTCGACTGCTTCGTCCGCCAGATCTGCCAGATCGATGGGTTCCGGATGGAGTTCGAGCTTGCCTGCCTCGATCTGGGCCAGGAGAAAGAGGTCTTCGACGAGACCCGACAGAAGGTCGAGATCGGCAAGCATCGAGCGCAAGTAGCGCTCGGGTTCTTCCGCCACACCGTCCTGGAGAGCTTCGATGGTTGCTTTCATCGACGTCAACGGGGTTCGCAGGTCGTGGCCGATGGCGGCCAGGAAAGTCCGGCGGGCCGCCTCGATCTGTTCCCGCTCGAGGTCCGACGCTCGCAGGGCATCGATCATCCCATCCATGGCGACGGCAACCGTCCCCACCTCGTCGGGGCGATGGAGGCCGGCGCGGGCCGACAGATCACCCTCGCCGACGCTTCGAGCCGTTCCCGCCAGGCGTTCGAGATCGGCAGCCAGCGGACGCGAGATCGTTGCCGCCAGGAGCGCGCCGAGGACGACGCCCAGCCCCACCGCAACCACCACGAGCCGCAGATCGTGAGACGAGAGGAACATCAGCTGCGCCGACACGGCGACCGCGATAGCCACCACCGCCACTGCTGCCATGGAGACCAGCAGCACGGTATGCCGCAAGGTGCGGAATCGAGACGTCACCCTCGGCAGGAGCCAGCCGGCCAGGCCGGTTGCTCCTGCGATCGACCCGAAGATCACCAGGAGGGCGCTGCGGTCTGCCGCAGAGGGCTGCATCGTCAACTCGGTCACCGCCAGCGCCGCAACGACCACCGCAATGAGCACGATGATGAATCTCACGGCTCAAACCGGTAGCCGACACCCCACACGGTCAGGAGCCAGCGCGGATTCTGTGGATCGGACTCGAGCTTGGTTCGCAGTCGCCGCATGTGCACCGTGACCGTGGCCGGATCTTGCCACTCTGCCGACGAGTCCCAGACTTGCTGGAGGAGCTGACCTCGCGAAAAGACTTGCCGGGGATGGGCAGCGAGGAAAGCAAGCACGTCGAACTCCCGCGGGGTCAGATCCGCCACCCGCTCGCCAACGGTGACCTCCCTGGTTCTGGGGTCGATGACGAGCCCGTCGAACTCCAGGCGGGTGCCCGGTGCCTCCGGTTTGGAACGGCGCAGCACCGATCGTACGCGGGCGGCCAGCTCACGCGGGGAGAACGGCTTGACCACGTAGTCGTCGGCGCCCAGTTCGAGCCCCAGCACGCGATCCGTCTCGTCGGCTCGTGCCGTCAGCAGGATGACCGGGACAGAACTCGTCTTCCGGAGCTCCTGCAAGACACTGAAACCGTCTTTGGATGGCAGCATCACGTCGAGGATCAAGAGGTCGGGCGGGCGGGCCTGCGCCAGCTCGAGTGCAGCGCGGCCGTCACCGGTTGCATCGACGCGGAACCCATCCCGTTCCAGGTAGCGGGTTACCACTTCGCGCACCATCGGCTCGTCGTCGACGACGAGCACTCTCCCAACCGGATGAGGTGCGGCACTCACATCGACCAGGTTACGAACCTCGCCGGCGAACTCAATGGCGATCCACGATGTTTCGAGTTTGTTCAGGTTCGGCCCGGGGATCCTTCGAGTCCGATAACCTCGGATGCATGACCACCCCGACGCTCAATATCGCCCTGTTCGGTTCGAAGTTCATGGGCAAGGCCCACTCCAATGCTTGGCTCCAGGCCGGCCACTTCTTCGATCTCCCGCAGCGGCCGGTCCTGCATACGGTTGCCGCTCGGGACGCCGAGTATCTCGAACGCTTTGCGGGCCGGTGGGGATGGGCCACCTGGACGACCGACTGGCGGAGGGTGGTCGCGGACCCGGCCGTCGACCTCGTCGACATCGGAACCCCCAATCACCTCCACCGTGAGCAGGCCGTTGCCGCCCTGGAGGCCGGAGCGGCCGTCGCCTGCGAGAAACCTCTGGCGGGCACCTTGCAGGATGCAAGGGAAATGCGGGATGCCGCCAACCGGACGAACGCCCCCTCCTTCGTGTGGTTCAACTACCGCCGGGCTCCGGCGGTGGCACTCGCTCATCAGCTGGTGGGCGAGGGGCGCCTCGGGCGCATCTATCACGTCCGGGCGGCCTACCTGCAGAGCTGGGGAGGACCCGACACTCCACTCAACTGGCGGTTTCAGAAGGCCACATCCGGGTCGGGCTCTCTCGGCGATCTCATGGCCCACATCATCGATATGGCGAGGTTCGTGACGGGCGATGAGATCAGCGAAGTCACGGGCGCGATCGAAGAGCGATTCATCAAGCAGCGTCCGCTTCCCGACGATCCAGCCAGGAAAGGACGGAGTTCGGTGGATGACGCAGTCCTGTTCCTCGCCAGGTTCCGGCGCGGAGCCATCGCCTCGTTTGAATCCACCCGTTTGGCAACGGGAGTCAAGAACTCCAATCGCATCGAGATCCACGGCGAGTTGGGAGCGCTGCGTTTCAACTTCGAACGGATGAACGAACTCGAGTTCTTCGATCGGACCGAATCACCCCGCATGCAGGGATGGCGGACGATACAAACCATGCACGAGCAGCACCCGTATGCCTCGAGCTGGTGGCCGGACGGACACTGGCTTGGCTACGAGCACACCTTCGCCAACCAGGCAGCCGACATTGTGGTCGCACTCAACGGAACAGAGCCGCTCGTACCCGTCCCCGATTTCGCCGACGCGTACGTCACGCAGCGAGTGATGGAGGCAGCCGTCATCTCGGCTCGTGAGCGAACCCCGGTCAAGCTCTCGGAGGTCACGTGAACCCTCCCCGGAGCCTGTCGCATCACGATGCAGCCCGGATCATCGACACCCTCCGGACCAAGCTCGAAACTCAGGGGAAAGGCGCAGCAGTCGCCGTCGTCGACCCGCACGGAGAGCTTGTGGCGTTCCTCCGGACGGATGGGTGCCGCCTGCCCTCCATTCAGATAGCCATGAACAAGGCACACACTGCCGCACGGGAGCAGTTAGAGAGCGGTGAGCTCGGCAGGCGATCTCAGGAGGAAGGTTTCCCCATGACCAACTTCGGCGATCTCCGCTACGTCACCTGGGGTGGCGGCGTGCCCATTGTGGTCGACGGGCACACCGTCGGGGCAGTCGGCGTCAGCGGCTTGCAGGAGCATGAGGATGTTGCCCTGGCCAGAATCGGCGCAGGACTCGTCACCGAGTAGTTGCCCGCCGGGTGGATTGGGGGACGCTCAGCCGTCGCAGGATTTCGATCGAAACGGCCAGGACCACTGCCGCTGCCATCAACACCGACCCGACCACCTCGAGTCCGAGCCGGGCGACCAGGATGCCCAGGCCACCCGGAATCACGGCGGCGCCCACGGTGGCGGCCGCCAGCTGATATCCCACGGCCGTCGGCGTGAAGGCAGCACCCACCCTGGTCGGGGTGAGCGTCGTTTGCAGCGGAAAGATCGGCCCGAGCGCAAAACCCATGACGACCATGCCGGCCGGACCAGCCCACGGTGCCGGGTTCAGCCACAGCGCGGTCGCCCCGGCAAGCACCCCGAACGAGCCGACCAACAGGATTCGATGGATCGATACCCGGTGACCGACCGCTCCCAGCACCAATCTGGCCACGGTCAATGATGCCCAGAAGGCCGTGACCGCCCCGCCCGCCGCCGCGGTCGACAGGCCCCGGCCTTCGGTCAACAGCGTGTACGCCCACTGGCCGGTACCCACCTCCACTCCCGCGTACAGCGCAAACATGATCAAGGCACCCCAGAGCAAGCCCCTCCTGGCAGGCCGGGCAGCGGACGAACCGTCGGCGAGATCAACGGTGACGCTCCACTCGGCACGGGTCCTGACGTAGATCAGGGCGAGGATCCCCTGCGCTACGGCCAGCACGACGAACCCGATTCGCCACGAGGCATCCGATTCGATCAGGGTCGTCAGGATGAGGGGCCCGAGGGTGGCACCGATACCGAACCCGGCGTGGAGCATTCCCATGGTGCGTGGCCCGAAATGCAGTGCAACGACCGCATTTACGGCGGCGTCGATGATTCCGCCTGCGAGACCCAAACCGAGCACCGCCGCCATCAGCCACGTCCAACCCGGTGCGGTTGTGTAGCCGAGCAGACTGATCGTTGCCAGAGCGGAGGAAACCATGAGCAGGCTGCCGACCGAGAACCGCCGGGTCAGCCGGCCGGTCGCCGCTGAGGCGACAAAGTAGCCGACGACGTAGACGGCGATGACCAGGCCCAGATCGGCAACCGGCCTTTCGAAGTCCCCGGCCACGGACGGCCAGGCGATCCCGAAGGCCGACTTGGGCATGCCGAGGGCGACAAACGCGGCGACGCTCACCGCCACCAAACCCACCGTCTTCTTCATCCGGGGGACGCTAGCGGCACTAGCTTGCTTCTATGACGGCCAGACGGGTCAGAATGTCGTCGGCGGACGCCGACCTGATCGTCGACCTCGATGCGGGGGGCCGCCTCGCCTCTCTGCGGGTCGGCGGACATGAACTCCTGGTCACCGCCGGGCGATCGCCGGTCGAGTGGGGCTTCTACCCGATGGCACCGTACGCCGGCCGGGTTCGCGACGGCCGGTTTAACTTCCAGGGTGAACGGTACGAGCTGCCCCGCGAAGACGACGGCCATGCCCTCCATGGAACGGTCTATCTCCGGGAGTGGGAGCAGGATGGAGATACCACCTTCGTGACCGATCTCGGGCCGTCGTGGCCGTTTCCGGGGTATGTCCGCCACGAGATCCGGCTGAGCGACCACTCGGTCGAGCTACGCCTCGAGGTGCATACCACGGAGGGCCCCATGCCGGCTTCGTGCGGCTGGCATCCGTGGTTTCGCCGACACATCGCCGGCGCCCGGGCACAACTCGACTTCCGGCCGGGATTCATGCTCCGCCGCGACGAGCATGGCATCGCCACGCGGGAGCCGGCCACGGTACCGGAGGGACCCTGGGACGACTGCTTCGGGGGGGTGGAAGCAGCCCCGACACTGCAATGGCCCGGCTACGTTCGCCTCAGCCTGGCGGCGGACTCCCCGTGGTGGGTTGTGTACGACGAACGAGATCATGCGCTGTGCATCGAACCGCAGACGGCACCTCCGGACACCCTGAACCACGATCCCTTCATCGTGAAACCCGGCGAGCCGCTGGTCGCCAGTGCAAGACTCCAATGGACACAGGAGAACTGAGGAGATATGACCGAAAAACTGCGCTGGGGCATTCTCAGCACGGCCGGTATCGGAACGAAGCACGTCATCCCGGCCATCCAGGCTGCTCCCCATTGCGAAGTGGTCGCGATCGCCTCTCGGGACGGCGGCCGCGGCCGAGCCGCCGCAGATCGCCTGGGCGTCCCGACCGCCTACAGCAGCTACGAGAAGCTTCTGGCCGCACAGGACATCGACGCCATCTACAACCCGCTCCCCAATCAGCTGCATCGCGAGTGGACCATCAAGGCCGCCCGGGCCGGCAAGCACGTGCTCTGCGAGAAGCCACTGGCGATGACATCAGCCGACGCGCAGATGATGGTGGATGTATGCGCGGAGGAGGGCGTGAAGCTGATGGAGGCTTTCATGTACCGGCTTCATCCTTCCTGGGTCAAAGTGCGCGATCTGGTCTCATCGGGGGCAATCGGAGAGTTGCGGGCGGTTCAAACCCGCTTTGCCTACTTCAACGACGACCCCTCGAATATCCGCAACCGGCTGGAAACGGGTGGAGGTGCCCTGATGGATATCGGCTGCTACGCCATCAACGTGGCTCGCATGATGTTCGGAAGCGAACCAACCCGTGTCCAGGCCTCGATGCGCCGACATCCCCAATTCGGAACGGACATCGTGACCTCCGCCCTCCTCGAGTTTGGAGAGGGACAGGCCGATTTCGTCGTCTCAACCCAGACCGAACCCGATCAGCGAGTGCACGTGCTGGGGTCGGACGGCCGGATCGAAATCGAGATACCTTTCAATATCCCCCCTGATCGAGAAACCAGGATCTTTCTGACCCGCGGCGGCGAGGCGCCGGTCGACCCGGAAACCGTAACCATCAGCTTTCCATCGACCAATCAGTACACCGTGCAGGCACGGCTGTTCGCTCAGGCCGTCCTCGAGGATCTCCCGGTCCCAACACCCCCCGCCGACGGGGTCGCCAACATGGTGGTCATCGAGCAGGTCCGGAAGGCAGCAGAGGGATAACCGGCAGCCGGTAGCCGGTAGCCGGCAGCCAGTAGCCAGTAGCCAGTAGCCAGTAGCCAGTAGCCAGTAGCCAGTAGCCAGTAGCCAGTAGCCAGTAAAGGCATACCATGCTCGCGTAACTTCAATCTGGTAACTGGTAACTGGTAACTGGGATCTACCAACCGTTCGGCGGCTGCTCGTTCAGCTTTGCCGTCAGCTCACGCACTCTGCTGATGCGTTCCCTGGTTTGCTGATCCCTTGGCACGGGTTCTAGCACGAGGCCCCTCCCCGTGTTCCATCGCCGAGCGACGGCGCCGGGGTTCTCTCCGCTCATCGCCGCACCGGCCTGCGCTGCCGCCCCCAGCGCGACGAGTTCTTCTGCTTCGGGGATGAGCACCGCCCGACCGGACATCGCCCGAACCACGCGGCGCCAGGCCCGACCCCTCGATCCTCCCCCGACGATGACCAGCGGAGCGTCGGCGGCGATTCCCGAACTCAGCCGATCGATGACATCGAGCGCGTCGAGCAACCCGAGCGCGGCCCCCTGATACGCGGCGAGCAGTATCTCGGCCGGCTCCGTGGTGTGCCGCAAGCCCAGCATCGAAGCAGCAGCGTTGGGCAGATTCGGCGTTCGTTCCGCGTCAAAGAACGGTATCACCACGACATCCGTGTGATCGGCCACCGCCTCACGATCGAGGCCCAGCCAGCCGGCAACTCGATCCACGGCCAGCGTGCAGTTGAGTGTTGCCGCCAAGGGCAGAAAGCGTCCGGTGGCATCGGCGAAGCCGGCAACGGTTCCCGACGGATCCACCGTGCGCGATTCGGAGACCATGAAGGCCGTCCCGGACGTTCCCAGGCTGATCGCCGGCACTCCCGCTTCCAGACCGAGACCGAGCGCAGATCCGGCGTTGTCGCCGGTGCCGGACCCAACCGGGATACCGGACGGAACCCCGAGAAAGGCGGCGGCGCCTTCGGTCACGTATCCCGCCCCTTCCCTCGGATCGAGCACTTCGGGGAGCAGGGCTGCATCGAGACGCAGGAGCGGGTGGTTCAGAACGTCATCGACGTAGCTCTCCGTGGACGTCGACCACCATCCGGTGCCGGACGCATCGCCTCGATCGGTTACTCCCCGGCCGCACAACCGTTCGGTGAGGAAGTCGTGTGGGAGTCGGATTGCCGCCGTTTGCGCAGCGAGATCGGGGGCCGTGCGTCGCAGCCAGGCCCACTTGGCAGCAGTGAACGAGGCCACCGGAACCAGGCCTACCTGTTCTGCCCACCAATCCGGTCCCCCCAGGGCGTCCGTCAGTGCTGCGGCGTCGGGAGCCGACTCGGTGTCGTTCCACAGCTTGGCGGTCCGGAGCGGCTTTCCGGCTCCATCCAGGATCACCAATCCGTGCTGTTGACCGGCGATGGAGATTGCGGCCAGCTCGGCCGCCCGGCCGGTTTGACCGAGTGCGTCGCGCAGGGCCGTCCACCAGCCCTCTGGGTCCGACTCCCGGACCCCACCGGTCCCGGTGACCTCGTGACCGGCTCTCCCCAGCCCCACCACCTCACCCGAGTCGGAGTCGACGATCAGGGCCTTAGTCGACTGTGTGGAGCAGTCAACTCCTGCGATGAGGGGCACCCGTGCCTCCCTACATGTCCGCCGGCAGGAAGCGGGATCTCACAGATTCGCCCGCAGCCAGGCAATGTCGGCCGCTTGCTCCTCCGCGCCTCCCGGGGTCTCAACGATCACCGGAGCGTTGGCTTCACGCACAACCTCGAGGATCTGATCCGGTGGAATCTCACCCTTGCCGAGGTTGGCGTGGCGGTCTCGCCTGCTATCGAATGGATCTCGCGAATCGTTGCAGTGGACCAGGTCGATCCGACCGATGGCGGCCATCACCCGGCCGACGAGACCATCGAGATCTTCGCCGGCGGCCCAGAAATGACAGGTATCGAGACAGAATCCGGGCCCGAGATCGCCGATCTCCTCCCACAGGCGAGCGAGATCATCGATCCTCCTGCCCATCGCCGCTTCTCCCCCGGCCGTATTCTCGATCAGGATCGGCATGTCGGTCTCGAGAGGCTCGAGTGCCTTCCGCCACCGCTCGGGACCATCCTCGATGGATCCCTCGTCCGTGACGTGGCCGGCATGCACGATCACCGCCGCTGCTCCGAAGACCTCCGCCGCTTCGATGGTTTGGGCCAGAATCTTCCGGCTCGGTATCCGGATGCGATTGTTGGGAGAGATCACGTTGATCAGGTACGGGGCATGCACATAGATCGGGATCGGGGAGGCTTTCAACGCGTCGGCATCGGGGCGAGGCAGCGGCTTCTTCCACGATTGCGGGTTCGACGCAAACATCTGCACGGCATCGGCCTTCCGGGATGCGGCTTCGTCGAGGGGATGAGCATTGTTGACGTGCGCTCCGATGAGCATCACGGCCCTTCTTCCTCATCCCCAGTTCCGGCATTGGCCACGGTGGACCGGCGCAGATTCCAGAGCGATTCGACGACGTCCGCGGCGGAGGGGGACCAGCTTGCCGTATCGATCAGCAACTCGCCCGGACCGATCCAGCGTGCCCCCCAGGGATGATCGGGGAGGCCGATCCGATCGGAAACCTCGATCAAGATCGAGGGACGGTCATCACCCTCATCGTCCAGAACGAGGTACGAGACATCCTCGATCGCACTCCAGGGGACGGTAACCGGAGCCCGAAACGGGCCGCCCAGGGCAAGCCGGATACCCCGGTCATCCGCGCTGAAGACCTTCCTGGGAAACACCAGCTCCTTCAATCCCCAGGCGATCAGCGCTGCTCCGACCAGCACGAACAGCGCAGCGAGGATCTGGTCGCGGGGCTCGAACGCCGGCAACTCCTCAGTTCCGTAGATCATGTCCCGGAAGCGTGCGAACAACTTCTGTTGGAAGAAGAAGTCGGCACCGAGAAGCAGGAACGGCACTCCGAGGATGGCAAGCAGCCAGACCTTCCAGGCGGATGTCTCAAACTCGACTGTTTTGGTCATTCGGCAACTCCAAGATCTTGAGGCGTGGCCAGAGCCAGGTAGGAGAACCCGGCTTGGGTTACCCGATCCCGAACCAGATCCCCGCTTCGGTCGACGAGGGCAATGGCCTGGACGACCTGCAAACCGGAGGATACTGCCTCGTTGATTGCTTCCAGCAACGCTCCACCCGTCGTTGTGGTGTCTTCGAGTACGGCGACGATGTCGCCGGCGCTCACCGGCCCGACCAGTCTCCCCCCGGCACCATGGCTCTTGGCTGCCTTTCGTATCGAGAACGATCGCAACGGTATCCCCCGCTGTGCCGCAAGCATGGCGCCGGCGACGGCAATCGGGTCGGCACCCATGGTCATCCCGCCGATCGCCTCAACACGCTGATCGAGAACCTCAAGCACGGCCTTCGCCACCGTGAGAGCGCCGGATCCGTCGAACGTTGTCTGTCGCGCATCGAGATACCACGAGGCGACCGCTCCGGAACGCAGTGTGAACGGCCCGTCCGTGCGCAGAGCGTGCGCGCGAAGGTGCTCCAGAAGAGCCTCACGATTTTCCGAGAAATCGCTCAAGGAACTCCAACTTCAGCCGATAGAGAGGATGGTTAGCCCACCTCCCGTGTTAGCCCGACCATAGCGACCGCCTTCCCCCAAGGGCGGTCGCTTCAGTTGGGGTCGCTTTTTCTCCGGGGACGACCAATCCGCTTCGGTCGCCTCTCTTCTCGCGTGAAAGATACCGAAGCCGTCCGGACATGGGAGAGTATGAACGGAGTCATGGCAAGGGGATCGACCTTCGTGGGGAGTATCTCGACGTCCCAAACAGACAAGGACTTTCGGCTGGCGTTCGACCGGCACTACCGGGACATCCTTGCCTATGCCAAACGCCGCTCGTCTCCCACCGATGCTGAGGACATAGCTGCAGAAACGTTCACGATCGCGTGGCGGCGGTGGACCTCGGCTCCGCCCGATGCGATCCGCCCCTGGCTCTTTGGCATCGCCCGCAACGTGCTCGCCAATACCCGCCGGGGGAGCCGCCGCCAGGATCGTCTCGCCGCCAAGGTGACTTCTCTCTCGGAGACGTCATCGACCGACCCCTCCTACGCCGAGCACCAAGAAGTGAACCAGGCGATGGCAGGTCTTCGTCCGGCAGATCGAGAGATCATTCGCCTTCACTGCTGGGAAGAACTGTCCGTGTCCGAGATTGCCGTCGTGCTCGGATGCTCGGCCAACGCGGCGAGCATTCGACTGCATCGCGCCAAGCAACAACTCCATCAGGCGCTGACTTCCGGAGGTCGATCATGAGCAACCAGGACCCCTTTGATCGGGTCAGGAAGTCGAATCCGGTGGACTCCAAGGACCTGCCGGGAGCGCCTCTCGGGCTCGCCAACCGGATCATGGCGGAAGGCAAAGCTCGCCGATTCCACATCACGGGACCGGCGCTCGGGCTGGCCTCCATGGCTTTCGTGCTGGTGGTCGGCGCTCTCACCGCCGGAATCATGCTGGGGGGATCCCAGCAGCCGGTCGTGACCCGGCAAACGACCACGACGTTGGACGGCTCGACCGTACCGACCACTACCCTCCCGGGAGCCACGACGACCGTCGTCCGGGGAGTGGACGAGATTCCGGGCGGCATGGCGCCGTGGTCGGCTGCGCCTCTGCCTCAATCAGCGGTGCCGCAGCACCTCATCGAAGATTGGAACGGGTCGGCGAACCGAACGTGGTGCTCGGCCCTGTATCCGGCCGACCCGGCCCAACTGGGATCCACCGCCCTCAGCCGTTCGGCCGACTTCGGCGGTGGCTGGGCTGTTGCGTGGGATCTTCCGGACGGTCCGGGACGCTCCGCAACGAACGGATACTGTCCCGATTGCGGGCGGAGCGCCTTCGGGGTGGCGGGAGTCGCCGCCACCGGCCGCGTCGACGATCTCAGCATCTGGCCGAACCAGATCGCCTGGGACGACGGCAGCCGTGCCGGCTACGGCCTGGAAGGCCTCGCAGCTCCCGGCTCGGGAGCCCCCGAGTTGAGCTATGTCGTGGTCGACGGTCAGGGCTGCCTGTACAACGTCTGGTCATTCCTCGGTGAGGAGCACTTGAGATCGCTCCTCGAATCGTTGCGATTCGTGGAGGGCATGCAGGCCGACGAAGTCCAACTCATCGACCGGACCAATCAGGTGACCCGGGATATAGGTGAAGCTCCCTGGAACGAACCCGGTCTGCCCGGCACCGCCATCCCCACGCCGTTCCTCGAGGAGTGGGACCAGGACCTCGGCACCACGGCCTGTCCACTCATGGCCTTTGCCGATGTGGGACCTGAAGGAAACGACGCCACGGCACGCCGGGGCAACGGTGACGGTGCCCTCGTCGTGGCCTGGGATCAGTATGATGGGCCGGGTCGCTATGCGACCGGCGACTACTGCGCCGATTGCGGCCGGGGGGCTTTCGGAATGAGCCTGGAGCCACTCGGCGGAGTGCGCGATGTCCGGACCAGCGGCAATCCGAGCCTGCGTTTCGCCGACGGGAGCGAGGTGTGGGTCTTCCCTGAGCTGAGCTTCGATCTGCCCGACGAACGGATCCTCCACATCGATCCCGAAACCGGGGCGGTGGCCCCGGAGGCGTACCGGGCCTTCGTCAAAGTAGCCGGCGAACCGGATTGCGTCTATCAGATCTGGTCGTCGTACGGTCCGGATCACGTCGAATACCTCGTGAGCGAAATGCGATACGTCGAGCGATAGCAAACCCGGCCGACCGAGCCACTCGATGGGAGCATGCAAAGATCTCTTTGCACCAACAGTGTTGGGGAGACTACAATTAGTGGTCGAGTGCGGTAGTAAGGTACGAGGCAAGGGAGGCGCCGGTGCGAATCCAGTCAGCTCGAGGTCGAACGGTCCAGATTGTCATGGTTTCCGTGGCCCTCATGATGGTTGCGCTTCCCGCGCAAGCCGCCACCGACCCGCTCCCCCCCTGTCCGCTCGCCGGCGGCATCATCGTCGACTTCCCCGACGAGCAGATTCGCTCCGACCGCAGCCTCGCGGACGCCCAGTCTGCGCTGGTCCCGGTCGTGTTTCAGCCGGGACGCTATCGGCTGACCATGGCGAGCTACGACCACCTGGCCGAGGGAGGTGACCAACCGAACGAGCAATGGTTCCTCTACGGTCTCGACCCGGCAGGCACGATGACGTTTGCCTCACCGGCGATCGCCGACATACCGGGGAACGTCAACTCGATGATCCAGACCATGCCCACGTTCTTTCTCGACGCGCGGACGACCGCCGTCGGCGCCCAGCATGCCTTTCACCCCGACAATACTTCGACCAACTCGGTCTACCCCTGGTGTGCTCGACTCATCCGTGAAACACCTGCCGGTCAACTGCAGGGCGATTTCAACGGTGATGGCAAGGAAGACGTTGCCTCCTTCTACGCCTCAGACGGAACCTGGTGGGTCACCCAATCGACAGGAACCGGGTTCACCACAACCCTGTGGGCAGACTTCTACACCGCGACCGGATGGGGTCCGCAGGTAGCCGGCGACTTCAATGGCGACGGCAAAGACGACATCGCCAACTTCCACAGTGCCAGCTCCGCCTGGTGGTTGTCAGTGTCCAGCGGCAGCGGGTTCACCACCCGCCGGTGGGCCATTCTCCCGAGGACGGGTGGGTGGAGCCCGCAACTGGTCGGGGACTTCAACGGCGACGGCAAAGACGACATCGCCAACTTCCACGACTCCGACGGAACCTGGCATATCTCCCGATCGACGGGAGCCGCGTTCACCACGAGCGTGTGGGCCGACTTCTCCACCAACAAAGGGTGGGGTCCGCAGGTCGTCGGGGACTTCAACGGCGACGGCAAAGACGACATCGCCAACTTCCACCGTTCCAACGGAACGTGGTGGGTCTCCCGATCGACGGGAACTGCGTTGGCTACCAGCCTGTGGGCAGATTTCTACACGACAACAGGTTGGAGCCCGCAACTGGTCGGCGACTTCAACGGCGACGGCAAAGACGACATCGCCAATGTGCACGCGGGTGGGCGTGTGTGGATCTCACGATCGACGGGCACTTCCTTCTCGACCACATTGTGGGGCACGTACCCGGCCGGGTGGGGACCGCAACGCCTGGGTGACTACAACGGCGATGGCCGCGACGATCTCGCCGGCTTCTACGGAGCCGATGGGACCTGGAGGGTGGCACAGTCCACCGGAACGGTCCTCACGATCAAGGTGTGGGCCGATTTCAGCACGACCACAGGGTGGGACCCACAAATGGCCGGCGACTTCACCGGCGACGGCAAAGACGACATCGCCAACTACCACTCCAGCGGCACGTGGTGGGTTTCACGATCCACCGGCAGCAGTTTCTTGACATCGAAGTGGGCCAACGCTCGTTCGTAGCGGGAATCGGGCAACTGCGGGTTAGGCTTTCGACATGAGCCACCGACCCCACCCCCGTCACGTCGTTAACAATTGGCAACGATCGGATCTCCCGTTCCTCGAGAAGCTGGCGCTAGTGGCCAAGAACAACGCCATCAAGCTCAAGAACCGATCCGACTGCTGCGGGAACCACGGCGAACCCGGCTGTTGAAAGGGACCCGACGCGCCCGGTACGGGCGCACCGCACGACCACGGCCATGATCACTGAACGAGCCGCTCGGAACCTCGTCTCCTCCTGATCCAACCAGCCCGGCTATCTCCCAAACCGCCGGTTCCGGCGGGTGAAATCGCGCAAGGCTCGCAGGAAGTCGACCCGGCGGAAGGCCGGCCAGTACACATCGACGAAGGCAAACTCCGAATAGGCCGACTGCCAGAGGAGAAACCCGGACAGTCGGGACTCGCCGCTCGTGCGGATCACCAGATCGGGGTCGGGAAGGTCTGCCGTGTAGAGATGATCGGCAATCCGCTCGGGCTCGATATGGTCCGCAATCTCCTCAGCGGGCGTCCCGGATTCCGCCAACGATGAGACCAGGTCCTTGACGGCATCGACGATCTCCTGCCGCCCTCCGTAGCCGATGGCAATGGTCAACCGGCGTCGACCGGCCCCGGCGCGTTCCTGTGCCTGCTTGGCCGCCCCGACCAGATCGGGCGGGAGCAGATCGAGGCTCCCGATGAACCGCAGTTCAAAGCCGAACCGGCGGGCCAGCTCCGGCAGCCGGTCGAACATGCCGATCAGGACTTCGAAGTAGGGCTGGAGCTCCTCCGCCGGACGGGCCAGATTCTCCCGGCTCAACAGCCATCCGGTGATGGCGGGAATATCGATCTGCTGGGCCCAGCCCAGGAATTCCTCGAATTTGCGCATACCGACCTGGTAGCTCGCCTCATAATCGACCAGGCCTTCCGCCCGGGCATAGCGACGATGACCATCGAGGATGATCCCGATGTGACGCGGCAGTTTCCGGGGATCCATCTGCCGCAGAAGCCGATCCTCGTACAAGCGATAGATGGGCCGCAACAGCGTTCGGTCCTGGCTCATCGATCCCCCAACATGGTCACAGGGCATGGTACCGCTTACACAAGGGCTCGTTCCGATTTGAGATCCCGTTTCCCAACGGCGCGACATGCACGAGCCCGAACATCGGGAAGAGGCTGCGGCGGTAGGCTCACAGTGTGGATCGGGTAACGCTCGGGAAGATGCACCACCCCGTTCGCGGTTTCCTGCACGGGACGGCTGCGGTTTTTTCGTTTGCCGGTCTCATCGTGCTTGCCCTCAAGGCACGGTCTGACCTGCCCCGCATGGTCACCATGATCGTTTTCTCGGGCAGCATGGTCGCCCTGTTCACGACGAGCGCCCTCTACCACTCGATTCCGTGGAAGGAACGCTGGAAGAAGCGCATGCAGCGATTCGATCACTCGATGATCTTTCTGCTGGTCGCCGGAACCTACACCCCGATCGTGTTCAACGTCCTGACCAGCAGCTGGAAGTGGATCACGCTCGGGGTTGTCTGGGGCATCGCCGTTTTTGGGATTCTGCAGAAGATGCTCTACCCGAAAGTACGGAACTGGCTCTCGATAACCCTCTACATGGTCATGGGTTGGTTTGCCGTGGTCCCGGTACGCGAGTTGTTCGATCGCCTGCCGCTGGAGGCCATGGCTCTCCTGATCGGTGGGGGAGCCTGCTACACGCTCGGCATGATCCTGCTGGTCACCAAACGGCCGCAGCTGTTCCCACGACTGTTCTCCTATCACGAGGTTTTCCACGTGCTGGTGATCACAGGTGCCCTCCTCCACTACCTGATGATCTTCCTGTACGTCGTCCCCATCGAGAGGCTGTGATGGACCCCGAAGAAGACTTCATCAAGAACCGGACCACCCTCGTCAAGCTCTCCGATGGAACCCCGGTCCGGGTGCGGCCGATCGTTCCTGCCGACAAGTCCCGGATCGCCGAGGGATTGGCCGACCTCTCACCCGAATCACGCTATTTGCGGTTCCTCCGTCCGGTCGATCATCTCTCCGATGAGGAACTCACCTATTTGACCGAGATCGACTACCGGACCCATTTCGCCTGGGGGGCCGAACTGGTCCGGGGTCGCGACCGGCGCGGGATCGGGTTGGCGCGCTACGTGTCCTCCCCGGAGGACCCTGCCGTCGCCGAGGCGGCCGTAGCCGTGCTCGATGAGTTCCAGGGCCGGGGGTTGGGCGGCATCCTGCTCGCCCTGCTGGCCGAATCGGCATTGAGCAACGGCGTGACGCGGTTCCGCTCGTACGTCCTATCGGACAACCGCCGAGTGCTGGCCGCCCTGAACGGACCGGGCATAACCCGCCGGGAGGAGGACGGCATCGTCATCATCGATATCTCTCTGCCCCTGCCGGCGCTCGAAATGCGCGATTCAGCCCTCTACGCCGCCCTGCGTGCCGTAGCCCGCGGCGAGGTCGAAGTCCGCCCGATCCGCTAGGGCGGGCCGATCATGGGTCTACCACCCGGCGATCCCGTGCAGTTCTTCCACAGCCCGGCGAACACCGTCCTCGGCTCTCAGCGCGGCGCCGAGATCCGCAGACCGGCGACGCGTCGCTGGATCAGTGGTGGCGGCGATCGCCCCGGTCAGTGAGTTCACCGTCAGTCGGCGCCGCGGGAGGTTCACACCAACGCGTAGAGCCGCGACTCGTTCACCCCAGAAGAACTGGTCGGCGAATGAAGGAACCACAATTGATGGGGTCCCCGATTGCAGGGCGGTGCCGGTCGTACCGGCCCCCCCGTGGTGGACAACGGCCGACATCTGGGGAAACAGCCATTCGTGCGGGACCTCGTCGACGACGAGCACGTCGTCGCTCGAGTCGGTGGTACGCAATCCGCCCCAACCCGTCAGGAGGATCGCCCGGCGACCGGTCCCTCTGACTGCCGCGAGCACCACCTCGGCCAAGGCCTCCGGGTGCCGTTCGGGCCTGCTCCCGAATCCGACGTAGACGGGGGCCGGGCCGTCGGCGAGAAAGCGGCTCACCCGGTCGGGCGGCACCCATTCGCCACGGCGCGCCCGGAACCAGTAGCCAGTCACCTTGACCTGGGGCGGCCAGTCACCCGGCCGCGGTACGACCGCCGGCGAGAAGCCATACAGGACGGGCATCGATCGATAGATGGGCCGGTACAGACCCGAGGCAGGCAGAGGTCTCAGTCCCAGATCCTGGCGCCAGCGATTGACCCGGCGGCGCAGGGGAAGCCAGGTGATCTGTTCCGCGGCGAGATGAGACCAGAGATTCACGAAGTCCGGGGCGCCGGATCTCAGAAACAAACTGGGCAACTCCCGGGTGCGGGTCATGGGTTGGAGGTAGGCACCAACCGCAGGAATCCGGGAGGCCTCCGCAAGGTGGTAGGCAGGAAATGCCAAAACGGAGAAGAGAACAACATCCGATCCCGCCACGGCCCTCTCGCAGTCCTCGAGCAACTGTGCAAAGACGGGGCCGGAGAGGTCGAGCAGGCGCTGCATGATCCGGACCGGGTTGCGACCGCTCTCCAGCCATCGTTGCCCGGCTTCTTCTTCGACGAGGGCCCGCGGGTCGCCGGCGGCAGGACTGAATTCCAGGCCGGCAGCCTCGATCTCCGACCTGTACCTGTCGTGGGTGGCCAGCCGAACTTCATGGCCGGCCGCGGCCAAGCCGGATGCCAGTGCCACGTACGGCTCAACGTCGCCGCGGGATCCAAGCGTCACGATCGTGATGTGCATGAACCCATCGTTGCGCATGCCCGGTCCGTCGACAAGGGCCCGGACGGCCGAACGACTCCGGCGACGTGGGCGGGGAGGTTGTTCTCAGAGGTCGGGGAGTTCGATGGCGTAATCGACCGAAACGGTTGACCCGCCCGATCCGACGGTGACGGGAACCACCACCCGGGCCTGGTCGATGAGGCAGATACTCTCCTCTTCCGACTCGCAATAGACGATGTACAGGTCGCCGCTGATGGATCCGGTCCCCCGGCTGAACGTGGCCGGTATCTCCAACGGGAACGAAGGATTCACTACGGATCCCACGGCCGCCGGATCGAGGTCGGCTACTGCTCCGTCCACCCGCCACTCAAAACGGGAGGGAGCCAGCGGATTGACCTTGTATCCGGACGGAAAGGCAACGTTCAGCACCAGCGTGCCCGCGCCGGGTGACACCTGCACCGGATCAAGTGTCACCGTCTTGCCCGTGAAGGCGTCGTCGTCCCCATCGATTACATAGCGTTCGAGTCCGCTCAAGACCATCGTCGAGGTCTCGCCGGTCACCTGATCAACGATTCGAACCGAGTGGTTGTTGGTGTCGGCGACGTAGAGCTTCCCGGCGGCCGCATCGATGCCGCCCGGTTCGTGGAACAGAGGGTTCGATCCGTCCCGCCAGCCCGGTCCGCCTGCCAGGGTGGTCACCTCACCGCTTGCGGGGTCAATGCGCTTGATCTTGGAGTTGTACGTATCGGCCACCCACACGTATCCCCCGTCGACAACCACCCCCAGAGGATGCTGCAGGCGGGCCGCCGTTCCTACCCCGTCCTCATCCCCGAAACTGAACAGATCCTGGTCGCTGCCGGCCAGGATGCCGACCATCCGGTCCTCTCCGCTCACATCGGCCCATCGGATCGAACTGCTCTCGGCGTCGGCGAAGTAGAGACGGCCCGTGCCGTCCAGCGCAACACCGCTCGGCTGGGCCAGCTCCGCCGCAGCCAGCGGGCCGTTGGTCGTGCTCTCTCGTGCGTTCCCGGCGTACGGCGCCGCTGTACCGGCTTCGAGGTCGATCATCCAGATCTGGTGATAACCGGCCATGGCTACGTAGAGGTCTTCACCGTCGAGGGCGAGATCCCAGGGAGAGTTCAGGCCGGTCGTGAGGGCAGCACCTCCCGTCGGCGGAAAGGCTCCTTTCAGACCGGTCCCGGCTACGGTCGAAACCTGCCCGGTGGCAAAGTCGACCATCCGGATCACGTGGTTTTCGGTGTCGGCAACGTACAACCTCGATGCGTCCTCGCTGAGCGCCATGCCCTGGGGCTGGTTGAACGTCGCGGTCCGCAAGAACCCGTCGGCGCTGCCCCGGCTCCCGCTGCCGATGATCTCGATCACGTCGCCGCTATCGAGCCCGGCGACGATGACCCGGTGATGGTTGGTGTCGGCGACGAAGAGGCGGTTCTCTCCGGGGTCGGCCAGAACCTTGCCGGGGAACGACAATGCCGTTTCCGGAAGGCCTTCCCGTTCGAGCTTGAGGTCGAGCGCGGTGCGATCGATGTCCGCGTCGAACTCGGCAATCAGCGAATCGAGAACCGGCTTGAACAGGTCGTAGACGCCTTCCCCGCTGTGCGCACCTACGACGTTGCCGGCCGGATCGACGATGGCCAGCGTCGGCCAGGCTTGTGCTCCCCAGGTGCGCCACACCGCGAAGTCGGCATCGTTGATGACCGGATGCTCGAGCTCATAGCGGAGGATGATCTGGCGGATGTTCTCGGTGTCCCCTTCGTTCTCGAACTTGGCCGAATGCACGCCGATCACCACCAGTTCCTCAGCGAATTCCGCTTCCAGTCGCTTGAGGTCCCCAATGACGTGGATGCAGTTGATACAGCCATACGTCCAGAAATCGAGGATGACGATCTTGCCGCGGAGCTGCTCGAGGGCGAGCGGACGGTCGGTATTGAGCCAATCGAGCCCGGTCGGGAACTCGGGAGCGGGTGTAGTTCCTGCATACGACCGGATGGTCGTGTCCGACGTCGCGGGAGAGGTTGTTGGCGTTGTGCCCGTGCCGGTCGGGTCGGGAGACGCATCGGTCTCGGAGCAAGCCGCCAGGGCGATCACCAGCCCGAGCGACAACAGCAGCAGCACTACCCCGGATCGTCTCACAATCCCAACAGCTTGCCAGGTTCCCGGGAATAGTGGTCCGGCCTTTTCAACGGCGACGAACTGCAATACCCCTCAGAGCGGCAAGCCGGACTGCTCGGCGCAGAGAGCTTCAACCTCGGAAATCGTGCACGGCACGCCGGCCGTCAGATTGTCGTGTCCGGCTGCGGTGATGAGAAGGTCGTCCTCAATGCGGATCCCGATGCCGCGGAACTCTGCCGGAACGGGATGCTCGACCGAGCCCGCCTTTTCCTTCTCTTCGGCTTCCAGCTTCCTGGCGGCTTCCGTACCGAGGAGATACCGGCGTTCCATCCAGGTGTCGTGGTCGTATTCGAGGAGCGAAAACGAGACCGATGGTCGCTCTGGGTCGACATACAGGCCGGGCTCAACCGTGAACACCATCGATGGTTCCAGGGGGCGAGCCGCCCGGTCGGGCGTCATGTACACCCCTGCGTCGTGAACGTCCATTCCGAGCCAATGGCTGGTCCCATGCATAAAGAACTCTCGATAGTGATGCATCGCAAGCGAGTCTTCGATCCCGCGTGGAGCAGGCCGAGGTCGGTGAGTCCTTCGGTGAGCACCCGTTTTGATGTTTCATGGATTTCCTTGATGGATCCCCCCGGCGCTGCCATGCGGAGGGACGCCTGATGAGCGGCCAGCACGACCTCGTAGATGGCCCGTTGCGGGGCGGTGAAGGTTCCGTTGACCGGGAAGGTGCGGGTTATGTCGGAGGAGTGGTAGCCGTATTCGGCCGCAGCGTCGATCAGCAGGAGGTCTCCCGATTCCATGCGCCTGGTGTTTTCGACGTAGTGCAGGATGCAGGCGTTCGGTCCCGACGCCACAATCGATCCGTACCCAACCCGGGGCGAACCTTTGACGCGGAAGACGTATTCGAGAGCTGCCTGGACCTGGTATTCGTACAGTCCGGGGCGGGCAAAACGCATTGCCTCGCGATGCGCCTCCACCGAAATGTCACACGCCGCCCGGAGGTTCTCGATGTCGGTGTCCGACTTCCGGCTCCGCATCTCGCCCAGCAGGGCGCCTGGATCTGAGACCGAGCCGGGCACCGTCCGGCCGTCCCTATCGCGGAAACGACGCGCCTGCGCAAGCGCCGTCGAGACCGTCCCGTCGTGGCTCGAGCTGCCCATTGCATAGAAGAGCCGATCGCGTCCCAGCAGATATTCGCGGAGCTTGGCGGACAGATCGGACAACGGATAGGCGGCATCCGCCCCGAAGTCGGAGACGGCCCCTTCAACCCCCGCCCGGTAACCGTTCCAGGTCTCCATCTCCCTGTCACGGGGCCTGACGAACAACACGTAGCGCTCTTCACCATGGTTGGGGTTGATGACGGCAACGGCGTCCGGTTCTTCAAACCCGGTCAAGAAGAAGAAGTTGCTGTCCTGGCGGAAGGCATGGTCGACATCGTCGTTGCGGACGTGGAGGCCGGCGGCGGGAATCACGGCGAGGCCGTTCCCGAGAGTGGCCGCCAGCTCCCGGCGACGTTGCTGGAAAGGTGCGTGCTCCATGGGCAGCAGCGTAGCGTCCGGCCGCATCGACGCTCACCGCCGGGGCGGCTCCGGCCCGGCAACGGACGGGTTCAGGGACAGCTTGCTGAAGCAACCGATTGCAGGCGCGGACCGGCTTCGTTGAGGACCTGATCGGCCCGGAGGCGGCTCCAGGTCATGTCGCGCCAGTCGCTTCCGGTTCGGCCCGCCTCCTGCGATTGGAGAAGTGCCACGGCCAACTCGGAGCGTTTGGCACATGGCTCGACCTCATCGAGAACCGCCGCAAGAGCCGGGACGGCATCCGGACCGAGCTCGATCAGATACGCCACATCGAGATCCGCCGGCGCGGCACCGGCCCGCTGCGCATTGGTGCGGACGATGACTCCGGCCGGGTTGGCGAGCGTCAGCACCGCCAGGACGGCGAGAGCGGAAACGAAGGCGCCAAGCGCAAACGCGGCTCTTCGGCCCCGGAGAACGGTGAGGACCGCCCAGCCGAGGACGAGGAACACCCATCCCATGAACACGGTGGTGTAGAGGCGCAATTCGGTCAACCCGAACATCTCCGTGTAGAGCAGCATCCGCTGCAGCGCGCTCACCAGCACGACCACCGTGAGTACGACCAGACCGCCATGGAGCACGTCGACACTGCCCGAACGTACCTCGCCCACCTGCACCATCCAGTCGATGACCAGGATCAGCCCGATCACCAACGAGCCAACAACGACCAGTTCAAAGAAGCCGCGCCGGGCGTATTCCGAAAAGGTGAGACCGGCCCGGTTCAACGTTTCCTCTCCTCCGAAGAGATAGGCGGACTGGATGACCACGAACACGAGAAAGAGAGCGTTCACCAGGACGAGCACGGTGAACGCCTCAACCACTCCGATGAGTCGGCGCCGCAGCCGGTCCGGCGCATCCGAACCGGGCAGCGCGGCGTATCGGACGGAACCGATCGCCAGCCACGCAACGATGACGATCGCTCCGACATGGCCGGCCACCGGGGCAAGGTCGAGGTCGATCGAAACCAGGGAACTGAGGTACCGCTCAAACACCGGATCTGCAGAGGCAAAGAGCGCCGCGAAAACCGCCAGGAGAGGAAGCGCCAGGAACACCCCGACCAGCATCCTTCCGGCCCGCCGGCGATGCTTCGATTCCGGCCAGCGCTCCGCCAGGTCGACGCCCAAGAACCCCATCGGCTGGACGATCCACCCGCCCAGCGTGGCAAATCCCGACCTGACGTAGGAGGCAATCGTCCACTTCAAAAGGCCCTCGCGTTTGAGCAGACGCATCATCAAACCGAGGAGTAGCACGGCAGCAATGGAGTTCAGGAAAGCCAGGGCCGGAGCAGCTCGTACGGACACGAGGAGAGACCAGAAGCCGAGAGCAGCGGCGAGCACAAACGACTCCCGGGTGGCCTGCAAGCCAAAGAAGGTGCGACCGATCATCACCCCACCGGCCAGCGACGCGCCGACCAGCGACGCGCCGAACCCCGGCGCATGACGCAAGACCAGCACATCGATCGCCACACCGAGCAATGTCGCCAGAGCCACCGTCAGCCATGGTCGTTCAATGATCTGGCGGTCCCACACCTCCGCCCGCACAAAGTCGGTCAACAAGCCCCCTCCGGTTGCTCTCCGCTACACAACGCCGAAAGCCTCGGCCCCGGTTCCTGTGAACCACGTGCGGTTGTCACCGACGGAGCGATTCTGCCCGGATGCAAGTGCGGTCTCGGGCCGCTGTCTGGAAGGGTCACGGTACCGCCAGCCCCACCGTGACGAACAACGAGAAATGGTCCGAACCCAGATTCTCTCCAAGACGCCGATCCACGGTCGTGAGTTCGGTGCTGTGCACCATGTGGTCGATGGGGATGCCGAACAGCGGGTACTCGGCCGGCCAGGACGGCTGGACGCCGAAGCCCCGTTGTGAGTTGACCAACCCGGCGTCCCGCGTCACCAGACCGAAACCCCGCGACCATGTCGACGCGTTGAAGTCCCCCACCACCACGACCGGATTGGTCTGCCGGGCGGCCCAGTCTCCAACGATCCGCAGTTGCTCGTCCCGGGCCGCGGACCGGGTGGGGCTCACCGGAGAGAGCGGATGCGTTCCAAGCACGGAAACGGGGGTACCGCCCACGTCGGTGACGACTTCGATCGACCACTGGCCGAAATCACCCAGAGGAAGGACATTGGCGACCGCATCGCCACGGATCAGGGCCAGGGTGCCGAACAGGGAACCCGGTTCCCGGGCGCTGACCATCCGGTAGGGCAGGCCGGAACGGCTGAGCGCATCCTCCCAGTCGGTCGACGATTCATGCATGAAGATGATGTCGGCGTCGCTGGTACCCAGGTACTCGAGTACGGCGGCGCGCTCGGGATTCGAAGCCGTCACGTTGAAGCTGACGATGGCGACGGTGCCGGTACTCTCCGCTTGCGCCGGCCCGGCGACATACAGCGGAACTATCAGAGCCAGGTTCACCAGGAGTGCGCCTGCAGCCACCCCGGCAGTCCGCCGCCACCGGACCCCCGCCAGGACGACGAGGACCAGCGCCAGCACGACTGCGTACTGGACCCGGAAGTGGGAGGCCAGATCGAAGCCCCACCAGATACCGCCCAGGAACCCGACCACGGTGAGCAAGCAAACGGCGGACGCCACCATCGCCCCAAAGCCTCCGATGATGTTCGCCACCGCTCCGTTGGATGGTTCTGTCTGCGCCATGGTGCGTCCAGGATGGTAGATGTCCGTCCAACCTCCGGGCGTGGGTGGACGCCATAGGGAACGCCTTCGGCTACCTTTACAGTTTCTGGTTCTGGAAGGGATTTCAATGCCGACGCCCCATATCGATGCCGCACCCGGTGATTTTGCCGAAGCCGTGCTCCTGCCGGGAGATCCGCTTCGTGCTCAGCACATCGCCGATACCTATCTCAAGGACGCCCGCCGGGTCACGGGCGTACGCAACATGCTCGGGTTCACGGGCACCTACAAGACCTTGCCGGTCTCGGTGATAGGCACCGGCATGGGCATACCGTCGGCGTCGATCTACGCCACCGAGCTGGTCAAGGATTACGGCGTTGAGCGCCTCGTTCGCGTCGGTTCCTGCGGTGCACTGAGCTCGAAGGTCGCGATTCGCGACATCATCCTGGCCATCGGCGCCTCCACAGACTCCGGGGTCAACCGGGCACGCTACGGCGGATTCGATTTCTCCGCCACGGCCGATTTCGGGCTCTTGCGAGCCACCCACGAAGCCGCAGCGGCCGCCGGGGTAGATGCCATGGTCGGGAACGTCCACTCCGCCGACCTCTTCTACAACCCGAACAAAGAGAACTTCGAGATGATGGCCGCCATGGGCGTGCTCGCCGTCGAAATGGAAGCGGCAGGCCTGTACGGGGTTGCCGCCGAGTCCGGCGCCCGGGCACTGGCCGTTCTCACCGTCAGCGACCACATCACCACCGGCGAGTCCACCTCGTCAACCGAGCGGGAGAAAACGTTCGACGACATGGTCCTGATCGCCCTGGAGGGCCTCTTGCTCGACCGGGGGTAATTGATCCAGGCCAGGGTTGGCGGGGGTGATCTCGACCGGCAGCACTACAGTCGCTCCATGCTCGACATCCGGTTCGCCCGAAGCGACGACGTTTCTGTGGCATTCCATATTGTTGGGGATGGCCCGGTCGACATTGTCTACGTCCAGGGTGCCTGGTCGCATCTCGAAGTCCAGTGGGAATTGCCGGCGTACCGACGGTTCTGCGAAATGCTCGGCGAATTCGCCCGGGTCATCCTCTTCGACAAGCGCGGCATGGGCATGTCCGATCGGGTTCCGGGGGCGACCCCGCTCGATGTTCGCATGGATGACATCCGGGCTGTGATGGATGCCGCCGGAAGCGACTCGGCCAGTCTGATCGGCGCTTCCGAAGGGGGCCCTCTCGCCATACTGTTTGCCGCCGCCCACCCCGAACGGACCCGCTCCCTCATCCTCATGGGTGCCGAGGTCCGGGAACGCAGAGATGAGGAGTGGCCCTGGGGCGAGGCCACCGAGGAAAATTTCGAGGCGTCGATGCGGGCCCTCCCGGAACGGTGGGGGAAAGCAAGCCGGTTCATCGATGCTCTTGCCCCGAGCCAGGAGTCGACCCCCTGGCTGGACGACTGGTCGACCCGTCTGCAGCGAAATGCCAACACGCCGAGCGGCGCCGAGGCCTTCATGCGCATGGCGTTCGACATCGACATTCGGGATATCGTGCCTTCGGTCAGGGTTCCTGCGCTGGTTCTGCACGCAGAAGGTGACCGCATTTGCCATGTGGAGAATGGCCGCTACCTGGCGAAACATCTCCCCAATGCCCGGTATGTGGAGTTGCCCGGAGCAGACCACATTCCCTGGTTCGAGCCGGAACGGGCGATCGGGGAGATCCGCGAGTTTCTGACGGGTCATCGAGTATCGGCCACACCGGATCGAGTGCTGGCGACGGTCATGTTCACCGATATCGTTGACTCGACGGGCCGCGCCGCCGCGCTGGGAGACCGAGCATGGCGAAATCTCCTGGCCGCCCACCACACAGTGGTTCGCAGCCAGTTGTCGCGGTTCCGGGGAGTCGAGGTGAGCATCGCCGGGGACGGGTTCCTCGCTACGTTCGACGGACCCGCCCGGGCCATCCATTGCGCTCGAGAGATCGCGCGGCTGGTGCAGGAACACGGTCTCGAGGTGACGGCGGGGATCCACACGGGCGAAGTGGAGCGGGTGGGCACCGATGTCGCGGGGATTGCCGTGCATATCGGGGCTCGCATCGCCGGCCTGGCAGGACCCGGTGAGGTGCTGGTCTCGGGAACGGTGCGGGACCTGGTGGCGGGATCGGGCCTCGAGTTCACGGACCGGGGTTCCCACGAACTGCGCGGGGTGCCCGGCGAGTGGCGGGTCTTCGCCGCCGTTGCCTAGCCCCGGGGGACTACCGATGGGGCCGACGACCAGCGGCTCGGCCCACCTACCCCGCACCCAGGATCGTGCGAAGTTCGGCCAGCTGATCGAGGACGGAGACATAGCTCCCGCCTCCGGCCGTGCGGCGGCGCTCCACCGAGACCCTCGGATCAATCACCTCGAGGTCTTCGGGTATGAAGCTCAGATGCGCAGCCTCCAGTTCGCCCGCCGTCACCTCGGACAGAGTCTTTCCTTCTGCCAGCAGGCGGGCCACGAGCCTCCCGACTGCCTGGTGGGCCTCCCGAAACGCTATCCCTCGCGCCGCGAGGAGTTCGGCGAGATCGAGAGCCGTCACCCAGCTCAAGGGCTCGGGTGGGTCGAATTCGGCAGATTCGACCATTCCGGACAGAGCCGCCAGGGCGCCCGCCAGCGTGTCGTCCGCATCGAAGACGGCCGCCTTGTCCTCCTGCAAGTCCCGGTTGTAACTGAGCGGGAGGCCCTTTTGCAGTGTAAGGAGCCCGGTCAGATCACCGATCACCCGGCCGGTCTTGCCTCTGACCAGCTCGGCGATATCGGCATTCTTCTTCTGGGGCAGGGCCGAAGAACCCGTGGTGAAACGGTCGGCAAACGTTACCCATCCGAATTCTGCGGTGGACCAGAGGACCAGTTCCTCGCCGAGACGGGAGAGATGCGTCATCGCCTGAGCACAGCAGAATGCGTATTCGGCCACGAAGTCCCGCGCCGACACCGCGTCCAGCGAGTTGGGGAACGTGCCCTGCATGCCCAGTTCTGCGGCGACCAAACCCGGATTGAGGGGAAGGCTGCTTCCCCCCGAGGCACCCGCTCCGAGCGGTGACACGGCGATCCGTGCTTCGGCAGATTCGAAACGCTGGATATCGCGAACCAGCATCCAGGCGTACGCCAGAAGGTGGTGGCCGAGCGGTATCGCCTGGGCTTGCTGGAGGTGCGTGTAGGACGGGATGATCGTGTCCCCGACCTCCTCGGCTTTGTCGGCCAGGATCCGCCCGAACGATCTGAGCTGCTGAATACGGCGGCGGGATGCCCGGATCAGGTAGAGCCTGAGATCCAGTGAGATCTGATCATTGCGCGACCGCCCGGTGTGGAGCTTCCCGGCCAGCGCCCCAACGGTTTCATGCAGTCGCCGCTCGACTGCGGTATGAACGTCCTCGTCGGCGTCCTCAAACTCAAAACGCCCTTCCCGCGCCTCTTCGAGACAGTCACCAACGGCCTCGACGAGTTGCTGCGCTTCCTCCTCGGTGAGCAATCCGACTTCGCCCAGCATCCGCGCATGGGCGGCCGAACCGAGCAGATCGTCCTGGAGCAGGCGGCGGTCGGACCGATCTGCGGTGAAAGCCCACAAATCCTCGTGGGGATCTTCTGTGAAGCGCCCACCCCAGAGTGTCATCGGGAGACGCCCGAGAATCCTGGCTGCTCGCCAAACGCTGAAAGTAGTCGAGAACTGCTCACTCTCCCTCCCCGAGACGCTCCTCGGCCAGGGTTCGCAATCGGAGCGCCTGCAGCCGGATGAACCCGCTGGCATCTGCCTGCTCGTACACATCGTCTTCTTCGAACGTCACCGTTGCCTGGTCGTATAGGCCAAAAGCGTCCGAGCGGCGTCCTTCCACGTAGACCTGACCCTTGTAGAGCTTGAGCCGGGCCTCGCCGCTAACCCGACGCTGCACATCGTCCATGAACGCCTGCAGGGCCTCCCGCTCCGGCGCGAACCAAAAACCGTTGTACACCATCTCTGCGTAGCGCGGCACCAGCTCATCTCGCAGGTGCGCAACTTCACGGTCCAGGGTTATCGATTCCACCGCCTTGTGGGCATGGTGAAGGATCGTCCCGCCGGGAGTTTCATAGACACCGCGGCTCTTCATACCGACAAAGCGGTTCTCAACGATGTCGACCCGTCCGATGCCGTGTCTCCCGCCCATCTCGTTGAGGCGGCGCAGTAGCTCAACCGGGGCAAGCGCTTCGCCGTCGACAGATATCGGGTTTCCTTCCTCGTAGCCAATGGTGATCCACTCAGGTTGGTCGGGCGCCACCTCCGGGTCGGCCGTCATGTTGAACATGCCGGGTGGGGGGGCTTCCCAGGGGTTCTCCAGGACGCCTCCTTCGTAGGAGATGTGCAACAGGTTCGCGTCGGTCGAATACGGTTTGTCGGGAGTTACCGGAATGGGGATTCCGTGCCGTTTCGCGTAGGCAACGCAATCGGCCCGACTGCGCAGCTTCCATTCCCGCCACGGCGCAATGACCTTGATATCGGGCTTCAAGGCATAGGCGGAGAGTTCAAAACGAACCTGATCGTTCCCTTTGCCGGTGGCCCCGTGGGATATGGCGTCCGCCCCCGTCTCCTCGGCCACCCGAATCAAGCCCTTGGTGATCACCGGACGTGCCAGGGAGGTCCCCAGGAGGTAGTACCACTCGTACACCGCATTGGCCCGCAGGGCCGGGAACACGAAGTCGGTGACAAACTCTTCCGTGAGGTTTTCTGTAATGGCCTCGACGGCACCCGTCTGGAGGGCCTTGGTGCGAGCGCTCTCGACTTCGTCACCCTGGCCAATATCGGCCGTGTAGGCCACCACCTCGACTCCGTACTCCTCGATGAGCCACTTCAGGATCACCGAGGTGTCGAGCCCCCCGGAATAGGCCAGTACTACCTTCTTCATCGTCCAGCTCCCATGCGTTCCAGTTCCTTGGCCACTCGCCAACCGCCCACCTGTTCATCGACCACGACCAGCAACGTGTCGTCGCCGGCCACCGTTCCGAGCACTCCGCCCAAGACGGCGCCATCGACGGCACCGGCGACAACCTGAGCGGCACCGGGAGGCGTTTTGATGACGACCAGACTCCCCGTCGAAATGATCGAATTGGCGAATTGGGCGAGAGCCCGGGCGACCACCTCATTCCCCGCATCCGGCGAAGGAGCCTCTTCGGGCAGCGTGTATCCGAAGAGACCGTCGGACGAGCGCCGCTTGGTTGCCCCCATTTCGGCGAGGTCGCGGGACACCGTTGCCTGGGTGACCTCAAATCCCTCTGCCTCGAGTTGCTCAACGAGGTCGCTCTGTCGGGTGATGTGCCTCGTCATGAGGATGCGCCGGATGGACCGGCGCCGCGCTGCGGTGTATCTCATCGCCCCACTATACGCATATCCGCATAGACAGGGCGACTCGGTCAGAGCATGGTGCCTTCGAGTCTCAGGAGGAACTCCTTGCGATCGATGCCGCCGGCGTAGCCACCCAGGCCTCCCCCGGTCCGCAGAATCCGATGGCAGGGCAGGATGACCGGGATCGGATTGCCGCCCAGTGCTTGACCGGCCGCCCTGGCGCCTTTGGGTTGACCCGCCCGGCCGGCGACCTCCTGATACGTCGACACGGTTCCAAACGGGATGAGGGCCGTTGCTTCGAGCACCCGGCGACGAAAGCCGCCGATGAGGGTCCAATCGAGCGGCACCGTGAAGCTCGCGCGACGCCCGGCGAAATACTCACCCAGCTCGGCTTTCGCTTCCACCAGCCGCTCGGGAAACTCGAGAATCCTCGGCGACACCCGCCGGGCCAGGTCGGCCAGGACATCCGTTTCATTGTCGAACCCGATTCTCAAGAGGCCTGCAGGTGAGGCTGCCAGCAGGAGAACGCCGATGGGTGAGTCCATGGTGGCGTAGGCAATGTCAACGGACGTCCCGGTCGAACCGACAAATCGCTCGGCCGCAGACGTGGCCGCTTCGCTCAGGTCTCCGAGGCCGGTCAGCGCCTGCTCCAGATCATTCATGTCGTGTACTCCTCTCGCAGTTTGGTGAGGCCGGCACGCACGTTCTGACGGGCGGCGGACTCAGAACAACCAAGCACCTCTCCGATGGTCCGGTACGGCAGATCCTCGACGTAGCGCAGCACGATCGAGGACCTCTGCTTGGGAGGCAATGCTCTCACCCGTGCCCACAACGCCTGGTCCGGCACCTCAGGCTCCTGGCTATCCCCCACCTCGGGCAGTTCGGCCATCGAGATCCCGGTGCGGCTGCGCCGCCGTTGGGCATCGATTGCCTTGTGGTGGGCGATGGTGAACAGCCAGCCCCGCAGGTTCGATGCATCGCCGAGATCCGGATAGGCTCGAAGCGCTGCCAGGAACGTTTCCTGGAAACAGTCCTCCGCCTCGACACGCCCGACCGAAGCAGCGAGAAAACGAAAGATGTCTTCCCGGTAGGTGTCGAGGAGTATCTGAAACGGTGGCAGCCTCACATCAGGTACAACGGAGAGAGGCGCGGAAATGTGAGATCACCGGTCGGACATTCCGACGGCCGCGGCGGACAATTGCGCGACTTCGATTGTCCCGGCCCGCGCGAACCCTCCGACGTAGCGTGCTTCACGAATGTCCACCCGGAAGAGCGAGAAGTCGCCCAGAGCGATCCGGGGGGCGGCATCCGGCAAGCGGCCGACATAGGTGCGCCAGGCGCCGTCGAATTCGGGCGCGGTCCGTTCGATGATCCCAACCGTTCCCTTGACGCTGACCCGGGCAAGGGTCTGTGGATCACCGGAGCCGGTATCGATCTCCGAAACAACGAGCGCTGCACCTGGCCGGGCGATGAGGTTCCGCGTGTGCTCGGACAAGTTGCTGAGAAACAGGAGCAAGCTCGCCAGATCGGTGGCAGGCGCATAGGCGACCATGGAGACCGCCGGGCCATCTTCGCCGAGCGTCGCCAGCGCAGCCCATCGATGATCCGCCAACAACCGCGCTGCCGCCAGCTCCGACCCCGTCACACTCATCGGGCGAGATTAGCCCGCCCGTTCTGCAGTTTCCTGCCGGCAGGGCCCGCTGATCGATTTCGGAGAACAGCCCGTGGAGTGCGTCGTGCCGGTTCAAGGGCGCGGGTGATGTGGGCCCCGCACAACCGTCGAAGCGCGGTTTCGCCTCCCGGCACCCGAAGCCGTCACGTTCCCCGGTTCGTCAGCTATGCAGCCTGGCGACTCGCTTGGACATCGCTTTGACGATGTCCTGGTAGGTGGGGGGCGCACCCTTCTGGAGGGTTTTCCCATCCAGATAGACGCAGTCAGATTGCCCGCACGCGACCATGACCTGCTGTTCGGTGGTGTCGATGCTCTCGAAGACGACGTCCTCACCCAGCGCCTCCGCGGCTCGCTTCGCCCGCTCGTAGGTCAGGTTGCAGGCCGGACACCACCCGTTGACGTAGGCCGTCACCGCCACCTTGCCCTCAATGCGGGCGGGTTTGGGCCCCGGCTCGATCCAACGGGGTGGGACGGCGTCCTCCGTAAACGGTTTCCACACCAGGACTTGCCGTCCCCGGCGATCGGCCTCGAGGTAGCCGTGCTTCTTGAACCAGGCGGACCTCATCCAGAACGGCAACGCGACACCCCAGGCCGCCAAGCCGCTCGCCCCCAACTCCCGGGCATCTTGTTCGGCCGCTGTTAGCAAGGCTGTGCCCACCCCGCGGCCCTGCTGTTTGCCAACGCCCTGCTTGTAACCGTGAACCCACACACACATGACCATGAAGAGGTCGGAGCCGAGGGCCATCGAGTGTTCGATGGGAAGGTATTGGATCATGCCAATCGGCCGGTCGTCTTCGTTGATGGCCAGCTTGACCCGCAGCCCCCGGTCGCGCATCGTGCGGTACCAGCGAGCTTTGTGGTCCCCGGCCTCCTCCATCTCGTCCGACCAGTCCTCGAGACACACGAGGTAGGAATCTTCGTACTTGGCCGAGAGATCCACGATCTCCATCTGCACCTCCGGCGCAGTTCCAACGCTACACGTGCCCGGATGAGGCGAGGTAGTGTCGCGTCTGCCCTGCCCAGGAAGGAGCATTGGATGCAGATCCAATCCCCACCGATCGAACCGTACGAAAGCGGCATGCTGGACGTCGGTGACGGGCACCGGATCTATTGGGAATGCTGCGGAAATCCAGCCGGGAAGCCGGCCTTGTTTCTGCACGGGGGACCAGGTTCGGGTGCCACGCCGGGCCAGCGACGCTTCTTCGACCCGGAGGCATATCGGGCCGTGCTCTTCGATCAACGGGGGTCGGGTCGCAGCCGGCCGGTTGCTGAGGAGGCGGCCGCTGAGGAGGCGGCCGCCGATCTCAGCACCAACACCACCGGCCACCTGATCGCAGATATCGAAGCGTTGCGCCATCGCCTTGGTGTCGACCGCTGGACCATCCTGGGCTTGTCCTGGGGGACGACGCTGGGTCTGGCCTACGCCCAGGCGCATCCACACAGCGTCGATGCGCTGGTACTGGCGCTGGTGACGACCACGTCCCGGCGCGAGGTCGAGTGGCTGACCCGTGACGTTGGCCGGATTTTCCCGCAGCAGTGGGACGAACTTGCCGGCGGGGTGCCTGCCGAACTGGGGCACCTCCCCCTGGTCGATGCCTACGCCAGCTTGCTCACCGACCCCGACCCCGCCGTGTGCGAGGCGGCGGCGAGACGGTGGTGCTCCTGGGAAGATGCGCATGTCTCGCTCAGCCCGGGCCATCGCCCGAACCCTCGTTTCCAGGACCCGGGATTTCGCTTGCGCTTCGCCCGGTTGGTCACCCACTACTGGCGAAACTCGGCCTTCCTCGAAGAGGACCAGCTCGTCCGGGATGCCCCGGTCCTCAACGGCATTCCGGGGGTTCTCATCCACGGCCGCTACGACGTCAGCAGCCCGCTCGAGACCGCCTGGCGGCTCTCCCAACGGTGGGCCACCAGCGAACTCCATGTTCTCGAAGACGCAGGGCACGGCGGCGGGGAGAGCCTCATTGCCGCCATCAACGACGGTCTGACGCGCTTCGCCTCAGGCTGAAGACGCCGGCGTTTCAGTCGAAGAGGACCGACGGTTGGCCTTCGGTGTCCTGGCGGATCATCGTCCCGATTCCTTCGGGGGTGAAGATCTCGAGGAGCAGCGCATGCTGGACCCGACCGTCCAGGATGTGAGCCCGGCGGACGCCGGCCTCCATCGCCTGCACGCAGGAGCCCAGCTTGGGCAGCATCCCACCGGCCACCGATCCGCTCTCGAGCAGATCCCTCCCCTCAGACAAGCTCATCTTCTGGATCAGGCTGCTTTCGTCCGCGGCATCGCGATAGAGGCCTTCGACGTCGGTCAGGTAGACGAGTTTTTCCGCTCCGAGTTCGCCGGCCAGCACCCCGGCTGCGGTGTCCGCGTTGAGGTTGTAGACCTGCCCATCGTCGATTCCCCGAGCCAGTGGCGCAATCACCGGGACCAGGCCGTGCTCGAGCATTCCGTGGATGATTTCGGGATCGACCCTGGCCACCTCGCCGACGAATCCAAGGCGGGGATCCTTCGGACGAGCCAACAGCAGGCCCCCGTCGATCCCCGTGATCCCTGCCGCCCTCGCATCATGGCCGGCAAGGAGACGCACGATGTCGGGATTCACCTCGCCGGCCAAGACCGACTGCACGACCTTGATCGTCTCTGCATCCGAGATACGCAACCCGTCCACCCATCGGGATTCGATCCCGGCCTTCCGCAGAGATTCGTTGATCTGCGGACCGCCTCCGTGGACCACGACGACCTTCATACCGACGAGGGAAAGCAGCGTGACGTCTCCTGCAAAGCTGTGCCGCAGATGTTCATCGACCATGGCCGAACCACCGTATTTGACCACGACCGTTTTCCCCCGAAACGCCTGGATGTACGGCATAGCCTCCATGAGAATGCGGGCCTTCCCCATGGTGGTAGCGATGCGCGACTTCACCGGATTGGGTGCGGAATGCCCGATAGCCACTACGAACCCCCCTCAATCGCCGTGCAGGACGGGTGGGTCATGGCGTCCAACCGGACATCGGCAGTCCGGCACCACCGTCGATACCCAGCATCAGGTTGGCTGCCTGAATGGCCTGTCCGGCAGCCCCTTTGATCAAGTTGTCGATAGCCGTCAGGATGATGGCCCGGCCGGTCATTTCGTCGACGAAGACACCGATCGTTGCCCGGTTGGATCCCACCACCCAGCGGGTTTGGGGAGAGCCACCGATCACATCAACGAAGACTGCCCACCGGTAGGCGTCCTCCAGGGCTTCAACCAATTCACCTCGTTCGACCGGTTCGGAGAGGACTGCCGTGGCCGTCGACAGAATGCCTCGCTGCATCGGCACCAGATGCGGTGTGAACGTCAGGGACACCCGGGGGATCCCGGAGGCCAACTCGAGCGCCATCTCCATCTCGGGCCGGTGCCGGTGATGGCCGATCGCGTAGGCGCCCACGTTCCCATGAATGGCCCCGAATTGCAGATCCTCACGAACGGCTCGCCCGGCACCGGAAACCCCCGACATGGCATTCACGACAATCCCGACCGGCTGGATCAGCCTGGCAGCGAGGAGCGGCGCAAGACCGAGGACCGCCGCGGTCGGATAGCAGCCGGGAGCCGCGACGCGGTCAACGCCGACCAGCGAATCCCCGAACAGCTCCGGCAGACCGTACGGCCACTCGGCGAGGTCCTCCGGGAACGGGTGCGGTTCCCCGTAGGCGGATGCGTACCGCTCGGGTGTATCCAGGCGATAGTCGCTGCCGAGATCGACGACCCGCACTCCCCGGTCCAGCAACTTCCGAGCAACCCGGGCCGAGGCGCCGTGCGGAAGGGCCAGGAAGACAAGATCCACCGGGGGCACAGCGCCCGGATCGATCACCCCGAGGATCCGATCTCCACCCGCCACATGGGGATGAACTTCGGCAAGCCTCCGCCCGGCGCTCGTGTTGGCCCCCAGGTAGGCGACATCGAGGACCGGGTGGCCGTCGAGCAGCCGCACCAGCTCACCTCCCGCGTACCCGGAAGCACCGAGGATCGCAACGCTATGACCCAATGAGAACCTCACTCGAAGAGCCCCGGACTATACGCATATCCGCATAATCATGCAATTGGCCACACGCTTTCGGTCAGCCGGGGGGAGCGAGATCGAGTTCCGGTATCGGCGGGATCGCGGTATCGAACAGCCATTTCGCAAACAGATCGTCGAGATCCTGGCCGCCGATCTCTTCGGCAAGAGCGGTAAAATCCTCCGTCGATGCGTTCTGATGCCGGTAGGCGCTCGTGTACGACCGGAGGAGTTCGAAGAAGGCCGCGTCGCCGATCCGCAACCGCAGAGCGTGCAACGTCAGTGCTCCCCGCTGGTAGACGGAGGGATTGAAGAGGTCATTCAGCGGGGGAGTTCCGGGCGGCGGATACTGCAAGGCCGCCCGGGTCGCCGCCAGCTCAGGATCCACGCCCCCGGCCACCAGGTTCAATCCGCTCATGGTCTTGTACGCATTCGTGATTCTGTCTTCGAGAACCTGAGGTCCACCGACATGTGCCGACCACAACCACTCTGCGTACGTGGCGAACCCTTCGTTCAACCAGATGTCCTTCCACTCCTCCGGAGTCACACTGTCGCCGAACCACTGGTGGGCGAGTTCGTGGGCAACCACCGCCTCACCCAGCGTCAAGATGCCTCGACCGAAGGTGGACATCGTCTGGGTTTCCAGGGCTGCGCCCAGATCTGCATCGACCACCACGGACCCGTACGAGTCGAACGGATAGGGGCCGAACAAGCCGGAGAAGAACTCGATGATGTCGGCCTGCCGGGCGAAGTACCCTCGCTCGACCAAGGAGATTCCCTCAGAGAAGTAGTTGCGGATCGGCAGGCCTTGCGGCCCCGCCTCCGGTTCCTCTTCAAATCGGCCGATGGCGATCACCGTCAGGTAGCTGGCCATCGGATCATCGGATGAATACACGAAGGTCGTGGCCTCCCCGTCGGAACGCTTCTGTTCGAGGAGTCCGTTCGAAACGGCAACGTACGGGTCGTCAACGGTCACGCTGATCGTGTACGTGGCTTTGTCCGACGGGTGGTTGTTGACCGGGTACCAGGTGGCCGCACCATCGGGCTCATTGACGGTGAAGAGCCCATCCGAACTTCGGATCCATCCATTCGGGTACCGAACAGAGCCCGAGGCCACCTGTCCGGCCGTACCCCCGTAGCCGACCGTGACGCGGAAGGCACGTCCCCGCTCGAGGTCTGCAACCACGGTCAGTTCACCGCCATCGACCGAGAAATCAACTGCGGTTCCGTCGACCGCAACTGCCGACACATCCAGTCCGGAGAGATCGAGGTTGAACGAGGCCAGCCTTTCGAGCGAAATCGCCTCGAGGTTCGCCACTCCGAGCAAAGCCCCGGTGGCCACATCGAGATCGAGATCGAGGTCGTAGTGCACAACGTCATAACCACCGTTGCCCGCCGACGGGTTGTAGGGATCGCCGTACCCTTCTGCACCGGCCAGTCCGTCGAAGGGGGCCGTCGGCTCCGTCACGACCACCGTGGACGCGGTGGTGACCGGATCGGCCGTCGAGGTCGTTTCGGCCGGCAAAGAAACGCATCCGGCGAGCGCCAGGACGGCACCCACCACCACGACCGCCCGGCGCCCGCTACTCGCCATGTTCACCCGGATCATCCATGCCATGCTCGATCGCCCATGCTCTGACCAAACGGTACGCCTCCCGGGCCTCGTAAGGCCCCTCTTCAATCCGGTGTTCGGTCAAGAGGTCCATGACCACGCCGATCTGCGGGCCGGGCGGAATGCTGAGATACTCCATGACGTCGTTGCCGTTGATGGGCGGTCGCAGTGACTCCAGATGTTCTTTCTCGCGCAGCTGCGCTATTCGTTCTTCCAGTTCGTCGATGCGGTCCTGGATTTCCCGGGCTCGCTCTCTGTTCCGGGTCGTCACATCGCAACGAACCAGCTGATTGAGATCGTCGAGCAAATCCCCGGCATCCCGCACATACCGCCGCACGGCCGAGTCCGTCCACCCCATCTTGAACGTATGGGGACGGAGGTGCAGAAACACCAGCTGGCTCACGTCGTCGACCACCCGCTTGGGGAATCGCAGCTCGCGCAAACGCTGGCGGGCCATTCGGGCTCCGACCACCTCGTGATGGTGAAAGGTGGCACCACCCTCCAAGAATTGCCGGGTGGCCGGCTTGCCCACATCGTGCAGCAGTGCTGCCAGGCGCAACTCGAGCTTCGGTTCGGTCTTGTCGACCACCGCCATGGTGTGTGCCAGAACGTCTTTGTGGCGGTGGACCGGATCCTGAGCCATCTCCAGCGCCGCCAGTTCGGGAACGATGGAGGCGGTCAGGCCGGCGCGCACCATGCCCAGCAGCGCCCGTCCCGGCTCGGGAGCCAGGAGCAGTTTCGACAACTCGTCCCGGATCCTCTCTGCACTGATGATCGACAGGCGATCGGCCATCGCTACGACCGCGGCCAGGGCCGCCGGATCTGGTTCGAATTCCAGCGTGGCCATGAACCGGAACAGCCGGAGCATCCGCAACGGATCATCGGAGAAGGAGATTTCCGGTGCCAGCGGCGTTCGCAACAGCCTGGCATGCAGGTCTCCGAGGCCTCCGTGGGGATCGATCAACTCGGGATCGGGCAACCGCACGGCGATGGCGTTGATGGTGAAGTCTCGCCGCGACAGGTCCACCTCGAGATCGTCGGTGAATGCCACGTGCGGCTTGCGGCTGTCATTGCGGTACACCTCGCTTCGAAAGGTCGTGACCTCATGGGTGTATCCGTCCTTGACCACGCCGATGGTTCCGAATGCTTCGCCAACCGTGAAAACCGAATCGGCCCACCCGGCGACGACCGCTTTGATCTCGCCGGGGTTGGCGTCGGTGGCAAAATCCAGGTCGAAATGCTGGCGGTCGAGGAGGGCATCCCGCATCGACCCCCCCACCAGGTACAGCCGGTGACCTTCCCCGGCGAAGAGCCGGGAGAGTTGCATGGGGACGCCGTCCGGCTCGAGCAACCAGGAGAGTCTCGGGGGAATCATCTGGTGATCAGGATAGGCAGAAGGGCCGCACATGCGGCCCTTCTGCTCCTTACCTCACTGCGCCCGCTTTGATCGTATTCAGACGCCGACCAGTCCGGCTTGCTCGGCTTGAACCCTCATGTCGTGGGGGTTGCTCGCATTGGACAACGCTTCCTGGAATGCGATCAAGCCCTTCTTGAAGAGCTGCAAGATGGAACTGTCGAACGTCTGCATGCCGTAGAACTCACTCTCACCAATCACGTCGGCCAGCGTGTGGGTCTGCCCTTCTTCGACGATACGGTCGAACACTCTGGCGTTCATGGTCATGACCTCGATGGCGGGGACCCGTCCGTGGCCGTCGACGCGTTCGAGAAGGCGCTGGCTCACCACCCCTCGCAGGGTGCCGGCCAGGAGCAGGCGAATCTGTTTCTGCTGGTACGGCGGGAAGAAGTCGACGATCCGGTTGATGGTCTCGGTAGCGTCGATGGTATGCAGCGAGGACAGCACCAGGTGCCCGGTTTCAGCTGCTTTCAGCGCCGCTTTTACCGTCTCTGCATCCCGCATCTCACCGATCATGATCACATCGGGATCCTGGCGAAGCACCCGTTTCAGAGCTTCCGAGAAGTCCCGCGTATCGGATCCCACCTCGCGCTGAGCGACAATCGCCATCTTGTCCGAGTGGAGAACCTCAATCGGATCCTCGATCGTGAGAATATTGACCCGCTTGTTGCTGTTGATGAAGTCGATCATCGACGCCAGGGTCGTTGTCTTGCCGGATCCCGTGGGGCCCGTCACCAGCACCAGGCCGCGCGGCTCGTTGGAGAGTTTGTTGAGGATGGGAGGCAGGCCCAGACTCTCGAAGCTCTTCGTTGAGGGCAAGACCTGGCGCAGTACCAGACTCACGGATCCGCGTTGACGGAACACATTGACGCGAAACCGCCCGAGATCCGATTTTCCGTACGCGAAGTCGGCCTCACTGTGCTCCGCAAACTCGGCTGCGGCGCGCTGGGTCATGATGCCCTGGGCGTACGACTCTGTGTCCTGGGGAGTCAGCGTGGGGAGGCTCGTTGGATGCAGATCACCGTCGATGCGCATCACCGGAGGCGATCCGACCTTCAGGTGGACATCGGATGCTTCGACGTCCATCATCTTCCTCAACAGTTCGTCGAGCGGTACGGTCATCTTCCCTCCGGACGTGTGTGTACTGACCCTGGGTGTATCGGCACTGGACCCGTCGTTCTTAAACCACTTGCCAGTAGCGCCGCTGGGCTTCGACGACGAATTCCAGGGTCCTCCAGGACCGCAAGCCAGATACCGGTCGCTCCGCTTCGTCGGGAACGGGAACCCCTGCGAATCCCTGCAGGGTGGCCGTCACGGACCGCTCGACGGCCGTCAGGTTGTAGCCACCTTCCAGGAAGAGAATGGTTCTCCCGGGCCCAACAACCGGGCGGAGGGCCGCACCCATCGCGGCATAGTCGCTCTCGAGAAGGTCCAGGCCGGCCAGGGGATCTGCACGATGGGCGTCGTAGCCCGCGCTGACGAGCAGCCAGTCGGGCTTGAAAGCCAACAGGATGGGGACGACCACCCTCTCGAACGAGGCGCGATACACATCTCCCGCGGTGCCGGTCGGCATCGGGAAGTTCACTGCCGTTCCGGTCGCCGGCCCGATGCCCACCTCGTCGACCCAACCCGAACCGGGGTAGGCGGGAAACTCGTGCAGGGAGACGTAGAGCACGTCCGGGTTCATGAGGAACGTCTCCTGGGTGCCATTGCCGTGATGCACGTCCCAGTCCACGATCGCCACACGGTTTCCCATCTCGGTGAGGTAGCGGGCGGTTATCGCCACATTATTGAAGATACAGAAACCCATCGCCCGATCCTGCAGTGCGTGATGGCCGGGTGGCCGGATCGGCAGAAAAGCCACCTCTGCTGCACCGTGCTGAAGAAGCTCGGCGGCGCCGGGTCCGGCCCCGGCTGATCGCAGTGCCGCTTCCCAGGAATCAGGCACAACGACCGTATCGGGATCGAGCTCTCCTCCACCGGCGGCGCAGAAACGTTTGATCGAGTCCACGTAGTCGGACAGGTGCACCCGGGCCAGCATGTCGTGTTCAGCTCTGGCGGGGGCGAACTCGACCAGATCGACCGGCGCCGCTGCCGCCCCGGCATGTGCCGCCACCAGGCGATCCGGCCGTTCCGGGTGCCACGGACCGGTGCGGTGAGCGGCAAACGCCGGATGAGCGGCTACGAGTACCTTCATGGGCCTCATAGTGGCAGACCGCGCCCATCGGCGCAGCCACCACCGGCAGCGAGGCTCAACGCCCGCCCTACGATGTGGAGCCACATGGACACTCTCATCGACGACTTGCCCAACCGGAATCGAACATGCGGGTGACGGGCGACTGGCCGGGTCGCCTGATCCTCAGGCAAGGCTGGGCGAAAGCCGAGGCCAGGCCCTGGAACAAGGACGTTCCCGATGCTTCTTTGCGTCTCGTCCGGGGAAGCTCCGACTTCCTCGCCTCCTGCGCTACGTACCTCCTCGATCTCGGTGTGTCCGGTGTTGCCTCTCCTCCGCTTCCGGAAACGTCTGCCGGGATCTGGCTCACTGCGGGGTTCGAGCCTCACCTGTCCCTCGATCTGTACTCGCGTTCCCTGATCGGATCGCAGCCCGAACCAACCCACGAGGTCACCAGCCGGTCTGGTGACAGCTGGGAACCGATTGAGCAAATCGATCACGACGCCTTCCCCCCACTGTGGAGACTCGACCACGACGGTCTTCGCGAGGCTCTGGGAGCCACCCCCCACTCGAGTTTCCTCCTCACGTTCCACGAGGGCCGGCCGACCGGTTTCGCCATCGTCGGAGCGGGTTCGATCGCCGGATACCTCCAGCGGGTCGCGGTCCATCCGAATTTCACCCGGCAAGGCATCGGCCGTTCGCTCGTCCGGGCCTCCAACCAGTGGGCGAAACGCCGCGGGGCCCGTTCGATGATGCTCAACACCCAGCCGGACAACGACCCTGCCGCCCGGCTGTACCTATCGGAAGGGTTCGAGAAGATGCTCGACCAACTCACCGTTTACCGCTCCACAACTCGGTAACGTGTCGTATCCAACGACTGGAGCCCAGATGATCCGAGTTGTCACCGATTCGTCGAGTGATCTTCCCGAAGAGCTGGCCGCGCTCCACGGGATCGAGATCGTTCCGTTGAAGATTCGCTTCGGGAACCAGGAGTTCGAGGACCGCACGCAACTCACCCATGCCGAGTTCTGGGAGAGGCTGGCTTCGTCTGCAGACCTTCCGGAAACATCGGCACCAAGCGCCGGCAGCTTTCGCGACCGATATGAGACCCTGGCGGCCACAGGAGCAACCGGCATTGTGGTCGTCTGCCTGAGCTCCGACCTCAGCGGAACGTACCAGGCTGCGGTGATCGCCGCCGAGCAGACCACCTCGGTCCCGGTCCGGGTGGTGGACTCGCGCAACGTGTCCATGGCTCTTGGGTTCCAGGTGCTGGAAGCGGCCCGGGCAGCGGCCCGGGGTGATCATCTCGAAGATGTGGTTAGGGCAGCACAAGCGGCCGGCCGGGGCACGAACTTCGTCGCGGCCCTCGACACCCTCGACTACCTGCAGCGAGGAGGACGGATCGGGTCCGCTCAGGCTTTTCTGGGAGGGTTGCTCAATATCAAACCGCTGATAACGATGGAGGACGGGGTGGTCGCCGCACTGGGCCGGGTACGGACCCGATCACGGGCGATGGCTGCACTCGTCGAGCGAGCTGCGGCGCTGGGCCCCTCCGTCGCTGAGGTGGCCATCCTGACCAGCGACCCGGTTGCGGATGAGGAGTTCCGCCGGCAGATCTCTACCGTGATCCCGACCCATCTCATCGCCGGGATCGGCCCCGTGGTCGGGACCCACACCGGCCCTGGATTACTTGGTTTTGCCTATCGCCTTGGGGAATGACGCCTTTAAGGTGACTACGACGCAACTCCCCCGGAGATCCCCGTGCCCCCACCGCTTCCAGATCGCTTCAGCCTAGAAGTCCGGCTGGGCCGCGATCACGACGTCGAAGAGTGGCTCGCCACGGACACCGCCCTCGATCGACCGGTTCTCATCCGCGTACTCGGCCCGGAGACCTCGATCGAGCGCCGGCAAGCCTTCGTCGACGATGCCCGCGCCGGGGCGGCCACGACCCACGTCCACCTCGTGTCGGTGTACGCAGCCGGTCTGATCGAAGAAGGCGCCTATTCGGTCACCGAATGGGCCGGTGGCGTCTCCATGGCGGACCGCCTCAGCGCCGGAGAGACGATCCCTGCAGCAGAGTTCCTCCCGAATGCTGCCGGATTGGCCGACGGACTCGCCGCCTTCCACCGGTCCGGAGGCATTCACGGGGGGATCGACGCACGGGCGATCTACTACTCCGGGTCCCATCCGGCCAAGCTCGGGTCTTTTGGACGCCCGCATTCCGGTGCATCCGTTGCCGAGGACACCCGCGCCCTGGCGGAGACACTGGAGATGTGTATCACCGGCCGGCCCGTTGGGACGGCCACACCGTCGCAGGTGGTCGATGGCATTCCCGCAACGGTCGACGCCGCATTGCAGTCCGCCCGGATGGGAACTCTCGATGCCGCAGGTCTTGCGCAAGTCCTCCATGCCACAACGCAAACCCCGAAAGCAAAACCCGAAGAACCGAAGTGGTCCTGGCGCTGGTTGGCCCCGGCCGCGCTGCTCTCCATCCTGGCGGTCGGGATTGTCGCCATCGGCCTCGTGCTGCCCTCCGGGCCCGGCTCGCCGATTCTCTTCCCGGATGCACCGGATGCCAGCACGACCACGCTTGCTCCCGAACCCACGGCGACCTCGGCACCGGACGTGGACGGCGACCCGACCATCATCGTCTCCGCCTTCTCCTACGACCCGGAAGGCGACGGCAGCGAGCACGATGAGAACATTCCGCTGGTGATCGACGGCGACCCAACGACCAGCTGGCGTACCGAGCGGTACTTCGACCCCCTCCCCCGGCTGAAGCGGGGCGTCGGCATCGCCTTCGAGCTGACCGGACGGCCCGGGGAGTTCGTGGCGACCGGCATCAGCGACGCAACCGCCTACCGGCTCATGTGGGCTCCCGAGTTGCCGGCGGACGGCATCGACGGCTGGGAACGCCTGGCCAGCGGCACCGTGTCGGGAGAACGCGTGAGTGCACAAATACCAGAGCGGGATGACGGCTTCTGGCTGCTTTGGTTCACTGATCTCCCCGCCCAGGACGATGGGTTCTATGCGTCGGTTGCGGAAGTACGCTTCCTTCCATGAGTTTTCGCGCAGGCGAAGATGCAGAACTGGTCTCCGCGTTCCTAGCAGGCGATCGCCGGGCCTTCGACTCGCTTATGCGCGCTCACGAAGACAGGGTCTTCGCCATCTGCCTGCGCATTCTCAACAATCGAGATACGGCGCTGGACGCGGTTCAGGAGACGTTCATCACGGTGTACCGGAAGGCTCAGCAGTTCTCCGGGGCCTCGGCCTTCAGCACCTGGCTCTACCGGATTGCCGTCAACACCTGCTATGACCAGCTTCGCCGAAGCAAGCGTCACCAGGCTCAGCCCCTGCCGGAGGTCGTCGAACCGGCCGACACCCGCAGCCAGGACCTCCTCGGGTCGGTCGAACTTCGGCCCGACCTGGAACAGGCCCTGGCCGGTCTGGCGCCGGAGTTCCGGGTAGCGGTGGTCTTGAGCGATCTGGAGGGCCTCCCTTTGCAGGTGGTCGCGGAGGCCCTCGATGTTCCTATCGGGACGGTCAAGTCGAGGGTCTTCCGGGGGAGACGGCTCCTCGCCGAACATCTCAGGAACCTTTCGGGGTCGTCGGTTCATCAAAGGGATGACCATGATGCATGAGCACGACACCGATCTAATCGCTGCCATCGCCGAGGGCGAGATGAGCCCGGCCGAACAGACCGCAGCAGAAGCCAGTCTCGAGACCTGTGAGCCTTGCCGGACCGACCTGCAACTCCAGCGTGAGGCGCTGGCCCTCCTCCGCTCGACTCCCCGGGTGGAGATGACCGACCTCGAACGTGCGGCGGTACACCGGGAAGTAGCACGGCACCTAGGACCGGCACCCCGGGACGTGCACGTGCGGCCCAAGGATCCGTGGTTTCAGCGTTTGATGCCGGCCATGGCTGCGGCCGCAGCCCTCCTGGTCGTCGTCGGGGTCGGCTCGGTTCTGATCAACGAACCAGGCGCCGACCAGTCTGCCGCTGAGACGACTGCTGCAGTTGCCGGCGATGGAGGAGCAACCAGCGTCGCCGAGGAGCTGGCCGAGATGTCGGGAGCGCTCGACGGCGAAGCCGACCAGGCCACCACCACAGCTCCGGCCTTCGGGGCGCCAAATGTCTCGGCTGTTCAAGACTACGGCCCGGTTTCCCGCACCGATCTGGCCGATATCGCGGCACAAATGAAGATGGCGGAACCAGCCGAAACGGTGACGGACTACTCCTTAGACAGCCTCCGCTCGCTCGAAACCGACCCGGCCCTCGTCTGCGTCGACGCGGCGATCGGCGAAGGCACGATCACGGCGATCGGACGGGCCATCGTTGACGGTGAGCCGGTGGAGATCTACCGGAGCGATGGCACTGTTGTGGTGTACTCCACAGCCGATTGCAGTCTGATCGACCGGTTCGAGTGATCAACTGACTATCCGTCCGGAGATCGGGCTAACCTGCAGGGCATGGACGAAATACCCACGCGCTTTGCCGATTTGCTGGAAAACGCCGCCCTGAAAGTACGGTCACTGACCGTCGACCGTCTCGATCGAGCGGTCAAGATCACTGCCCTCGGAATCATCGCGGTCACACTGGGCGCCATCGCGATCATCTACCTCGTTCGCGCGATCTTTGAAGCTGTTGCCGTCCCGCTCGGGGTGCTCGGTGCGTACGCCCTCTTCGGGGGACTTTTCGTGGTCGGCGGTGCGTTGATGTGGGCGATGCGCAAGCGCCAACCAAAGGAAGACAATGGCTGAGAAAGTAATCATCATCGGCTCGGGGCCGGCCGGGTTGACTGCGGCCATCTATGCCGCCCGGGCCGACCTCAACCCGCTCATGTTTGAAGGAAGCCAGGCCGGCGGCCAGTTGATGCTGACCACCGAGGTCGAGAACTACCCCGGCTTCCCGGATGGAATCCTCGGACCGGACCTCATGGATCAAATGCGCAAACAGGCCGAGCGCTTCGAGACCCGGATCGAGACCGCCGACGTCAGCAAGGTCGACTTCAGCTCGCGTCCTTTCAGAGTCTGGGTCGGCGCCGATGAACACCTGGCCGAGTCGGTCATCGTCTCGACGGGGGCGTCGGCTCGCTGGCTCGATGTTCCGGGAGAAGAGCGGCTGCGTGGTCGTGGTGTTTCGGCCTGTGCAACGTGTGACGGCTTCTTCTTCCGCAACCGGGAGATCGCTGTCGTTGGTGGAGGCGACTCGGCAATGGAAGAGGCCATGTTCCTCACGAAGTTCGCATCCAAGGTGACCATCATCCACCGCCGGGACGAGTTCCGCGCATCGGCCATCATGGCCAAGCGAGCCCTCGAGCACCCGAAGATCGAAGTCATGTGGAACAGCGTCGTCGAGGCGATGCTCGGAGATGATGAAGTCACCGGCCTCACCATCCGCAACGTCAAGACCGGTGATGTTGCCGACTTTCCGACCGAGGGTGTGTTCGTCGCGATCGGCCACACTCCCAACACCGAGATCTTCCGGGGGCAACTGGACATGGACGAGGTGGGCTATCTCTCCCTGCGGGGTGACGGGTCCACGGCTACCTCCGTCGACGGGGTCTTCGCGGCGGGCGACGTGGCCGATTCGACCTACCGGCAAGCGGTTACCGCGGCCGGGACCGGATGCCAGGCGGCGATCGACGCCGAACGATGGCTCGACCAGGAATGAACCCGGGTCGTCTTCTGTTTCCGAGTACCGATGAGCAAAGGGAGAACTTCGATGGGTGAAAACGTCATGACGGTAACCGACGCGAACTTTGAGGAGTCAGTCGCCGGAGACAAGGCCGTACTGGTCGATTTCTGGGCAGAATGGTGCGGGCCGTGCAGGATGGTCGCCCCGGTCCTGGAAGAAATAGGCAAGGAATACCCTGATCGCATCACCATTGCCAAGCTGAATGTCGATGAGAACCCGGCGGTCGCCGCCAACTATGACGTCATGTCGATTCCGACGATGATCGTTTTTCAACAGGGTGTCGAAAAAAAGCGGATCGTGGGTGCCCGCCCCAAGCACATGATGGTTTCGGAGCTCGCTCAGTTTCTGACCTGAGCGAGCGATCCCGACCGGCGCGCCATCCTCACGTCAGCCCTGCCGATCCCATGGTGCAACCGGTCACGGAGCGCGCCCGGAGGCTTCCCCGGCCGGTCGCGCCTACTGCGCGACGATGGCCGCTTCTGGCCCGGTCCTGTAACGGACCGCCCCTCACTCACCGCGCCCTCTCGAAACCTGCGACGATAAGCGCATGAGGCTCTACCGCTTGGGAGATGCGGGCACCGCCGTCCGGGATATTCAGGACCGGCTGAGAGCGCTCGGTTACCCGTGCGGGGCCGACCCGCGCAGTGAATACGGCGAGGCAACCCGGCTGGCTGTGGTGGATTTCCAGCGGCGCCGCGGCCTTCCCGCCGACGGCATCGTCGGGCCGGAGACCTGGAGAGCCATCTACGAGGCGGGCTTCCGGCTCGGAGACCGCCTGCTCTACCTTCGCCGCCCGATGCTGCGCGGCGACGATGTCGCGGAGCTTCAGCGCAGGCTCAACTCACTTGGATTCGACGCCGGCAAGATCGACGGCATCCTCGGTCCCAACACTCTGGGGGCTCTGGTCGATTTCCAGCAGAACAGACGGATGGCAGAGGACGGCATCGCGGGCCCCCGTACGCTTGCCGAACTGCGTCTGGTGGCACGAGCGAGCCAGAAGACCGGCCGGGAAGCGATCCGGGAACGCGAATGGCTGCGGGAGCTACCCCACTCGGTCGTTGGCACCCGCATCTTCCTGGATCCTGCCTGCCGGGACGGAGACGAAGCAACCAGCACGTGGCTGGCGGCAGGCGAGAGCGCCCGGATACTGCAGCAACTGGGCGCCATACCGCTCCTCTCGAGAAGCAACGACACTGCGCTCCCCGAGCGGATTCGCGCGCGCCGCGGCAACCGCCTCGGGGCGGCCCTCATCGTCTCGTTTCAACTCCCGTACGCTGAACCGCCTTCGGTGTTCTTCTTTGCCTCGCCAATGAGCCGGAGCGAAGCCGGGGCGATGCTGGCCGCAGCCATCGCCCATCGGCTCCATCTTCCCGTTGAGGGGCGCGCCCACCCCATCTTGAAGGAAACGCGAGCACCGGCAGTCGTCGTGGCCACCAACGAGATGAATGAAACGGCCGGCCGGCTCGTTGCCGAGGCGATCAGCGAATTCTTCACTGCCCGGACCGACGGAGAAGATCCCCTCCCCCGCCCCTCCGACCCGCCGGGTGCTGCCTGAGCTTGCTCGGGCATAACGTCACGTGACGTTATGCCCCCCGATCGGTCAGGCCGAGAAGAACTGGCGATAAATGCGTTCGAGGTCGTCGAGCGAGCTGAAGTCGATCACCAGCTTGCCGCGATCGTTGGCGTACTTGATCTTCACCCTGGTCGACAGCTGATCGCGCAATCGTTGTTCGAGTTCGACGATTGCCGCCGGACGTGCGGGAGCGATCCTCCGGCCGGTGTGTGGTTCGGCCACGGCCTGGTTCCGGGATCGGACCGCATCCTCTACTTGACGTACAGACCAGCCCTCTTCGACGGCCCGCTCGGCAATGTGTTCGGCGAACTTCTTATCCTCGAGACCGAGCAGTGCTCGGGCATGGCCGGCCGACAATTCTCCCCGTTCGAGCTTGCCCTGGATGGCAGCCGGAAGCTGGAGCAAGCGGAGGGAATTCGTGATCGCCGACCTGCTCTTCCCCACACGATTCCCAACTTCCTCGTGGGTGAGACCAAAATCCTCCAGAAGTTCCTGATAGGCGGTCGCTTCTTCGAGGGCGCTGAGGTCCTCCCGCTGGAGATTCTCTACCAATGCTTCGGTGAGCAGCGACCGGTCGTCGCTCTCCCTGATGATGGCCGGGATCTCCTTGAGGCCAACCTTCCTGGCTGCGCGCCAGCGCCGTTCGCCTGCAACCAGTGTGTAGAAACCCTCTTCGGCCTCCCGCACGATGATGGGCTGGAGAACACCGACTTCCACGATCGACGCGGCGAGCGAGGCAAGGGCTTCTTCGTCGAACATGGAGCGCGGCTGATGCGGGTTTGCCGAAACACGATCGATCGAAATGACGGCGAACCCGGTGTGGTCCTCTTCGCCTTTCGGGATGAGGGCTTCGAGTCCCCGTCCAAGTCCACTCCTGCGGGTTGCCATGGGTCCTATGCCTCCTCGTCGCGACCGTGTCGCCTGCGAAACTCTCGTCCTAGTTCTCGATAGGCGATCGCGCCCCTGCTCATCGGATCAAATGCCTCAATAGGTTCCCCGTACGATGGCGCTTCGGACAATCGAACGGACCGGGGGATCACAGTCTTGAAGGCAAGATCGCCGAAGAAGTTCCTGACCTGCCCTACCACGTCTCTCGAGAGATTGGTCCGTCCGTCGAACATGGTCAGAACGACGCCGCCAATCTTGAGATCCCGGTTGAGGTTTCCAGAAACGAGCTCGATGTTCTTCATCAACTGGCTCAAGCCTTCGAGAGCGTAGTATTCGCACTGAATCGGGATCAAGACTTCGCTGGATGCTGCCAGCGCGTTGATGGTCAACAACCCCAGCGACGGCGGGCAATCGATCAAAACGAAGTCGAAATCCTTTTCGATGTGCGAAAAGGCCTCCCGGAGCCGCAATTCCCGGGAAAACATCGAAACGAGCTCGATTTCCGAACCCGCCAGATCGATCGTGGCCGGTACGACGAAGAGATCACGAACGCTGGTCGGCTCGATGACATCAACCAGGGGTGTATTCCGAATAATCACGTCGTAGATCGAGGAGGTGATGGCCGATCGATCGATTCCCAGACCCGACGTGCTATTCCCCTGCGGATCGAGGTCTACGACGAGGACCCGTTCCCCTTGATAGGCGAGCGCCGCAGCCAGGTTGATGGCCGTCGTTGATTTGCCGACACCGCCCTTCTGGTTCGTGATGGCGATGACGGTGAAGTCGTGTTCAGTGTTCACTCGGCTCCATGATAAGAAGTGAGACCGTGCCGTCAAGGACCGTTGCCGGGATCGCGCGGATCCGCCTCGACCTCCCGGGCGTCGACCCTTCCGAAAGCGGCCGGAGCGCACGGGTGCCGCGCAGGCCGATCACTGCCCTGCCGGCCGGACGGAGCACTGCATGAGCGACTTCCCAGGCCTTCTCGGGAGGGAATATGGCCCGGAATACGGCGCTTTGCCACGACTCAGTCTCGGAGAGGGCATCTCCCAGGCGGACGTCGACATTCCCGATACCCAGCCGTCGGACGGCTCGCCGGGCCAGGTCGACCCGCCGACCTGATCGGTCCAGGAGCGTCACCTGGGTTCCCGGCCAGAGGATGGCCAGCGGGATTCCGGGCAACCCGACGCCGGCACCCACATCGAGCAGCTGCTCTGGGGGAGATCCCGGCCAGCCACCTGCGAAGCTGAGCGAGTCGGCGATATGGCGGGTCCAGATCCGTCCCGGTTCCCGGGGCCCCAGACCGCCCGCCTGCACAGCCTCTCCCCGCAGCCAGTCTGCCAGGCCTTCGAGTTGCTCCCATTGCACGGGAGTGAGGTCCGGGAGTTCACCCAACCAGGCCAGGACCCGTCCGACAGCGTCACGATCCCCCTCAGGATGTTTCACGTGAAACTCGAGGGTGTTGTTTACGAGTCCTCGGCAGCGATCACCACAGAGCGGCGCGGCTCTTCCCCTTCTGAGTAGGTCCGGACGCCTTCCATCTCGCCGATCGTATCGTGAATGACCTTGCGCTCCGCAGCATTCATAGGTTCAACCATGACTTCGCCGCCTTCGTCCAGTACCTGTTGGCCGAGTCGCTGGGCGTAGATCTTGAGGGCTTCGCGGCGGCGTTCCGCATATCCGGCAATATCGAGCCGGATCCGGGCGGATTCCTGGGTCTTCCGCTGCACGACAGTCTTGGCCAACTCGTGAATGGATTGGAGGATCACGCCTCTCGACCCCACCAGGGCCTCGGTTTCGCTCCCCACCACGTCTGCATAGATGATATCGTCGTCCACGCGCGTCTCAACGGTTCCCTCGAGGCCAAATGCACTGAGCAGACCCTCGAGGAATTCGGCCACGACACTGGCCTGCTCTTCCCGGCTCACGGTTATCTCCCTTGGTTGTGGATCAGGTGTCTTGGCGTCGCCGGCTTTGGCTTGCCGTTCTTCGGTTCGCTGCTTGCCAGACGGTGTCGAGCGACGAGACGACCCTTCTTTTTGGCCCTGGTTGGTCTTCGCCGGCTGATCGCGGCGTTGCCCGGACCGACCCGATCGATCGCTGCCCTGGCCGGATGAGCTGCGCTGATCGCCGCTCTTGCGGCTACCGGCGGCTGGTTTCCGGTCTCCGGTGCCCTTGGCAGAACGGGTGCGGCGCCGCTTCTTGGGGCGGGGCTTGACGCGAACAACGGCATCGGTACGGCCGATTCCCAGGAAACCCTTCTCGGGTTCCTGGAGCACCTCGACGTCTACCTCATCACGAGACGATATTCCCAACTCTGCCAGCGCGGCCTCAACGGCTACGTCAATGGAAGGTCCTCTGACTTCAACCCACTCCACGGTCACTTCCTCCTGCGCCGTTTGCGCTTCTTAGCTGAGACCGGCTGTGAGACCGGTTTTGGCGGTGGTTCAACCGAATCATCCGGCTCCGGCTCCCGCGGCGCCGGCGTCGGACGGCCGTCCATCTTGAAGATCAATGCCTGCTGGCCGATCCGAAAGAAGTTGGCAGTAATGAAGTAGATGTTCAAACCGGCCGGGAACGTATAGGCAAAGAAGCCGAACATCAGAGGCATGATCTTGGTGACCATCTGCATCTGCCGCGCCTGGTCGCTGTCCTGTTTCTGACCCCGCGTCGTTTGCCATTGCTGGAAGTAGGCGGTGCCGAGGACGATGAGAACGGCCAGGAAATAGGGGAGCGCGGTTCCTAGGTCGAATCCCGTGTCGGCGCCCACGATCTCGCTGGGCGACCTGCTGAGATCCATCCCAAGGAACTTCTGGTGCGTCGTGCTCAGGGCCTGGTAAAGACTGGAATCCGGCGGAATGAACGAGACCCGCTCGGCTCCATCGGTGCCAACGTTGAGCGGATCCCTCAGCAGTCGGAAGAGGCCGAACCAGATCGGCATCTGAATCAGCATGGGGAAGAGACAGCCGGCCGGGTTGACGCCCTTTTCCTTGTAGAGCGCCATCATCTCTTTCTGAAGAGTCTCCTGATCGTCCTTGTACTTCTTCTGGAGCTTCTTGACTTCAGGTTGAATCTCCGTCATCGCCCTCGTCGAACGGGTCTGTTTGAGCGTCAACGGGAACATCAGCACGTTCACGACCAGCGTCAGGAAAATTATGGAAAGCCCGTAGTTGGGGATGATTTCGTAGAAGAACGTCATCGGAACGGCGATGATTCTGGCCAGTGTGTCGAGCATCAGCGGTCTTTCCGTGAGGTCGCAGGCACCGGATCGTATCCGCCCTCGGCGAGCGGATGGCACCTGCCAATACGCTTCATTCCCATCCAGGTTCCCCGGACCAACCCGAAGGCCCCAATGGCCTCATAGGCATATTGGGAGCAGGTGGGGGAGTAGCGACAGTTCTTGCCCAGGACGGGCGAAAAGGCTTTCTGGTATGTGCGAATGAGGGCGCGACCCAATGAGGCTGCCGGTCCGGTTCTTCTTCCTTTGAAGTCATCCACCTGGTGTCTCCTCACCAACCGCCGCTCGCAACCAGCCCACAATCTCGTCGAACGGCGCGGTCAGCACCGCCGAGGAAGCAATGACCACATAGTCGTGGCCGTCTCGCAGGGGCAAACCTGCGAGCGCTTCTCTCAGGCGACGCTTCGCACGGTTGCGGTGTACCGCGCCGCCTATCCTTTTCTTCCCGGCCACCACGCCAACGCGCGGCGGTCCCGGATCGCCCGATGCCACGATAACGACCACCCCGCCCCTACGAAGGCGTCTTCCTGTCCGAAAGACCCGCCGGAAGGCAGAACGACCACGAAGGGAAGCGTACGGCCGGCCGCTAGGCGGAGATACGCTGCCGCCCTTTGGCACGCCGGCGCTTCAGGATCGCCCGGCCGGAACGAGTACGCATCCGGGTACGAAAGCCATGCTTTCTCTTGCGTCGCCGAACGTTGGGTTGATAGGTGCGTTTCATCGGGACCCCGGTTTCGAAGTAGAGGTGAGAGAAAAGGTTACAGCGGGCCGTTCACTTGTCAAAGGCGTGCAAGCCCTTTCACCTGTTCGGCGGACTACGACCGGTGGGGAAGCAACCACCCTGGAGGCACCCCGCGAAGATTTTTCCTAGGACGCGAAAAGCTGTCTTGCCCTTGTTTTGGGGGCCGGCACGGCATTGTGGCATGTGCTCCGCCGGGTGAAAACGACTCGCAACCTGGGTAAACTTGATCCGTCATAGCGTCGGAAAAGGCCGGTAAGGGCCCATTTCGCGTTTTTGTGGCGCTCCGGACGACGACATATACTCGCTCCCCGTTGGCACCCCCTGGAGTGGCTCTACTTCCCCCGGATGAAGGTCATCCGGCTGTGGTCGCTCCGGCCGAAGTGGCCAACGCAGAGACCGTTTTCTCCACACATTGTGGACAGGTCTGTGGAAAGAGATGTGAGAAGCAGACGTAGTGACTCGGGAGGGGACACGTGGCGGAACCTCAGTCGCTGACGGGGGAAGTTGATTACTTCCGGAACGCGGTGCGATCCCGCGTGAGCCCCGTCAACTGGCAAACCTGGCTGGCTCCACTTGGAGTACGACCGAACGATGGTTCGGTCAGCATCACCGCACCGAGCGAATTTCACTTACGGTGGGTTCGTGAGAAGCACCTGGCGGTTCTCGAAGAGGCAGCCCTGGCGACCTTTGGACCCGGCAGCGAGCTGCTCTTCGATATCGACCTCACCGACCTGGCGCTGCGCGATGCCGACCTCGAGGACGAGGAGGAAGGGCCGCCGATCGACAAAGGCCACAGCCGTCCTCCCGAACCGGGGGCGGCCGAACGGCGCCTGCAGGCCAAATACACATTCGAGAACTTCGTCGTAGGACAGTCAAACCGGTTTGCGCACGCCGCGGCGATGGCCGTCGCCGAGCAGCCCGGCGGGCACTACAACCCCCTCTTCATCTATGGGGGTGCCGGCCTGGGGAAGACGCACCTCCTTCACGCCGTGGGCCACCATGCTCTCGAACTTCGGCCGGCTGCCGTTGTGCGCTACGTGTCCTCGGAGAACTTCTTCAATGAGTTCATCGACGGTATCCGCAAGAAACGCATGGACGAGTTCAAAGCGCGATACCGCACAACCGACGTTCTCCTTCTCGACGACGTGCAGTTCTTCGAGCGCAAGGAGCAAATCCTCGAGGAGTTCTTCCACACCTTCAACGACCTCTACGAGGCCGGCAAACAGATGGTGATCAGCTCCGACCGGCACCCCAAGCACCTGGCCACCCTTGAAGATCGCCTCCGGAGCCGGTTCGAATGGGGCCTGCTCACCGACATTCAACCGCCCGACGTGGAGACCCGCATCGCGATCCTTCGCAAGAACGCAGAGTTCGCTCCGAAGCCGGTTGGTGCCGAAGTGCTCCATTTCATCGGCGAGCACGTTCAGGACAACATCCGGGAACTCGAAGGCGCTCTGACCCGCGTCACGGCGTACGCCGCTCTCACCAACCAGAGCATCACCCTGGAGATGGCCCAGGACGTCCTGCAGGATCTGGTACCCGCCGCTTCGCAGCGTCCCGTGTCGGCCGACGACATCATCAATGCCACGGCCGCAGCGTTCGGGTTCTCTGCCGACGACCTCCGCAGCCCCAGCCGGCGCCAGCCCCTCGTCCTGTCACGCCAGGTTGCGATGTATGTGTGTCGTGAGCAAACAGACCTGTCCCTCCCCAAGATCGGTGCTCTCTTTGGCGGGCGGGACCACACCACCGTCATGCACGCGATCGAAAAGGTGAAGCGCCTCTTGCTCACCGACCACCAGGTCTTTGAGCGAGTCACCGCCCTCTCCCAACAGCTGAGGAAAACCTGACCTTGTCCACACCGAACTGCCCTGAACTCGCGCAGGCCGTAGACAACTCTGCACCTGTCCCCATGTACTGTGGACGGGCCGGACACGGTGTGACCAGCCCTTTTGGTGGGTTCTCCCCAATCCACAGGGCCTACTACAGCTACTACCGTTTAGATACAAAAACATAGAAACAGAAGGGATGGGACAACTTGCGGATTCGAGCTGAAAGAGACGACCTGGCCGACGTGTTCTCGAGAGCCAATCGAGGAGTCGGGGTGCGTCCTGCCCAGGCCATCCTGCAAGGCGTCTTGTGCGAAGTACAGGGCAACAATCTCCGGGTCACCGGTACCGATCTCGAGTTGACCGTCAGGACCACCACGGAAGTAGAGGTCCTGGAGGAGGGCTCCATCGTGATCCCTGCCCGGCTGGCGTCGGAGGCCATCAAGAAGATGCCGGTCGGAGCAGTCACCGTTTCCTCCGGCGACGGAGAAGTTGAGATCATGGGAGCCGGACCTCGGTTCAGCCTGCGGGAACTGCCGGTGGACGAGTTCCCCCACCTCGGCGAGGTCGACTTCACCGGGGCAGTGGACGCCGACGGGGATGAGCTGATCGCAGCCATCGCCCAGGCCACCGTGGGAGCTTCTATTGACTCCGCCCGTCCCATCCTGACGGGCGTGCTCTTCGAGCAGGACGACGAGGGCGTTCGATTGGTCGCCACCGACTCGTATCGGCTGGCGGTTCGCAAACTGCCCGGCGTCGCCCTGAAAGATTCTGGCCTCGTCCCCGCTCGCGGGCTCCGGGAAATGAGCCGGACCGTTGGCGCCGCCAAGATGCAGCTCTCGATTCAGCAGCGAGAGGCCGTTTTTGGCTCGGCGCGGGGTTCGCTGACGCTCCGTCTCATCGAGGGAACGTTCCCGAACTATCGACAGCTCCTGCCCGAGTCCTATCCCAATCGTGTGGTTGTGACCAAGGAAGGCCTCCTCGAAGCTCTGGGAAGGGCTTCGCTCGTAGCCGAGGACCACATCCCGGTGCGACTGCGCTTGATGGATGGCGGCGTCGAGGTGACGGTCACGCGCCAGGACGTCGGCGGCGAAACAGAACACATTCCCGGTGATTTCGAGGGCGAAGCCGAGGATGTCACCATTGCCTTCAACCCGCGGTATCTCACGGACGGCGTGTCGGCCATCGATTCGGAGAAGGTCCAGATCGAGGTCACCGACGGACTCAAGCCGAGCGTGATCAGAGGCGTTGACGATGATCGGTTCACCTATCTGTTGATGCCAGTTCGAATCTGAATGGAGTTCTCCTGGCTGGAGCTCAGGGACTTCCGCTCGTACCGTGAACTGCGTATCGAACCGCATCCTTCCATCAATGTGCTGGTTGGTCCGAACGGGGCGGGGAAAACGAACCTGCTCGAGGGCGCCGCGTATCTCGCTTCGCTCCGCTCGTTCCGGGGGGCGCCCGACGAAGCCTTGATCAACGATGAGAGCGAAGCGGCGGTCATCCGGGGCGAAGTGCGTCACGTGGAGAGCACCTCGCTCATCGAGTTGGAGCTGCCGCGCAGCGGCCGGCGGCGGGTGCGCGTCAACGGCCAGCGACCGGCGCGGTCAACGGATCTCCTCGGTCATGTACGGGCGGTCATGTTTCTGCCGGACGACCTCGACATCGTCAAGCGTGGCCCTGCCTACCGGCGGGACTTCCTCGATTCGGTCGCCGTGCAACTCTGGCCCGGGGCCTACCTCGACCAGCAGGAATACGATCGAGCGCTGCGTCAGCGCAACTCGCTGCTGCGCCAGTCGGGCCGGGAGGTCGATCGGCCCACCCTGGCCGTCTGGGATCAACGTCTGTCACAGGCGGCGGGCAAACTGATGGTGCGCCGGGCCGGCGCAGCTGCTGCTCTGCGGGAACGCGTTGCGGAGACCTACGCCGGCCTGTCAGAGTCCGGGAGGAGCGTCGAGATGGGCTACGCCTCGAAGTGGGGTGGCTCGCTTATGGCCCAACCGGTGGAGGAAACGGCGGCAAAGCTCGCCGGGGCCCTCGAAGAGAGCCGTCGGGCGGATACCGAACGGAGGGTTACGACGATGGGACCGCATCGAGACGAACCCTGGTTTGCGGTGGGGGGTCGGGACGCCAGGACCCGGGCCAGTCAAGGGGAGCAGCGAACGCTGGCCTTGAGCCTGCGCCTGGCCTCGCATGAAGCCATCAGTGAGGCCACCGGCGAAGCCGCCCTGCTGCTTCTCGACGACGTTTTCTCCGAGCTGGACATGAACCGGGCCAACGCTTTGGCGGGCATGCTGCCGCCGGCCCAGACCTTCATCACCACGGCGCGCGAAGAGGAGGTGCCCGTCCACGGCCGCACCTTTGTGGTCGAACCGGGGAGTATCCGATGAGCAGGCTCGAAGCCATGGGGGACCTGGTCGCCAAAGCCTTGAAGAACCTCGGGGTTGAACGACTCGATGTGATGCTCAGCCTGGTCGCGGACTGGGACGACTTCGCTCCCGAACCGTGGCGGTCGCATGCCGCGCCGCTGCTCCTCAAAGGCGGAGAACTTCTCGTCGAAGCAGACGCTGCCCAGGCGGTCAGCCTGCTCCGCTACGCAGTCGGGGACCTCCTCCGCAGCCTCGACGAGCGTTTTGGCGAGGGGGTCGTAGGGTCGGTTCGAGTGCAGTCTCCGCCACCGGCGGGCCGGCGTGCCTAGCGAGGGTCGAAGCATTTGGAACAGGCTGTATTCATTGGTGTTTCGGAGTATTCAGAGCTTGGGTATACCCCCTCAACCGGGTATACTTACGTTCGTGTAAACAAGGGCTCTGGCGAGACTCGTCGGGTGGTTTCGCTATCGGCCCGTTTTCTTTTTGAAGGAGCTTTGTGAGTACTGCGAATCGCGCCTCTGACAGGTACGGGGCAGCCGATATCACCGTCCTCGAAGGCCTCGAGGCCGTCCGCCGCCGTCCGGGTATGTACATCGGCTCAACCGGCCCGCGGGGCCTCCACCATCTCCTGTGGGAAGTCGTGGACAACGCGGTCGACGAGGCCATGGCCGGGTTCTGTACGCGTATCGATGTGACCATCCGTCCGGACGAGAGTGTCCGGGTACGGGATAACGGTCGGGGGATCCCCGTCGACAAACACAAGAAGACCAAGGAATCGGCGTTGACGACGGTGCTGACCACCCTGCACGCAGGCGGGAAGTTCGAAGCCGGCGCCTATCAGGTCTCGGGCGGTTTGCACGGTGTCGGCGTCTCGGTCGTCAATGCTCTGTCGGCTCGCCTCGAAGCCGAGATCGTACGGGACGGGTTCCAGTGGACGCAGATCTTCGAGGAAGGCCATCCCCTCGGTCCCGTCAAGAAGGGTAAGCCCGCCAAACGAACCGGCACCACGATCACCTATTGGCCGTCGCCGAAGACGTTTGTCGAGACGCGGTCGCTCGACCTGAGCACCGTGACCTCACGGCTTCGTGAAATGGCATTCCTCAATCGTGGTCTCGAGATCCGACTCGTGGACGAACGAGAAGAAGAACCGGTTGAAGAGACGTTTCTCTACAAGGGGGGCTTGATCGACTACATCAAGCACCTCAACGCCACCAAGGATCCACTGCATCCCCACATCATCTACTTCGACGATCAGACCGAAGATGCCGAGGTCGAGGTTGCCATGCAGTGGACCTCCTCGTACACCGAGACGGTTTTAAGTTTCGCCAACAACATCAACACCCATGAGGGCGGCACGCACGAAGAAGGGTTCCGCAAGTCGTTGACCAGGGCCCTCAACGACTTCGCGAGGTCGAAAGGACTTCTCAAGGAGAAGGATGACAACCTCACGGGAGAAGATGTTCGAGAAGGTTTGACGGCCGTGGTTTCGGTCAAGGTCCGCGCCCCGCAATTCGAGGGGCAGACGAAGACCAAACTGGGCAACACCGAGATTCGTGGCTATGTGGAAAAGACGCTCAATCGCCTCCTCCCGGAGTGGCTGGAGCGGTATGGCGGTGAGGGACGATCCATTGCGGACAAGAGCCTCATGGCCTCCCGGGCCAGGCTGGCAGCCCGCAAGGCAAGGGAGCTGACCCGGCGCAAGAGCATGCTCGAGTCCGCCAGCCTTCCGGGCAAGCTCGCCGATTGCTCGTCACGCGACGCTTCGGTGAGCGAGTTGTTCATCGTTGAGGGCGACAGCGCGGCCGGTCCCGCCAAGCAAGGCCGAAATAGCGAAACCCAGGCGATTCTTCCCATCCGCGGCAAGATCATCAACGTTGAGAAGGCCCGCCTGGCCAAAGCGCTGCAGAACACGGAGATCCAGGCACTGATCACCGCCATCGGGACGAGTATCGGCGAGGAATTCGACATCGAGAAGGCCCGCTACCACAAGGTGGTCCTGCTGACGGATGCCGACGTCGACGGGGCTCACATCCGTACCCTGCTGCTGACGTTCTTTTTCCGTCATATGCGGCCTCTCATCGAGGCCGGATATGTCTACTTCGCTCAGCCGCCGCTCTATCGAGTGAAAACCGGCAAGGACATCCACTACCTCTCGTCCGATGAGGAACTCGATCAGCTCCGGGAAGAGCTGAACGGCAAGAAACTCGACGTCAGCCGCTTCAAGGGCCTGGGCGAAATGAACGCCTCTGAACTGCGCGACACCTCGATGGATCCCGCCCTGCGGCATCTCGTCAAGGTCGAATTGGAGGACGCGGCGCTGTCGGAGGAGATCTTCTCGACGCTGATGGGAGACGACGTCGCCTCCCGCAAACACTTCATCCAGCGCAATGCCAAGGACGTCCGGTTCCTCGACGTCTGATAGGGAGAGAGCTACATGGTCGACGAACGAACCTACGAAGAGAACAACCTCGTCATCGATATCAACGACGAGGTCAAGAAGTCTTTTCTCGATTATGCGATGTCGGTCATCGTGTCCCGGGCCCTCCCCGACGTTCGAGATGGCTTGAAGCCGGTGCAGCGCCGGATCGTGTATGCAATGTTCGAAGCCGGCATGCGCCCGGGGACCAGTTTCCGGAAGTGCGCGACGGTCGTCGGCAACGTCATGGGCAGCTACCACCCGCACGGCAACGATGCCATCTACGACGCCCTGGTTCGCCTCGGACAGGATTTCAGCTCCCGGTATCCCCTGATTTCCCCGCAGGGCAACTTCGGGACCATCGACGACCCGCCGGCGGCCATGCGCTATACCGAGAGCCGCCTGTCACCCATCGCCATGCACCTCCTCGAGGGCATCCGCGAGAACACCGTCGACTTCCAGGACAACTACAGCGGTGAATCGTCGGAGCCGATCGTCCTGCCGTCCCGCTATCCGAACCTGCTGGCCAACGGCGCCACCGGGATCGCCGTGGGCATGGCCACCAACATCCCGCCACACAACCTCGGGGAAGTGATCGATGCGGTCATCTTTGCGATTGAGAACCCGGACGCACCGCTCGAGGACTACCTGAGGATCGTCAAGGGACCCGATTTCCCGACAGGTGCGTACCTGGTTGGAACCAGCGGCATTCGCGAAGCGCTGCTCACCGGCCGCGGGTCGGTGAAGATGCGGGCCGTTACCGACATACAGGAGATTCGCAAGGGACGCACGGCCATCATCGTCACCGAGCTTCCCTATCAGGTATCCCAGGACCGCGTCCTGGCCAAGATCGCCGACCTCGTCCACGACAAGAAGATCGTCGGAATCGCCGACCTCCGCAACGAGAGCTCGGCCCGGTCGGGCACCCGCCTGGTGATCGAACTGAAACGAGACGCGGTTCCCCAGGTGGTGGTCAACCAGCTCTTCAAGATGACCCAGCTGCAGGAGACCTTCGGGGTGAACACGGTGGCCCTCGTCGACGGGGTGCCGCGCACCCTGAATATCGCCGAGCTGGTCGGCTACTACATCGACCATCAGATGGAGGTCGTTGAACGTCGCACGTTGCACCGCCTGGAGGACGCCAAAGCGAAAGCGCACGTCCTCGAAGGGCTGATCATCGCCGTCGACAACATCGACGAAGTCGTCCAGATCATTCGTTCGTCCGAAGACACCCCGACGGCCAAGAGTCGTCTGATCGAGCGGTTCGAGCTCTCGGAGATCCAGGCCAACGCCATCCTCGAGATGCCCCTCCGTCGTCTGACCGCCCTAGAAACGGGGAAACTACGCGAGGACCTGCAGCAACTGAACGACCTCATCGCCGAACTGGAAGCCATCCTCGCCGATCCGGCCCGCCGGCGGGCCCTCATCGTCGAAGAACTGACCGAAATCCGCAGGAAGTATGCCGACGAACGCCGCAGCAGAATCATCCCCGACGAGGGGGACCTATCGCTGGAAGATCTCATCGCCGACGACGAACTGGTCGTCACGGTGTCTGCCAACGGGTATCTGAAGTCCGTGGAAGCCGGCATCTACCGGACCCAGGGGCGGGGAGGCCGGGGGGTAAAGGCGGCATCGCTCCATGAGGACGACGTCGTCAACAAGCTCGTGCACACGACTGCTCATGCGTACCTGTTGTTCTTCACGAACCGGGGCAAAGTTCATCGGATCAGGGCACACGAGATTCCTCGCAAGGATCGAACCGCCAAGGGAGTGCTGGCGCAGTCGGTGCTACCCCTTGATCCTGAGGAAAGGATCGAGGCGGTGATCGACACCCGGAGCTATGAGACGTCGCGCTTCCTCGTGATGGTTACCAAGAAGGGTCTGGTCAAGAAGACGCCTTTCAGCGATTACGACTCGCGCAATTCGACGCTGGTTGCCATCAACCTGGTCGAGGGAGATGAACTGGTGGCCGTTCGCACGACCAACGGTGAGAACGACATGCTCTTGTTCACGGAAATGGGCCAGGGGATCCGCTTCTCCGAGAAGGACCTGCGTCCGATGGGGAGGGCGACCCGCGGAGTCCGGGGTGTCAAGCTGCGCGAGGGAGATCGGGTCGTGGGTGCGGCCTCGAGTTCTGACGGGGAGCAGGTTCTGCTCATCACGTCGGGCGGTTACGGCAAGCGCGTGGCGATGAGCGGGTTCCCCAATCAACGTCGCGGCGGGTTGGGGGTCAAAGCCATCAAGCTGACCAGGGTGCGCGGGAATCTTGTCGGTGCCCGGGCGATCCTCGACGGCGCTCAGATCTTCGTGATCTCGTCCAACGGTGTGGTGATCCGCATCGAGGCGAATCAGATCAGCCGCCAGAAGCGGGAAGCCAGCGGTGTGAAGGTGATGAACCTGCCTGCCGACACGACGATCTCGGCCTTTGCGCCGATCCCGATGGAGGAAATCGAGGAGGCTCCGGGGAACTAGTCAACCGGCGCCATCGTTGCGTTGGGGGACGGATCACCAGGGTAGGAGAGACTGGGCGTTACACTCGCCCCACACGAGGAGTTGATGGATATGACATCCGTGCGGCGAGTTCGCAGGGTCATACGGAAGTTCGATCCGTGGACCGTGCTCAAGGTCTCGATCGTTTTCTACGCCGTGATGGCCGTTGCCATCGTTCTCGGCCTGGTCATCCTGTGGGCGGTGGTGAACAACGCCGGCATACCCCAGGCCATTGAGGACTTCGGCAAGAAGATCACACTTCTCGAGGCCGACGCCGAACTGTTCGCCGACGGCGAGCGCTATCTGCGGGTGGCGGTGTTCCTGGGCGTCGTCTGGACGGTGCTGCTCACCGGCCTCACCACGCTGGCGGCCGTCATGTACAACCTCATCTCCGACATCGTCGGCGGGATCGAGATCGTGGTCCTCGAGGAGACCCTCAACGCGCCGCAGGCGACCCAGTCCGGCGTTCGCATTCCTCGCAGCTGGCAGACGACCACACCTCCACCCCCGTCCGCGCTCCCAGCCGATCAGGTGGACTTGCCGACGGAAGAGGTTGTGATGACCGAGGAGCCGCTCCGGTCCTCGTTCGAGGTTCGCAGCTCGTAGGCACCCGGCCTGCGGGGCGGCGGCCGATTCCGGTTGCAGGAGCGTGACGCCTGCGGCCTACCGGTGTTCAACGAACGTGGCGACTTCCAGACCGGCTTCGATGGCCCGGTCGAGGTACTCCCCGAAGGCGGCCGTTGGATAATTGATTCCCACCGGGTACGCCCCGGTCCCCGCGGTGAGGACGGCCGCGGCCAGGGCAATGCCCGCCAGGAACGCACCGTCGTCCACCACGCCCAGGGTCCGTACCTCGACCCCTTCGGGGGTTGCCGCGGTAACCCTGGCCGTGAGCCCCACCCACGGACCTTCCACCGGTGCCAGGAGGAACTTCGTGTCCGGAGGTGCTCCCGGCCAAAGATCGGGACCGGGCTGCGCCCACAGGTTTCCGACCGGTTGCGGAAACGCCAGCGGGTGGCCGCGGCGCAGAGGGCGACCGGGTTCGGTCCATCCGACGATGGCTTCCATGGGAGTTGCGTGGCGGGAGCACTCGTGAGCCGCCAGGCACGCAGCCAGACCGAAGCTCGGGTTTGCACCGACCACGAGCGGTATGTCGGGTTCGGAGTGAACTTCCTCGTTGGTCGGTACCACGAACGGAATACCGTGGTTCGATGCCTGTCGATAGCGCCGCTCGAGGTGCTGGAGGTCGTCGCTGGCGATCACATCCCACCCTGCAAGGTTCGTGATGGTGCTGACTCGAGGGTCTCCGGCCGTCGAACGCCGACCGATGAGGCCGATGGCTTCAACGGATCGTTCGGCCAAAAGGATCCGGGCCGCACGTGAACCAATCTTGCCCGTGGCCTCGAGCGCGATTCTCATACGGGAGTCGTCACCGCTTCAGGTCGACCGGTTCCCAGACCCCGGCTTCCTGACGCGTGCTGGTCTGCCGCTTCTTGACGGCGAGGACTGCCGCGGCGAGGGCAGCTGCTACCAGGATGGTCTTGCGGATCATGGAGTCAGTGTAGGGAGATTCTCATGGTGGTTGGTAGGCGGCTATCCTCACGGAGTCCGGTTGAGCCGGACACCGTGAAGGTCCCATCAGTGGCTAAGAGCGAAGTCCGGTGTCAATCCGGCGCTGTCCCGCAACTGTGATGCCCTCTCTGGAGGGATGAGCCAGGTCGCCTGCCGTCACGGTCACGAAAGTGCTCTCGTAGGAAGGGCGCCCGTGCGACCTCGTCGGACGCAGCGTTCTCCCGAAGGATTGGAGGACTGGTGAAACGTCCGATGGGCGGCCTCGTTGCGTTGGGCCTGCTGCTCGCCGCTTGTTCTTCGCCGATCACGGTCGATGGTGATGCCGGCCCGGTCACGTTCGACGATCGCCCCGGGCGGATCGTCTCTCTCTCGGCAACGCACACCGAAATCCTCTATGCGATCGGTGCCGCAGGGTTGATCGTCGCCACCGACCTCACCTCGAATTACCCGGACGCGGCCCAGACGACGACCAAAGTGGACGCTTTCAATTTCAATGTCGAGGAAATCGCCGCGGTCGAACCCGACCTGGTCGTGACGGGGTTCAACTTTCAGGGGGAAGTCGACGCACTCGAGACGATCGGAATCCCGGTCCTGCTGCTCGCCCCCGCAGTTGAGCTGGAGGGCGCATACGAGCAGATAGAGGCGCTGGGTGCCGTCACCGGCAGGGAACGGGAGGCCGCAGATCTGATCTCATCGATGCGGACCCGTATCGATGCTTTGATCGCATCAACCCCGGGAACGTCGTTGACGGTGTACCACGAGGTCGACAACACCCTCTTCTCGGCGAACTCGGCCACGTTCCTGGGGGACATCTACCAGCGTCTCGGGCTATCGAACATTGCCGACGCCGTCCCGGACGAGTTCGGATCCGGGTATGTGCAGCTTTCGGAGGAGTACCTCTTCTCCCGGGATCCGGATCTGATATTCCTCGGCGATGCGGGGTTCGGGGAGAGTGTCGAATCGGTCGCGGTTCGGCCCGGTTGGGAATCTCTCACGGCGGTTCGCAACGGCGCTGTGTTCGAACTCGACGGCGATATCGCCGGCAGGTGGGGGCCGCGGACCGTCGATCTCGTCGAGGACATCGTCGCCGCCATCGAGGCCGCTTCCTAGTGGCCACTCCGGCCGCCGTCCCATCGCCCACCAGGAGACGAGCGTACGGTGTTGCTCTCCTGTTCCTGGTGGTGATGGCGGTTCTGGGTGTGACGCTCGGTCCGGTGCGCATCGGACCAGGCTCGGCGCTCCTGGAGATCGCCGATCGGGTGCTGCCGTTCCGTATCGATTCCGGACTCAGCGAGCAGGAGGCAGCCATCATTTGGCAGCTGCGCGCTCCCCGCGTTGTCCTCGGGAGCCTCGTCGGGGCCATGCTGGCCATCGCCGGCGGTGCCTACCAGGGAGTATTCCGGAACCCGCTGGCCGACCCGTACCTCCTCGGCGTCGCCGCCGGCGCCGGACTGGGTGCAACGGCTGCGTTGGCATTCGGAGCGGGCAATCTCGCGTTGCCACCGGCGGCCTTTGTCGGCGCCGTTCTGGCGGTCGGAGCTACCTACTTCTTCGCCCGGGCCGCCGGTGGCCGGAGAACTGCTGCAACGCTGATCCTGGCGGGCGTTGCCGTCGGGTCGTTCCTGACGGCGATCCAGACCTTTGTGCAGCAGCAGTCCTCCGATCGGATCCGGGAGGTCTTCACGTGGCTCCTGGGGCGTCTCAGCGCCGCCACCTGGTCCCAGGTGCGCACCGTGCTTCCCTATGTGGTCGTTGCGCTGCTCGTGCTCCTCGCCTATCGGAGGGTCCTCGACGTTCTCTCCGTCGGTGAAGAGGAGGCGGCGACACTGGGGGTGGAGCCTGGCAAAGCCCGCCTCGGCATCATTGCGGCCGCCACCCTCGGGTCTGCCGCAGTGGTGTCCGTCACCGGTCTGATCGGCTTCGTCGGGATCGTCGTGCCGCATGCCGTGCGCATGGTGGCCGGGGTGAGCTACCGGGTGATCCTGCCCCTCTCGATGGTGATCGGGGCGGGTTTCCTGCTGGCCGCCGACCTCCTGGCCCGCACGGTGATCTCTCCCGGCGAGTTGCCGATCGGTGTGGTGACCGCGTTCGTGGGGGCGCCCTTCTTCGCCATGATTCTGCGACGTCGGGAGCCTGCCTGATGTCTCGTCTCCAATGCCGGGGGTTGCGGGCGGGGTACGGCAACCAGGAGGTGCTCCACGGCATCGACCTCGACGTCGCCGAGGGCGAGTTCGTCGTCGTGATCGGGCCGAACGGATCGGGAAAGTCGACGCTGCTCCGGGTGGTGGCCGGTACCGTGCCTGCTTCTACCGGAGACGTGCAGGTCACCCGGAGCCCCGGCGAGGGAGACGGCGGGAGACGCCGGTCTCGCCAGGTCGCGATGGTCCCGCAGAACCCCGTCATTCCAGACGGAATGACGGTGCTGGATTACGTTCTCCTGGGCAGGACTCCGTACATACCGTTCTGGGGAACGGAATCCGGAGGAGATCTGCGGCTGGCCGGGCGGGTGCTTGCGGAGCTCGATCTCGGCTCCATGGCGGATCGGGTTCTGCAGTCGCTCAGTGGTGGGGAGCTGCAGCGGGTAGTCCTGGCCCGTGCCCTCGCCCAGGAAGCTCCGGTGCTGCTGCTCGACGAGCCGACCACAGCCCTGGACATCGGCCACCAGCAGCAGGTCCTAGAGCTGGTCGATCAATTGCGGACCACCCGTTCGATAGCGGTCCTGGCAGCCATGCATGACCTGACCCTGGCCGCCCAGTACGCAGATCGTCTGGTCTTGCTCGTCGACGGTCGTTCCGTGGCCGCCGGCTCGGCGGAGGTGGTGCTCACCTCGTCGCTGCTCCGCCGGCACTACAGCGCTGAGGTGAACATCCTGCGAAGTCCGGACGGAAGCGTCGTGGTTGCGCCGAAGCGAAAGGCCGAATCAAACCCCACCGGGCGTCGAAACCCCTAACCTGAGAGCTCGGGAGGTCGCACGTGGAAGCGCTTGCGGAGACCCTGGGTCTCTCGACGGGTCAACTGAAGGTTATTCAATCCGCCCTGGTGGTTCTGATCGTCGTCCTGTTGCGCTGGGTGGTGCTGCGCATCATTCACCGGCGGATCGAAGATCCTGAGGTCTGGTACCGGGCCCGGAAGATCGCCACATACTCCGCAACGGTCATCGTGGTGTTCTTCCTGCTCAGAATCTGGCTGATCCAGTTCGACAACTTCGCCACGTTCCTGGGTCTGCTATCGGCCGGTGTAGCCATCGCTCTCTCCGACGTCCTGAAGAACCTGGCCGGGTGGGCTTATATCCTCACGCGTCGGCCGTTTCGGACCGGCGACCGGATCGAGATCGGCGACCATGCCGGAGATGTGATCGACATTCGAGTCTTTCGCTTCAGCATTCTCGAGATCGGCAATTGGGTGCACGCCGATCAGTCGACGGGCCGGATCATCCACGTTCCGAACGGCCTGGTGTTCACGTCACCGGTTGCCAACTTCACGGAGGGCTTCAGCTTCATCTGGCATGAGATTCCCTTCTTGATCACATTCGAATCTGACTGGAAACGCGCCGAAGTTCTTTTTGGTGCAGTCCTCGAGGAAGTTGCACCCGGGATCACGGGGAAGGCCGCCGAACGAATCAAGGCAACCGCCCGGGAGTATCGGATCAAGTACACGCACCTCTCCCCAACGGTGTATGTGAGCGTCCAGGACAGCGGTGTGCTGCTCACCGGTCGCGTTCTCGTCTCGGCCCGGCAACGACGCGGTGTCGACCAGGACGTGTGGAAGCGCCTCCTGGACGTGATTGCCGCCGAACCGAACATTGACCTCGCCTACCCGACCGTCCGGACGGTCCTGCAGGATCCCATCACGTTCCAGGACCCGGCGGGCTGATGTCGACCCGATCGGTCGATCTCGTCCTGACCGGGCTCGGCCTCGTCTAGCCTGAGCGCATGGACCTATACGCACGTGTCAATATTCTCGACGGACGCGCCGTGCGGCTTCCGCACGGTGACCTCCACGAAGCTGCCATTGCCCTCGATGCCGATCCGGTTGCCCGCGCCCAGGGCTGGGAGGCAAAGGGCGCCGATCATCTCCTGGTCGTGGACTTGAACGCGGCTGCCTACGGGGACTACTCAAACCGGACCCTGATCGATCGGATCGTTTCTGGGGTCGAGATTCCCGTACTCGTTGCCGGGGGAGTGCGGTCGCTCAAGGAGGTGGAGCGGCGGCTCGATGCGGGAGCCTGGCGGATTGCGATGGGAACCACCGCTATCGAGGACCAGGTGGCCACGTGGGAGATCTGTCGTGAGTTTCCCGGCAGAGTCATGATCACCCTGGATGTGAAGCCAAACGAGGAACTGGTGGTCAGGGGCTGGACGGCGCACAGCGGCCGGTTCCTCGAGGAGGTCATCATCGAGCTGTCCTCGGCGGGTGCTGCCGGGTTCATGGTTGCGGAGGCGAACCGTGATGCTCTTGCGGAGCCACCCAATTTCCTCATTCTGAGCGAAGCGATGTCGTACGTGGACGATCCCGTCATTGCCGCAGGCGGTGTCCGCCACCTGGCCGACCTGAGAGGTCTGACCCAGTTGGAAACGGATGGCAAGCACCTGGGCGGGGTGGTGGTCGGACGCGAAGTCACCGAGGGCCGCTTCACCATGGAAGAGGCTGCCGGGATGCTCGCCGGCTGAGGCAGACGGGGCCGGATTCCCGGCGCTGCAGCGGATGCCCCGTGGAGCGTGGTGATCCAGCTGGGGAAACTGCTGCTGTCGAGTCGCCGGCTCGACCGGACCTCCCCGGACAGCAAGAACCCCCTCTGACGAGGGGGTTTGTTGGTGGGCCCACCTGGACTTGAACCAGGGGCCTCATCCTTATCAGGGATGCGCTCTAACCAGGCTGAGCTATGGGCCCAAAATGAGAGCGTTATGGTAGCAAGCCAGTTGGACGACGAAAGCGGGCAGCACTGTGGACAACGAGAGTTGGAATAGCCGCTATCAAGGGCGTGAACTGGTTTGGACCGCCACCCCTAACCAGTTTCTCGTGGCCGAAGTGGATTCGCTCGTCCCCGGGCGGGCCCTGGACCTCGGCTGCGGCGAGGGTCGCAACGCCGTGTGGCTGGCGGAACAGGGGTGGGCGGTCACAGCCGTCGACTTCTCCGACGTGGGCATCTCCAAAGGTCGGGAAATGGCGGAAAAGCGCGGGGTTGAAGTCACCTGGGTCGTCGAAGACCTCAATCGGTATCAACCTGCGGAGCAGTCCTTCGACCTGGTCATCATCTTCTACATCCATATCCCGCCCGACCAGCAACGAGCCTTGTTGCTGAAGGCCTCGGAAGCCGTTGCGGCGGGAGGGACGCTCCTGGTGGTGGGGCACGATCTCACCAATTTGCAGGATGGATATGGCGGTCCTCAAGACCCGGACTTGCTGATCACACCGGAGTTCGTTGTTGCTGCCCTGGTCGACCTCGAGGTGGTCACCTCGACCCGGGTACGGCGGACCGTGCAGAACGAGATGGGGAGTTTCCAAGCAATCGACACTCTCGTTCGTGCCGGGAGGGAGCCCGAACCGGAGATCACGACTGGTACGGTTGGCGGGTGAGACAACGAGTCTCGTTCCTAGCGGCGATCGCCCTGCTTGCTGCTTCATGTGCGGCCGAGCCGGAACCCGTCCCTACCACCACCACGACGCTGCCCACCACAAGTACCACGACCACGACGGCGCCGACAACGACGGCACCGACCACGACAACGACTGAGGTCGAGGTTCCCGCCGGGTACACGATGATCGAAATCGAGGGGCAGAGCGTCCGGTTCGCTCTGCCCGAGTCCTGGGTGACGGTCGATCTCACGCAGGAGGGCTGGGAGGAATTGCTCGCCGAAGGGCTCGCCGCGGTACCGGAGGCAGCCGGTTTGGTGGACGAGGAGGGCCAGGCCATCATCAGCCAGGGCGGGCTGCTGCTGGCCTACGACTTCGATCACCTGGACGAAGAGTTTGTCACCAACCTCAATATTCTCTCGGCCGAGCGGGGGCCGCTGGACGAACCCGACGTGATCATTCCGGTCCTGAGCCAGCAGCTCGAACAGATCGGGGTTGTCGATGCGGTGGTGGATACCGTTGAAGTCCCTCTCGGGCAGGCCATCAGGGCCGGCTACACAATGCCGCCGGAGACCGGGTTCACCCACACGGTCATCCAGTACTACGTCTTCGGTCCGGACACGGTCTACATCGTTACGTTCAGCACGAAGGACATCATCGAGTTGGAGATCGTCTTCGAATTGATCATGTCAACGTTCGACGCCATCAATCGAGAACCTCCATCCTGACAGGCATGTCGGGTGCGCCTTGCCGGAGTGACCTGCTCGCCTGGACCCGGACCTGGACGGGAGGCGACCAACCGTCTGCATCGCTCCTGGATATGATGAAAGTCCACACGGGGATGTAGCTCAGTTGGAAGAGCACCTGCTTTGCAAGCAGGGGGTCGTCGGTTCAAGTCCGATCATCTCCACCACCCGCCCGTCAGGGCGTCGGCTTGCTTGTGCGACCCCTACCATTGGCCTGGACCTCACAAGGAGCAACCATGCAGACCGCCGTGATCGTTGACGCCGTCCGGACACCTACCGGCAAGCGCAACGGCAAGCTGAAGGACTGGCACGCCACGGACCTGGCGGCGCACACACTTGCATCCCTGGTCGAGAGGAACGGGCTCGATCCCGGCCTGATCGACGACGTAATCATGGGGTGTGTTTCCCAAACGGGAGAACAGGGTGTCAACATCGGGCGCAATGCCGCTCTGGCTGCCGGGTTTCCGGAGGAAGTCCCGGGGATGACAATCGATCGTCAGTGTGGCTCGAGTCAACAGGCGGCGCACTTCGCAGCGCAAGGCGTGATGGCGGGTGTCTACGACGTCGCCATCGCCGCCGGCGTGGAGTCGATGACGAGGGTGCCGATGCTGGTCACCGCCCAGCAGGGACCAGGCGTTCCGTTCGGTCCGAAGATGCTGGAGCGGTACGACCATGCGCTCGTCCCGCAAGGAGTCAGCGCCGAGATGGTTGCCGAGAAGTGGGGCATCGGCCGTGAGGAACTCGATCTTCTGTCGCTCGAATCCCATCACCGGGCTGCCCGCGCAACCGAGGAAGGCCGGTTCGAAAGCCAGATCGTCCCCGTCCCGGTCACCGTGGACGGAAAAGACGAACTGATGACTGTCGACGAGGGCATCCGCTGGGAGACGTCGCTGGAGAAACTGACGTCGCTCAAACCCGCGTTCAAGACGGACGGAGTGATCACCGCCGGGAACTCATCGCAGATCTCCGACGGGTCGGCTGCCGTTTTGATCATGAGTGAGGAGAAGGCTCACGACCTCGGTCTGCGACCCCGCGCCCGGTTTGTGAGTTTCGCGCTGGCAGGGGTCGACCCTGTGATGATGCTCACCGGTCCCATTCCGGCGACTCACAAGGTGCTGGAACGGGCGGGACTGTCGATCGAAGACATCGATCTCTTTGAGATCAACGAAGCCTTCTCGTCGGTCGTTGCTGCCTGGAAACGGGAAATGCCCGGTGACGGGACCGGCCTCATGGAGCGCACGAATGTCAACGGGGGAGCGATCGCCCTCGGGCACCCGCTCGGGTGCAGCGGGGCCAAACTCCTCACGACCCTGGTTCACGAACTCGAGCGCACCGGCGGCCGGTACGGACTCCAGGCCATGTGCGAAGGCGGCGGTATGGCCAACGCTCTGATCATCGAAAGGATCTGAGCAAAGCACCCGTTCCGGGTACGCTGCGAGCCGTGGGAGACATACTCATAGCGATTGCGATCGGGGTGCTGATTCTCTGGGTGACCAGGAAGGTGATCGTCATGCTCGCGACACCGCCCCCGGAGGTGGATCCGGACGAGATCATCGAGGTGGAGCGGCACTACCGGTGTTCGACCTGTGGTACGGAACTGATCGTCACTGCCGCCTCGACCACCGAGACGGAGGCGCCCAAACACTGCCGCGACGAGATGACCCTCACGTGGCAAGCGGGAAGCTGATCCACAGCCTGTTGACGGTTCTGGGGAAAACTACATAGGTGTAATTCGTTCTTGCGGGAGTGAGCTCCAGACGGTAGTTGGTGGTCATCAGGAACCCGACGGCGATGCCGAGCAGGCCCACCCACAGTCCCCAACCACCGAATACATCGGTGATCACGTAGTTCATGACCACCAGAATGACTCCGAGGGCCATCAACCCGAACATCGTCACGACGTACCACATCGGGGACTCGCCCTTGACCTTGGACGCGGCCGTCTTCGGGGGAGTAGGACGTCCCGGCCGGCCCTTCTTCTTCTTGCGAACCTTGGATTTCGGCATGGCGGCAAGCGTAGTCCACCCGGGTGGACCTGTCAGTCTCGAAGCAGGTAGGCTCACCGGCCCATGAGAGTCCTCGTTCTCGACAATTACGACTCCTTCACCTTCAACCTCGTCCAGTACCTCGGCGAGTTGGGAGCGGAACCGCTCGTGGTGCGCAACGATGCGCTTTCCCCTGCCGAAGCCAGGCTGCTCAAACCCGATCGCCTGGTCATCTCTCCAGGGCCCGGCCGGCCGGAAGATGCCGGATACTCCATCGAGTACATCATGGAGCTCGGGCCAACCGTCCCCACGCTGGGCGTGTGTCTCGGCCATCAGGCGATCGTGGTCGCCTACGGGGGAGCCGTCGACCGTGCCCCGGAGATCCGGCATGGCAAGACGTCGGAGATCACCCATGATGGACTGGGCGTGTTTGCGGGGCTCGGCAACCCGTTCACGGCAACCCGCTATCACTCCCTGGCGGCCTCCCGGGTGCCCGAGGTGCTGGAGGAATGCGCGTGGAGTGAGGAGGGGGTTGTGCAGGGCGTGCGCCACCGTGAGCATCCGGTGGCGGGTGTGCAGTTCCACCCCGAGAGCATCCTCACCGTGAAGGGAAAAGCGCTGCTCGCCAACTTCCTTGCCGGATAGTCAGGAACGCGGCAGCCGGTAGGCTCCGGACCCGCTTTGCTCGATCATCCCTTCTTCCCGCAGCGCCTCGAGGGCGGTGCTCAGGCGTTGCCGATCCAGACCGGTTTGGGTGGACAACCTGTTCAAGGTCGCCGCACCGTGCTGGACGAGGTGGCGAATGATCGCTCCCCGGGTTTCCCGGCTTGAGCCTTGAAAACGGCCCTGGGGACGTGGCGCCACGTAGGTCCCGGGTCCGGTGCACCATCGAACGACCGGACAATCACCGCACAGGGGTTCAACCGGTCGGCACAGTCCGGCCCCGAGGTCCATGACGGCCTGATTCCAATCTGCTGCTCGACCCTGCGGGAGTTCTCTCTCCGCCACTTCGGTCAGGGAGCGTCCGCTCAGAGAGCGTCCGTGCCAGCGGCTCACCACGCGCCGCACGTTGGTGTCGGCGGTGGGTAGCTGTTCGCCAAAAGCGAAGCACGCAACCGCGGACGCAGTGTACGGGCCGATTCCGGGCAGGGTTTGCAGGCCCAGGGCATCCGTCGGCCATCCTTCGGCGGTGATGCGCCGGGCCGCTTCCTGCAGGCGCAGGGCTCGCCGGTTGTAGCCCAGGCCCGACCACTCGGCGAGGACCGTCGCCGCCGGGGCTTCGGCCAAAGCACGCGGGGACGGGAACCTGGCCATGAAGCGCTCGAAGTAGGGGACAACCCGACTCGTCTGGGTCTGTTGAAGCATCACTTCACTGATCAGCACCGGCCACGGATCGGTGCTTGCTCGCCAGGGAAGGTCCCGCCGGTTGTCTGCGTACCACTCGAGCAGCGCCCGGCCCCTTCGCTCGTGGTCCGGGACGGCCACGTTCCTAGGGGGCGGCGGTCGTGGTGGTGGTTGCCTGTGTGGTGGTGGTAGTTGCCGGTGCCCTGCCGAGCGTAACCGTGACCGTGCTACCAGGTTCAGCTTCCGATCCGGCGGCGGGGACTTGCTGGGCAACCAGTCCGTCCTGATCGGGTGAAACTTCGATCGTGGTTGCCGTGACCCTGAGCACGAGGCCCAACGCCTGGACCGCAGACCGCGCCTGATCTTCCGTCGACCCCAAGAGATTGGGGACCTCAACGGGTTCCGGACCGTCCGAGACGTACACCGTGATCCGGTCACCCTTCATGACCGTGGTCCCGCCCGTCGGATCCGTTCTCACGACGAATCCCTTGAGGATGTCTGATGAGAACTCCGTGTCGAAGACGACGGTGAGACCGAGATTCCCGAGGATGAATCCAACATCGCCCTCCGAACGGCCGATCAGGTCGCCGGGAATCGGAAACTCTTCGAGACCGGTAGAGACCACCAGGTTGACCGCGGTGCCGGGAGCAGCGTCCTCGCCGGCGGGCGGGTCCTGAGAGATCACTTGCCCGGCGGGGATTTCGTCGTCGGGTATCTGTTCAACCGTGCCCAGGACGAGCCCCGCCTTCTCGATGAGGTCGGTAGCCCTGACCAGGTCCTGTCCGACCACGGGAGGAACCGGGAAGGCTTCCGCCCCGATCGACACGTAGACGATGATGAACGCTCCGTCCTCGGCCTCTTCTCCCGCGGCGGGCTTCGTTCCGATGACGCGGCCCTCCTCGACGGTTTCGCTGGCGTTGGGTTCGGGTATCACGTTGAAGCCCAGTTGCTGGAGCTCGAGCAGAGCCTCGGCCTGTGTCATTCCCGCCACATTGGGTATGGCAATGAGGTTCTGATCGGGTGTTCCAGGTGCCAGAGCCCTGAGCAGCAGGAAGATGCCGACCGCCAGGGCTACCACCAGCGCAAACGTGGTGATGATGAAGGGAAGCTGGCTGCTGTTGGGCTCAGCGGGGGCCATCTGACGGTAGATCTCGTCGGGTGTAGAGGTGGCGGGCGGGACCGGCGCTGCCGGGATCAAGCGGGTCGGGGCCTCGGCAGAGGGGACCGCGGCGGGAGGCGTCTCGCCGCGCAGGAAGAGGAGCAGCGCCTGACGCAGATCGTCGGCGGTCTGATAGCGAGCGTCGGGGTTCTTGTCGAGAGCCCGCATGACGATGGCGTCGAGTTCGGGCGGGATATCCGGGTTGTCGAGCGACGGTTGAGCCGCCAACGAAGAAACGTGTTGATAGGCCACGGCGACCGGACTATCGCCCGAGAAGGGGGGCCGTCCGGCGAGCATCTCGTACATGACCACCCCGAGGGCGTAGATATCCGAGCGCTCATCAGCGGGTGACCCCTGGGCTTGTTCCGGGCTGAAGTAGGTGGCCGTGCCGATGACGGCCCCGGTCTTGGTCAGTTCGGACGAATCGTCCCATGCCCGGGCGATGCCGAAGTCGGTGACCTTCACCGTTCCATCCGCCGCCAGGAGCATATTGCCGGGTTTGATATCCCGGTGGATGAGGCCAGAACGGTGGGCGACGCTGAGCGCGGCCGCCACCTCCGCGCTGATTTCGACCGCGCGGCGCGGGAGCAGGGGGCCCTCGGCACGGAGCACGTCCCGCAGGGATCTGCCCTCGATCAACTCCATAACGATGAAGTAGGTCGATCCTTCCTGACCCCAGTCGTAGATGCCGACGATGTTGGGGTGGCTCAGGTTCGCCGCAGCCTGCGCCTCCCGCCGGAAGCGCTTCACGAAGGCTTCGTCGGAACTGAATTGAGAGTGGAGGACCTTGACCGCTACCCGGCGGCCCAGCAGCGTGTCGCGAGCCTCGTACACGTCGGCCATACCGCCGCGGGCGATGTGCCCGAGCAGTTCGTAGCGGTCGGCAAGCGTACGGGAAGGTTCCATCCGCTGGGATTGTAGGGGGGGTTTATCCATTCGTTTGAACCCAGTAGGCAAGAATCTCTTGGGCAATGGGCGCGGCCACCGATCCGCCCGTGGCGTTCTCGCCCGCTTCTCCTCCTGATTCGACAAGGACGGCCAGCGCGATGGTTGGTTGTTCAACCGGCGCAAATCCGATGAACCACACGTGGGGAGGACCGATCCCGGTTTCGGCGGTCCCGGTCTTTCCCGCTACACGAACGCCGGGGACGGTCGCCCTGGTTCCCGTCCCGGACGCAACCACGCGTTCCATCAAGCCCGAGATGATGTCGGCTGTAGACGGTGACACGGCTCGTTGAAGCAGCGCCGGTTCGTATTCCGTGAGCACAGCACCGTCGGCGTCGAAGAGACGGGAGACCAGCCTCGGCTCCATCGTGATGCCGTTGTTGGCGATGGCCGAAGCGACGAGGGCCATCTGGAGAGGTGTGGCTTGCACATCCCGCTGCCCGATCGCGCTCTGCGCCAGCGCCGGCAGGTCATTGGAGAACGCCGACGGTTGCGGGAAGAAGGAACTGAGCACCGGGATCTCGAACGGCGTGTCCTGGTTGAATCCGAACGCTTCGGCTTCCGTGGTGAGAGCTTCGGCGCCCAGCAGCAATCCAAGTTCTCCAAACACCGTGTTGCACGACCGGCGGAATGCAGTCTGCAGGCTCACCTCTGTCCCATCGCCACAGGTTTGTCGATCGAAGTTGCGGATGACTTCCACCGTGCCCGGGAGTTCCAGCTCAATCGGATCCGGGAGCAAGGTTTCCGGTCCGGCAGTCCCCGTTTCGATCGCGGCTCCGGCAACCACGACTTTGAACGTCGACCCCGGCGGATAGCTGCGATTGGTCGACCGGTTGGCCAGCGGTTCGGAGGGGTCGGCCAGCAGTTGGTCCCGCGCGGGGATCGCGTCCGCGCCCAGGAAAATGTTGGGGTCGAACGAGGGACGCGAAACCATGGCCAGAATCTCGCCCGTGTCGGGCCTGATCGCCACCACCGAACCTCGCTGATCTCCGAGGGCCTCGTACGCAACCTCCTGGAGGCCGTGGTCGATGGTCAGCTGGATGCTCTTCGGCCGCAGGTCGCCTCCGAGGAGTGCACTCAACAGGTCGGATACGGTCAGGTCGCGTTTCGACCGGAGGTCGTCCGCGTAGACGAGTTCGAGACCGTCATCTCCGAAGTTGAGCGACGAAAAGCCGATCAGGTGCGCGTACAGCTCGGCTTCTGGGTAGATGCGGCTGAACCGTTGCGGGTCGGCAGGATCGGCCAGCGATTCCGCCAGGATCCGCTGGTCGGCTGAGAGGATGAGTCCCCGCTCTTTTCCCGTCCGGCTGGCGATAACGCGCGGATTCCGATCGTCGTCTCGATAGCGGGGTCCTGCGACGACCTGCAGGTACGTGACGTCGAGAATCAGCACGGCGAAGGCTACGAAGAGAGCGGCGGCGAGTCGTCGCAGGGGCTGGTTCATGCTCGTTCCTCATGGGAAATCCTGGCCAGCAGGGCCAGCAACAAGAAGTTGGCCACCAGCGAGGATCCGCCGTAGGACATGAACGGCAGGGTGATGCCGGTGAGCGGGAGGAGACGCGTGACCCCGCCGATGATCAAGAACGTTTGCAGCCCGAGAACGAAAGCCAGTCCGCCGGCCAGGAGCTTGCGAAACGTATCCCGGGATCGGAGAGAAACCCCGAACCCGACCGCAACGAGCAACGCATAGGTAGCAATCACCGCGACGCTGCCCGCCAGCCCGAGTTCTTCCCCGACCGCAGCGAAGATGAAATCCGTTGCAGCGTTGGGGATGCGATCCGGGGCGCCCAGCCCCAGTCCGGATCCCGACAAGCTTCCGCTCCCGAAAGCAAACAGGCTCTGGGCGATCTGGTACCCGGTGTCTTCGAAGTCGGCGAACGGATCTAGCCAGGCGCTGACTCGCCGCTGAACGTGGGAGAACGAAAACCAGGCGGCGAGGCCTCCGGCAGCGAAGAGGAGACCCCCGCTGGTCAGATACACGGCCCTCCCGGTTGATGCGTAGAGCATCGCGATGAACAGTGCGAAGAGGAGCAGGGATGCCCCGAGGTCGCGCTGGTAGATGAGTACGACAAAACTGGCCGCCCAGGCGATGACCAGCGGGGTTAGCTGGCGCAACTCGGGGAGCCGGTAGCGGCCCAGCGGGCGAACTTGAACGCCGAGCACCGCCTGCCGCTCGCTGAGGTACGAGGCCAGGAATGTGGCAAGGACCAGCTTGGCAATCTCGCCGGGCTGGAACTGCAACCGGAGCGGCCCGGCCTCGAATCGAATCCACAGCCGTGAACCGTTCTGCTCGAAGCCTCGCAACGGGAGGGACCAGTCGGTCGGAAGCAGCGGAAGCAGGAGGAGCAGCAATCCTGAGAAGAGAAACACGTACCGGTACCGGCGAAGCGGAGCCAGCCCGGTGTTGCGGACTGCCATGAGGAGTAACACGGCCAGCAGGGTTGCGATGAGGAGCCACCATCGCTGCAGCGAGGCAAGTCCCGGGTCTATCCGGTAGACCTCGACGAACCCGATGGCGGTGAGGATGGCTGCCAGCGGCAACAGATACGGGCTGGCCTCGGACGACCAATGGCGGATGGCGAGGTGAAAGCCACCAAAGGAAGCAAGCATCACGATGAAGGTGAGCGCAACCTGTGCATCGAGGCCGGCGCCCCTGGCGAGATTGACGAGGGCTACACCGAAAGCAGCGACGGCCGCCGCGCCGACGAGAAGCGCAGCTTCAGCGTTTCTGGTCACGGACCCACATCAACGATGGCCACCGTGATGTTGTCGTGTCCGCCGGCCTGGTTGGCGGCCTCGATCAGTGTCCACACGGCTTCTTCAGGGGTACCCAGGCCGAGGACCCCGGCCAGCCTTTCGTGGTCGATCATGTTGGTCAACCCGTCCGAACAGATCATCAACCGGTCGCTCTGGCGGGTCCGGGTCTCGACCACGTCGACCTCGATGTGCGAGTAGAGACCGAGCGCCCGCGTGAGCATGCTTCGCTGGGGATGCGTGGCAACGTCCTCGGGCCGAATGCTGCCCGCCCGGAGATACTCAGCTACCACCGTGTGGTCACTCGTCAGCTGTTCAAGGATCCCGCTTCGCAGCAGGTAGGCGCGGCTGTCCCCGACATGCGCAATGACGAGGGAACGGTCCGGGTTGAGTTCGGCCGCCGTCAGCGTCGTTCCCATTCCCCGTAGCTCTGGATTGGCTTGTACCTCCGCCAGGATAAGTTCATTGGCGGTTGAAACGCGGCGGGCGATTGCACCCTCTTCGTTCTTGGCGATTGCCTCGATGGCAATGCGGCTGGCAATCTCGCCTCCCACATGGCCGCCCATCCCGTCGGCAACGGCCACCACGAGGCGGCCCTCGGTCTTGCCTGCATTCTTCGGGTACACCGCGTCTTCGTTGTTGTCGCGGATACGACCGCGATGCGATCCGGTTGCCCACGCAAAGGTCATCGGACCTCCATGATGGTTTTACCAACCTGGATTGCGTCCCCCTGGCTCAAAGCGACCGGCGATCCGACCCGCCGCCCGTTGACGTAGGTTCCGTTGGTGCTCCCGAGGTCGTGCAGCACAATGCCGCCTTCCTGCCGTACCAGCCTCATATGGAACTCCGACGCGTAGGGATCCTCGAGCACGATATCCGCTTCGGCGCTGCGGCCCAATACGACGGCGTCCCGGACCGCAATGTCCAGGCCGGCCTGAGTCTCTGACTTGACGATAACCACCTGTTTGCTCGGTCTGCGGCGTCCGCCCGTCTGGCCGGTTCCTATGTGGGAGCCAACTGCCCGGGCGACCTGCCAGACGAAGAGGTAGACGAAGGCAACGAAGATGAACTTGAGCAAGGTCAGGAGGAGCGCAGGCATCAGCGGACCACGATGAGTCTGCTGGACGAGCCGGAGTCCATGGCCGCGTCGGAGCGTCTTCATTGCTCTCCAAGATGGAAAGCGAAGCCGGCCGGTCCAAAGGAGACGATCGAGTCGTCCGAGAGAACGAGGGGGGCACGGGAGGATCGACCGTCCACCATGGTGCCGTTCGCCGAATCGAGATCGACGACCCAGGCTTCGCCGCCCTCCCTCCATATCAGTGCGTGGGTGCGGCTCACCCCGGGATCCCCGATGGTGACATCCGAAGCGTCGCCGCGCCCGACGATGCATCGGTTGTAACGGAGCGGATGTTTCGTACCTCCGTCGGAGGTGAGGTGAGCCCATGGTTGCCGTGGTCCGGGCGATCGATCGGTCCGACAGCCGATGGTGCCCGGCGAAACGCTCTCGGTCGGCTCCAGAGTTACGACCCCGGGTCCGTCGAGCCGCCACCCCCGATCGGCTGCGGTGGACTCCACCAGTTCCTCCAATTCACGGATGAGTCCGGGAGGAACGGCGAGGTCGAGGTCGCGGGGGTTGACCCGCAGGTTGTACACGTTGGCAACGGTCGGCCCGGCGGCGCTCTCCTCGACCGAGAGGTCGGCCTCTCGTACGAGCCGGGTGGCCAGTTCGACTGGTTGCAGCTTTCCCCGGAAGACCTTGCCCGCCATGCCGTCGACGAGCCTCTCGAGGCGCCTTTCGAAGTCGCGTACGAGCTTCATGGGGGTCAGTCTACGGTACGTTCGCCGGCTGATCGTGGCCCGGTCCCCTCGATTGCCGACCGGGGAGCCGCCCATTTTCCGGCGTGGTACGATGCTCCCCCTCACAGATCCTGCATCTCGTAGCTACCGTGTGTGGAGACCGCAGGACCAAGGGCGAGTGGCGGAATTGGCAGACGCGCAGGCTTCAGGTGCCTGTGAGCTCAGGCTCGTGGGGGTTCAAGTCCCCCCTCGCCCACCACGTGTATCCCACGTATCCAAACCGTCGGCGCCGGCGCGGCGCAATGTTTGTGCTGGTGCTCGTGTCGATCGTTGCCGTGGTGATCATTGCAGCGGGCAGCCTGCGCTCCGACACTCGCGCCCTCGTTGCCTATCTCGAAGAGGCTCGATCGGCGGCGCTCGATCACAGTGAACGTTCGATCGACTTCAAGACCCAGGTGATTTCGGGCCTGCAGGACCTCGACCGGGATCGTCTGACGACCTTGATGACGCAGATGGTTGAGACGTCAACATCGGTTGCGGCCCGCCTTGCTTCGGTCGAAGTTCCGCCTGCGGCAGCGGGTTCTGCGGCCGCGCTGTCCCTGGCCGCTTCGTCCTGGGAGACGGCGCTGAACGGGTTCGAAACCGCTCTCCTGGCGGCGGTGGACGACCCTGAAAACGTCGTGGCCATCGGGCAGCTGGCGGATGTGCTGGTGGATCTGGAGGTCGGCGACCGTGCCTACATGCGCTTCGTAGCGGAGGCCGACCGGCTACGCACCGAAGCCGACGTCGAGATCGGCGAGTTTCCCAGCGTCGGCTATCTGTCGGTGGCGCTTCCGTCGTTGACCTACGCCGAGCGGTTGGCAGGGGTCGCCTCTCGCACGGAGGGTTTGTTGCTGAGCCGGGATCTGGCAATTGCCGCAGTCCGTTTGGACCCCAAGGAAACGGGCGGGGTGACCGACGGCGCTCCCATCATTCCGAATACGGACACACTGCTCATCCAGGTCGTCGTCGTAAATCAGGGCAATCGCGACGAGCAGGACTTGACCGTCTCACTCGTCTTGCAGGATCAGGCCGGCGCCACTCTCGAGGACCGCACCGAAGATTTGGGCGAATTGGAGGCGGGAGGAAGCGTGACCGTCGATTTCGGCCAACTGGCCGTGACGGCGGGTGAGAAGCTCGTAGCAACGATCAGTGTCACCCTGGTGAGCGGAGAATCGGACACCGACAACAACCGTCGGGAAGTTCCCTTCTTCGTCAATGAGCCGGCATGAACACGGGCCTGTGGATCCTGGCGGTGGTGCTGGCCTTCGCCGTTGCCTGGTTGGCGTGGGAAGTGGTCAATCTGAAACAGAGCGTGTCCAGCCTGCCGGTCGGGGACGATGAGTTGTACGACCTCATCCAGCGGATCGACAACGAACTGGGGCTCCATGCTGCTGCGATCTCAGACCTGCAGCAGCGGTTGCTCCATCTCGAACAGCGTTCCGTCACGTCCATCCGAAGGACCGGCGTCATCAGCTACAACGCATACGGGGACGTCGGCGGCGCCCGGTCTCGTTCGATTGCCCTGTTGGACGATGAGGCAAGCGGGCTCGTGGTGAGCGTCCTCGTTTCTCGCACCGATACGTCGTTCTACCTGAAGAGGATTACGGCCGGGACTCCGGAGGAGCCTCTCTCTCCGGAGGAACGGCAGGCCATCGACCGAGCGCTGCAGCAGTAGGATCCGGAGCACCATGATCGATCTGGCCGTATTGCGAGAAACCCCGAGCGCACTCCGGGAAGCCCTGCAGCGCCGCCATTCCGATATCGACGTCGATCACCTGATCGAGCTCGACGAGCGACGCCGGGCCGTGCGCTCCGAAGCAGAGCAGGTCCGCGCCGATCAGAAGCTGGCCGGGAAGGAGATCTCCAACCTCGAGGGGGAAGCTCGCCAACAGGCCATCGCCGCCGCCGGGCAGCTGGCCGAGTCCTACAAGAGTCTGCTGGCCGAAGCCGACGAACTCGACGACCAGTTTCAGAACCTGTGGATCAACGTCCCGAACATGGCCCATCCGTCTTCTCCCGACGGCATGACCGAGGAGGACGCAGTTGAGGTGCGCCGCTGGGGAAATCCTCGGGACTTTGAGTTTCCCGTCCGCGATCATCAGGATCTCGGCGAGGCGCTCGGGATCATCGACATCGAACGGGCGGTCCGGGTCTCCGGCTCGCGATTCGCGTATCTGAAGGGGAGCGCCGCCCAGCTGGAGCTGGGTTTGGTGCGGTTCGCCATGGACCGCCTCACGTCAAAGGGATTCACACCGGTCATCCCTCCGGTGTTGGTTCGCGACGAAGCACTCTTCGGGACCGGTTTCTTTCCAACCGACCGGGATCAGGTGTATGCGGTCGAGCGCGACGAGCTGTTTCTCGTCGGCACATCTGAGGTCTCGTTGGCCGCGCTGCATCTCGATGAGATCCTCGATGCCGACGACCTCCCCGTTCGCTACGCCGGATATTCCAGCTGTTTTCGTCGCGAAGCCGGCACGTACGGCAAGGACACCCGGGGCATTTTCCGCATGCACCAGTTCAACAAGGTTGAGATGTTCTCGTTCTGTCATCCGGACGCATCGTGGGAAGAACACGAATTCATGCTGTCGATCGAAGAACAGGTCCTGCAAGACCTCGAGCTTCCCTACCGAGTCGTGAACGTTGCCGTGGGCGACCTCGGCGCACCCGCCGCCAAGAAGTACGACATCGAGGTATGGGTCCCGTCCCAGGAAGCGTTTCGTGAGATCACCTCGTGTTCGAATACCACCGATTATCAAGCCCGCCGTCTCCGGGCCAGGTTTCGTGACGAAACGGGCAATCATCTGGTCCACACCCTGAACGGGACGGTTGTAACCAGTTCCCGCACGATGCTGGCCATCATCGAAAACCATCAGCAGGCGGACGGCTCCGTGCGCATCCCGCCTGCACTTCAGCCGTACGTTGGTTTCGACAGCATTTCGCCGTGACCGGACGCGCCCAGGGCCAGGAGGTCTTCTCGGGGATCGCGGCTCGCTACGACACGCTGAACCGGATCCTCTCGCTCGGACGCGAGCAATCCTGGCGACGGAAGGGTGCCGATCGGCTGCCGCCCGGCCGTTTGCTGGATCTCGGATCGGGGACGGGAGCCGCCCTGCCGGTTTTTGGCACCCGGCACGTGATCGCGCTCGACCCGGTGCCCGAGATGCTGGCGCTCAACCGAGCCTCCGATCGGGTCGTCGCCGTCGGCGAGGCGCTGCCGTTTGCCGACGGATCGTTTGACGCCGTCTTCTCCGCCTACGTTTTTCGCAATCTGACGTCGATCCCCGACACGTTGCGGGAAATCGGCCGGGTGTTGCGCTCCGGCGGCAAGGTGGCCGTGATCGGGCTGGGGCGACCGCGTGGCCGCGTGGCCGCAGCCGTCCACCGGGCCGGCACAGCTGTCGTGCTGCCGCTGGCCGGGTCGGTGGTCGGAGCGAGGAGCGAGTACGCCTATCTCCACCAGTCTCTGGACAAGCTGCCGCCACCGGAGGAACTCTTCGCCCGTGGCCCTCTGGAGATCGAGGACATCTGGCGGATGGGTCCGCTTGGTTTCGTCTACGGAGCCGTACTGGTCAAGCGGTAGTGAGGACGCCCGCTCGCAGCTCCATTGTGTGACCGTGCACCTGCCGTCGAATGCCGCCACCCGGCGCAGTCCGGGTCGCCGGCTCCAGCCAGGCACTCCTGCAACACCCGGGACCGGACGCTTAGGGCTGCTTCCTTCCGGACCTGACCCGATTCACGAAGTCCCGCCGCGCAGGACCCGGCCTTCAACGCTGCGTGCCCGGTGCCGACCCGAATGGCGGACACCCTCGGGCAGGGATTCGGCCCCGCATGTAGAGGTTTTCGGGTACAGGGCACCCCTAGCGCCCCGCCTAGCACGATCGGAGCAGATGGTAGCCGTCCGCGAATGGCTATCCGCCGTCCGCCGCGGCGGTGCTGTGATCCCCTCCGCGGCACCGCAGAGCATGGCCAAGCCTCCCCCTCGGAGCAGGGGAGGCAGGAGCGGAGGGAGAGGGATTCGAACCCTCGAGGGCGGGTAAACGCCCTACGGCATTTCGAGTGCCGCGCACTAGGCCGGACTATGCGATCCCTCCGGTGCCGGGATTGTACCGTGGGTTCGTCGCGGTCAGGAAGCGGGCGGCGTGACAGAATGGCGCTAGCCCACGGTGAGGAGCATGGTATGGCTGGTGAGATTCGTTCTGAAGTGGGGCGGTTGCAGTCGGTGATCGTCCACCGTCCGGATCTGGAGCTTCACCGTTTGACCCCGGGCAACAAGGATGAGCTGCTCTTCGACGAGCTGGTATGGGTAGACAAAGCTCGCGACGAGCACGACGTCTTCACCGCAACCATCAGCGGCGCCGGCGCCGACGTCCTTCAGTTGTCCAAGCTCCTCGAAGAGGTTCTCACCGACGCCGAGGTAGCGCTCGAGTTCGTCGAAACCCATGTCAGCGAAGACCTGTGCGGGCGGCGTCTGGCCAATCGGGTCAGGCGCTTCCTGATCGAACTGCCCGTCCCGGAACTGGTCCGCCACCTCATCGGGGGAGTGACCCTCGAGGAGGTCGGGGAGGCGCAGGGCCTGGTCGCAGCGCTCCACGGTCCCGACGACTTCATCTTGACGCCGCTCCCCAACGCCGTCTTCATGAGGGATTCGTCGGTTTGGGTTGGTGACGGTGTCATTTTGAGCCCCATGAACCGGCCCGTTCGTCAGAGAGAAACGGACCTCCTTCGCCTGGTCTACGGTCTCCATCCCTTGTTCGCCGGCACGCCGATCTGGTTCGGCGACCAGCCCGGCGAGCACTACCCCGCCTCGGTTGAGGGAGGCGACATCCTGGTGGTTGGCGAACGAGGGCTCGCCATCGGAATCTCGGAGAGAACGACCCCCTCAGGAGCTGCAGCGCTGGCGGCTCGATTGTTCGATCAGCACGTCGTCGACCGGATTCTGGCGGTCGAGCTGCCGAAGGCCCGCAGCACCATGCACCTCGACACGGTGGTGACGATGGTCGATCTCGACTCGGTGGTGCTCTATCCGAAGATCCGCCAGCAGGTGAGATCCCTGGAAGTCACGCCGGGCGCCGATGGGCATCTGCATGTGAACGAAGCACCCGACCTTCTCGCCGGGTTGCGGTGGGCTGCAGGTCGGGGCGAGATACGCTCGATCGAACCTCCGCTGCAGAGCGTTCAGGCCGAACGCGAGCAATGGAACGACGCCAACAACACGTTCGCCCTCGCGCCCGGTGAGGTCGTCGCCTACGAGCGGAATGTGGCAACCAACGAAGTGCTCGAGGACGCAGGCATCACGGTGCACCGGATCCCTTCCTATGAGCTGTCACGGGGCCGCGGCGGTCCACGCTGTATGACCTGTCCGGTGCGACGGGAACCGCTCGGGGGTTAGGCCCGGCGCTGCTCGAAGAAGGTGCGCAGCTGTTCGGCACATTCGCTTTCGAGGACTCCGCCCTCCAGTTCGACGTGGTGATTGAGCCGCCGGTCCTGGGGGATGTTGTAGAGACTCCATGCCGCGCCGGCTTTGAGATCGGGTGCGCCGAAGACGATCCGCTGCAGACGCGCCAGCACGGCCGCCCCCGCGCACATGGCACAGGGTTCGAGGGTCACGACCAGGGTGTGCCCGGTCAGCCTCCAATCGCCGCGTAGTCGGGCGGCAGCGGAGAGCACGAGTATCTCGGCATGGGCAGTCGGGTCCTGGAGCTCTTCCCGCCGATTGCGATCGGAGGCGACCACGGTGCCATCCGGATCCAACAACACGGCCCCGACCGGAACGTCGCCGTGTTCGATGGCACGGCCGGCTTCCGTCAGGGCAGCTCGCATGGCGGTTTCGAGTTGGGCTTGGTTCATGTCCCTTTACACTATGGCGCGGTTGGAGGGATCGCATAGTCTGGCCTAGTGCGCACGCCTGGAAAGCGTGTAGGGGGTTCACGCTCCCTCGAGGGTTCAAATCCCTCTCCCTCCGCGAAGATGACGCCGGGCAAGGCCCGGCGTCGTACTTTGTACCTAGTACTTTGTACTTCGTACTGCGGCGGCGCAGCCGCCGCCCGGAGGGATGACCGAGCGGACGAAGGTGGCAGTCTTGAAAACTGCTGTAGGGTTCACGCCCTACCGTGGGTTCGAATCCCACTCCCTCCGCCAAGGCCAAGCTTCCGCACAGATTGCCGGTTCTGCTCGGAAAGGGATGCGCGATATCGCTCCTGGCGGTGAGCGATCTGCGTGCTTGTATTGGCGCGATATCGCGATATCATGATGGCATGACTAAACAGACCACCGTCCGACTCCCCGAAGACCTCGCCGACGACGCCGAAGCCGTCGCCCGGGTCAAAGGCACCAGCGTCAACGCCCTGATCATCGACGCGCTCAAAGCTGAGATCGAACGGGTGCGCCAAGACGAAGACTTCACCAGTCGCGCCAAGCGACTCCTCGACCGCGACCGAGAATTGTTGGAACGCCTCGCCCAGTGACCCGCTACCTCACGCTGGCCGAATACTTCTGGCTGGCCGAACAAGTCACCGGCGTCGACGCCGACACCCTCGCCAGAGCATCCCGGTCCGAACTGGCCGACTCGGCGCTGCACGCTCCCCAAGCCGGGTTCGGTGACGTTGAGTTCTACCCCGACCTCTACGACAAGGCAGCCGTGCTGGTCTGCCGTTTGGCGTGGAATCATCCCCTTCCCGACGGGAACAAGCGGGCGGCATGGGCGGCGCTGGTCATGTTCATAGACCTCAACGAGGGAACCTGGCATCCCGACCCACCCGACATTGACCAGGCCGAAGAAGCCATGCTCGCCATCGCCGCCAGCGAGGTCGACGAAACCTGGACCGCCACCTGGCTCAAAGAACGAGTCCACTTCAATGAACCAAACTGAGCAACCACCACACTCGATCAACAAATCCCGGACATGAACGAGCGTCTCGCCAAGTGTCCGGGAACGGCACCTCGTGCGCTACTAGCAGGGTTTGATCGTGACCACCCACGGTGGCGGAGTGATCTTGCCGGTTGCGCGCGATCTGCCGGTTCGAGGATGGTCCCAGTAAGAGTCTGACTCTCGTCGCGGCGCTTATGTGCGCTGCCGGCTTTCGCGGCTGCCATAGGGCGGTGGAGTTAGCGCCGGTTGCCGGGTGTTCGTGACCGCTCGCCCGTTGGTTTGAGGGCCTCGGGATCGTCCACCAGCCGGCCGCCACGAACCGTTGCTCCAATGGTGAGGGCGGCCGACACCAGGACGATGTTCTTGAGAATGTATTGGCCTTCGAGGGTCGGCACAAAAAGGTGTGACCAGGTCACCTCTGGGAACAGGAAGAGCGGTGTCGCGGCCCCGAGCATCTGCCCGACCAGGAGCAGCAGGGTGAAGCGCATGAACTTGCCTGTAACGAGCCCGATCCCGATCGTCGTTTCGAGGATCGCCAACAGGACACGGGCGAGGTCTTCAGCTATCAGCCCGAAGGAGAGTCGGTCAATCGTCTCCGTGGCGAGCTGGTCGGCAGGGCTCAGACCCGGCCAGAACTTGAGCACGCCGAACCAGACGAAGATAAGACCGATACTGATGCGCAGAAGCGTCAGTCCGTGCTCTGCAAGCCAATGGGTTACCCGACGGTCGATCACCTGGAACGCTGTTGGGTCCATGCGGTCAACGGTATCGCGGTCGGCGGAGTAGTAGCACTCGGTTCTCGGAAATGGGCAGAGAGTTCTTGCGTGGCCAGCTACAAGCGGCGCACAGATCACCCAAGCGGCTGCGATAACGAGCGGAGGAACTGAGCACGCATAGCGGCACGTCGTGCGCTACCTGCCCAGCTCCGTGGCAAGCACGGACCGTGGCGGTCGCTCCGACCGATACGCTTGATCAGCCGGATCTCGGGTGGTTTCGGAGTCGGCGACAGGGACGGGGTGACCGTGATCATGCGCTTCTTGCCGCGATTGTGGCCTCTGTCCGTTGGGGTTCGTTGTCCGCGATTGGTGTTGCGAGCGGGCTTGACGGCGCATCGCGGGCATGAGTTGCGAGAATCCGTTGGAGACCTTCGCCGCCTCTATTTGTGTGAGGGGTGTGATCAGGAAGCAAGGTTGGGGAGAAGTGATCGTCTGCAAGGCTGGTGGCTATGGACGGCACGGTCATCTTGGTCGAAGGCGAGAGCGATGAGGCGGCCCTCGAAGCGGCTGCAGGCGTGCTTGGGTTCGAGCTGTCCTCGACGTCGATCTTGGTCATGAACGGCGCTACCAACGTGGTCAGGCTGCTCGCTGAGACGGTTCCCAGAGGCGTCCGGGTGGCAGGCCTGTACGACGTTGGCGAGAAGGCCCACATCGTGCGAGCCCTGTCCGAGGCCGGCCTGACGGAGGGTCGCGATTCGTCAGCTCTGGAAAGACTGGGGTTCTTCGAGTGCGGAGACGACCTGGAGGCAGAGCTGATCAGGGCGCTGGGTGCCGCTCGCGTCATCAACGTGATCGAAACACAGGGTGATGACTTGCGGCGGTTTCGCTCACTGCAGCAGATGCCCCAGTGGCGAGGACGCAGGGTGGAGGACCAGTTGCGGAGGTGGTTCGGTAGCGGCAGCCGCCGCAAGGTCAGGTATGCCGCGCTTCTTGTCCGGGCGATGGCTGCCGTCGAGGTACCGCGACCGTTGCGCCTGGTACTGGAATACGCGCTCGGTCGCTAAACGGAAGCGGCCCGTGGCCCAGATCACTCTGTTCTCGCGTGATAACGATCACTTCCCCAAAGAGCGCATAGGGGCACGTCTGTGCTCGTTCGTGCTTGAGTAGGTTGGGACTAAAGCGTCGAGGGAGATCGGATGTCAGTTGCCGAGAACAAGCTGCTTCTCGATAGGTACATCACTGAGGTGTGGGACAAGGGCAACGTTGATGCCATCAGGGCTTTCCTCAGTCCAGCCTTTCATCGGCACGTCTCGCCCCTCCTACCACCCCTTGATCTCGCGGACCAGATTGAACGCATATCCGGGTTCAGGGATGCGTTCCCTGATGTGGCGTTGACGGTTGAGGAGGTAACCGCAGAAGACGATCGGGTCGCATTCCGCTCAACGATGCGCGGCACTCACTTGGGAGAGTTCGGAGGTATGCCACCGACCGGGAAGCAGGTCACAGTCGGCCTTCTCGATGTCATCCGGATCGAAGGTGGGCAGTTCGTTGAGCAGTGGGGTGGCCCGGATCTGTTCGACCTACTCCGGCAGCTAGGGGTCACCTACACCACGACGGCGTAGGAGCGCAGAACGGCACATCCAGGGGCGTTCAGAACTGCCGGATCATGCTCGGAGTCGAATGTGCGATATCGCTGTTGGCGTTGAGAGATCTGTGCTGGCAGTTGACCGACTGACAAGCTGTGGTGTTGGACGTGCTACCCCCTCTAGCCCTGGCGGGTCATCTCCCCTGGCCGGGGGAGAATCTTCTTCTTAGAACCTCTCCCTTTCAAGCGGAGAGGTGGCCGGCAAGCTGCTGCTTGCCGAACGGAGAGGCGTTGCACGGCGCCCCGATCGCCAGGTAAGTGCGATAACGCCCACGACACGAACCCACGCAGAGCGGCACATATCGAGCGGGCTAGAACACCCCACCTCATGGGAGTGGTATCTCACCTGGGGTTTTCTCAGACCCGCTCCACACGCTCCACAGAGGCTCGGAATCGTTCGGTGACAACGCCGGAGTGGGCCAGCTGCAAGGGCGTGATGGCGACGGCACCCGCACGGACCGCCTCGACGTCCGAGCCGCCCAGATCTCCGGTCATCCGTAAACCAGTGTTGAAGTCGTGGACAAAGCGGCCCGGCTTGTGTTCTTTGAAGATGTTGTCGTACCCGACCTTCGCCAGGCTGGTGATCCGCCGCGGGGAATCCATCCCGGCGTCGTTTGGGAAGTTGACCGAGAGCACATCGACGTCCGGTGGGTATCCGGCCGCCAGGATGCCGGCCAGCACATCGACGGCCAGCTTTGCAGCTGCTTCCCAGAACTGTGCGGACGAATCCGACCACGCCTCTGCTGCCCATCCCCGGTGATCGAACGGCGACCCGGTCGAAAAGGCAATCGACGGCAGACCGGCGATCCAACCTTCGGCGGCGGCTCCCACCGTACCGCTCGACAGCAGGAACCCGAGCCCCTGGTTCAGCCCGATGTTGATTCCAGAGAGAACCATGTCTGGTTTCTTCCGCCGAACAACGAGTGGACGCCCAACTGGGTGCAGTCGGCCGGGTACCCATCGGCAACGAAGACCTCGATACCTTCCCGGACGATGCGCTCAACGCTGATCTCATCAAAACGGGTGATTGCTTTGCCGACCCAGCTGCGTTCTTGGGCCGGTACCACGACCTTCACCGGGCGCACCTCGCTGAGAGCTCGGGCAAAGGGGAGCAAGGCCGGGAATCGACCCCATCATCGTTGGTCAAGAGAAAATAGCCCACGAGTCAGGGGTTACCGGCCAACCGCGCTCTCATGTCAAACAAACAAAGGAGCTGCCGGGAACACACCCGGCAGCTCCTCGAATCATTGACGGCTATCCCTCGATAGCGAACTGAACGGTAACCACCACCGACACCGATGCCTCACCGGCCTGGTATTCGGAGTAGCCGCATCAAACGCAGCTTCGGCCCTCGCTTCGGCATAGAGAATCGGGGGTTGCGTCGGGCTCGACACTTCGCTAATCGAAACAGCCTTGCCCAACCTGACCTCGGCGAGGGCAGCGAGTTGCTCGGCTTTGGCCTTCGCATCGTTCCAAGCCGCCTCGCGGGCCGCCGTAATCAGCGGCCCGTTGGCCTCGAGGTCAAACCGTATGCCGTTGACGACAGCGTCATTGCCTCCGGGCCGCGGTCGCAGCATCGATCACTTCGCCGGCCTTGTCGAGATCACGGATCTTGGCGCTGACCGTATTACTGACCCGATAGCCACGCAGCACCTGATTGTCATTGCGGTAGTCGTATTCGGGGTAGATCGAATAGTTGGTGGTCTGAATGTCCTCTTCTGCAACACCTTTCGCCTTGAGCGCATCAATGACCGCCTGGGCCAGGCGAGACGCATCGCCGGTAGCTTCACTCACCGACGGTCTAAGCACCTGGACACCAAGATCGATAATCAGGGTGTCGGGTGTCCCCGTCACTTCCCCCGTTCCGGAAACGGCAATCGTGTTGCTCATCAAGTTCTGGTCTCCTCCTGTTGGAGCGATCTGTGCAGCAGCGTTGGTCGACCCTGCACACCCGGCCAGTAACAAGCTGATCGCCGCCAGTGGTATCAGCAATCTTCGCATCATCGTCTCCTTGTTGAGCACGTTCGGCATCACTTCGACCCTATGACGGTCGACCCACCCGGCAAGGTTCCCGAGCGGACTTTGAAAGAATCGACGGAGATCCGGACATGTGGCGGAGAACGGAAGGACACCAGTCTCAACCCGGCCCGGCAATACAATCACTTGAAGGGAATCACATGAAGACCTCGATTCGTTCGGTTGCGGTAATCGGTGCTCTCGCCGTGCTGCTGGCCGCATGCCGGCAGCACGGCCGGCGAGGGCGCCTGACGGGTCTACAACCACAACAGCAAGCAACGGCACAACCACCACCTCCAGCACAACCGCCCCGTCCATCGTTGTTGCCTCACCTCAGGATCTCCTCGATAGGTTTGCGAGCTTGTGGATCGAAGGTGATTGGGCCGGTATGGCAGATATCGCCGAACCAGGCGTCGTGGCCACGGCTGAAGAGTCCGGTCAGGCCGAAATCGCGAATGTTGTGTGGGTACCTTCGTGCGAGCTTGACTCCTCCGGTAGCGGCAGCTGCGAACTGCTGTTCTCTCCTCCTGATTACGACGGATACGCTCGCATCTTCTCCGCTCGCTACACCCAGGGGTCCGGCGGCGGAGCTTGTCCATTGTCGAGCTCATCTTTGGTGGTGACGCCGGCTAGTCCGGGAGCCCCAGTTCCTGCGGAGAACGGGAGAGATTCACAGGCCCCCCCGCCGGTTGTAACTCGTTGACATGAAAGGACGTACATGAAAGCCTCAATTCGTTCGGTAGTCATGGTCGGCGCTCTCGCCCTGGTTCTGTTCGCATGCGGCGACAGCCCCGATACGGTTGACAACCCAACGTCAACTACTTCCGGAGACAACGGAACTACGACAACCGCACCGGCGACAACAACCTCAGTGGAGCCACCGATCTGTTCTGCCACCGGATTGGCGATCAGCAATGACTACCAGCCGAACGATCTGCCTGCTGTCGTATCCGAGGTGAGGTCGGAACTCCCGCCGCAGCCACGGCATGCGACTTTGAGCTTCTGGGCTCCATGGCGGAAGCAGATGGGACCAGCTACACCTTTGGAGGAGCTCGACCCTGCCGCGTACTGGGGCGACCTGGAGGCAAACGGCGAGACCCCTTTGGCCGACATGGTGAAGCTTCTGGAACTCGAACCGGCCCTTTTCGACGTTGGTGAAGGCAACGTGTTCTACGTACTGGCCGGCCGTGTACGCCCTTTCCGATTGGTCAGATGCAACTGAGGAACAGCGCCAGGAGCTGGCCGACCTCTTCGGATCCGACCAGCTCGCGGGTTGTCGGACTCGTTCGGCGGTTACATCGGATACCGGGTGGCGATCGCCACCGACGGTCGGTGGGCTTTCTTCGTCGCCGGGGACTGAAGCCGGGAACCTCCCGGTGCCGGTTCGACGTCACATAGATGTTTCGGCACCGGGAGAAAGGGACTATGGAATCTCGAATCGCCGGCTAGTCCTGGCCGCTGTGCTGATTTTGGCGGCGTGCTCGGCCGAGGTGCTGAGCGACAACGCCACTTCGCGGCTGGCAACGTCGACCACCAGCTCCATTCCGGAAGTCGGGCGACCGGAAGGGTCCGTCCTGGTCAGGGTCACGGATCCGTGCAGGTTGGTGCCGGGGGGATCCAGGAAATCTGCGCAGGGCAGGACGAAACCTGTGCAGGCATCCCGCTCGCCGGCAACGTCGATGCGCCGGATACCGGTCCGGTGATGCTGCAGGTGACCGGTTGGTACGACGGAGCCCAACTACTGGTGATCGACTCCGAGATCCCCAACCCGTCACCCTTGTCCGATTCGGACTTCTCAACACCGTGTGACGGACTCCAGGGAACGACCTCGGTAAACCCACCCGACGACCCGATGAACGCCGTCGCGTCGTCGACACGCAAACCATCGCGGACCGCTTCGCCGGGATGTGGTGGGATAGCGCCAACGCCGTGCTGACGGTGTGGCTGACCGGGGAGGATATTGAAAGCCAACGGACCGCCCTCGAAGAGCAGCCGGCGGCGACCTGACCGTGTGTGTGGTCGATGGTGCGGAGTACTCCAGAAGCAACCCCCGCCCGATATTCAAAGCAGCCTCTTCGATGTCATCGACCCGGAGCAGACGGCGACGTGGGCATCTTTGGTGGGGGTTCTCACCAATCGGGTTGAGGTGATGATGGAGTACCTCGACGGTGACACTCGATCACGGATAGAGAGCGAGTTCGGAACGGCCGTCGAAATCTTCGCGTTTGTCGATCCTCGACGGCAGGATCGCAGATCTACCCGCCCAGAAACCGGGCCCGTCCCGGAGATGTGGAACTGCTGACGCAACCCGAATCGTGCCGGCGCGGCATGGGAGCGCTCGGTACTTTTACACTCGGCTTCGATGCGGACCTCGGTTGCGTCTACTTCCCGGGCGACGAAACCGATGCCGGCGGCGGCGGCCGCACCGCACCGGTCTGGCCCTTCGGCTATACCGCCGCATCGAACCCGCTCAAGGATCTACGACCAGGACGGCGTACTCGTCGCCCGGGAGGGCGACGTCATCCAGATGGGCGGCGGGTTCGTCGAGTACGGCAGGGTGGCCAGGGCGGCGGCCGGCCGGAGCCTGGATCATGAGCAGCCGTCCGGTGCTCATCGATCCGTGAGCTGAGGCCGCCCCGGCTAGAGATAATCGAAGTAGGCGGCCGTGTTCGGATGGAAGAAGAACACCGGAACCCGTCCGTCCGCGCATCGGATTCCGCCAGCCACGCGTACTTCGAGTGCTGCTCGGCGGGCGGAGTCGGCCGGATATCAACGTCGATCCGATAGGCCAGGACGACATAGTGGGTGCCGATGCCCGGCACGCTCGCGAAGTTCGTTTCGTAGAGATGTTCAAACACCCCGAGCAGACGGCTCTCCGACCGGCGCCAGTCACCGTTGCCCGATTCCGCGGTAGCTATCCGGCCGAACGCCCCGTCGAGCGTCTCTCCTTTGAGGATCCGCCCGCCCGGCACGAACCAGAAACCCCGGGCGGGTTCGTTGACCCGCCAACCACCATGCGTTTCCCTCGATCGGCAACGACCAGATCGATGGAAACCAGTGGAGTCCGGTCGATAACGTCCAGGAAACTCGCCTCGTCCAGGTTCACGACGGCCTACTGACCTTCGTAGGTTTCGACGACCTCTTCGACAATGTCGAGGGTCACCCCGGCTTG